>NZ_BGJX01000035.1 GCF_009811655.1 Methylosinus sp. Ce-a6 | reverse complement strand
GCCGTCGTCTCGGCCAGAGCCTCGAAGTCGCGTCCGCTCGCGTCCATCGCAATCCCCCAAAGATCGAATCAGAGGATGCCGAGAGATTCAGCTCAGACGCGTCTTGTCACCTATTTCTTCACCCGATCGCCCTGGACGCAGCCAGCCCCATCCTTGACAGGCGCGCCGCCTCCGGCGCATCTGTCGCCGGCCTCCGGCGCGCCCGGAGCGTTCCAGCCCCCGAGACACGGGAATTCATGCTCGCGACGCGCGCCCCCGCCAAGATCAATCTGACCCTCCACATTCTCGGCCGCCGCGACGACGGCTATCACGAGCTCGAGAGCCTCGTCGCCTTTTCCGGCGCCGGCGATATTCTGCGCCTCGAGCCGGGCGCGGCGCTGTCGCTCGCCGTCGACGGCCCCACCGCCGCCGCAGCCGGCGCCGGCGCCGATAATCTGGTGCTGCGCGCCGCTCGCCACCTCGCCGAGCGCGTCCCCGGCCTGCGGATGGGGGCGTTCCATCTCACCAAATATCTGCCGGTCGCGGCCGGCATCGGCGGCGGCTCCTCGGACGCAGCGGCGGCGCTGCGCCTTCTCGCCCGCGCCAATGATCTTCCCGCCGACGACCCGCGCCTGCTCGAGGCCGCCCGCGCCACCGGCTCCGACGTGCCGGTCTGCCTCGCGCCGCGCGCGCGCTTCATGCTCGGCCGCGGCGAGACGATCGGCGCGCCGCTCGGCCTGCCGCCGCTCGCCGCCGTTCTGCTCAATCCCGGCGCGCCGGTGGAGACGCGCGGCGTCTTCGCCCGCCTCGGCCTCGCGCCGGGCGAGCGGACGGGCGCCGCGCCGCATCCGGAAATCACGCCGGCGCTCGGCGCGGAGGGAATTGCGGTGGCCCTGCGCAAAGGCCGCAACGATATGGAGGACGCCGCCTGCGTCGAGGCGCCGGTCGTCGTCGACGCGCTCGCCGTGCTGTCCGCCGCCAAGGGCTGCCGGCTGGCGCGAATGTCCGGCTCCGGCGCCACCTGCTTCGCTCTGTTCTCGACCCGCCAGGCGGCGGCCCGCGCGGCGGCGGTCATCCGCCGTCAGCATGAGGGCTGGTGGGTGAAGACGGCGGTCCTGCGATGAGGCGCCCGCCCGCCGGCAAGGACCGCGACCGCCCGCGCGGCTACGGGAAAGATCGCGGCCGCCGCCCTCCTCCGCGCCAGAGCGAGGAGACGCCCTTTCGCCGTCCAGCGGCGGATGTCGTCGTGCTCTATGGCGCCCATGCGGTGCGCGAGGCGCTCTCCGCCGGGCGGCGCAAATTGCTGACGCTCTATGCGACGGAGACCGCCGCTGAGCGCATCGCCCCGCTCGCCGCCGCCGCCGGCCTCGCGCCCCGAATCGTCGAGGCGCGCGCGCTGTCGCAGCGGCTCGGCGAGGAGAGCGTGCATCAAGGGCTGATGCTGGAGGCGCGCCCCCTGCCCGAGGCCGACATCGCCGACATAGAGCCGAGAAGCGGCGTCGTTCTCGTCCTCGATCAAGTGACCGATCCGCATAATGTCGGCGCGATTCTGCGCACCGCGGCGGCCTTCGCCGTCGACGCGCTGATCGTGACGGAGCGCCACAGCCCGGATTTCACCGGCGTCCTCGCCAAGGCGGCGTCGGGCGCGCTCGAGCATGTGACGATCGTCTGCGTCGTCAATCTCGCCCGCGCGCTGGAGCAATTGGCGACGCGCGATTTTCTGATCGTCGGGCTCGATTCGGAGGGGCCGCGGCCGCTGGAGGCGAGCCCGCTGCGCAAGCCGCTGGCGCTGGTGCTGGGCGCGGAGGGCAAAGGCCTGCGACGCCTCACGCGCGAGCGTTGCGATATTCTCGCGCGGCTCGACATGCCGGGGCCGATCAAGAGCCTCAATGTCTCGAATGCCTGCGCCGCGGCTCTGATGGCGCTGCGCCTGCGTCTCGAATGAAGTCGCGAACGCCTCCGCTTGCCGAGCCGCGAATCGGTTCGATGTAAGGGGGAACCTCGGGGGCGGATCCATTTCTCGCGAGAGGAGACACGCCATGCGCAAGCCGGCGCTCTTGTGGACGAGCCTTGTTCTGATCC
The DNA here is from genome assembly GCF_009811655.1 of Methylosinus sp. Ce-a6. Taxonomy (GTDB): domain Bacteria; phylum Pseudomonadota; class Alphaproteobacteria; order Rhizobiales; family Beijerinckiaceae; genus Methylosinus. The sequence goes on along the minus strand of NZ_BGJX01000035.1, from coordinate 33,309 downwards.
TCGGCGGCGCGGCGCTCGCCGAGCAGAATATAGAGAGCGGCCGCACATCCGGTCCCGCCAATGGACAGAATGTGACGCCGAGCACGGTGACGCAGAAATCCTTCGAGGGCCGCTCCGGCTTCATCGATCAGAACGAAGCCTTCGCGCTGGACGCGAGCGCGCTGGCGGCGGGCGTGCCGGGCGTCGAAGGCAAGCCGGGCGCGCAGAGCGGCCCCGTCCCGCGCGGCCGCGGCAAGACGTCGAAATTCGTCTATTAGCGCTTCCAGCCGAAGTGGACGCCGGTTCGGCGTCGGAAACGCGTCAAGACAAGCGCTCTCGAGTCTTTCTGTGTTTCATTGAAACACAGAAAGACTCGAGAGCGCTTGTTGCTCGAACGGAGGGGCCGCGCCTCGCCGTCTCGCGTTCGCAAATCGAGCGCCTAATTCGCGGCTCTCGGGCTCACGGGAATGTTTTTGGTGGAGCCAGACGGAATCGAACCGACGACCTCTTCAATGCCATTGAAGCGCTCTCCCAACTGAGCTATGGCCCCACATTTTTCGCCGCCCTCTCTGGGGTGAGGGCGAAGCGCGGCGTCTCCGCCGCAGCGCGTGGGCTGTATAGTTCAGCAGGGCGCGCGCCGCAAGCCCGCTTTCGACGTTTCCGTGTCAGAGAATGAACCGGCTCAAATCCCGGTTCTTGGCGAGATCGCCGATGTGCTTCTCCACATAATCGCCGTCGATCGTCACTGTCTCGCCGGCGCGGTCGGAGGCGGAAAAGCTCACCTCGTCCAGCACGCGCTCCATCACCGTCTGAAGGCGGCGCGCGCCTATGTTCTCGACCGAGGAGTTCACCTGCACCGCGACTCTGGCGATGGCGTCGACGGCCGAGGGCGCGATCTCGAGCGCGATCCCCTCTGTCGCCAGCAGCGCCACATATTGCTTGGTGAGGCAGGCCTCGGTCTCGGTGAGGATGCGGCGAAAGTCCTCCTCGTCGAGCGAGGCGAGCTCGACTCTGATCGGCAGGCGGCCCTGCAGCTCCGGCAGCAGATCCGAGGGCTTGGCCACATGGAAGGCGCCAGAGGCGATGAACAGCACATGGTCGGTCTTCACCGGCCCATGCTTGGTCGCGACCGTGGTGCCCTCGATGAGCGGCAGCAGGTCGCGCTGCACGCCCTCGCGCGAGACATCGGCGCCGCCCCTGCCCTCGCGCGCGCAGATCTTGTCCATCTCATCGATGAAGACGATGCCATTGTTCTCGACCTCAAAGATCGCCTCGCGAATGCTCTCCTCCTGGTCGATGAGCTTGTCGCTCTCCTCGGCGAGCAGCGGACCGCGCGCGTCCCTCACCAGCATTTTTCGCCGCTTGGGCCGGCCCTGAAAGGCCTTGCCGAATATGTCGCCGATCGAGAAGGCGGAGACGCTCGCGCCCGGCATGTTCGGCAATTCGAACATGGGCACGGAAGGGCCGGACTGGGCGATCTCGACCTCGATCTCCTTCTCGTCCAATTCGCCGGCGCGCAGCTTCTTGCGGAAGGAATCGCGCGTCGCGGGCGAGGCCGCCGGGCCGACCAGCGAATCGAGCACGCGCTCCTCCGCCGCGAGCTGGGCCTTGGCCTCGACATCCTTGCGGCGGCGCTCCTTGACCAGCAGGATCGCCACCTCGACGAGATCGCGCACGATCTGCTCGACGTCGCGGCCGACATAGCCGACCTCGGTGAATTTCGTCGCCTCGACCTTGAGAAAGGGCGCATTGGCGAGCTTGGCGAGACGGCGCGCGATCTCGGTCTTGCCGCAGCCGGTCGGGCCGATCATCAATATGTTCTTGGGCAGCACCTCTTCGCGCATCGCGCCTTCGAGGCGCAGCCTGCGCCAGCGGTTACGCAGAGCGATGGCGACGGCGCGCTTGGCGTCCTTCTGTCCGACGATGAAACGGTCGAGCTCGGAGACGATCTCGCGCGGGGAAAAATCGGCCATATCGGTTCCTCGGGAATGTCTCGGCGCGCTCAGATCGATTCGAGCACGATGCTGCGGTTGGTGTAGACGCAAATATCGGCGGCGATCTCCATGGAGCGCCGCGCGATCGCCTCCGCCTCCATCGGCTGGTCCAAGAGCGCGCGCGCCGCCGCCAGCGCATAATTGCCGCCGGAGCCGATCGCCGCCACGGCGCCATGCTCATAGGCCTCCGGCTCCAGCACATCGCCGGCGCCGGTGAGCGTCAGCCCCACCTCGCGATCGGCGACCAGCATCATCGCCTCGAGCCGGCGCAAATAGCGGTCCATGCGCCAATCCTTGGCGAGCTCCACGCAGGCGCGCGTCAATTGTCCCGGATATTGCTCGAGCTTGCCCTCGAGCCGCTCGAACAGGGTGAAAGCGTCCGCCGTCGCGCCGGCGAAACCGGCGATCACATCGCCCTTGCCGAGCCGACGCACCTTTTTGGCGCTCGCCTTGACGATGGTCTGCCCGAGGCTCACCTGTCCGTCGCCCGCGATGACGGTCTTGCCGCCCTTCTTCACCAGCACGATCGTCGTCGCGTGCCAGCTCGCGGGTTTCGTATTTTGTTCTTGTGTCATCCGAGCCTCGGCTGGAAAAAGAGTCTTGCGGATGTAGGGACTCGCGCGCGGCTCGGCAAGGGGCGCGCGGCGTAGAGCGCTTTCGGACGAAACATGTTTGAATGCGCTCTAGAGCTATTTGGATTCGCATGTTCTTTTCCGAAAACCGCTTCGCACTTTTCGGGAACATGCACGAGGCGGGGGAGCCCGGAATGACAGGCGCGAACACACGCGAGGCGATCGTCGAAGCGGCGCGGAGCATGAATGCGCTCGGCCTCAATCAGGGCGCGGCCGGCAATATTTCCGTGCGCGACGGCGAAGCGATGCTGATCACGCCGAGCGGAATCTCCTACGCCGCCATGACTCCGCAGATGATCGCGCGAATGCCGCTCGATAGCGACGGCGCGGCGCAAGGACCGCTCGCGCCCTCCAGCGAATGGCGCATGCATCGCGACATATTGAGCGCGAGAGCGGATGTGCAGGCGGTCGTGCATACGCATTCCACCTATGCGACGACGCTCGCCGCGCTGCGGCGCGAGATTCCGCCCGTACATTATATGATCGGGATTTTCCGCGCGTCGCGGATTCGTTGCACGGACTACGCGCCTTTCGGCACGCAGGCGCTTTCCGATCTCGCGGTGGAGGGATTGGGCCGGGCGCATGGCGTGCTGCTCGGCAATCACGGCATGATCGCGCTCGGCGAGAGCCTCGACCGCGCAATGTGGCGCGCGGTGGAGCTCGAGGCGCTGGCGCGGCTCTATTATCTCGCGACTATAGCCGGCGAGCCGGTGTTGATCTGCGAAGAGGAGATAGAGAAAGAGATCGCGCGCTTCGAGAATTACGGCTTGAAGCCGGTGAAGTGAAATCTCGCCGTTCTCTCCTTCTCCCGCCTGCGGGAGAAGGTGGCCTCGCGAAGCGAGGTCGGATGAGGGCGCGCGAAGCTGCGACTCGATTCCGAAAGCGCGAATCGATTTCATATCAGGCGCACATCGGACCCTCATCCGACCCGGCTTCGCCGGGCCACCTTCTCCCGTAAACGGGAGAAGGAGTCGCGCCCCTCGATCACGCCAAATCGGGGAACAAACCGCGCAGTCCCGCCTCGCTCGCCGCGCAGACGCCGCGTTCGGTTATCAGCGCGCCGACGAGGCGCGCGGGCGTCACGTCGAAAGCATAATTGGCGGCGGGCGAGCCTTTCGGCGTGACCTGCACGCGCGTCACCGCGCCGTCGTCGGAAAGGCCGGAAATATGCGTCACCTCCGACGCGTCGCGCTGCTCGATGGGAATCTCGGCGACGCCGTCGCGCATCGCCCAATCGATCGTCGAGCTCGGCAGAGCGACATAGAAGGGCACGCCATTGTCATGGGCGGCGAGCGCCTTGAGGTAAGTGCCGATCTTGTTGCAGACGTCGCCCGTTCGCGTCGTGCGGTCGCTGCCCACGATGCAGAGATCGACGCGGCCGTGCTGCATGAGATGCCCGCCGGTATTATCCGCGATGACGGTGTGGGGAATTCCCTCGCCCGCGAGCTCGAAAGCGGTGAGGCTCGCGCCTTGATTGCGCGGCCGCGTCTCGTCGACCCACACATGCAGATCGATTCCGTCGCGCACCGCCTTGTAGATCGGCGCCAGCGCGGTGCCCCAATCGACGGCGGCGAGCCAGCCGGCGTTGCAATGGGTGAGAATATTGACCGGCCGTCCGAGATGCTCGGCGGCGGCGGCGCCGATCAGCGTCGCGCCATGATCGCCGATCGCCTCGCAACAATGCGCGTCCTCGTCGGCGATCGCCCCGGCCTCGCCGAAGGCGAGCGCGCGCCGCTCGGCGGGAGGCGCGGCGAGAAGCCGCCCGCGCAGCCGGTCGAGCGCCCAGCGCAGATTGACCGCCGTCGGCCGCGCCGCGGCGAGGCGCGCATGGGCGGTCTCGATCGCCTCGTCGCTCGGATCGGCGGCGGCGGCGAGCGCGAGCCCATAGGCCCCGGTGACGCCGATGAGCGGCGCGCCGCGCACGACCATTGTCGCGATCGCGGCGACGGCGTCGTCGAGCGAGGCGAGGCGCTTGGTCTCGAATCTGTGGGGGAGCTTGGTCTGGTCGATCGCCTCGACGCTGCCGTCGGCGTTCTCCCAGATGGTGCGGTAGTGGCGTGAGTCGATTCGCATCGCGGCGGCGGGTCCCGGCGGAGTCCTGCTCCACGCCTAGACCGTGGCGCTCTTCCTGTCGACAGTCCGGAGAGACGACCGGACAGCCTGCGCGCTGGGCGCCTGCCGTCCGGTCGTTCCGGTCCGCCTCGAAATCAGGCCGCTTTCTTCAAAGCCGTGGGGAAGAAGGCCCGCGCGCGGTCGAGAACTGCGTTCAGCCCCTCATGCGCCTCGACGGCAGGCTGCGGCGCATAAGTGGCGGCGATGGCGGCCATATGGGCGCGCAGGGAGCGCTCGTTCCACCACCAGACGAGGAAGCAGACGGCGGCGACGCCGAAGAGCGCGGTGAAGGGCTCGCCGGGGAGGAACGACAGGTCGGGCGCGCATTCCTTGGCGTATTCGCAGGCGTCGGACCAGTCCTGAAACCAAGTCTTGATCGATTCCATAATGACCTCGTCTCGCCTTCTCAGCCACGGACGAACGGGTCGGAAGGCGTCTCGATAGTTCGATTCCGGCGGCGCGGCTCGGGAACGATGCTCGACGGAGCGCGCCGAAATTCAGTGAGAGGGAGTATATTGCGCCGCACAAAAACTTCAAGAAAAAATTCCCGTCGATCGATAGACGATGGTAATGGTTCAGTAACTTCCGCGGCCTCACCGGTCAGACATTCTCTTTATTAATCAGTGTATTAATGAAATTTTCGCGCCGGCGGCGCCGCTCCTGCGGCCGCGCCGTGACGCCCTGCAACAAAATGTCACAGTCCCGGCCGCGTCCGGTCGGATCACAGGCTGCATTGGATGTGGTCGCGCAGGACGGGATAGATCTGATTGTCCCAGCGCTTGCCGTTGAAGACGCCATAATGGCCGACGCCGGCCTGCAAATGATGCGACTTCATATAGGGGCGCAGGCCGCTGCACAGATCTTGCGCGGCGAGCGTCTGGCCCACTGCGCAAATATCGTCCTTCTCGCCCTCCACCGTGAGCAGAAATGTCTTCTTGATCGCGCGCGGCGTCACCTTGCGCCCTTTGAAGAACAATTTGCCTGCGGAAAGGGCGTTCTGGTGGAAGACGGTCTCGATGGTCTGCAGATAGAAATCCGCATCGAGGTCCATGATGGCGAAATATTCCTCATAGAAGGCGCGGATGCGGTCGGCCTTTTCGTGATCGCCCTCGACCCTGTGACGGAAGAGATCGATGAAAGCGTTGGCGTGGCGCTCGGCGTTCATGCTCATGAAGCCGGAGATCTGCAGAAAGCCGGGATAGACGCGGCGCCCTGCCCCCGGCAGCGCCCGCGGCACTGTGCCGATGACATTGTTGCGGAACCATTCGATCGGTTTGGAGACGGCGAATTCATTGACCTTGGTCGGCGAGACGCCGACGTCGATCGGCCCGGCCATCAGCGTCAGGCTCGCCGGTTGAGCGGGGTCATTGTCCTCGGCCATGATCGAGACGGCGGCGAGCGCCGCGACAGTCGGCTGGCACACGGCGACGACATGGGCGGGCGGCCCGAGGAAGCGCAGAAAATCGATGAGATGCTGGACGAACTCGTCGATGCCGAAGACGCCCTGCGCGAGCGGTATGTCGCGCGTGTTGATCCAGTCGGTGACATAGACGTCGTGATCTCGAGCCAGCGTCCGGATCGTGCCGCGCAACAGAGTGGCGAAATGCCCGGACATGGGCGCGACGAGCAGCACGCGCGGCAGATTCTCCGCATCCTTGCGCACGAAGCGCAGCAGCTGGCAGAAGGGCGTCGAATAGACAGACTCCTCCGTCACGTCGACGACGGCGCCATTATGGGTCGCAAGCTGCGTGACGCCATAATCTGGCCGCTCATGCGTGAAGCCGAGCAGAGCGACCAATTCGCAATAGGCTTCGAAACATCGAAAGGGCGACGCATAGGGCGTCGATTTCCAAAGGCGCGCCAATCGCTCGCCGCTCGCCGCCGCCAGCCGAAGTCGATTGCTCACATCGGCGTAGCTCTGATATGCGTCATAGATCATGCGGCCGAACGAAACCTTCCGTTACCGATAGGGCCCGTCGAGCAAGCCCCGTGCCATAGACGTGCTCTAGCATGGCACAGCGCTTGCTGCGTAGTCCAGAAAATGGGAAGGAGGAAACCTTTCACATGCCGGCCACGACGCTTACGATCAGCAGCAAGAATTACTCGTCCTGGTCCTTGCGGGGCTGGCTGATGACGAAGCTCTCCGGCGTCGCTTTCGAGGAGGTCGTCGTCAGTCCCGACGATGTCGCGGCGCGCGCGGAAATTCTCCTGCTGTCGCCCTCGATTCTCGTGCCCTGCCTCACCTATGACGGCGCCAAAATTTGGGACACGCTGGCGATCGGAGAGTTTCTGAACGAGCTGGCGCCGGCGGCGGGACTGCTGCCGGCCGACCGACTGCGCCGCGCCCATTGCCGCTCGATCTGCGGCGAGATTCACTCCGGCTTCACATCGCTGCGCTCGGCGCTGCCGATGAATCTAAAAGGGCATTTTCCCAAGTTCAAGGTCTGGTCCAAGGCGCAGGGCGACATCGACCGCGTGACGCAGATCTGGCGCGAATGCCTCGACATTTACGGCGGGCCCTATCTCTTCGGTCCGCTCTCCATGGCCGACGCCATGTACGCGCCGGTGGCCACGCGCTTTCGCACCTATGGCGTGCCGATCGACGACGTCTCCCAGGCCTATTGCGACCGCATTTTCGAATGGCCGGCGATGCAGGAATGGATCGCCGCCGCCCTCCTCGAGAAGGAGGAGATCGAGGAGCTCGAGGTCGAGTTCTGAGATCGCCGCGGGCGGCGCCGAGCGACGGCTTGCCCGCCATTCCATGGCCGTGTATCTTTGTTACATAACGCAGCCGAGCCCCGCAATCGAGCGCGCCGATGACCGATCCGAGTCCCGAAAACCCCTCCGCTTTCTTCAACGCCATGGCGCAGGCCTTCGACGCGACGATCCGCGAGCGCCGCGCCCGGCCGGAATTCATCGGCGCGCTCTGCCTGCAGGCCTTCGACAGTTTCGAGGGCAATCTCGCCATTCAGACCGAAGGGGCGCCGGCCGTCGCCTGCGCCGGCGACTGTCCCGCCTGCTGCGTGCTGCGCGTCGTCGCGACGGCTCCGGAAGTGTTTCTCGTCGCGCGTTTCGTGACCGCCAACCAGCGCGCGCTGGCGCAGCGCGGCGTCGATCTCCCCGCACGCATCGCGGCGCTCGACGCCTTCGCCAGCGGCTGCTCGGAGAGCGAGCGCATGGCCTTGCGCCAGCCCTGCCCCTACATCGAATCCGGCCTCTGCCTTCTCTATCGGCTGCGGCCGCTCGCCTGCCGCGGCCACGCCTCCTACGACAAGGACGCCTGCCTCGCCGCGACGAGCGGAAGGGACGCCGACACGGCGATTTCGACGCCGCATCTCATGGTCCGCAGCCTGGTGCAGAATGCGATGATGTCGTCGCTGCGCTCCGCGGGCCTCGCCTGGCGCCTGTATGAGCTCAACGGCGCCGTCGCCATCGCGCTCGGCGACGCCGAGGCCGAGCGGCGCTGGATCGAGGGCGACGATCCGCTGCTCTGCGCCGCCATACCGGATTTCGACGCCGCCGAGATCGGCGCGACATTCGACTCCCTGCGCGCCTGAGCCCTGGCCTGCCTCGGCGCGCATTTGCCGAGCCGGGCTCGAATATGGAATATGAGCGTCTTACGGCAGGCTATCACTGGCGACGCTCATGCTCTCGGCGGTCATTCTCGCATTCGACACGCCCCCGGCGACGGGCGGGCGCGGCCAGGAGTCGGCCGAGCGCGAGGCGATCGTGCGCACGCTGGCCTCGCTCATCGACGCCTGCGTCGCCGGCCTCATCGCCGACGCCATGCTCGTTGGTCCGCCCGATTCCGGTCTCGGCGTCATCGCCGAGGAGGCCGGCTGCGGGCTGGTCGAAGCCGTGGACGCGCGCTCCGGCCTCGCCCGCGCGCTGCCCGCATTGCGCTATCCGGACGTGCTGGCGCTGCGCGCCGGCCATGCGCCGGAGCGCGGCTTCGTCGACGAGTTGCGCGACGCCCTCGCCTATGGCGAGCGGGGCCGCGCCAGGGTGCTGCGCGCCGCGCCGAGCTCGCTGCTCACGCGCATCGCCCCGCGGCTCTCAGAGCCCGTCGGCCTCATCGCGCGCCGCGACGCCTTCGGCGCCGCCGGCGATCTGGCGACGCTCGCGCGGCGTCTGCGCGCCGCGGAGATGACGACGAGAGCGCGACGGGCGATCTGAGCGAAACCGATCTGAGCGAAACGATGTGACTGTCCCACCCATTTCGGGCGGAGACGAAAACATGCGAAGCGAGAAGCCGATGCCGCTGATCTCCCTGGAGACGCCCTATCCGGCCATCGTCACCGGAGCGAGCCGCGGCGTCGGGCGCGCGATCGCGCTCGCGCTCGCCGAGCTCGGCTGCCCCGTCGTCGTCAATTATGTCGCGAACGCGGACGCCGCAGCGGAAACGGTCGCGCGCGTCGAGGCGATCGGCGCGCGAGCGGTCGCCATCCGAGCGGACGTAACCAATGACGCCGACGTCCATCGGCTCGTCGATGAGTCCCGCCGCGCATTCGGCCAGATCGGCATTCTCGTCAACAATGCGGGCGTCGCGACGCGTCGCGACATCTTCTCCAACGCGATCGAGGATTTCGACGCCGCCTTTGCGGCGAATACGCGCGCGGCCTATCTCGTCACGCGGCTCGTTCTGCCCGACATGCGCGAAATCGGCTGGGGTCGGCTGATCTTTCTGTCGTCCACCGCAGCCAGAACGGGCGGCGTGATATCCGCCCCTTACGCCGGATCGAAGGCGGCGCTCGAGGGCCTCATGCGCCACTATGCGGCCTATGCCGCGCGTCACGGAATCACCGCGAACGCCATCGCGCCTGCATTCATCGCGACGGACATGATCGCCGGCGCCGCTCTGCCGCCGAACATGCCGATCCAACGCTACGGCGCGCCGGAAGAAGTCGCCATGATCGCGCAGACGATCGTCGCTTGCGGATTCATGACGGGCCAGACGATCCAGGTCAACGGCGGCGTCTATATGACGTGACAGAGCCCAGCAGCTTCGCCGGCCCGTCGCGCTCGAAATGGCTAACGCTGCGCAGAGAACGTGTTGCAGGCGTCGATCTTGCCGGTCTGCAAGCCGCGCTGGAGCCATTCGACGCGCTGCGCCGAGGAGCCGTGGGTGAAGCTGTCCGGCACGGCGTAGCCCTGAGCCGCGCGCTGGAGGCGGTCGTCGCCGATCGCCTGCGCGGTGTCGATCGCCTTTTCCAAGTCGCCCTTCTCCAAAATCTTCCAATTCTGATCGGCATGGGCGGCCCAGACGCCGGCGAGGCAATCGGCCATCAGCTCGACGCGCACCGAGAGATTATTGGCCTCGGAGCGGCTCGAGGCCATCTGCTGGGCGCGCTGCACCTTGGGCAGAATGCCGAGCAGATTTTCGATGTGATGGCCCATCTCATGCGAGATCACATAGGCGTAGGCGAAATCGCCGCCGCCGCCGAAGCGCCGGTCCATATCCCGGAAGAAGGAGGTGTCGAGATAGATCTTCTTGTCGATCGGACAGTAGAACGGCCCCATGGCCGATTGCGCGCGCCCGCAACCGGAGCCGGTGACGCCATTGAACAGGACGAGCCGCGCCGGAGTGAAGCGCAGGCCCTTCTGCTCGGGAAGAATTTCCGACCAGACGCGCTCATTGCCGGCGAGCACGGCGGAGATGAACCGTCCCTGGCGATCCGCCGGCGCGCCGGTCGGCGCCTGGCGCGTCTGCCGATCATGGCGCTGCGTCGCCACCTCGCCGCCGCCGCGCATATTGTTCAGCACTTCCGCGCCGCCGATGAGCAGCGCCGGATTGATGCCGAGCGCATAGGCGATGATGCCGAGAATGGCGATCGCGCCGATGCCGAGCCCGCCGCCGCCCAAGCGCGGCCCGGCGCCGGCGTCGGCGTCGGCGTAATCCTGGCCGCGACGATCCTCTATATTGTCGGATTGGCCGAGCTGATCCCATCTCATCGCCTTGGCGCTCCGATCCCTTCGACGAGCCGCTGTCCGCGGTCCTCGTCCTCTCGCTCCCAAAAGCGCGGCCCCGCTTGCTCCAGCCGTCCGCCGACGCGGACAGGGGCGATGCAGCGCGCGAGTCCGTCGGCGCCGAGCTCCACCGCGACGCCGCAGAGCGTCGCCTCGCCCTGGGCAGGCTCGAAACGAGCGCCCGGCGTCTTGCGGGTGAAGCGGCGCAGCGGCTCCTCCTTCTCCATGCCGATGACCGAATCATAGTCGCCGGTCATGCCGGCGTCGGTCATATAGGCCGTGCCATGGGGCAGGATCTGCCCGTCCGCCGTCGGCACATGCGTATGCGTGCCCACCACCAGCGAGGCGCGGCCGTCGACGAAATGGCCCATGGCCATTTTCTCGCTGGACGTTTCGGCATGTATGTCGACGATGAGCGCGTCGCAAGCGGCGCCGAGCGGACAGGCCCCGACCTCGCGCTCGATGGCCGCGAAAGGATCGTCCAGCGCATCCATGAAGACGCGGCCCTGGACATTGACCACCAGCACCTGCCGGCCGTTCTCCGCCGAATAGAGATTGGCCCCGCGGCCGGGCGTGCCGGGCGGATAATTGACCGGGCGCAACAGCCGCGGCTGGCGCTCGATGAAGACGAGCGCCTCGCGCTGGTCGAACACATGATTGCCGGTCGTCACGCAATCGGCGCCGGCGGCGAGAATCTCGTCGCAGATCGCCTCGGTTATGCCGAAGCCGCCGGCCGCATTCTCGCCATTGACGACGACGAAATCGAGCGCCCAGCGGCGGCGCAGCTCCGGGAGCCGCTCCAGTATCGCCTTGCGCCCGGCCCGGCCCACCACATCGCCGATGAAGAGGAGACGCATGCCGCGCTCTCTCGGCGAATGATCGGGGGGAAGGGACATGGGGCGCTCACGGAACCGGAGGACGATCGGAGGTTCCATATAGCGCAACGGGCCGGCGAGCAATTTTTGCCGGCGCGCCGCGAGGAGGAGCGCCGCGGCCTACCAGGCCATGCGGCCGCCAGGCCCCCAAAAGCTGCCATTGGGCGGCGGCGGATCCATGGTGGCGAGGCGCACGGCGACGCCGGCGCCCTCCGCCGGCGTCACGCCGCCTTTGCGATAGCCGTTGAGCGCCGTCGCGACCTGTCCCGGCGACGTCGCGACGATGCTGACCGAGCTTCCCCGCAATAATTTCGCATATTCCAGCGTGAGCGAATTCAACGCCGCTTTCGAGCTGTTATAGGCGAGCCAGTTGAGCGAGACGAGCGGCGGCTCCATGCGCGCCGTCATGCTATGCGAGCCGAGGGCCGCGGATTGATTGACGATGCGGCCGTCTTCGGATTTCGAGAGCATGGGCAGAAAGGCGTTGGTCACCATGGCCACGCCGAAGACGTTGGTCTCATAGGTCTCGCGAAAATCCTGCAATGTCGTTTCCTGCGGCCGCTTGTCCCGATCGCGGGCGATTCCGGCATTATTGACCAGCACATCGAGCCGGCCGATCTCACCGGAGAGCCAGGCGGCGGCCTGCGCGATGGAAGCGGGATCGGCGACATCCAGCGGCGCCGAAAGCGCATCCCCTCCCTCGGCGCAGAACTCCTCGGCGACGCGACGACCGCGCGCGGCGTCGCGCGCGCCGATGACGACTTTCAACCCTTTGGCGGCGAGCTGGCGGGCGATTTCGAGCCCCATGCCGGCGGTGGCTCCGGTTATAAGCGCGACACGGGCGAAATCGCCCTTTCGATCGGCGGAATCGACGATGGGCATGAGCGGCTCCTATATCCTTATACAAGGACCCTTATACACCATCCGAACCGCTATGCAAGGAGCCTTATATGCTCGATGACAGATTGAGGCTGGCGGCGCTCGGCCTGAAGCGCGCGCAAATCGCCAAGAGCGCCGCCTTCGATCGATGTCTGGCGAGCGTGGGCCTGACGATGGCGCTCTGGGTCGTTCTCGAGCGGATTCGCGCTCATCCGGCCCTATCGACCCATGCGCTCGCGAAGGCGAGCATGATGACGGATCAATCCCTCGGCGAGCTGGTGAGCAAATTGGCGAAGCGGGGCCTCGTCGAACGGATGAGCGGGCCCGGCCGGTCGATCCGGCATCACCTCACCGACGCCGGACGAGAGCTGCTCGAACGCGCCGCGCCTTTGCTGAGCGAAGCCTTGCAGAACGCCTTCGCCGAGCTGAGCGCGGCCGAGATCGAGCAGCTGATCCGACTGCTCGACAAGATCGCGCCGTCGAAAGGCTCCCGCAACGCGGCTCAGCGATGACGGGCGATCGACCCAACTCGCGGCTTCATACGCGCGCCCGGCTGATATAAGATAGGCTTTCCGAACCGGAGCGCCGCGCCTCTCATGTTCCATATCGCCGAGCTTCGCGGGCGCGAGCCTTTCGACCCCAATAAGGCGCCCGATGGCCCCTTCGTCGTCTTCGAGGACGGACGCAACGGCGCCGCTCTGCTCTTCGACGAGCCGGAGGAGATCATCCTCGCCGAGACGGCCGAGGAGGTCCCGCAGGCTTTCGCGCGCATGGAGGCGGCGACGCGACGCGGCCTCTATCTCGCGGGCTACGCCGGCTATGAGCTCGGCTATGCTCTGGAGAAGAAATTCGCGAGCGGCCCGCTGCCGCAGGCGCGCACGCCGCTCTTGCTCTTCGGCGCCTTTCGCTCCCCACGCCAATATGAATGGCGCAACGCCGCCTCGCTCGCGACCGAGACCGCTTCCGCCGAGATCGCGCTCACGCCCGCCTGGAGCCTCGCCGAATATACGCAACGTTTCGAAGCGTGCCGCGAATTCATCTATGCGGGCGACGTCTATCAGATCAATCTGACCTTTCCGATGTATGGCCGCTACGAGGGGGAGGCGACCGCGCTCTATCGCGCGCTGCGCAAGCGCCAGCCGGTCGCTTATGGCGGCGTCGTCGCGCTCGGCGCGGAGAGAATCGTCTCGCTCTCGCCGGAAGTCTTTTTCGACGTCTGCGAAGGCGTCATCCGCGCGCGGCCGATGAAGGGCACGGCGCGGCGCGGCTTCATGCCGACCGAGGATATGGCGCGCGCGGCGCTGCTGACGCAGGACGAAAAATCGCGCGCCGAAAATCTGATGATCGTCGATCTTCTGCGCAACGATCTCTCGCGCCTCTCGGAAGTCGGCTCGGTGCGCGTGACCGATCTCTTCACCGTCGAGACCTATCCGACGCTGCATCAGATGACCTCCGGCATAGAGGCGAAGCTGCGCGCCGGCGTGACGCTCGCCGATCTCTTTACCGGACTCTTTCCCTGCGGCTCTGTCACCGGCGCGCCGAAGATCCGCGCCATGGAGATCATCCGTGATCTCGAATGCGCGCCCCGCGGCGTCTATTGCGGCTCGCTCGGCCTCATCGCGCCTGATGGCGCGATCCGATTCAATGTGGCGATCCGCACGCTCACACTTTTCCCGGATGGGGAGCTCGTCTGCAACGTCGGCTCTGCGGTGGTCGCCGATTCGCGGGCGCGCGAGGAATATGAAGAATGTCTGATCAAGGCGAAATTCCTGACCGGAGCGACGACTTCGGCCTGATCGAAACGCTGCTGTGGACGCAGGACGGCGGCTTTCTCTATCTGGGCGAACATGTCGCGCGGCTCACTTCCTCCGCGCGCGCGCTCGGCTTTCTCCACAGCGACGAGGCGTTTCTCGCGGCGCTGCGCGAGGAGGTCGAAGATCCCCTCGATACGCGGCTGCGCGTGCGCTATGCGCTCGGCCGCGACGGCCGTTTCGAGGCGAGCTCGCTGCCGATCGACGCGACCGAGCCCGGAACGATCTGGCGCGTCGCCGTGGCCGAGGCGCGTTTCGAATCGGACAATCCGATGCTGCGCCACAAGACGACGCGGCGCGAAATCTATGAGCGCGAGCTCGCCGAGGCGGCGATGCGCCGCCGCGCCGACGAGGTGCTGTTCCGCAACGAGCGCGACGAAGTCTGCGAAGGGGCGCGCACCAATGTGTTTCTCGCGCGAGACGGCGCGCTGCTGACGCCGCCGCTCGCCTGCGGGCTCTTGCCGGGGACTTTGCGCGCGCATCTCCTCGCCAGCGGCGAGGCGCGCGAGAGCGTGCTGCGGCTCGAGGATTTCGCCGGCGACGCGGAGTTCTACATGGGCAATTCCGTGCGCGGACTCGTGCGCTCGACATTGATCGACGAGGAAAGCGAGGCGTGATCCGCATCCGCCCCGCCGCGCGCGCGGACAGCGCGCTCGTCGCCGCTTTCGTGCGCGAGCTCGCGGAATATGAGAAGCTCTCGCATGAGGTGGAAGCGTCGGAGCAAATGCTCGCGGAGGCTCTCTTCGGGCAAAATCCGCGCGTCTTCTGCGACATCGCCGAATACGATGGCGCGCCGGCGGGATTCGCGCTGTGGTTCTACACTTTCTCCTCCTTTCGCGGCCGGCATGGGATCTGGCTCGAGGATGTTTTCGTGCGGCCGCAATTTCGCGGCGCCGGCTTGGGCAAGGCGCTGCTCGCCCATCTCGCGCGGCGCTGCGTCGCAGAAAAGCTCGGCCGCTTCGAATGGTCGGTGCTCGACTGGAACGCGCCGTCCATCGCCTTCTACGAGGCGCAGGGCGCGACGCTCATGCATGAGTGGAAAATCTGCCGCATGACCGGCGCGGCGCTGGAAAGCCTAGCGGAAAGATGACGCCGCGCGCTCCTTCTCCCGCCTGCGGGAGAAGGTGGCCCCGCGAAGCGGGGTCGGATGAGGGCTCTTCGGCGTAGGGCGAAATGACAAATCCATGCGCGGATTGTCGTCGCTATTCTGCGCATGGGGATAAGTTCTATGAGGACCGCAAATTGCGGCGGCCCTCATCCGACCCGGCTTCGCCGGGCCACCTTCTCCCACGAGTGGGAGAAGGATAGCGGCGGCGAGATTCAGCCCTTCTCGGGCAGGTTCAGTCTTATATGCAATTCGCGGAGCTGCTTGGCCGTCGCCTCGGAGGGCGCGCTCATCAGCAGATCTTCGGCGCGCTGATTCATCGGGAACAGCACCACCTCGCGCAAATTCTCCTCGCCGGCGAGCAGCATCACGATGCGGTCGACGCCCGGCGCAATGCCGCCATGCGGCGGCGCGCCATATTGGAAGGCGCGATACATGCCGCCGAACTTCTCGATCAGCACCTCCTCGCCATAGCCGGCGATCTCGAAAGCCTTCTTCATAATGTCCGGGCGATGATTTCTGATCGCGCCAGACGACAATTCTATGCCGTTGCAGACGATGTCGTATTGATAGGCGAGAAGATCGAGCGGGTCCTTCGACTCCAACGCCTCGAGACCGCCCTGCGGCATCGAGAAGGGATTGTGCGAGAAGTCGATCTTCTTGTCGTCCTCGTTGTACTCATACATCGGGAAGTCGACGATCCAGCAGAATTCGAAGACATCCGTCTTCGAAAGGCCGAGCTCCGTTCCGACACGCAAACGCGCGGCGCCGGCGAGCTTGGCCGCCTTCAGCTCTTCGCCCGCCGAAAAGAAGAGCGCGTCGCCGGCCTTCACGCCGCCCTTGGCGGCGAGCGCCGCCAGCGCCTCGGCGGGAATGAATTTCGCGATCGGGCCCTTGCCGACGAGCGCGCCATTCTCCTCGTCGAAGATGATATAGCCGAGGCCCGGCGCGCCTTCAGAACGGGCCCAATCATTGAGCTTGTCGAAGAAGCTGCGCGGCTGCGCCGCCGCGCCCGGCGCCGGAATGGCGCGCACCACCTTGCCCTTGAAGGCCTTGAAGCTCACATCCTCGCGCGCGAACTCTTCGCTCACATCGGCGATGATGAGCGGATTGCGAAGGTCCGGCTTGTCCGAGCCATATTTCAGCATGGCGTCGCGATAGGCGATCTTGGGGAAGACCTGCGTCACCGGCCTATCGCCGCCGAACTCCTCGAACACGCCGCGCAGCACCGGCTCGACCGCCTCGAACACATCCTCCTGCGTCACGAAGCTCATCTCTATATCGAGCTGGTAGAACTCGCCGGGGCTGCGGTCGGCGCGCGCGTCCTCGTCGCGAAAGCACGGCGCGATCTGGAAATAGCGGTCGAAGCCGGCCACCATCAAGAGCTGCTTGAACTGCTGCGGCGCCTGCGGCAGCGCGTAGAATTTGCCCGGATGCAGGCGCGAGGGCACGAGGAAGTCGCGCGCTCCCTCCGGCGAGGAGGCGGTCAAGATCGGCGTCTGGAACTCGAAGAAGCCGCGCTCCTTCATGCGCTGGCGCAGAGAATCGATGACCTTGCCGCGCAGCATGATATTGGCGTGCAGCTTCTCGCGGCGCAGATCCAGGAAGCGATAGCGGAGCCGCGTCTCCTCTGGATAGGGAATGTCGCCGAAGACCGGCAGCGGCAGCTCGGCGGCGGGGCCGAGCACCTCGATCTCGGTCACATAGACCTCGACGAGGCCGGTCGGCATATCGGGGTTCTCGGTGCCGGCGGGGCGTTTGCGCACCTCGCCGTCGAGGCGCGCGACCCATTCGGAGCGCAGCTTCTCCGCGGCCTTGAAGGCGGGGGAGTCGGGGTCGACCACGCATTGGGTCAGGCCGTAATGGTCGCGCAGATCGACGAACAAAACCCCGCCGTGGTCGCGAATGCGGTGGCACCAGCCGGAGAGCCGGACTTTCTCGCCGGCGTGCGCGTCGCGCAGCTCTCCACAATTATGCGAACGATAGCGATGCATCTCGAGTGTCTTTGTGTTCGTAGGGAGGGATGTTTCTAGCCGCGGACAAGCGCAGGGGGAAGGGGCGGTGTCAAGCTTCAACGGCGCCTTCCACCCTCCCCTTGCCGCGAAGCGGTCCGGGGCGTGGCTCCACGGCAAAGACTCGGGCTTGCGCCCTCCGATCGCCTGTGGCGATCGCCCCCTCGCGGGGCTATCGAATGCGCGCATTCGCCTTACCCTCTGGACGTCATGGCCGGGCTCGTCCCGGCCATGACGTCGGGTGAGTTGGAAGATATGGGCGCGCGCAGCGGCGCCCCGTCGCCGGAATTCGGCGCGGGAGGATGGGAGGTCCGGGACGCGGCGGCTTCGTTCGGCCGCAGCGTAAAAAGGAGACGCGCATCGAAGCCGGAAGCATCCCGGACCACGGCCGCCTTTTCTGTTCGCCGCCTGCGGGCTCAGGGTTGTTTTCCCCTTTCGGGTAGTCTATCCCCGCGCGAGCCTCGGATATTCGGCCGGCTTTCGCATGTGTTCCCACATGCCTCCGCACGAAGGAGAAGCCGTGCCGGCGGCGTGGCGTCGCTTCGGCGAACGAGGGTCTGCGCCCGCTCTAGCGAACCGCGCTCCCGCCGACGCCGCCTACCCTTCAGGCGACGCCCCATCGGCGGAGGCGGGGAGGAGAATAGGAATTTAATCCGCAGATGTCAAGGCGTCGCTTCACCGCGTGAACCGCAGCGCCGCGAACAGCAGCCCGCCGACCGCGAGCTGCGTCACCACCATCCAGCGCAGGATTTCGACCTTCAGATTGGCCGAGGTTGTCTCGATCTTGGCTTCGAGCCGGTCCATGTCGGACTTGATCTTCGTCTCGAGCCTGTCGATGTCGGATTTCGCGGCGACGCCGTCGCGCAGGGCGACGTCCAGCGCCTCGGCGTGAGCGCGCGCTTGCCTTTCGTCGACGCCGGCTTCGCGCAGGCGATCGACATAGGCGAGACGGTCGAAAACGAAGGCCGATGAACTCATGGGCCAAAAGATAGGCTCGCGTCGATCGGAAGGCAAACGACTTCAGGCGCTCTCCGTCGCTGGGGGAGAGAGGCCGCCATCACGCCTTCCATTCGAACGGGTTCAGCGTCGGCGCCCCCAGCGCCTCGAAATCCCGCATATTGCGCGTAACGACGGTCAGCCCGTGGACGATCGCCGTCGCGGCGATCATCGCGTCCTCGATCAGCCGATCCGGCTTGCGATGCATGAGACGCGCCCAATGGCGAAAGGCGAGCGCATCCATGGCGAGCACATTGTACGTCGCCGCGACCTGCTCCAGCCAGGCTTCGATCGCAGCCGCGCGTTCGGCGTCGCGCGCGCGCGTGATCTCTATCCCCGCCTGAATCTCGCCGATCGTCACGGCCGACAAATAAAGGTCGTGGTCCGCGACGCTCTGGAGCCAGGCGAGGACGCCGCCATGCGGCCGGGCGCGCCGCAATTCCGAGACGACATTGGTGTCCAAAAGATACATCAATCGAAGTCGCGGGGCGGCCGACGGCGCCGGGCGCCGCGCTCCGGCAACTCGAGATCGCCGCGCGCTGCGTCGGACAGGAGCAGGGCCTTCAATGTCGGCGGCGCGGACTGGCGAAGCCTGCGCCACTCGACGATCGGGACCAGAACAGCGGCCTCCGCGCCGCGCCGCGTGACCATCTGCGGACCCTCGTGGAGGCACGCGTCTAGCAGCTCGCTGAAACGCGCCTTCGCATCCTGCACGGCCCAGCTTTTCATGACACGGCCTCCAAAAAACCAGTCAGATAACTAGTCACTTTGTCGCGTCAGCGCAAGCGACGAGCGAAGCCGAAGGCGGCGCAGACGGTTTCCTCGTCCTTTTGAGACGCCGGCTTCGCCGGCTCCTCGGGGATAAGGAAATCTTTCCCAATCGCTCGGGTGCTGGACGCCGAATCTCGCCTCGGGCTATCACCGCTCCGCGCAGATGCGCCCGCCCCAACCCGAGAGCCTTCCCGTGATCCCCTGGACCCTGCTCGATACGGCTCCCGTGCCCGGCGGCGCGGGCGAGCTGCGGCTCAAGCGGCGGGGAGCGGAATTTTCCATCATGCTCGGTAACAACGAGCTGATGAACAGCCGCCTCAGCGGCTCGGAGGAGGCGCTCGCCACGCTCTCCTGCGCGAGAATCGCCATGCGAGCGCAGCCGCGCGCGCTCATCGGCGGCCTCGGCATGGGCTTCACTCTGCGCGCCGCGCTCGGCGCTCTCGGGGCCAAGGCGCAGATCGTCGTCGCCGAGCTCGTGCCGGCGGTCGTCGCCTGGGCGCGCGGGCCGATGGCGGAGATTTTCGGCGACAGCCTGACCGACCCGCGCGTCCGCATAGAGGTGGAGGATGTCGGGCGAGCGATCCGCTCCGGCCGCGGCTTCTATGACGCCATTCTCGTCGACGTCGACAATGGCCCCGAGGGCCTCACGCGCGACGCCAATAGCGGGCTCTATGGCCAGGACGGATTGCGGGCGGCGCGCGCGGCGCTGCGTCCGGGCGGCGTGCTGGCCGTGTGGTCCTGCGCGCCGGACCGGGATTTTTCCGCGCGCCTGCGCAAGGCCGGCTTTCGTGTGGAGGAGGTCAAAGCGCGCGCCAATGGACGAGGCGGCGGCGCGCGGCATGTGATCTGGGTCGCCACGCGCGCCGATTCGCCGCCGCGGACGCGGCCGCGAGGCGATCCGGAGTGATCGGGCGATGCAAAACGCCAGCGTCCCCAGATTGCCAGAATTCGCGTCCCGCTGCATAGTGCAGTCATGGACATCCGCGACCAATGGACGGCCGATTTTTCCTGTTCCGACTGCGGATCGGTCGGAACCGCGGTCGTTGCGGAGGAGGACCATCCCTATGAGACGGGGGACGTCGGTCGTCGAATCCTCTTCTGCTCGCCGGGCTTCGAGATTCTGCCGAGAGAGGCCGGATCGACCGACACGCGTATCGGCTGCGCCGCGTGCAGGAATGTGGTCTACGTCCGCGACATCCGAAACGCGCGCTGATTTTCGCGAGCGCTCGTCCGCGGCCGTTCGCCGATTGCCCGGGAGAGCGCCCTCCTCCCCCTTCCCCTGCCGCGGATTCTCGTCTAACACACGCCCGACCGCCGGGCCGGGCCTCTCGCCCCGCTCGATCTCGTCTCTCGGAGGGCGCGCTGGACCTTGCATAGGCTGCAGCGCGGCCTTTTTTTGTGCGCGGCCCTCGCGATACGGGACAACAGCCAGCGACGAGACGCGCGCGTTCCCCCCATAGGGGAGCGTCCCGCGACGAAAGGATGACAGACGGAGCGACATGCCGAAGCGAACAGACATTTCGACCATTCTGATCATCGGCGCCGGCCCCATCGTCATCGGCCAGGCCTGCGAATTCGACTATTCCGGAACCCAGGCCTGCAAGGCCCTGCGCGCCGAGGGCTATCGAATCGTCCTGGTCAATTCCAATCCCGCCACCATAATGACCGATCCCGACATGGCGGATCGGACCTATGTCGAGCCCATCACCCCCGAGATCGTCGCCAAGATCATCGAGAAGGAGCGTTACGCTCGTTCAGGCGGCTTCGCGCTGCTGCCCACCATGGGCGGCCAGACGGCTCTCAATTGCGCGCTCTCGCTGAAGCGCATGGGCGTGCTCGACAAATTCGACGTGGAGATGATCGGCGCGAATGCGCAGGCCATAGACATGGCCGAGGATCGCGAATTGTTCCGCGAGGCCATGACGAGAATCGGCCTCGAGACGCCGCGCTCGCGCCTCGCCAACGCCACCGATCTCAAGACCGCCGACAAGGCGCGGCGCAACGCCGAGATCGCCGAGATCGAGGCCTCGGCCCTGCCGCCCGAGGAGAAGCAGCGGAAAATCGCCGACATCCGCCGCCGCTGGGAGGCGGAGGAGCCGGAGCGCAAGCGGCGCTACATCTCCAAGGGCCTCACCGAGGCGCTGGAGGCGCTGGAGGACATCGGCCTGCCGGCGATCATCCGCCCCTCCTTCACCCTCGCCGGCACGGGCGGCGGCATCGCCTATAACAAGGCCGAGTTCATCGACATCATCGAGCGCGGGCTCGACGCCTCGCCGACCACCGAAGTGCTCATCGAGGAGAGCGTCATCGGCTGGAAGGAATATGAGATGGAGGTGGTCCGCGACAGAGCGGACAATTGCATCATCGTCTGCTCGATCGAGAACATCGATCCGATGGGCGTGCATACGGGCGATTCGATCACCGTCGCCCCCGCCCTGACGCTGACGGACAAAGAATATCAGATCATGCGCGACGCCTCGCTCGCCGTGCTGCGCGAGATCGGCGTCGAGACCGGCGGGTCGAATGTGCAATTCGCCGTCGATCCCGCGACCGGGCGCATGATCGTCATCGAGATGAATCCGCGCGTCTCGCGCTCCTCGGCGCTGGCGTCGAAGGCGACGGGCTTTCCCATCGCCAAGGTCGCCGCCAAGCTCGCCGTCGGCTACACGCTGGACGAGATCGCCAACGACATCACCGGAGGCGCGACGCCCGCCTCCTTCGAGCCGACGATCGATTATGTCGTCACCAAGATTCCGCGCTTCGCCTTCGAGAAATTCCCCGGCGCCGAGCCGGTGCTGACGACGGCGATGAAATCGGTCGGCGAGGCCATGGCGATCGGACGCAATTTCGCCGAATCGCTGCAAAAGGCGCTGCGCTCGCTGGAGACCGGCCTCTCCGGCCTCGACGAGATCGAGATCGAGGGAATGGGCCGCGGCGACGATATGAACGTCCTGCGCGCCGCGCTCGGCACGCCGACGCCGGACCGTCTGCTCGTCGTCGGCCAGGCGCTGCGCCTCGGCATGGATCCGCAGGAGATTCATGAAGCCTGCAAGATCGATCCCTGGTTCATCGCGCGGATCGAGGAGATCGTCGCGCTCGAGAGCAAGGTGCGCGCCTTCGGCCTGCCGAAGGACGCCGAGAATTTCCGCGCCCTGAAATTCGCAGGCTTCTCCGACGCGCGTCTCGCGACGCTCACCGGAACGAATGAAAAGGATGTCCGCGCCGCGCGGCGCGCGCTCGATGTGCGGCCGGTCTATAAGCGCATCGACACTTGCGCGGCGGAATTCGCTTCGCCGACCGCCTATATGTATTCGACCTATGAGACGCCCTTCATCGGCGCGCCGGCCAATGAGGCGCGGCCCTCGGACAAGCGCAAGGTCGTCATCCTCGGCGGCGGGCCGAACCGCATCGGCCAGGGCATAGAATTCGACTATTGCTGCTGCCACGCCTGTTTCGCGCTCGCCGACGCGGGCTATGAGACGATCATGATCAATTGCAATCCGGAGACGGTGTCGACGGATTACGACACCTCCGATCGTCTCTATTTCGAGCCGCTGACGGCCGAGGACGTCGAGGAGATTCTGGACGTCGAGCGCAGCAATGGGACGCTTCACGGCGTCATCGTCCAATATGGCGGGCAGACGCCCTTGAAGCTCGCCCATGCGCTGAGCTCGGCGGGCCTGCCCATCCTCGGCACGCCGGTCGATTCGATCGACCTCGCCGAGGATCGCGACCGCTTCAAGCGCCTCTTGGACAAGCTCGGCCTCAAGCAGCCCAAGAACGGCATCGCCTATTCGGTGGAACAGTCGCGGCTCGTCGCCGGCGAGCTCGGCCTGCCGCTGGTCGTGCGGCCGTCCTATGTGCTCGGCGGGCGCGCCATGGCCATCATCCGCGACCAGAACGCGCTCGACGACTACCTGCTCGGCACGCTGCCGAGCCTCGTGCCTTCGGAGGTGAAGGCGCGCTACCCCAATGACAAGACCGGCCAGATCAATACGGTTCTCGGCCGCAATCCGCTGCTCTTCGACCGTTATCTGACGGATGCGATCGAGGTGGATGTGGATTGCGTCGCCGATGGGGAGAGCGCGGCGATCGCCGGCGTGATGGAGCATATCGAGGAGGCCGGCATTCATTCCGGCGATTCGGCCTGCTCGCTGCCGCCGCGCTCGCTCTCGGCCGAGACGGTCGCCGAGCTCGAGCGGCAGACGATCCTGCTCGCCAAGGCGCTCGGCGTCGTCGGCCTGATGAATGTGCAATTCGCGCTGAAGGACGGCGAGCTCTATGTGCTCGAGGTCAATCCGCGCGCCTCGCGCACCGTGCCCTTCGTCGCCAAGGTGATCGGCGCGCCGATCGCCAAGATCGCGGCGCGAATCATGGCCGGCGAGAAGCTCGCGGGCTTCGACCTGCCGCGGCCCGCGCCCAATCATGTGGGCGTCAAGGAATCGGTCTTCCCCTTCGCGCGCTTTCCCGGCGTCGACACCGTGCTCGGGCCGGAGATGCGCTCGACCGGCGAGGTCATCGGGCTCGACCGCAGCTTCGAGGCGGCCTTCGCCAAGAGCCAGCTCGGCGGCGGGACCAAGGTCCCCCGCCAGGGAACCGTCTTCGTCTCGGTGCGCGACGCCGACAAGCCGCGCGTCATTCCCGCGGTCCGGCAGCTCGCGAGCCTCGGCTTCGCCGTCGTCGCCACGGGGGGCACGGCGCGCTACCTCCAGGAGCAGGGCGTGCCGGCGCAAAAGCTCAACAAGGTCTCCGAAGGGCGTCCACATATCGTGGACGCCATCAAGAACGGCTCGGTCCAGCTCGTGCTCAACACGACCGAAGGCGCCCAGGCGCTGGCCGATTCACGTTCCTTGCGCCAAGCTGCGCTATTGCATAAAGTCCCCTATTATACGACTCTGGCCGGCGCGATCGCGGCGGCCCAGAGCATCAGGGCCTATGTATCGGGAGATCTCGAAGTCCGCGCCCTTCAGGACTATTTCGCATCGGACGCGTGAACTCGCGCGAGCGAATTGAGGGGAGGCCGCCGCTTTCGCGGCTCGTTCATGTTCGAGGAGGTCCGACCGTTCGTCCGAGCCAGCCGGCCCGGCGAGCGCCTGGAATTTTTGACCGGGTCAGGACGCACCCAGGAGCGAAAGAGCAAGAGATATGGTGGACAAGGTGCCCATGACCGCCGCCGGCTACGCCACTCTCGACGAGGAGCTGCGTCAGCGCCAGCAGATCGAACGTCCGCGCATCATCCAGGCGATCGCCGAGGCGCGCGCCCATGGCGATCTTTCGGAAAACGCCGAATATCACGCGGCCAAAGAGGCGCAATCGCTGAACGAAGGCCGCATCGCCGAGCTCGAGGACAAGCTCTCGCGCGCCGAGGTCATAGACGTATCGAAGCTCACGGGCAATACGGTCAAATTCGGCGCCACGGTCACCGTCGTCGACGAGGACACTGAGGAGGAGAAGGCCTATCAGATCGTCGGCGAGCCCGAGGCCGATGTGAAGAACGGCCGCGTCTCCATCGCCTCGCCCATCGCCCGCGCGCTCATCGGCAAGAAGGCCGGCGACACGGTCGAGGTGAAGACGCCGGGCGGCGGCAAGAGCTATGAGATATTGAAGGTCGCTTTCGTCTGAGCGGCGTGGGCGGACAAGCCCCCTCCCCGACCCTCCCCCGCTTCGCGGGAGAGGGGGCGGACTCGGGGACCGACAGCAGTCCGAAAAAGCTCGCTCCTTCTTCCTTCTCCCACGCGTGGGAGAAGGTGGCCCTCGCATCAGCGAGGGTCGGATGAGGGCGCTTTCGGTAGAGCCGAATCTTCGACTCCCCTCCTGGCGTCCTTTGTGCAACTTCCCATACGCCGATGATCGGCTCGAGCCCTCATCCGACCCCGCTTCGCGGGGCCACCTTCTCCCGCAAGCGGGAGAAGGGAGAGCCCCGACCGCCTGGGTTCTCTCCGACGGCCGCGCCGGCCATGAGGTCCAGAGCCTCGGCATAGCGGAAGCGCTCGGCCTTACGCCCCGGCTGATCCGCCTTTCGCCGCGCGGGCTCGTCGCCGCTCTCGCCCCCTTCGGTCCGATCGACCCGCGCGAGGCGGCGCTCCTTGCTCCGCCCTACCCCGATCTCGTCATCGCCTGCGGGCGGCGGACGATCCCCTATCTGCGCCATGTGAAGCGCTCCGCCGGCGGCGCGGTCTTCACCGTCTATGTGAACCGGCCGGCGACCGGGCTCGGGACGGCCGACATCATCGTCGCGCCGCGCCATGACGGGCTCGTGGGGGCGAATGTCGTCGCCCCGCTCGCGCCCGCCAATCGGCTGACGCCCTCTCGCCTCGCCGAGGCCCGCGCCGCGCCCGACTCGCGCGTCGAAGCGCTGCCGGAGCCGAGGGTCGGATTGCTCATCGGCGGCGACAGCCGGCATTTTCGCTATTCGGAAAGGGACTTCGAGCGGCTTGTCGCCGCCGTTGGCGTGATGCAGGAGGATGGGTGGAGCGTGGCGGCGACCGTCTCGCGGCGAACGCCGGCGCGGCTCGTCGAGGCATTGCGCCAGGCACTCGGGGGCCCTCATCCGACCCTCGCTGACGCGAGGGCCACCTTCTCCCACAAGTGGGAGAAGGGAGCGCGAACTTTTCTTTGGACGGGAGAAGGAACAAATCCCTATCTTTCGATTCTCGCCTGCTCGCAGGCGCTGCTGGTCACGGCCGACAGCGTCAATATGGTCGCCGAGGCGGCGAGCACGGGCGCGCCGGTCCACGTCTTCGCGCCGGAGGGCGGCGCGGCGAAGATCGCCGCATTTCTCGACGGGCTCGAGACGCATGGGGCCGTGCGGCGCTGGCGCGGCCGGCTCGAGCAGTGGCGCTACGAGCCGCTGAACGAGACGCCGGCAGTCGCCGAAGCCGTCGCTCGCGCCTATCTTCGTTTCACGAGAGGCCAAGCCGAGCGATAGCGCTCGCATGGCCCTTGGGCTACCATCGTGCTCGAAAAAGCGTCAGGGCCTCGATATGCCTCGATCCTCATCTCTCTACGATCAGGACTTCTTCGCCTGGGCGAATGAGCAGGCCGCCCTGCTGCGGTCGGGACGCCTGGATCAGGCCGACATCGACCATATCGCCGAGGAAATCGAGAGCATGGGACGCACGGAGAAGCGCGAGCTGGTGAGCCGTCTGGCCGTGCTTTTGATGCATCTGTTGAAATGGCGCTTTCAGCCGATGATGCGAAGCACGTCCTGGCGTCTCACCATCGAAGTCCAGCGCCGCGAGCTGGCCCGCCACCTCGAGGACAATCCGAGCCTCAAAGCCAAGCTCGCCGAGGCGATAGAGGCGGCCTATGGCGACGCGGTGCTGAACGCCGCGCGGGAGAACGGTATGGACAGAGCGCGATTTCCCGCGGTCTGCCCATGGCCCTACGACGACATCTCGGCCCCCGACTTCTGGCCCGACGGCGCCTGATTTGCCTCTGCGAGACGCCCCGGTTGCGGCGCAACGCATAATGGCTAGATTGCGCCCATCCGAACGCGCCGCGCCGTCCGCGCGGAGACTTTCGCAAAGGCCGCTTCATGTCCGCAGACGATAAAGGCCGCCTGCACGCCCGCGTCATCGTGCTGGGATCGGGCCCCGCCGGCTATACGGCGGCGATCTACACCGCGCGCGCCATGCTCGAGCCGGTGGTCATCGCCGGCTTCGACCAGGGCGGCCAGCTCATGATCACCACCGATGTGGAGAATTACCCCGGCTTCGCCGAGCCGATCCAGGGCCCCTGGCTCATGGACCAGATGCGCGCCCAGGCCGAGCACGTCGGCGCGAGGCTCGTCTCCGACCATATCGTCGAGGCCAGGCTCGGCGAGCGGCCCTTCGAGCTATTGGGCGATTCGGGAACCCTCTACACCGCGGACGCCCTCATCGTCGCCACGGGGGCCAAGGCCAAATGGCTCGGCATTCCGAGCGAGGAGACGTTCAAAGGCTATGGCGTCTCCGCCTGCGCGACCTGCGACGGCTTCTTCTTCCGGGGCAAGAAGGTCATCGTCGTCGGCGGCGGCAACACCGCGGTCGAGGAGGCGCTCTATCTCTCGCAGCTCGCGGCGGAGGTGACGGTGGTGCATCGCCGCGACGCATTCCGCGCCGAGCGCGTGCTGCAGGAGCGGCTCGCCGCGCGGCCCAATGTCAAAATCCTGTTCGATCATGCGATCGACGAGATTTTAGGCGACAGCGCGCCGCTCTCGGTGACAAAGACCCGCGTGAAAAACGTGAAGACCGGCGCGACGCAGACGCTCGACGTCGATGGCGTCTTCATCGCCATCGGCCATCAGCCGGCCTCCGAGCTCTTCGTCGGCCAGCTGGAGCTGAAGCCGTCGGGCTATATAGTGGCGAAGCCGGGCTCCACTCACACCAATATTCCAGGCGTCTTCGCGGCCGGCGACGTCGCCGACGAGACCTATCGCCAGGCGGTGACGGCCGCCGGCCTCGGCTGCATGGCGGCGCTGGACGTCGAGCGCTATCTGCTCGAGACGCCGGCTCCGGCAGGCGAGGCGCTCGCTTCCGAGGAGCCGTTGTGACGTAACGCCGTCGGCCCCCTCCCCGACCCTCCCCCGCTTCGCGGGAGAGGGAGAAGATTCGGCGCTTCATCAAAATTTCGCGCAACGCCCGCCGCCCCCTCTCCCGCGAAGCGGCGGAGGGTGAGGGAGGGGGCAAAAGAACACCGAAGGCA
The DNA here is from genome assembly GCF_009811655.1 of Methylosinus sp. Ce-a6. Lineage (GTDB taxonomy): Bacteria > Pseudomonadota > Alphaproteobacteria > Rhizobiales > Beijerinckiaceae > Methylosinus. The sequence continues at coordinate 5,491 of NZ_BGJX01000035.1, read as the reverse complement.
AAATTCCGAATGCCCGACCTTCTCCTCGAACTCTTCAGCGAAGAAATCCCCGCCCGTATGCAGCGGCAGGCGGCTGATGATCTGCAGCGGCTCGTCTGCGGCGCGCTCGCCGAGCGGGGCCTCACTTACGAGGGCGCGACCGCCCATGCGACGCCGCGCCGGCTCGCGCTGCATATAGCGGGCCTGCCCGGCCGCCAGCCCGATGCGCGCGAGGAGAAGAAAGGTCCGCGCGTCGGCGCGCCCGAGGCCGCTATTCAAGGCTTTCTGAAGGGCGCCGGCCTCGCCTCCATCGAAGAGGCGAAGATCGAGAAGGATGCGAAAAAGGGCGAATTCTATGTCGCCGTCATCGAGCGCGCCGGGCGCGAGACGATCGACGTGCTGGCCGAGGTCCTGCCGACGATCGTCAAGAGCTTCCCCTGGCCGAAATCCATGCGCTGGGGCAAGGCCTCCACGCGGCCGGACGCGCTGCGCTGGGTGCGGCCGCTGCAATCGATGCTCGCCACCTTCGGCCCGGAGACGGAGACGCCGGACATCGTGCGCTTCTCGGTCGACGGCTTAGAGAGCGGCAATGTCGCCTATGGCCATCGCTTCATGGCGCCGGCGGGTTTTCCGGTGAAGCGATTCGACGACTATGTTCCCGCGCTCGAGAGGGCGAAAGTCGTGCTCGACGCAGCGCGGCGGCGCGACATCGTGCTGCATGACGCGCGCAATCTCGCCATGGCGCAGGGGCTCGAGCTCGTCGAGGACGCCGCGCTGCTCGAGGAAGTCGCCGGCCTCGTCGAATGGCCGGTGACGCTGATGGGCTCGTTCGACGAGAGCTTTCTCGCAATTCCGCCGGAGGTCATTCGCGCGACGATCCGCGTGAACCAGAAATGCTTCGTGCTGAAGCGCCATGACGGCGCCCTCGCCAATCGTTTCATTCTCGTCTCGAACATAGAGGCGAGCGACGGCGGCGCGACGATCGTCGGCGGCAATCAGCGCGTCATCGCCGCGCGCCTGGCGGACGCCAAATTCTTCTATGAGACCGACCTCGAGACGCCGCTCGGCGAGCGGCTGCCGAAGCTCGACGCCATCGTCTTCCACGAGAAGCTCGGAACGCAGGGCGAGCGCGTGAAGCGCATCGCAGCGCTGGCGCGGGAATTGGCGCCCATCGTCGGCGCCGACGCCGACAAGGCCGCGCGCGCGGCGACGCTCGCCAAGGCCGATCTCGTCACCGAAATGGTCGGCGAATTCCCCGAGCTGCAAGGGCTGATGGGCCGCTATTACGCGGCCGCGCAGGGCGAGGACGCGGAGGTCGCCGCCGCCCTCGAAGAACATTACAAGCCGCAGGGGCCCAACGACCGCATTCCGACGGGTCCCGTGTCGATCGCCGTCGCGCTGGCGGACAAGATCGACACGCTCGTCGGCTTCTGGGCGATCGACGAGAAGCCGACCGGCAGCAAGGACCCCTATGCGTTGCGACGCGCGGCGCTGGGGGTGATCCGCCTCGCGCTCGAGAATGGGCTGCGCCTGCCGCTGCGCGAGGCTTTCGCCGCGGCGCAATGGCCGGTCTGGCTCGCGGCGCGCACGCCGCTGCGCGAGCTGGTGACGAGCGAGATCAATCGCGTCGCCTCCGATCTGTCTCCGAACGGCGGCTCGAGCTTCTCGGCCGAGGCCGAGGCGAATTTGCGCCACGACATAGAGAAGCAGCTTCATGCGATCGGCAGAGAGCCCGGCGCCGAGGCGCCCTCGGCTCCCGCCGAGATCTTCGTGCGCGAGACGCTCCCGGGTCTGCTCGCGGCCAACGCCTCGGACCTCCTGGCTTTCTTCATCGATCGCCTGAAGGTCTACCTTCGCGATCGCGGCGCGCGATATGACCTCATCGACGCAGCGCTCGGGGCCTCGGCTCCGGCGCAGTCTCGGGAAGGGAGCGCGCAAATGCCGGACGATCTCCTCACCATCACGCGCAAGGTCGAGGCTCTGGGCAAATTCCTCGACACGGACGACGGCAAGAATCTGCTCGCCGGCTTCCGCCGCGCCGCGAACATTCTGAAGATCGAGGAGAAGAAGGACGGCGCCGGCGCCTATGACGCGCCGCACCATCCCAATCTGCGCATGGAGCTCCCCGAGCATAAGCTCGCCGCCGCGATCAAGCGTGCGCGGGAGGAGACCGGCGAGCGGCTCGACAAGGAGAATTTCGAGGGCGCGATGCAGGCGCTCTCCAAGCTGCGCGAGCCGGTCGACGCCTTCTTCGACGCGGTGACGGTGAATTGCGAGGATCCGCAGGTGCGCCTCAACCGCCTGCGCCTGCTCGCCGAGCTGCGCGAGGCGATGCTGCAGGTGGCGGATTTCTCCAAGGTGGCGTGATCGGCCCCGGCCGTCATTGCGAGCGAAGCGAAGCAATCCAGGGGCCGCCCCACGGCTCTGGATTGCTTCGTGGCTACGCTCCTCGCAATGACGTCGGAAAAGACGTCACGCCCCGTTGCCCGTGAATGTGCGCGGGGCCGGCGACAGCACCTTCGCGGCGCCGCCGGAAATCTCCAGCACCGAGAGGCCGCGCTCGTTCATGCCGTCGGCCTTGAAGCGGAACACGCCGTCGGCGCCGTTGAAGCCCGACGGATTGACGAGCACAGTCTCCGAATAGCGCTGCGAGCCCTGGCTGCGCGACAGAGCGATGGCGAGCGAGACGGCGTCATAGCCGAGCGTCGCGATGCGGGCCGGATCGCTGTTGAACTTCGCCCGATAGCGCTGCGCCAGCGTATTGAAGCCTGCGTTCTCCGGAGCGACGAACCAGGCGCCCTGCAAGGCGGGCAGCTTCAGCACGCGCGCGTCGTTCCAGAGGCCGGTGCCGAGCACCTGAATGCGCCTGGTGTCGATCCGCGCCGCCTGCAATTCCTGCGAGACGGCGGCCATCGCCTCGGCCTGCTCGGGAATGAACAGAGCGTCGATCTGCTCGGCCGCCTGTGCGATGCGCTGCGCCGAGGGCTGCACGGCGCCGGGCTTATAGCGCTCGATCGTCGGCACGCGCAGGCCGTGATTGGCCGCGCTCTGCTGGAACTGGGCGAGCGCCACCGTGCCGTAGTCGTTCTCGGGCACGAGCGCGGCGATCGACTTCTTGCCGCGCTGCGCGGCATAGTCGACGATGCGCTCGACATAGTTCTCGACGAGGAAAGACAGAAGATAGACGCCCTTGCCGGCGACCGAGGAATCCGTCGAAAAGGCGATGACCGGCTTGCTGGCGCCGCGCGCGACGCGCGCCGCCTCCTTCACGCCGCTCGCGAAGACCGGGCCGATGACGATATCCGCGCCCTCATTGATCGCATTCTGCGTCGCCTGCGCCGCCCCGGCCGCCGAGGAATGATCGTCCTTGACGAGAATGGTCACGTCATTCACGCCGCTGTCGGCATAGGCGAGCTTGGCGGCGTTGAGGAGCGAGGCGCCGACCTGGCTCGGCCCCGAGGCCTGGGAGAGCGGCACGATGAGCGCGATGCGGGTCGCGCCATTGCCGATCTGCTCGCCCTCGGTGAGCTGGCCGACCTCGACCTTGCCGACCGGCGCGGAGAGCCGCAGATCGGATGCGCCGGGAATGCCCGGCCCCGCCGTCGGGCTGCAGGCGCAAAGAAGAGCGGCCGCGCCGATGGCGCAGACCAGCCGCGCGACGGCGGCCGCGCCGCCGAAGCGCGTCCGACGCCGAATTGGCGTCCACTTCGGCTGGAAACGCTCTAGCCGAAACCTGTCCAGCCGACTATTGACCAACGGAAGCCTCCCGCTCGAACGGCCCGATGAAATCGCCGTCTTATCGCGATTGCGCAAAGCGCACGGCAACCCCTAAATTGAAATAAATGCGAATTTTGCGGGGAAATTGCGGCCTTGAACGCGCCAGCCATGTTCTGTAAAAAGAACATGCGGACGGTTCACCGAACATCAACATCGGCAGAGACCAAGCGAATGGCCATGAACGAGGACAATATGACGGCGACGGCGGCGGCCTATACCGCCTTCGGCCTGCGGGCGGAGGCGGAGAAAATCGCGCCGGGGCTGCATCTCGTCGCCACGCCGATCGGCAATCTGAAGGACATCTCCTTCCGCGCTCTGTCGACTCTCGCCGCCGCCGACGCGGTCGTGGCCGAGGACACGCGCGTCACCAAGACGCTGCTCGCCCATTACGGAATTTCGACGCCGCTCGTCGCCTATCACGAGCACAACGCCCATGTGATGCGGCCACATCTCATCGCGCGGCTGGAGACCGGGGCGGCGCTGGCGCTCGTCTCCGACGCCGGCACGCCGCTCGTCTCGGATCCCGGCTACAAGCTCGTCGCCGAGGCGCTGGAGCGCGGCGTGAAGGTCACTTCCGTTCCCGGCCCCTCCGCCGTGCTGGCCGCGCTCGTCGTCGCCGGCCTGCCGACGGACCGCTTCTTCTTCGAAGGCTTTCTGCCGCACAAGGGCGGCCCCCGTCGGGCCCGCCTCGCCGAGCTCGCGCGCATTCCCGGCACGCTGGTCTTCTTCGAATCGCCCAAGCGCGTCGCCGAGACGCTGGAGGACGCCGCCGCCGTGCTCGGTCCCCGCGACGCGGCGATCGCGCGCGAATTGACGAAGCTCTATGAATCGGTGCGGCGCGGCAAGCTCGACGCGCTCGCCGCCGCGCTGCGCGAGGAGGAGCCGCCGAGGGGCGAGATCGTGGTGCTGGTCGCCCCTCCCGGCGCGGGCGCCGAAGCGACGAGCGAAGCCGAGCTCGACGCCAAAATCGAGGAGGCGCTCGCCGCCCATTCGCTCAAAGACGCCGCGAGCGTCGTCTCCGCCTCGACCGGACGGCCGCGCCGCGAAGTCTATGCCCGGGCGATCAAGCTCGCCGCCGGACGGGCCGAGTGAGCGAGACGGAAGAACGGCGCGAGCGCCATCGCGGCGGGCTGCGCGCCGAAACCCTCGCGGCGCTGTGGCTCGGAGCCAAATTCTACGCGATCCTCGATCGCCGCTATCGCATTCGCGGCGGCGAGATCGACATTGTCGCGCGGCGCGGCCGGACGATCGCTTTCGTCGAAGTGAAGGCCCGCGCGAGCCTCGAAGAGGCGATGACGTCCATCACCGAGGAGAAGCGGCGGCGCATCTCCCGCGCGGCGTCGAGATGGCTCGCCTCCAATCCTTGGGCCGCGGATCACGTGCTGCGCGGCGACGCGATCTATGTGACGCCGAGGCGCCTGCCGCTTCATATGGCCGCGGCGTTCGAATTGGATCTAGGCTGACGAAAGAGGCGGAGCGATGAAACCGCTCTCCTTCTCCCGCCTGCGGGAGAAGGTGTCGCGCGAATGCGCGACGGATGAGGGTCCGTGGGACACGTAGAGCCCTCATCCGACCCCGCTTCGCGGGGCCACCTTCTCCCACAAGTGGCACGGCTGTCCGGGGAAAATCAGGCATAGTGGAGTTCCAGCTGGTCTGGGGATTTCCATCGGCTCGGGACGAGGTATTTGGGCGGCGGCTCGTCGAGGAGCGCGATGGGTCGGCGGGCGAAGAGGAA
>NZ_BGJX01000034.1 GCF_009811655.1 Methylosinus sp. Ce-a6 | reverse complement strand
GATGCCGATCAGCGCTCCGCTTCAGATATGGGAATCCGCCACGCTTTATTGAATCGCCATGCTCGGACGACGCTCTAGGCGACGTGAACCATGGGGGCGTGTGTGTTTCGGACAGGGCAACGGTGCGGCTGATCGATTGCGACTCCTTCCAGGTAACGATCGGGGCGCGCAGATTCCTGTGCGAGATGGGCGTGCCCACTTTCACGCCGCCGGAGCTTCAGGGACGGCCGTTCCGGGGCGTGGTGAGAACCCCGAACCACGATAATTTTGGGCTGGCGATCCTCATCTTTCATCTTCTCTTCATGGGGCGTCATCCATTTGCAGGTCGTTTTCTCGGCCAAGGCGATATGAGCATCGAAAAGGCGATAGCCGAATTCCGTTTTGCTTATGGCGCCGCGCGAGGGGCCTTCCAAATGGAGCCTCCGCCGAATACGCCGTCGATGGGAATAGCATCGCACGATGTCGCTTCGCTTCTCGAGCGCGCCTTCTCGCCTAACGGAACGCGCGAAGGCGCTCGTCCGGAGGCGAAGGAGTGGATTTCTTCTTTGGACGCCCTCGAGCGGCAACTGAAGACCTGCCACGTCAACCCATCCCATATCTACGCAGATGGTCTCGACCACTGTCCTTGGTGCCGACTCGAGGCGGCGACGGGGGCGGTTCTTTTCAGCTTCGTCGTGCGTAGCGCCCCTTCGATGGGCGTCGACATGGGGGCGGTGTGGACGCGAATCGCCGCTGTTGCGCGACCGGGTTCAGCCCCGCCTTTACCCGACTGGAGCACGGTCTCTCCCTCGCCGGAAGCCGAGACGGCACGAAGTCAACGTCGAGGTCGCCGCTCCTGGATTTTAGGTGGCTACCTCACCTTCGTCATCGTTCTCTGCCTTGCGTTTCCTGTGGGCACGATAATTTGGCTTCTCGGCGCGCTGCGATTGTGGCCGTGGGCGAATGGGCTGTTGTCTAAAAATCAAGAGGACGCGAAATATCGAGACGCAGTGAGACTCGCGGAGGACCGATACGGAACGCTGAAAAGCCGGTGGGATCAGGATGCGAGCGACCAACGCTTCATCACGCATTTGCGCCAGCTCGAACATGCGCGTGAACAATTGCAGGAATTGCCCAACGTCCGTCGACGACGATATCAGGAACTGGAAAGGGCGCGAGAGAGCGATCAGCGTCGGCGCCACCTCGAAAGCGTAAGGATCGAGGACGCGACGATTCCCGGCATTGGCCCCGGGCGCAAGGCGATGCTCGCGAGCTACAATATCGAGACGGCTTGGGATCTGAATGAAAAACAAATCTCGCGAGTGCCGGGCTTCGGGCCCGTCTTGACGCGTGATCTAATGGCATGGCGCAAAGCCGTGGAGACGAAATTTCGGTTCGATCCGAGCAAGGGCGTAGACCCTCGTGACATCGCCGCATTGGATCGCGAGATCGCGGACAACAAACAAGCTTTGGAACGGGATCTCGCGAACGGCCCGCAAGCGCTCACGCAGATTCGTGATCACATCCTAGCGCAAAGAACGGCATTGCAGCCGTTGATAAACGAGGCGGGAATGGCGCTCGCACAAGCTAAGACCAACCTCAAAGTAGCGTGCGGATAAAGCCCGCGCCGATGATCATCGATTTCTAGCCACGTCGAATAGGGCGTCGACGATCTCGCTAAGACGCAGTCAAAGGGACGTAGCCAATAAATCAGAACGCGCCATCTCATGCATTGGACAATTACTGCGGCCTTGAGCTAAGCAATTAACAGTCATCGCTGCTTCCAGCGATCGACCAGGTGTTTTCCGTAAGTAGCTGCGGCCGGCTGATTTCCTTATGAATTTTCCGGGCGGCGCGATTGCCAATGGTGTCCGCTACCGTCGATTGTCTCTCAACTCTGTCGAGGAGACAATCGATGATCTCGTATTGCCCGTCGCAGCATGTAGCGTGAGTATTCGCCGATGCTCTTATACAAAGCAAACTCCATCTGCATCTGTTCGGGAGTGTTTGCTCCCCGGAACCCCACAGAAGCTCAATTTCTGGCAGGATCGCAACCGGATGGTAGTCGATCCTGCCATCCAGAGCGGAATAGCATCGCAACACCTTTCGTAATTGATCTCCGCGGACACGGGTCCGCGGTAGGCCTGTTTCCAGGGGCCCGAAATGAAGAACGATGATCAGTTCCGCGTGCTGCGAGGCCGCCTCCAGCGCATTCGACATGAAGTGGGTGAGGACGTTTGTCGGACGGCCGTTCGGGCTGCACTGGTCGCAATTGGTCGAACAGTTCTCGATGAGGCTGAACACAGAGCGGCGTCGCAAGTCCGTTCCGCGAACGTCGCTCCCTTCATTCGGAAGAAGGCGCTCCAACTCGGTTCGGTCGACAACGACGGCTCATCTCATTGTCGGGAACGGTCGCAGAAAGCCAATGAGGCCAACTGAACGAACGAGAAAATTGAAGCGATCGTTGCAACGCAGGATTCAACCGGAATGGGTATGCAGAGCCCCATGAAAGCCCTACCGACCATATCCGGCGCCGAAGCGCGCCCTACGGACCGGCAGGCGCCGGCGGATGGTCCAAGGGACCTCCTCCGCGCTTGATCCAGGTTTGAGGATCATGCACCCGCACCCCGGGCGCATCGAAAGCGACGACGGACCAAGTGTGCCCGTCGGAATGGGAGCAGGTAACGGAAGACAAGTCACATTCAGGTTCGTTGCGTATTCCAGTCCTACGTCAGGGTCGTAGGACACGAACGCCGGCTTGATCCACCGACGAAGTCTTCATTCCTCTTCATGACTCAGAAGTGACGGTTTGCGCGTCGAACGATACGCGTGCTCGAGACCCGAAGAGCGCGGTCCGATCGCCGCAAATCTAACCTTCGACTACGACCATGGCCGGCGTTTGCACGCCGGCGGTCGATGAATACACGAGCGCGGTTGCACCCAAGAAGTCCGGCGAGCCAGCGAATGGCGGGCGGTCGGTCTCCAACCACGCGCGCGTCAACGCGAAAGGAATAGCGATGCGTTTCAAATTCTCGAGTCACCCTGTCCAAGCAACATTTCGCGCAAACGAGCCCCTCGAACTGCTCGAAGACGATGACGACCCGAAGTCCTGGATAGCGTCCTTGAAAGGGGTCGGGATCGGCGCCGAAAACGCGGAGCGAACTGCATACGTCGCATTCAAACACCGTCACCCGAGTGCGCCACGGAGTGGATCGCTCCGAAGGAAGAAGGCGCGCGTGCGTCGTTCCAAGTCCTGATCGTCTGAACGATCGAAAGAACTTCGCCGCCGCGCACCTCCGTGCGCGGTGGTTCGGAAAGCTCACCCTAGCTTTCCAGCAACCAAGGAGTCGAGTCATGAGTGACGCATCCAGTGAAGTCATCAATCATCGAGCGACCATTGTCAGGTCGGAGAGCGGAGGTCCGATCCGGACGATCATCAATGGTTCCTCACGACATGCGACCGGTCGTTATTCGTCGGCGAAATCCGGCTTCGCGCAGCCGTGGGAATCGAAGGTCGAACGCTCTCATTTTTGGCGGTGCGAGGCGGATCCGGCGATCCGTCATTATCTCGCTCAGCCGCATCGACTGGAGATCCCGGTCGGCTCGCAGAAGCTCGTCTATTTCCCCGACGCATGCGTCGAGTTCCACGACGGACGTGTCGAGATCCGCGAAATCAAGGACGTCTACGAGGAGGAGCGTGATCCGCTTTATCACGACAAGATCAACTATGCGCGCGACGTCTATCACGGGCGCGGATGGAGTTTCGTTCTTCTCGAGCGGGTCGATATCGAGCGCCAGCCCGGGCATCGAAATGCGCGGACGATACAAGCCGACCGCCACGTGAAGTTCACTGGGTTCGATCTCGATAGGGCGTTCGCCTGCATCGAGAGGGACAGATACACGGCGCCTTTCGAGAGGGTGGCGGAAGCATTGGGTGGTGAGTCGCTTGGAACGGCCATCCTGCACGCGTTGATCGTGCATGGGCACGTCGGGATCGACCTCGACCGACGCATCGATGCGGATGCGCCAGTTTGGGTGCGCGTGCTCGGAAATGGAGGTGTTCAATGAGCAATCGTATAAAGATCCCCATGAATGCTCGCGTCGAGTTGCCGTCCGGAGAGCATCGGTACATCGGCGCCGTCGGCGACAACCTTATGCGCTTCGTGGATGTGGAGGACGGAAAGGATCTGTTCCTTTCCCAAGACACTTTTGTTGCCCTTTACGCGAAGCGGCAGGTTCGCGTCGGTGGAACGAAGGCCGGCGATCCGCACGATAACAATTCGTTCATGCTCGCTCCGGACGAGACATTGTCTCCGATCGAGAAGGCTCGTCGTTGGTATACGACGCAGTTCGACAGGGCGCCTTCGAAGCTGAGCGACAAGGCGCTGCATAGATTCATCCTCGCGCACAAGGACGATGCGGTGTCCGCCGGTGTTGCTTTCGTGCCCAGTCCGGGCTCGGTTCGACGATGGGTGAACGATAGAGGAGAGGCGGGTCGCCGGCCGACAGGTGCAATCCGAACGAAGACTGGAAAGGTTCTTCGCCGAGGAAGATTTCCGGCCTTCGTAGAGCGTGCCCTGGAGCGTGTCGTCGCCTGGTATTGGGCGGAGGAGGGGCGCGACAAGACCGAAGCGCACGCGAGGCTCGACGGCCTGATCGCTACGGCGAATCGCCTCGGTGAAGAGAGATACAAAGGCACGTGGTCCAAATTACCGTTGCCGTCGTACGAAACAGTGCGCGCGCGAATCGATCGGGCTGCAAATCGCGCGACGTGGACCGCGAAATATGGCTCCCGGCGAGCGAAGCTCGCGTTCGGCGGAACCGCTCCAACCTTGGAGGCATCGAGAATCCTGGAAACGGTCGTCATCGATGCGACCGTCGTGGACGGATGGTGTGTCTGGAGCGAGGAGTCCATGCTGCCGCTTGGACGACCGACACTGTACATTGCAATCGACGTTCGCTCGCGGATGATCATAGCGTGGCTGCTGACCTTCGAGCCGCCGTCTCTTTACGGCGTCATGGCCTTGCTGGAACGAATCGTGACGCCCAACGAGGAGGGGGTTTGGGGTAAGCCGGACGAAATCGATGTCGACTGCGGTTGGGAGTTCGTCTCTCCCTCATTTCAAGAGACCTGCGAGAGCGCGGGGATCAGCGTGCATTGGGCGCCGATAAAGACTCCGGAGTACAAGGCGATCGTCGAGCGGGCGTTCAGAACGATCAACCTTCTTGTCTTCAGGAAGCTGCTCGGCGGCAGTGTACGATTTCCGCCCCATCTGATGTCACGATTTGGGATCGACCCGAGCAAAACAGCGAACATTACGATGAGGCAGCTCGACGAGTTGCTCCATTACACGCTGCGAGTTCGGTACGCGTACCGGAAGCATCGCGGCATCGGCGAGGCGCCGCAGCTCGTGTGGGAAAGGGAAATCCAGAAGCGACGACAAATCGTAGATGACCTGCCGGCGTTGCTCGCGCATGTCGGACAGTCGGAGACCTGTACTCTCACCAATCAAGGTGTGGTCACAAAGGACGGCTTGCGATTCTTCGGTCGGGACGTCGTCACGAGATTGCTCGGCGATCTGGCGGGAGACACTCCGGCACGTAAAAAACGCAAACAGGGCAGCATGTCGGCGCGCGTAAAGGTAGTCGTCAATCCTGCCGATATTTCGAAGGCCATGGTGTGGAACCATCGTCGTCGTCGTCCCGAATGGTTGGAGAACGTGCACATCAATTTCGCGGTCGAGTGCGGCTCCCGGTGGGAATATCGAATGGTGAAGGAGTACGCGAAGAACGCCGACAAGGAATTCGTTACCGAGGAGCAGCGCCTCGCGCATATTCGCACGTTGAGGGCAAAGATCGAGTCGGTGTCGCCCGATTTGAAAGGCAAAGCTTTGGCGCGTCAACGCGCGCTTCTTGCGGCCAGAAAGGAGAAGCCGGAGGGAGATGCCGTTGTCGAGGCGACCGCGCCGGCAACGTGGCACGGAAATGGAAAAGTGGAGGATCCACCCGCGAATATTCCGACCACGGTCGCCGCCAAGACGCGGCGCGACGATGGTTTGCCGCCTGCCGGCGTGCGTCGCGGCGGCAGGAAAGCGGTTGAAAAGCAGAAGCGCACCGTGGCGAAAAAACGCAGGGAAAAAGCCGATCTTGCGCCCGACACGATGCCTGCGGAGCCGCCCGAGTTCCGGTCGGCCTCGGCTGACGTGCTTTCGCCTCAGGAAATTTCGCAGTTGCAGGATCTCGATTGGGTCAACGCCGGAAAGGAAGACTAATGGGAACGAATACCAGTTTTCTCTCGAATGTCGAAGCGGAGTTCATGAAGTTCCGTATCCCTTTTCCCCGTGTCACGGAGACGCAGGAGGATCTCGATACGCTCCGCGCCACGGGGCGCAAGAGCATTGGGATGCAGCAGAAGATCCTCCCGATCTTTGGGCCTTCCCAGTCCGGGAAGTCGACCATCATCAAGGATTGGCGCGAACGTATTCAAAGGCGCGAGAAGCCGGCAGCCGGTCGGCATCCGATCCTGCATGTCGAACTCACGTCGAATGCAACCATCAAGTCGCTGGGAATCGACATCATAGCGGCACTGGACCATGATGCATTGCCAGATGCCATTGTCGACGACGCGAGCAAACGTCTTGACAAAAAGAGGGCGACAACCCGGGAAGGGGACGTGTTCCGTGACACGAGCATTGATCGTGTTCTGTACCAAGCCCTGACCGCGTTGCAGAACGCAAATACGGAAGTGCTTGTGATCGACGAATTACACCATCTCGTCACGACGAACACGGACAAGCGGCGTTGGAAAGTCACCGAAGCATTGAAATGGATTACGCTGAAAGGCGTCTGTCCTCTTGTTCTGGTGGGGATCGACGATGCGCGTACCGTCGTGGACGCACATACCAACCCGCAGATCGCGGGGCGATGTCTGCCGCCTGTGCTTCTCAGTCCTCTCAATCTCGGCGACCTTAGAGAGAAAAAAATGTTCGCAGGCTACATCATGGCTCTCGACAAGAAGATTGTTGAACACGGTCTCTTGCCGCAGGAGTCCGGCCTTCTTCAAGGCGACTGGCTGGCCTGCTTCCACGACGTGAGCAAAGGCGTGATCGGCACTGTCGCTCATCTCTTGGCCGTTGCCGTCGTGAACGCAATCAAGCGCAAGTCGTCGAGGGTCGAACTCGAGGATCTCGACTACGCGACAAGGCGGTGGGCGATCCCGCTCAAGCACACCGATGATCATAATCCGTGGATCAATGGACCGCGCGACCTGCGCGTGATCAACGCGACGGGAAGCCGGAGTTGAGGGAAGTGTCGAAGCGTTTCGCTTGGTCCCGGTCGCCGATTCCGGGCGAGTCCCTGCTGGGGTTCATCGCTCGGAACGCCGATATCCATGCCGCCGACAAGATGTCGGCGGTTCTGCGGGCGGCGACGATCGAAACAGTCAAGCCGGAGTCTTTGCCTACAGCGCACAGGCATAAGGCGCCGGAGCTCGCGCGCCTCTTCATGACGACGCCCGAGGAGATTCTTGCGCGGACTTATCCTCCAGTGACGTTGCCCGGCAGGAAAGACGGTTCGTTCTTCTCGTTTTTTGGAACGCCGCTTCGATCGATCTACCTCGATCAGTATCGGCGTCGAGTCTCCCCCACTTCTCTCAAGGCGTCAGATCATCACAGAGCGCTATGGGATATTCGTCCCTTGTCGTTCTGCATCGAAAGTCGGGAAATTCTCCTATCGCGTTGCCCGAGCTGTTCGGCAGAATTTAGATGGCGCTGGACGTTTGGCTGCGCCTTCTGCGAAATGTGTGGCATCGACCTTCGCAACTTTCCGCAAGACAAAATCGACATTGACGATGACGAGGCGTTGGACTTCGTCGTCGGCCTGATTCATCCTGATTCGACTCGTAAGGATAAGGCCCGTTCAATCGCAAAGGGAGGATTTGCAGCGAACATCGAAGTTGATTTGGGCGATCTCTTTGAGTTTGTGATCGCCGTTGCCTCGACCATCGCGATGGGTTCATTCGGAAAAGGCCTCGGAAAGATCCCGAGGGTCAACAAGGTCGATCAATTTTCCTGGATGACACCCGACATATTGTGCAAAGCGGGTCGGGTTCTGATCGGACCAAACGGCTTTGAGAGGTACCTCGAAGAGATGCGATCGCGATCCTCGGGGGCGCGCGCCGCTCTGGGTCCCCAGGCGCAATTTGGTCCGGCGGCGTTGCTGAAAAGCGATTCGTTCCTGTCTCCTCTTTTGCGACTTGAAATCGAACGGGCGGTGAATGAGACCGTGCGGAAGAGGGGCTGGAAACCGTCTCTGACCGATCGGCTGGAATCGGCAAAGGAAGGAGTTCCGTTCAATCCGGAAAGAGGCGAGGTTAGCTTGTTCCAAATCGCGCTGGAGCTGGGGATCGACCAGCAAGTCATCGCGCGCTGGATCAAAGGAGGCTTCGCGTCTTCGAAGAGGACCACGATCGGTCGCCGATCTTTCGTTCTCGTCAATCGCGACGAGATATGCGCTCTCGCGCGTAGCTGGAACGATGCAGTTTCGGCCAAGGGCGTGCGCCTGCGTTTGGGGGTGGATGCTTTAGCGGTTCATGGCCTCGTGTCCGCGGGCTTCATCCGGCGTCTCGAAGGCGTCGCGAAACTTTCGATGAGAGGGGGTGACGCTTATTCGGGTTCGGATCTGACGCGCTTTGTCGATCAGATTCGAGCGAGGGCGGCGGATCCGCGCGACGGGATGCCGAGCCAAGTCCTTTCTGAGGCCGTCATGGAAACTTACGGAAATCGAGCCGACTGGGCGAGAATTTTCTCGGCCATATTCGATGGCCGCTTAAAGATTTCCCTAGGATCGAAGACCGAAGGCGATCGGCCGCTTGTCGATACATTGTCCATTGAAGGGGCGCATGCGCTTCAAACTGCTGTGCCAGTTGGAGAGTTGCATATACGCCTTGGTCAATCTCGGCTCACCGCTGGCGAGGTCGCGGCCTATCTCGGAGTGCAGGAAAACGCCGTGTCCTATTTTGCAAAGTGCAACTTCCTTTCGACGAACGGGGCGGATAAATGGAAGTTCGATCCGAGAAGCGTGGACGAGTTTAAGCGAAGATATATTTTGACACATGAAATTGAGCGTCGCTTCCGTATTCGCAGCGCTTTGGTCCGGAAAACTCTGCTCTCGATGGGAATTCATCCCATGAACAAAGAATCTACGGAGTACTTTGTCTGGCCGCGCGCGGAGATTGAAACCGCATACGGAGCGTGACGTCGCGACGGCGCGGCCTGACCGCAGCCCCACACTGAGATGCTACCTCCTGCCTCGACGATTTGCTCTCACGTCCGAAATTTGCAAGGTTACGTCGCCTTGGCCACCGAACCGCTACCGCAATGCCCCGTTGATCAACCGCGCGAGCCGAGCACCTGCGAGCGCCACCTGCTGCTCTGCGATCCCCTTGGCGTCCGCCTGATAGGCGTCGGTCAGTGCGAACGGCCCAGCTCCATCGCCAATCGGCCCGACATAGACGTGCTGCTCCGCGAGCCGCTCACTCTCGCGCACCCAGGCCGCCGAATCCTCGATGCCTGCCGCTGTCGCATCGGGCGAGGGCAGGGTGGCGGCGAGCGCCTCGGCATCCAACGGGCCGCCGCGGTCGCCGAGCAGCCCATCCCAGTACGCGTGCAATTTCGAGCCGCAGGTGAACGCGAGGCACACCGTCTCTTTGTTGCCGCCCTGATCGCCCTTCGGGAGCCCGCGGGAGAAGCGCGATGTGGCGTGCAGCGGCTGGTGGACATCGCCGACCAGATGAAGCAGCCACACGAGATCGTAGGATTTAACGTCATCGCTCGCCGAATTGGAGGCGAGGGCCTGCCGAAACGCCTCGATCTGCGTCAGCGCATTCGGCGTCTGCGGCGATTCGCCGGGCGTGCCATCGGACGAGAACGGCAGGTCGACATAGTGCCAGTAGTCGTGGACGAGGTGGTCGGAATAGCCGACGTTGGCAGTCGCCTCGGCGCCGTCTTGAGCGATCGAGCCCCGCTGGTAGTTGCTGCTCCGCTTGATGTCGTCGGCCCATGTCGCCGCATGGACGAAGGCGGCGCGGTCCTGCTCTTCGGCCGGCACGCCGCGCACCCATTTATCGAAATTCGGATTGAGCCGCAGGAGCATTGCGGCGCGGGCCCGGGCGGCGGGAGTGAGTCGCTCATAAGCGACCGCAGCGACGGTCATATGGCCCATGTCCCACCAGGCGCGCGCGGCGGAGGTCGAGAGGGCGAGGAGCGCGAGAGCGGAGGCCGCGTGAAGCAATGTCTTCATCATGATAATCCCTTTGAAATTGCTCCGCAATCGATGCGGTCGCTCTGCGCCGGGCGAATGACGGCCGGCGCGACGCCGGGCGATCGCCGAGGGGCTTCCTTTCCCCCCTCTCCATAGCGTAAGAACAAAAAAAGAACAATGGAGCCGCCGCCATGGTCCGCAGGACCGCCCGATCTGACGCCTACGTCGACAAGGATCGGCTCCTCGGGGAGCTCCGGGCGTGTCGTGCGGCGGTCATTCGTGAGCAGGCCAGGATGCGAGTCGGCGGACCGCTCTATTATTCCGGGCAGACTGTTGTCGCCGCGATAGACGGGCTCGCGTTGATGCTTGCCGGGAATGGCCAATATTTTTGGGAGCCGATGCGAACGGGCCAATCCGACAAGTCGGCGGAAAGCGGCAACTGATCCACTGTCAATTGCGGCCTTCGACGTCGGCGCGTGCCTGTTCCTCTTCCAGCAGCGATAGTCGAGCCATTTGTAGGAAATATTCGACCATTGGGTCTGACCGCTTGGCCTCGCCTATCAGGTAATCGATCAGGCTCAACATTGCCGATACGCGATCGAATTCGGCGACCGGCGACTGCTTCGACGATTCCGTGGGATTTTTTCGAATCATGTGTCTCCGCCTGGCACTGATTCCTTATTTTCACAGAGCGGACCAGGGTTCACGGGGGGGGTGCAACGAAAAATTCAATGATTGCGAAAAATTCCCCATCAATGACCATGTTTGCGCCGCCACTCTGCAAATTGCTTCTCGATCCAGTCGCTGTGCTGTGGGTAGCGAATGGCGAGGTCGGCAACAACCTTCTCGACGCCCTTCCTGGCGACGTCCCAGGATGTTTTTTCGTCCTCGAGAAGCCGATCGGTGTTCTCAATTGTTCGCGCGACGAGGCGCGCGAGGTCTGGATCGACCGACATGTCGATACCTCGTTCAACGCCAATCATTGGCGCGCCGGTCCCTTAGCAACGAACGGTTGCCGGTCGCCTAAATCGATCGCTCAAATTTCGTTAATGCAGAAAAAGCCCGGCCGGCGATGCGTCGGCCGGGCTCGTGGTCCATTCGACAAGGTCGAGGTGGCGCACGCCGCCGTCCGGCGGAGCCGGAAGCCGCCGCAAGAGGCATTAGCCAGCGGCAACTCCGGAGAGCCGTAC
Organism: Methylosinus sp. Ce-a6; assembly: GCF_009811655.1. Taxonomy (GTDB): domain Bacteria; phylum Pseudomonadota; class Alphaproteobacteria; order Rhizobiales; family Beijerinckiaceae; genus Methylosinus. The sequence goes on along the minus strand of NZ_BGJX01000034.1, from coordinate 25,322 downwards.
GCATGATCGCCGTTCAAATGGCCTACCTCCTTCGTAGACCTCGACGGCTCCGTCGAGGTCGTGCTGGATGATTGGGTGTCCCGAGCCGGCGCCGACGCGTGGCGGATCGCTCGGAATCCCTAGAGAAACATGGGGGACTACTTTGCCCCACTACCGCGCGGACTCCCCGCAGGCGGCTGTTTTCCGGGAATTTTATCCGCCGCCGCGCCCGCGCGGGCGCGACGCGATCCCGCCCGGAACGGCGCGGGCCGGCGCGACGGGTCCTTGACATCCGCGCCTCTAAGCTTAATTTTCATTCTTACACGTTTGAATGGAACTCTTAAAGGAGCGACCTATGCCGTCCGATCCGGCCCTCGTCTACGGGATCCCGCTGCCCCCCGACGCCCTCGCCCTGCTGGCCGCGCAGGGCCTTCTGCCGGCGGCGCCTCCACCTCCACCTCCACCTCCGCTTCCGATCGCGCCTCCGCCCGCCGCCCCTCCCGCCTTGCCGAAGCTGACCGCGCCGCAGACGAGGATCTGGCGCGCCTTGACGCTGCGGCCCCTGAACGTCCGCCAGACGGAGCTGCTCGCGATCTATTGGCGCGCTTGGCGCGCGGGCGAGCCCGCGCTCGCCGTCGAGGAGGCGGCCCGCAGGCTGGCCGGGCGGATCGACGTCGGGGAGCGGGCGGTCGATTTCGTCAAGGGGGCCCTGCGCTCCTTCGGGCGGCGCCTTTACAGCACGTTGGACAAAGCTCCGGTCCGGGTCGGCACAAACCGCCACGGCGAAGGCGTCGCCGACGAGGTGCCGCTCCTCGCGCTGGTCGACATCCTCACCGGCCCGTCCGGCGAGGCCCGGCACCGGCTGACCGACGACGGCGCCGCCGCGGTCGCGGCGGCCTTGGGGCTGGGCGCGGCGGGCGCGCCGTCGGGCGGACTCGCCGCGCCCGACGACGATCCCGAGGAGGCGGTCCTCGTCGGGATGGAGCGCAATTCGGCGGCGCTCCTCTTCCGGGTTCAGCAAGCTTGGAAGTGCGACCTCGACGAGACCGTCCGTCGCCTGGCGGCCATGGCCGGCGCGGGCTGACCGCGGTCGACCGCGGGTTCCGCCCGCGCCGCCGGGCGCGGGAATGGCCGGCAGCGCGGGGCCGGGCTTGAATTGCGGCGGGGCGCCGACCATAACATAGCGATCCGCCAAGAGGCGGCCCGTTGCGGGCCGTTCTTCGGATTCCACGACATCGCAGCGTCCGGACGCGGGCTTCGCCCGCGACGCGGCGCGTTTTGAAGGCATCCGCGCCGCTTCGGCGCACGTCACTTTTCAAGGTTCGAATATGAAGATCAAACAGTCCGAGTTCCTGAATGCCATCGCCGCGGCGGCAGGTCGCGCCAAACCCGCAACGCCCGCGGCAAGGAATCGCGCGGCGAGGCGGGCGGGCAAGACCAAGGGCGTCGACGAGCGGAAGACGCGGATCCTCGCGCTTTTCGAGCGGCTGGGGCTTTCGCCGAACGAGGCGGAACGACTGCTTGCGCCGTCCCCGGAACTCCCGGCGTCCGAGCCGAAGTGCCGAGGCTGCGGCGTCACCCTGACGCGGGAGAACGACTCGGCGGCGCACGTGATCCCGAACGCGCTGGGCGGGCGACTGAAGCCGCCGGGCATCCTCTGTAAGCGCTGCAACGGAGAGCTCGGCGAGCTGGCCGACAAAGCCTTGACCAAGGCGTTCGGCCCGTGGCCGACGCTCCTGAACCTTCCGCGCGATCGCAAGGCGAGTCCGGACGTCGTCATGGAGCGGCGCGACGGTCGCACGGCTTGGGTGCGTGCCGACGGGACCATTTCGATGCGGTCGGTCACCTACGAGGTGCGTGAAATTCCGGAGGGGCACGCGGTGACGATCGGCGGCGGCGACATGACCGTCGTCCGCAATCTGCTGAAGCGCGCCGCCAAGCGATTCCCCCAGATGGATCTCGCCGACGCCGAGAAATGCGCCGAGATCGCCAAGGCGGCGGCGGAACGCCGGGTCCAGGAAGGCGTCGTCGAGGATGGCGACCACTTGAAGGCGACGCTCGACTACCATCCGCGCGCCGTCTTCGGCGGCGTGGTCACGGCGATATGGATATTCCTGCTCGACAGGCTCGGCGGGGCTCCGATGGACTGGACCGGCCTCACGGCCTTCATCTCGAGGGCGCAGACCAACGGCGCCCCGTTCCGTCATCTCGTCGACGGACTTCCCGGGCTCGTCGGGCCCCGGATCGATCTCGGGCACAAGATCGTCGTGCGGTCGATCCCGCGAACCGGCGAACTGGTGGCCTACGTCGAAATTCTCGGCGCGCTGAAGGTCGGGGGAGTTATAGCGAAGGCTCCGGCGCCCTCGGACGCGATCGAACTCGTCTATGCCTACGACCTCGAAGCGGGCAAGGACCGGAGCGCCGAATTCTCGATCGACGCCGGCGCGTTCGAGCGGGTGGATTGGACGACGGTCGGCTTGGGACCATGCGATGTGGATGCGTTGCGCGACCATTTCGCCGGAATTCTCAAACACCTCGAGGCGGTCTACCATCGTCGCAGCGCGGCCCCATAGAGCGGGACGGAAGGCAAGGCGGGCTCCATGCGAAAGGGCCGCCCGGTCGCCCGGACGGCCCTTCCCATTCATCGCTCGACGGCTCAGCGGCGTCTCATTCCGCGTCCCAGCGGCCACGGGCGCGTTTTTCTGCCTCTCGATTTCGCCCGGCGGCCCTCGATGCGGCGTCCGCGAAGCGTCTGCCCGAGGTTGGCCATGGCCGCCGCGACGATGGCGCGGGCGTCGGTCCCGCCCGCAGGCGGCGGCGGGATCGGAACGACCGTCGCGCCGCATTGCGTCCTCGCAGATCGGTTGCTTGCGGCTGCTGGAGACGCTTCTTGATCATCCGGCACTTGATCGGCTTGCCTTCAGCCGTGCTCACGCGGCGTAACGCGGCAGGATCGCCCGGATGAATTCGATCGCTTGCGGCGCGACGAGCGCGTTGCCATAGCCTCGGAGGATTTCTGCGATATCCTCTTCTTCGGCGCCGCGTCGTGCCATTCGCGGGGCACTCCCATCAACCAGAGGACGAACTCCGGGTCGAGTCGGCCGCACTTTCCCGTCGGCGCAGGGGACCCATTTCGCTCCGCGCCAGTAGCCGCCAACAGGCTCGGGCTGCTTAGTTGCGCCACGTCTTCCAATCGCGCCTGCGCCGCGCGCTCCGCGTCCCCGCGCCCACCGTTCTTCGTCGCTCGCGGGGTCGGCCACGGAGCCAGCTTCCGCGAACCAGTACAACCTTTCCCGCTTCTGCGGGGCGCCAAAACCGCAAGCCGGGGCAGCGACCGCCCCGACGGCGTAATGTGCTGCTTCCAAGTCATCGCAAACAACGTCGATCCAAGCGCGTCCGTCGTGGGCATCAACCTGGTCATGAGCCACTCGGACAGACTTCTTTCGTCTTCCGGAAGCGGGTCCGATCGTAAGATAGTTCGAGACCTGCTCGCCGACGATGACGAACGGTCGACAGGCTTCGATGAGATTGAACCAAGTTGGCCACAAATGACGTTCCCCGCCGTTTCCGCGCCGCCGACCGATCGAAGAATGGTCCTGGCAGGGGCATGAGCCGGTCCAGATCGGCATATCGTCTCGCCATCCGGACTCGCGGAGAGCGTGAGACCAGACACCGATTCCCGCAAAGAAGTGGCATTGGGAGTATCCGACGAGATCACTTGCGCTGACCTTTTCGATGCTCCGCGTGTCGACATAGCCATTCGCTATCCGTCCCATTTTCATCAGATTCCGCAAGGTTTCCGCGGAGTGCTCGTCGTTTTCGTTGTAGTACGCGAACTCTTTGCTCATGAACCGATTCCGATTCGAACAACTAACCGAATCGACTCGTAGCTCCGGCGCAGATGATTCGCCGAGTCGAAAATCGACGACTTCAAAATTTTTGATGGTTAATGAGTTGCACGCGCGCTCACCTTCGTCATCGAACGCAGAAGCACGGATACTACGAGCCTCATCTGTCGGATACCGGCTAACTATTTCAACGATGCGATCGAAGTTTCATTGTCTGCACGTAATACCGCTCGAACTCGCGAGCTGAGAGCGGCGACGATCCCGCGCTCGTTTTCGCTGTTCGCTCCTTGTCAGAATGCGCGACGCGCGCCGCGTCGGGGCGCTTCGCTAAGATGGAACCCGACTTCGACGCCTTCGCGCGCCGTCTCGCGCGCGGGAAGGAGCGCGACGTGCGCGCCGACGGGCGCCTCAACCCGCTCGGGCGCTGGGATTGGGAGGATCTCGCCTTGTGGTCCGCGTCGCTTATCGCAGTGTCAGATTGTGGGGCGATCGGCTATGCATCTAAGACGACTCACGAACCGTCGTAAGCCGATCTGCCGGCTTGTCGTGCAATCTGATCGTGTTCGAGAAGCCGGCTTTGTAGATCGATCTGACAGCGAGGGCGTCTAATTTGTTGCCATCGGAGCAGCGTGCCGCTCCGCCGTCGTTCTCTTCGGTTCGATCTGATCAATCGCCTCCAGTAGGCGTTTCGCGTATTCGCAGGCCACTCGGTATAGAGCCTGCTCGCCAATTGCGGAGTTCAGATAGACGAAGATGATTCCGGTCACGAGGGATTCTGCTACCGGCGACTTTCCAAGATAGAAGGCAAACCCGCTGGAGCAGGCAGCCGCGACGCAGAGCGCCAGCCCTATCGTCTTCCCCGCCAAAAGATTTCGATGGAACCCGTAGTTCACGTTCTCCTTGTAGAGAAGCGAGAATTTCTTCTCGTCGCGAGTGTTTGTCCGCAACCAAGTCGACGCGGACATGTAAAATGCGTCCGATCCAACCGGATCGCGAAGCTCGTCGGTCAAGGCCGGCATCGACGCCACGGCGCCGAGTTCGACGAGTCGCCGATGGTACCTGTCCTTCGATACCGCGTCGATGGCCTTATCGCGATGCCGAAGGAAACAAACGGAAGGAAGTCCATCCCATTTCGGTAAGAGACCGTCCTCCAACCGCTTTCCAGCGTTACGAATCCATTGCGCGAGGGCGAATGCCACAGCAGTTGCGACGCCGCTCGCAAAGGCCCCCTTTGTCAGGCTTTTCACCCATGTTTCGTCATCCGCGAATAGCGAGTTAGGCAGCCACGTGAAAAGGATCATCGCGATGGGGGCAGCGATGATGAGCGCAGGGAGAACTCGGGCGTTGAACGTGTAATGGTCGATTTTGGTCATAGGAACTCCTCTATATCTCGCGATCCGAAAGCTCTTCCGCGTCTTCCCTGACCAACGATCTGTAGCCGCCGGGGACGTGAATGAGCATCAGGGTCGGGAAGCCCTGTTCCTTCGCTAGGATGTCGGCAGTCTTGCGGTCGATCGAGGAAGGCTCGGAAACGCTGAGATGGGAATGCCAGGTGCCGATGTCGTGTATGGCGCCGCGCGTTTTCGTGACGACATCGTCGATGGCGCCTCTGAGGCCTTGGACGCCCAGTCGGAATTCGGAGCGGGAAAAGACGCTGTCCGCCGGCGCGGGAATTACGTCGACCACGAAAAAGGCATTGGCTACATCAGACCATCGTCCCATTAGGACGCCGCCGGTCTCGACGCGAGGGCTGGTTGCGACAGCGGCCTCTATTTTTCGGTGTGCTGAAGCACTGATTCTTATTTCGCATCCAGATTCGTCATCCACGGACAGCCACGGTTCGATCTTACGCTGGAACCACTCTTGTCCCATGCCGTCCTGGGGCGTGAACCCGATAAAAATTTCGCCATGTCCTGTCGGTGGGCCAGATGTCAGCCATTCCATGAGGCGTTCCGCCATAGGCGCCGTCAACGCCGACAGGCGCGCATCCGTCATCGGGAAAGTCAGGGACGAGCAACCTTGTCCGATAGCGACATGTTCGACGGCGGGGTCGAAGGCGAGATGCCAATGGAGTTCGTTCTGCGACAGAATGTTCTGAGCCTCGATTGCGAGATCCATGGTCGATGGGTTCGCGTTCGGTCCTTCTAGGGAGAGGAACGCGAGGCGATCTCCACCGATGAGGTTCGCCTCTACGACGCGTCCCCTGGAAGGTCTTACTTTCGGCAAGCAGAGCGATTCGCGGACTGAGATCGAGCCGGTGGCGTTGACGACGATCCGATCCGTTCCATGCAGCATCGCCGAAACCGTTTTTTCGGGAGCAGACGCCAAACGGAGAGCGATGTTCTTTTGAAACGGCTTAGCTCGTTGTTCGAGCGACGTGATTGTATTGGCGATAAGTGCGGCCTTGGAGAAATAGTCCGTTGCTTCCAAAATAGATGAGGGAGCTACGGCGTGCCGCGCATAGTTATGGGGCGACATGGTCGCTTTGTCGACGACGATGTCGGGAGCCATCCCGGATCTCGCCAAGTGCAGCGCGATCTTCGATCCGACGCTTCCGCAGCCTACGAGCGTCCAAGGTTTCGGGTTCTCGACTGGGATGAGCCCGGAAGCTCTCAGCAGGAGATTGCGGGATATCGTGTTTCGATGGGATGCAAGCCTAACGCGGACCGAGCTTTTTTCGCTGAGATCGACCGCTTCGCTATTCAATTCGATGATGTAAGGACAGATCTCGAGCGGCGAATTTTGGCCGATGATATTGCATGGACGACGGGCGATGAGAATTATCGTCAGTGGGACTGATGTCAGAGAGGACCGTCCAGCTATTCGACTCGAAAGCAGATTGAGCTTGGTATTGAGAAATTCGCCGCACCCGAGGCGTTTGGCCTTGGCGATCAGCGATGCGACGTCGGTGACATCCTCGGGTTCATAGTTCTTCGCTAGGAATGCGCCGCCCGATGCGCTGGCGCCAGACCACGCGACGATCGCGACAGACGTATCGTCAGTCAGACGACTTGGCAAAGATGCGTCTAGCTTCGACGGCGTTCGAGTGGCAAGAACATGAAATCCGTCACATTTGTCCCTTGCGTATCGGACCATGAAGGCGACGGCGCCGCCTTTCCTATCGGGGAGTTCGACGAGACGTTCGAGATCGGCGATCACGTAGTCGTCGATATGATCGCGACGGACGGGCTCCCATCCCTGCTCGGGATCGATCAGATTTACCATCGAGGCATTCTCGAGCCAAAGCGCGGTCTGATCGAGCAGGCCGTTGACCCCGCGGGAACGCAGCAGTTCGTCGAGCGACCCCATGAGGATGCAGGGCTGAGGCAGAGAGTCGGACGAACCCGGCTGAATGTGAGGATGGCTGCGATCAAAGTCCTGACGAAGGCGTATATCGGGCGCGATGACCGGATACGCGTTTGTGAATTCGAACCGGACCGGCTCGACCGACCTGACGCCGTTTGGACTCGTCCCTGCGGCCAGCCAACGGCTCGGAAGATTGGAGCTGACATACACTTCGACGGCGACGGAGTTCTCCGAAGTTTCGAGCACGACCACGTCCTGCACGCGCTCATGCGCCTTGATCTGGCGCAGGGCGCGTGCGATCACTGCGGGAATCTCGGTGTCGGCCATTGCCTCGCTCATCCGTGGTGCAGAGGCTGGGAGCCGATAACCTTGTTCGACGTGGTGACGGACTGCTTGGAGACCGGCTTCACCCCGCCGGACGTGACCTCCAGCTCGTAGGGGTCGTCGCCCGCGCCGTCTGCAATGCAATGAAACTTGCCTTTCGCGTCCTTCGCGATGTCCTCATACTCGCGCTTCGCCCGGATGCAGGGAGGATCGTTGTCGTCGTCGTGGATCTCGTCGCTGCTCGCGAGGATCTTGGCGCCGGCGTTCGCTTGGCCGAGCGCGCTGCGCGCGTCGGATGAAACCTTCGCGTCCTTGCCTTTTTCCGACCAGCTATCCCAAGAAAGGCTGTGCCAAGAGCAGTGATGCGGGGCGAGCAGAACGTCGTACGCGAGAACGTGCGAGCGATTAATGTTGCGCTCCCAGATGCGCTCCCAGATCCCGACGCCGGCGTCACCGCCGAAAAGATAACGGGCTCCATCCAGACCGAGCTTGTTACGGAGGGATATGTTGAGAACGACGCTGGAGTCGTTCTTCGTCAGCATCTCCTCTTCCTGATCGTCGCCCGGAGGAATCGGGGCGATGAGGCGGGCCGAAAAAGTGTAGTCGTAGCTGCCATCGATCGTCGAAAAGTCGGTGTCCACCATGACTAGGATAGCCGTAAGTTTGTCCGTCTTATCGTCGACGTCCGCGCCGAGGATCTTGATACGCTCTAAATCCGGGCAGCAGCCGAGCTCCTTGAATTTTCTGACGCGCCGGCGAGCTTCGGCGGCCCATGCGTCCGCATCTTCGCAAAGCTTGTGGTTTTTCGAAGCCCTGCGGAACACGATAGGCGACGACCACATCTCTCGGATGATGATCTTGTCGTCCTTTTTGGACCAAGCGTCCGGAGGTCCGAGATGGAAGTTCCTCTTCAGACCGCGGCAGTGGTCTTCGTCGGGATGCGAGAGCAGGAAGGCGTCGACGTAGAGGCGACCTTGGGCGTCTTGCTTGAGACGGTCCCGGAGCTGCTTGGCGACGTTGGGGGTGTCGTCGTTCTCGTCTTCCGCCGACGTTCGGATGTTGCAGTCGATCAGGATGCGACGCCCGTTCTCGGTCTCGATGAGGGTCATGTCGCCATTGTCGACGGGGAAGTGGGTTGTCTTGGCTGTCATTATCAGTTCTCCAGGCGCACGCCGTTCTGGGTTCCGTCTATAGAAATACGTCTACTCCGAACTTCCTAACTCCGGAATTTACCTCTTGTCAACGACTTTATGTGCGTCTACTCTGAACTTCGCCGTTTGGGCGGGGAGGACCAATCGGAGGACCGGGTCATGAGCAACGCCTTTGGGGAAAAAATCCGGGCGCTGAGAAAAGAGAAGAAATTGACCTTGGAGCAGCTCGCGGAACTTTCCGGGTCGAGCAAGAGCTACATCTGGGAGCTGGAAAACAAGAATCCGCCGCGACCGTCGGCTGACAAGCTCACGAAAATTGCAGAGGCGCTCGGCACGACCGTCGATTATCTGATGGGCACCAGCGGCCAGCAGGAAAAAGCCGACGCGACGGATATTGCATTTTTCAGAAAGTATCAGACGATGGAGCCGGATCAGAAAGAGCAGATCCGGAAGATGCTCGAAATCATTCAGAAAAAGTGATGTCCGACAAGAAATTTACGGCTGTGCGATGGGCCTTGGATATGACGGCTCTATGGGAGGTGGCGGCGCCGGGGGATCGCTTCCCGGTCGATGTCGAGAAAATTGCCATGGAGGTATCCGCGAGCCGGTACCCGAAGGATCCGCTGAAAGCGATAAAAGGTGGAAGTCTGCCCGGATTTGAAGGCGCTCTTTATCCTCTGGGCGAGCCGCGCGACGGGTGGGCCATAATCTACAACAATTCCGGGATATCAGAGGGTCGAAAGAGATTTACCCTCGCCCATGAGTTCGGGCATTACCTCGCTCACAGGCATGATTTGCCCGACGGCATAAAATGCGATGAAAAAGTCGTCACGCGTCGGAATGGCAAAGGGATCGAAAAGGAGGCCGACGAATTCGCTGCCTACCTTTTGATGCCGTTCGACGACTTCAAAGCTCGAATTCCTCCAACCGAAAAGCCGACATTGGAGGATCTGTTGGCCTGCAAGGAACGCTACGGCGTTTCCCTCGTCGCCGCGATCCTGCGATGGTTGGATTACACGGAAAGGCGCGCCGTTCTGGTGGTGTCGCGGGACGGTGGTGCGCTCTGGTCGCGGTCGAGCGGGCCCGCCCTGAATTCGCGACGATTTTTCCGTACGTCCGCTGAGCCATTCATGCTGCCCGATGAATCAATGGCCGTTCGAGGTGATTATGATTCGGATGGGCGAGCGCATGCCGTCCATCCTGCTGGGGTTTGGTTTCCCGAGGAAACTGAGGAAGCGACAATCTGCTACAAGGCGCATGACTGGTGCGTCACGCTTCTTCACCTTCCACGCGAACTTCGATACACGCCCCCGCTGGCATATCATACGGACGACGTCGTCGATCGGTTTACGAGGGGCTCGAAGACTTAGTCGGAGACGCCCTTATTCCTCAGAAGTGAAACGCCACCGCCGCTGCGGCCGTCGTGGGGAACCGTTCATCGGCGGCGAGGGTCGTCTCTTTGAAGCCGTCCTCGTCCGCGACGGAAAGGAAGGCTTTGGTCTCTCGGGGGATCGGTCGCCACCCGAGGTCGTCGAACCAGCGGAATTCGTCGGCGCAGGCGCCGGCCGGAAGGACGATGGCGGTCGGGAAGGCGCGCTCCTCCCCGCGTCGGGGGCCTCGAACAGCGCGGAGACGGTCTCGACGTTGGCTTCGACCTCCGCCTCGATCTCGGACGGCCTGCCGCCCCGTGCCCCCTCGCGTCAGGCGTCGGTAAAACGAACGGTACACGGTGGGTGAGATTTTTTATCTTCAAATATCAATGAGCTGATGGCCGCCCCGAATCACTTCTAAGGTGGACTAGCTCGGTTATGAGGCCCGCTAGCGGACGTGGCGGAATGATTTCCGAATCGGTTGGAGCCGAAAAAAGGCCGGATTTCTGGGCTTTTCTACTCAAGAATCGCCTTTAAGTTTGAATTGTTGGATGATGAGTCACTCTTAAGCTGGATTCTGAATCTGTCTCGATTTCAGGATTCGAGGAAAACTGGGCCTTTGCGCGAATCGGCTTTAAGTTGGCTCGATATACGGGATCGGCCGACGAGACGAGCTTCACGAAACTGCCGCGCCTGAGCGCGTGAGAACTCTATTGACAGCAGCTCCTGGCGCTGAATCTATAGCGGCGCGGGAGGCCGGCATGGACGAGCTGATTGGCGTGGGGCTCTATACCCCTGCGGAAGCGGGCCGCCTTCTCAATATCGCTCCCGGGAAGATCATTCGCTGGCTTCGCGGCCATCGCGCGGGAGAGCAGGACTACGAGCCGCTCTGGAAATCTCAGATCGATCTCGACGATGGTCGAACCTATCTGGGGTTCCGCGATCTCATGGAAGCGCGCGTCGCCGAGAAATTCATCAGCCATGGCGTTTCGCCTCAGCGCGTCCGGGCCGCCATTCGGCTCGCGCGAGAAATCATCGGCGACGAGCGGCCGCTTTCGACAGATCGGTTTCGGACGGATGGGCGCGATATTTTTCTGCGAGTCGCCGAAAAAGACGAGCAGGGCGAAGAGCGCGAGCAGCTATTGAATTTGTTTCGCCGTCAATACGAGTTCAAGCACATCATCGATCCTTTGCTGAAGACCGTCGACTTCGACGAACGAGGGAGCCCGTTGCTGTGGTGGCCGGCCGGTCGCCGGGCCAACATAATCGTCGATCCGGCGCGATCCTTCGGTCAGCCGATCGACGCATTGACGAGCGTTCCGACAGCGGCGCTGGCCGCCGCCGCACGGAGCGAAGGGATAGAGAAGGCTGCAAAAACCTATGACGTTTCGTTGGCTTCCATGAGGCGGGCAGTCGACTTCGAGGCCGAACTCGCGCGGCGACTCGCCGCGTGAAAATATTGTTCGACAATTGCACCGCTCCGGTGATGGCGTCGACCTTGGACGGTTTCATAGGTTCATTCGGCCATCGAGCGTTTCATATGAAGGACGTGCCGGGGTTTCCCAACGGCCGCCATTCCTCGGACCTCGAATGGATCGACTATTTGCGGGCGCAGTCTGAAATCTGGGTGTTCGTGTCGGATGACGGACGGATCCTGAAGAACCGAGCCGAACGCGCCGCTTTGCGTGGCGCGAAACTTCATGGCTTCGTGCTTGCTGCGGCGTATGAGAGGACCCCATTGCACCAAGTCGCCGCCACCATCGTCTGGAAATGGCCCGAGATCGAGAGGGTGACAGAGCTAATCGCTCCGCCTTCGATGCATGAAATCCCGATCGGCAAGAGCGTAAAGCTTCGGTCGCTGCCATTGTAGGACCAAGACGTCACGCCGCGCTCACGACCGCTACCGCCGATAGTTCGCCGCCATTCACGAGCATGCGTCTCAGCTCGGCGGCCGGCGCCGGGCGGCTGAACAGAAAGCCCTGCATCTGCGTGCAGCCTTCCTCGCGCAGGCGCTCCAGCTGCTCGGGCGTCTCCACGCCCTCGGCCACGGTCGCGACGCCGAGGCATTGGCCTATGCCCGCCACCGCGCGCACGATCGCCCCGCATTCTTGATTCTCCGGCAGCTCCTTCACGAAGGAGCGGTCGATCTTGATCTTGTCGAAGGGAAAGGAGCGCAAATAGCTCAAGCTCGAATAGCCGGTGCCGAAATCATCCATCGATATGCATACGCCGAGGCCGCGCAACTGGTGCAGCAAGGCGAGATTGGCGTGATTTTCGGCGAGCAGCACGGATTCGGTGATCTCGAGCTCGAGGCGTTGCGGTACGAGTCCGCTCGTCGCCAGCGCCGACAGAACCGACTGCGCCAGCGAGCGCGAGCGGAATTGCGCGGGAGAGAGATTGACGCAGACGCCGATCGGCTCCGGCCAGCTCGCCGCCTCGCGGCACGCTTCGCGCAGCACCCATTCGCCGATCGGGACGATGAGGCCCGTCTCCTCGGCGAGGGGAATGAACTCATTGGGGGAGACCAAGCCGCGCTCCGGGTGGAACCAGCGCAGCAACGCCTCGGAGGCGACGATGCGATACGTCGCTATGTCGACCAGCGGCTGATAGTAGACCTGGAATTCCCCGGCGATGAGCGCATGGCGCAGATCGGCCTCCAGCGCGCGCCGCACGAGGATGGAAGCGGCCATTTCCGGCTCGAAGAAGCGATGCAGGCCGCGGCCGTCGGCTTTGGCGCGATAGAGCGCGATGTCGGCGTTCTTGAGCAGAATATCGGCGTCCGCGCTGTCGACGGGCGCGATCGATATGCCGACGCTCGCGCCGACGGCCACCGCATGGCCGTCGATCTCATAGCCGACGCTCACCGCCGTCACGACGCGCTCGGCGAGACGGTCGGCCTCCTGCGCGCCGGCGCCGAATTGCACGATGGCGAATTCGTCGCCGCCGACGCGCGCCACCATGTCGCCGGGCGCGAGAGCCTGGCGCAGCCGCTCGGCGACGGCGACGAGCAGCCTGTCGCCGATCGGATGGCCGAAGGCGTCGTTCACATCCTTGAAGCCGTCGAGATCGAGATAGAGCACGGCGAGGCGCTCGTCGGCGCTCTCGAGGCGCTGCAGGCCTTGGGTCAGCCGCGTGCGGAACAGCACGCGATTGGCGAGTCCGGTGAGCGGATCATGATGGGCGAGATGGGCGATGCGGGCGGCCTGCTCGCGCTGCTCGGTGACGTCGACGATGGCGAGCAGAATCGCCGGACTGTCATCGAAGGCGATCTCGCGCGCGTAATTCTGCACCTCGATCGCGCGCCCGTCCGCCGTGCGATTGGACCAGATGCGGTCGGACGGACGCCGGTTCGCCGGATTTTCGTGGGCGATCGTCACCGCCGCCCATTCCTCCTCCGCATAGAGATCGAACAGAGTCGAGGCGAGAAACCGCTCGCGTGAATAGCCGTAATGGGCGACCGCCGCGTCATTGACGGCGACAATGCGCAGCGTCTGCGGATCATGCACCCACATGGGCATCGGATTGCCCTCGAACAGCAGGCGGAACGAAGCCTCGCGCGCCTTGAGCTCGGTGACGTCGGTCAGCGTCACCGCGACGAGATCGCCCATAGGCGCGGCGGCGAGCCGCAGATGTCGAGCGCCGCCCTCGGCCGCGTGATGAGCGACCTCGAATGTGTCGTCGATCGCCGAATGGAAAATGGTTGAGAGCCGCTCGAAGGCTCCATTGCTCATCCAGGCGGGGACGATCTCGCTGAGGCGCCGCCATTGCAGATCGCGCTCCGCGCCGCCGAACAGGCGGCTCGCGCTGGCGTTGAGGCTCACAATGTCGAAATCGACGATGCGCTTTCCGGCATGGACGGCGGCGAGCGTCGCCAGCCCGTCGTCGGTCGCGCGATAGATCGCGTCGACGAGATCGTATTTCGAGGCGCGTTCACGCGAGAACAGAAAAAAGAGCGGGCCGCCCCAGCGGCTCGACAGCGGAAAGGCGACGATCTCGCGCGTCCTGACCATGCCGTCGCGAATGCTGCGCGCGACCGTCGCCGCGGGCGCGCCGCGCGCGCCGGCGGCGTCGAGCGCGCCGCCGACCGCGTCCCGAAAATTGCGCTCGAGCCGGTCGAGCCGCAGACCGCGCGCCGAAGCGCCGAGCCAGGCCTCGAAGGCGCCGCCGGCGTAGAGAAATTCATATTCGCCGTCGTTCCCGCGTCCGGCGAGCGCAACATCGTCGGCGAGACGGCCGAGACTGCCGAGAGCGATCTGTTCATAGAGCGGCAGTCCTCTCGTCGGAGCCTCGACCTGCCATTTGAAGCAGAGCTCGTCCACATCGCGAAATTCGGTGGAGACGCCATAATGAGAGGCAATCTTGAACATGGCTCGACTCGTTGGGCTTTCGACATGCGACAATGTGAGGGCAAGCATTGAAAAAACAGTAAAATTTTCAATGGCTTAGATGCGGGCGGTGTCACCGTGTCGTCATAAAATCGCTCAATATATTGATAATAATACGAAAGTTTTTGTCCGCAGGATTGCGCTGTCCGAGCTTCTCGTCCCCGATTTTCATAACTGCCGATCCGACATAGGCTATAAGGACCGCTCGCCCAGGAGGCGGGCGCAAAGAGATCGAACGGACTCCCATGGCATCCAATCGCAAAGCAGCCACGCCCAAGGAGGCTCCGCAGGAGCCGTTCAAGCGCGCCGTCGCCGGCGCGATGCGCGCCATGGCGAAGCGTTCGGAGCTCGAGGTGTCCTTTTCGCCGGAGCGGGCCGCGCTTCTGGGCGCAGACGACAAGGCCAAGGCGCGCCTGCCGGAGCCGCCGCGCAAGCTCACCGCCCATGATGCGGCGATCGTGCGCGGCCACGCCGATTCGATCGCTTTGCGCCTCGCCTGCCATGACGAGGCCGTCCATCGCCGGATGCAACCGCAGACGGCGGACGCGCGCGCGGCCTTCGACGCTTTGGAGCAGGCGCGCGTCGAGTCGATCGGCTCCCGCCGCATGGACGGGGTCGCCGCCAATATCGGGGCCATGCTCGACGATCGCTATCAGCGCGCGCGTTTCTCGGAGATCGAGGTCCGCGAGGACGCGCCGCTCGAGGAGGCCCTGGCGCTCATCGCCCGCCAGCGTCTCACCGGCATGGCGCCGCCGCCGCATGGCCAGAAGATCGTCGATCTCTGGCGGCCCTGGATCGAGGAGCGCGCCGGCGGCGATCTCGACAAGCTCGCCGGCGCCATCGAGAATCAGCGCGGCTTCGCTCAGCTCGCGCATCGCCTGCTCGCGGCGCTCGAGCTCGAGGGCGAGAGCGCCGGCGGCGAGGAGGACGCCGAGGAGCCGAGCGAGGACCAGCCGCAAAATCCGGACGAGGCCGAGGGCGAGGAGACCGAGGAGGAGAAGCAATCGGGCTCCTCCGAGATGGAGACCGCCACCGCCTCGGAGGAAGCGCTCGAGAAGGGCGAGAGCGAAGCGGCGGAGGTCCTCGACAGCGACATGCTGGAAGAGATCGAATCCGGCGACATAGACGAAGCGATGGAGACGCGCCGGCCGCAGGTCACTTCCGCCGACCGCTCCGGCGGCGATTATCGCGCCTATACGACGCGCTTCGACGAGATCGTGAAGGCCGAGGAGCTCTGCGACACGGAGGAGCTCGACCGCCTGCGCTCCTATCTCGACAAGCAGCTCTCGCATCTCTCCTCTGTCGTGGGACGGCTCGCCAATCGCCTGCAGCGCCGCCTGATGGCGCAGCAGAACCGCGCCTGGGAGTTCGATCTCGAGGAGGGAATGCTCGATCCCGCGCGTCTGCCGCGCGTCGTCATCGATCCGCAGCAGCCGCTCTCCTTCAAGCGCGAGAAGGACACGAATTTCCGCGACACGGTCGTCACGCTGCTCCTCGATAATTCCGGCTCGATGCGCGGCCGGCCGATCACCGTGGCGGCGACCTGCGCCGACATTCTCGCCCGCACGCTGGAGCGTTGCGGCGTGAAGGTCGAGATTTTGGGCTTCACCACCAAGGCCTGGAAGGGCGGGCAGTCGCGCGAGACCTGGATCGCCGACGGCAAGAGGCCGAACCCCGGCCGCCTCAACGATATTCGCCACATCATCTACAAGGCCGCCGACGCCCCTTGGCGGCGCGCGCGCCGAAATCTCGGCCTGATGATGCGCGAGGGCCTGTTGAAGGAGAATATCGACGGCGAGGCGCTCGATTGGGCGCATCGCCGCCTGCTGGCGCGCCAGGAGCAGCGGCGCATTCTGATGATGATATCCGACGGCGCGCCGGTCGACGACTCCACCCTCTCCGTCAATCCCGGCAATTACCTCGAGCGCCATTTGCGGCATGTCATTCAGGAGATCGAAACCAAGTCGCCGGTCGAGCTCATCGCCATCGGCATCGGCCATGACGTGACGCGCTACTATCGGCGCGCGGTGACGATCGTCGACGCCGAGGAGCTCGGCGGCGCGATGACGGAGAAGCTCGCCGAATTGTTCAGCGAGAACGCCGGCCCCTCGCCCGCGCCGCAGCGAGTCGCGCCGCGCCCGCGGGTCCACGCCCTTGCTGAGTGATTCACCGGAATGGTGAAGAAGTTTAGATCGGGTTAATTTCACCCAGCGCTCGACCGCGCCGAAACCGAGTTGGCGGCGGGAACCTTCAGGGCGGCTGTTGCATTAATATTTCGGCGCGACCGTGTGGTGCGCGTGAAGTGACGATCGGACGTCCGAGCGATCGGCCGCCCGAGAGTGACGAGGGAGTTGCGTATGATTTCCTTTGGCAAAGTTCGAAAGGCGGGTTTGCCCGCGGCGTCCTATGAGCCGCTCGACGTCCAGAGGGTTCTGTGCGTCGCCGCGATCTTCTCGCTGGCCTCCCTTCCCCTGCTGCTCAGCGTAGCTTTGTCGATCTGGGGCTGACACGCCGCCCGGAGCGATTGCCGGCGCGCGTCTTCAGGGCTCGCGTCGACAAGGGCGGCCAAACAGCAACGGCCCCGCGCTCTTTTCGGGCGCGGGGTCTATTTTATGTCGTGATCGCTTCGCTGGCGTCAGGCGCTCGCGACGGCGAGCTTCTTGACGATCTCGCGCTTCAGCGCGCGGGCGTCGTCGGAGAGCTCCGTGTCGCGCGCCTTGACGAGGAACCCGTCCAGCCCGCCGCGATGCTCGACCGAGCGCAGCGCCGCCGCCGAGACGCGCAGCCGCACGGAGCGCGCCAGCGTCTCCGAAGAGAGCGTCACATTGACCAGATTGGGCAGAAAGCGGGTGCGCGTCTTGCGGTTGGAGTGGCTGACGAGATTGCCCGTCTGCACGCCTTTGCCGGTCAGTTCGCAACGGCGGGACATTGTCTTTTCCTTTCGATCGGCGCGGAGCGCGGAATGCCCGCGCCATTCGATGGCCGTATGATATGAAAATCGCACAAAGGCTCCACGCCCCGGGAGGCGAGCCCTTGGTTGGCCGGTCTTATAGAGGCTCCGGCGCCGTATGGTCAACAGGGGCCTCGCCGCGCGATCGGCAAATGATCCAGTCTAGCTTTTCTTGCTTGGAACGAATTCCGATCGCTCGAACGATTCCGTTCGATCGGAAAGCGCTCTAGCGCATTTTCTTGACTTCCGCCCCTCGCGCGGATAATCACCCCCGGTCCGGCGCGGGGAAACCTTCGCCGGCGCGCACCCGCGGCCGTTCCTTGAACGACCTGTCGGCCGGCATTCCGGCAGAGGAGGGCGCGTTCTTATGACGCGAGAGGCAAGTCCTCGCCGCGCGGGAACGTGGTTCGGCGACGCTCGCCTCTGCCGAGGCCGGGCGCGGCGTCTCGTTTTTCGCGCGCCGCGAGGCTGCGAGAAAAAGAGGACGCCGGCAAGTGACGAAACGCGCCGAAGCAAAATATAAAATCGACCGCCGCATCGGACAGAACATCTGGGGCCGCCCGAAGAGCCCGGTGAACCGTCGCGAATACGGCCCCGGCCAGCACGGTCAGCGCCGCAAGGGCAAGCTCTCCGACTTCGGCACGCAGCTCAAGGCCAAGCAGAAGCTCAAGGGCTATTACGGCAATATCTCCGAGAAGCAGTTCCGCAAATATTACGCGGAGGCCATTCGGCTGAAGGGCGACTCTGGCGACAATCTGATCGGCCTGTTGGAGCGCCGCCTCGACGCGGTCGTCTATCGCGCCAAATTCGTGCCGACCGTCTTCGCCTCGCGCCAGTTCATCAATCACGGCCACATCAAGGTGAACGGCCGGCGCGTCAATATCGCCTCCTATCTGGTGAAGCCGGGCGATGTCGTCGAGGTGAAGGAGAGCTCCAAGCAGCTCGTCATCGTGCTCGAGGCGGTTGGTCTCGCCGAGCGCGACGTGCCGGAATATTACGACGTCGACCATCAGAAGATGACGGCCAAGCTCACGCGCGTGCCGCTGCCCTCCGAAGTGCCCTATCCGGTGCAGATGGAGCCGAATCTCGTCATCGAGTTCTACTCGCGCTGATCGAAATGCGCCGGCCCGGATTTCGGGCCGGCTTCCCCGCGGCCGACAAAAAAGCCGAAAGCCTTTCCACATGGGAAAGGCTCTCGGCTTTTTTTGTGCGCCGAACGGCCGGAAGCGCTCCGGCCGCGGCGTATGATACGCCGGTTGATCAGCGCGGACGAAGCAACAGCCCCTCACCCTGAGGAGCCCGCGAAGCGGGCGTCTCGAAGGGTCGAAGCGCCCTGGGGCATCCTTCGAGGCTTTTTGCGTTCCGCAAAAAGCGCCTCAGGATGAGGGAGTTGTATTTCCGGGCCGAAGCGATCAGCCGGAAAACCGTATGACGCATCGCCATACGCCGCGCTCGACGCCGTTCAATTGCGCCGCGCGAGCGAGCGCAGGAAGCCCTCCATATCCTCGGTGAGCTCCTGATCGATGGCGGGCGCCAATTTCAGCAGCAGATTGGCGACGAATGCCTGATCATTGCGCTTTTCCTCGAGCACTTCGCGCAGCACGGGGACATTGTCCTCGATATGGGTGAGGAAGGAGATGCCCTTTTCCAGCGTCTCCTCCCAGCGCGCGCGGCTCCACACCGCGAGCGGATACATGATCTCATGGACGAAATTGGATTTCCGGGCCTGCTCGAAGAAGCGTATGCCGGTGTTCCAATTCTCCTTTGCGCGCAGCGGCGGCGGCGGAATATCGCCGAGCAGGAGCTTCTTGCCGGCGGCGCCGACATGATCCTCGAGGCTGATCGGCGGGTCCATCGGCGTGCGGAAGCTCCACAAAGAGGTGGCGCCGGGGAAATCCTTGCCCATGCTCTCGGTGAGGGCGGCTTCGACCTTGTCGGCCGCCGCCTTGTCGCCCTTGAGCGCGGCGGTCATGAAGAAGGCGAAGAGCGCGTCGCCGCCGTAATTGACGGCCGCCGCGCCCTTCAACTGCTGATCCGTGAGCTTGGGCGTGACTCCGTCGGCGGGAACCGTCGCGTCGCCGGCGCGAAGGGCGGTGATGAAGGTCGTGATCTCCAGCCAGCCCATGTAATTGGCGATGAAAGCGTCGGGATCGACATAGACGATCGCCAGATTGAGAGGCTGTTTACGCTTTTGCAGTTCCGCCATGTCCGTCATGGATTGTCCTTCCTGTCCCCAGTCTTCACGTGGGCGCTCGCTTCCCGAGCCCCTCTCTCGGGCGCGGCGCCCGTCTTCACTCGTCCGCCAGCATCACGCCGGTGATGCAGAGGTCGCCGTCGTCGACGACCAGCGAGAGCGGCGTCAGCTTCGCGCCCTGGCACGGGCCGATGAAGCAATGGCCGGTGTCGAGGTCGAATTGCGCATGGTGGCGCCCGCAGGTGATGAAATTGCCGTCCTCGTCGAGGAACTGGCCGGGGCTGGTGTCGAGACGCATCTGCTCATGCGGGCAGGAATTCTCGAAACCGTAGAAGTTGTTGCCCTTGCGGGTGATGAGGATCGGCCAGGGCTTGGTGTCGCCGCTGTCGTAGGCGCGCATGAGGACGAAGCCGGTCGCTTGGCCGTCCTCTATGTGGCCTGTTCGACAAATCACAAAAAGATCGTCCATGGGCTGACCCCTTTCCAACAAACTCCCGCGCCCCGTGCGACCCGGAGCGGACGTGACGGCGGGTAGCAAGCGATGAGCCAGCCGGCTCCGACGCTTGACGATATAGGAAAATCACCATACTTAGCCACTCGGGGCAAACGGGCCGAGCCCCCTCCCCAGCCCTCGGGGCCGGGGAGGGGGCGTCCCCGACTTCAGGGAATTTTTCGAGGAAGCGGACGATGCGAGCGCCCGAGGCCCCAGCGACGGACGAAACGGCCGCTCTCGCGCGCGTGGAAAACGCGCTCAAGGCGCAGCTCGTCGGCAAGATCGGCCGGCTGTTGAAGGAACGCGGCCTGAAGCAGGTCGAGGCCGCCGGCCTGCTCGGCGTCAAGCAGCCGGATGTCTCCAAAATGCTGCGCGGGGATTTCCGGCAATTCTCGGTCGAGCGGCTGATGCGTTTTCTGGTGGCGCTGGGGCAGGATGTCGAGATCGTCGTCAAGCCGCCGAGCGGAGCCGAGGCGCCCGCGCTGCGCGTCGCGCATTTGTGACGCTGGGCGCTCATTCTTTGCAATCGAGAGAGACGAAGGGATTGTAATGACCGATCGACAGCCGACGCCAAGGAGCACGAACCGATGACCGTCTCCGCCCTTGCGATCGAGCCGCCGCGCCAAGACGCGCGCCAAGACGCGCTCGACGAGAGCATAGCGCGCGCTTCCAGCGCGCTGCAGTCGCTCGCCGGGAGCGACGGCCATTGGTGCTTCGAGCTCGAGGCCGATGCGACGATCCCGGCCGAATATGTGCTGATGCGGCATTTCCGCGGCGAGCCGATCGACCATGCGCTCGAGGGCAAGATCGCCGCTTATCTGCGCCGCATCCAGGGCGCGCATGGCGGCTGGCCGCTGTTCCACGAGGGCGGCTTCGATATGAGCGCCAGCGTGAAGGCTTACTTTGCGCTGAAGATGATCGGCGACGACATCGACGCGCCGCATATGAAGCGCGCGCGCGAGGCGATCCTCGCCAATGGCGGCGCGGCGCGCAGCAATGTCTTCACCCGCGCGCTGCTCGCGCTCTATCGCGAGATTCCCTGGCGCGGCGTGCCGGCCATGCCGGTGGAGATCATGCTGCTGCCGAAATGGTTCCCCTTCCATATCGACAAGATCTCCTATTGGGGCCGCACCGTCCTCGTGCCGCTGCTGGTGCTGCAGACGCTGAAGCCGCAGGCCGTCAATCGGCTCGGCGTGCATATCGGCGAATTGTTCACGACGCCGCCCGAGGAGGTGAAGGAATGGCCCAAGGGCGCGCATCAGCATAAGGCGCTGATCGCCCTCTTCGGCGCGATCGACAAGCTTCTGCGCGCCGCCGAGCCTTATTTTCCCAAAGGCCCGCGCCGGCGCGCCATTGCGGCGGCGGAAGCCTTCGTCACCGAGCGGCTGAACGGCGTCGACGGTCTCGGCGCCATTTTCCCCGCCATGGTCAACACCCTGCTGATGTACGACGTGCTCGGCGTCCCCGCCGACGACGAGCGCGTGCGGCTCGCGCGCGAGTCGATCGAGCGCCTGCTCGTCGTCAAGGAGGACGAGGCCTATTGCCAGCCCTGCGTCTCGCCCGTCTGGGACACGGCGCTCGCCTGCCATACGCTGCTCGAGGTCGGCGGCGAGGAGGAGGAGGCGCGCGCCCGCGCCGGGCTCGACTGGCTCGCGCCGCTCCAGGTGCTGGATGTGAAGGGCGACTGGGCCGCGCAGCGGCCGAATGTGCGTCCCGGCGGCTGGGCCTTTCAATACGCCAACGCCTATTATCCGGATGTGGACGACACCGCCGTCGTGGTGACGGCGATGGACCGCTCCCATAACGGCCGCTCGGACCGGCCCTACGACGAGCGCATCGCCCGCGCGCGCGAGTGGGTCGAAGGGCTGCAGAGCAAGAACGGCGGCTGGGGCGCCTTCGACGCCGATAATGAATATTACTATCTCAACCACATCCCCTTCGCCGATCATGGCGCGCTGCTCGATCCGCCGACGTCGGATGTCTCGGCGCGCTGCGTCTCCATGCTGGCGCAGCTCGGCGACACGATCGAGACCAGCCCCTGCCTGAAAGCAGGCGTCGATTATCTGCTCGCCGAGCAGGAGCCGGACGGCAGCTGGTTCGGCCGCTGGGGCATGAACTATATCTACGGGACCTGGTCGACGCTCTGCGCGCTCAATGCGGCGGGGTTGAAGGGAGAGCATCGCGCCATGCGCCGCGCCGTCGACTGGCTCGTCGCGATCCAGAACGAGGACGGCGGCTGGGGCGAGCACGGCGACAGCTATAGGCTCGACTATCGGGGCTATGAGAAGGCTCCGAGCACGGCCTCGCAAACGGCCTGGGGCGTGCTCGCGCTGATTGCGGCGGGCGAGGTCGATCATCCGGCCGTGTCGCGCGGCATAGCCTATCTTCAGGCCCATCAGGGCGAGGACGGGCTGTGGAAGGAGGAGCGCTTCACGGCGACGGGCTTCCCGCGCGTCTTCTATCTGCGCTATCACGGCTACGCGAAATTCTTCCCGCTCTGGGCGCTCGCGCGCTACCGTAACCTCGAAAGGGGCAATAGCAAAATTGTCCAGACCGGACTCTAGACGCCGCTTGGACGGCCCCGATGAAGTCGAGCCCCCGCGCTTTCTCATCATCACGGGGCTGCTCAGCGAGCGCGCCTGCGCGGAGGGCGAGGGCTTGGTGCCGATCTGCAGCGGCGCCGACACCGAGGGCCTGCGCGCCGCGCTGGAGCGCACGCAGGGCTTTGCGCTCGCCGGCGTCGTCAGCTTCGGCATCGCCGGCGGTCTGGACCCGAGCCTGCGGCCGGGCGATGTCGTCATCGGCTCGGCCGTCGTCGCGGAGGGCAAGCGCTATGAAACGAGCGCCGAGCTCTCGGCCATACTGAGCGAGGGGCTCGGCGCCTCCGGCGGCAAGATCGTCTCGGGCGTCATCGCCGGCGTGGAAGCGCCCGTCCTCGATCCCAAGGCCAAGGCCGCGCTGCGGACGAGGACCGGCGCCGCCGTCGTCGACATGGAGACGCATATCGCCGCGGATTTCGCCGATCGGCGAGGCCTGCCGCTCGCCGTCGTGCGCGTCGTCAATGATCCGGCGGCGCGCGCGCTGCCGCCCCTCGCCACCACCGCCGTCACTCCGGACGGCGGCGTCGATTTCGGAGCCGTGTTCCGCGATCTTTTCCGCGAGCCGCGGCAGATCGGCGATCTGATCCTCGCCGGCCTCGACTTCCGCAAATCCTCGGCGGCCCTAGGCCGCTGTGGGCGCCTTCTCGGCCCGCTCCTTAGCCTCGGCCTCTCGGAGCTCTGACAGCGTCGCGACATTCTTGTCGAAGACATATTGCGCCGGCCGCTGCTTCTCGAGCGAGATCTCGGGCGCGAAATCGCCTTCCGTCTTCACGCCGCGCAGCGCCACCAGCGCCGCCTTCCACGGACGCGCGACGGCGTCCTTCACGGCGGTCGCCTCGAAGCCGCAATGGACCATGCAATCGGCGCATTTCTCGTAATTGCCGACGCCGTAGGAATCCCAATCGGTCTCTTCCATCAGCTGCGCGAAAGTCGGCGCATAGCCCTCGCCCAGAAGATAGCAGGGACGCTGCCAGCCGAAGACGGTGCGCGCCGGATTGCCCCAGGGCGTGCAATGATAGGTCTGATTGCCGGCGAGAAAATCGAGGAACAGGCCCGACTGCACGAAGGACCAGGCCTTGCCGCCGCGTCCCCGCCGCAGAATGCCGCGAAACAGCTCCTTGGTGCGCGCGCGATTGAGGAAATGCGCCTGATTGGGCGCGCGCTCATAGGCGTAGCCGGGAGAAACCGTCATGCCGTCGACGCCGAGGCGCTTCGCCTCGTCGAAGAAATCGGCGACGCGCACGGGATCGGCGTCCTGGAAGAAAGTGCTGTTGATGGTGACGCGAAAGCCTTTCGACTTCGCCAGCGCGATCGCCTCGACGGCGCGCTTATAGACGCCCTTCTGGCTCACCGCGCGATCGTGCATCTCCTCGTCGCCGTCGAGATGGATCGACCAGGTGAAATAAGGGCTCGGCTGATATTGATCGATCTTCTTGGCGAGCAGCAGCGCATTGGTGCAGACGATGGCGAATTTCTTGCGCGCCATGATCCCTTCGACGATGCTGGGCAGCTCCTTGTGCAGCAGCGGCTCGCCGCCGGCGATGACGACGACAGGCGCGCCGCATTCGTCCACCGAGGCGAGGCAGTCCTCCGCGGAGAGCCGTTTGTCGAGAATATGATCCGGATAGTCGATCTTGCCGCAGCCGGCGCAGGCGAGATTGCAGCGGAACAGCGGCTCCAGCATCAGCACCAGCGGATAGCGTTTGCGTCCGGAAAGGTGCTGGCGGAGAATATAGCCGCCGATCGACATGATATAGCGAAGCGGAATGGACAAGAAAGCTGTTCCTTCTCGGGACCGGCTCTTCGACAGGGCGGCGCCGCGACCGCCCGGCTTCGACGCGCGCGCGAGCGTCGGAAGGCTCCGTCTAACACGAAAGCTCGGCTGCGCAAACCGGGCTCCCACCCCGAATGTCGCCGCGCGGATTGGCGTTTTTCCGGCCCGAGCGGATCATGATAGGGTCCTCGCGCGATCAACGGGCCGCGAGAGGGAAGATTGTCGGACGTCGTCATCAAAATCTGCGGATTGTCCACGCGCTCCACGCTCGAGGCGGCGATCGCCGCGGGCGCCGACATGGCCGGCTTCGTCTTCTTCGAGAAGAGCCCCCGCCATATCTCGCTGGAGACCGCCCGGGACCTCGGCGCCGCCGCCGCCGCCGGGCGCATCGCCAAGGTCGCGCTCGTCGTCGACGCCGACGATTCCACGCTCGACGCCATTGTCGCCGCTCTCGCGCCGGACCTTCTGCAGTTGCACGGCAAGGAGACGCCAGAGCGCGTCGCCGCCGTGAAGGCGCGCTTCGGCCTGCCGGTCGTGAAGGCGGTAGGGGTCGCGAGCGCCGCCGATGTCGAAAGCGCGGCGGCCTATCGCGGCGTCGCCGATCTTCTGCTGTTCGACGCCAAGCCGGCGCCGGGCGCCACCGTCCCCGGCGGCGCCGGGGCCATTTTTGACTGGGAGCTGCTGCGCGGCTATTCGGGGGGCAATTGGATGCTCTCCGGCGGGCTCGACCCCGCCAATGTGGCGGAGGCGGTGCGGTCGACCGGCGCGCCGGCGGTGGATGTGTCGTCCGGCGTCGAGCGCGAGCGGGGCGTGAAGGACGAGGCGAAGATCGCGGCTTTTGTCTCGGCGGCGCGGCATACCGGCAATTCTTAGAACCTGACTCAAAAGACAACTATCGCGCGAGCCGCCTGATTGCGATCTGGATCGACGCCAGAACGACGAAGGTTT
>NZ_BGJX01000033.1 GCF_009811655.1 Methylosinus sp. Ce-a6 | reverse complement strand
TCGAAGGGCCCTCCTTCATCTCTCGTACAGTTGAGCGCCGCCGATACTCGCGACAGCGCGCTCGTGACACACGACCCATCACGGCATTCTCGACGAGCTCAATCGTCTCGCCTTCCCCTATCGCTGGTCGACGCGCGCCATCCTTCTCGACAAGACCGAGGCGGTCCGGCTGCTGACCAAAATCCGGCGGCAGTGGTTCGCCAAGCGCAAATCCGTCGCCGCCATCATCAAGGAGGTGATGACCAACGAGGCCTCGACCCTCGTCGACTCCGACGCGGCGAACAAGGCCGCCGACGCTGATGTCGCGCTGCAAGAGCTCGGGGCCGACGATGTCGGCGAAGCCTATGTGACCGCCACCGTCGCCGTCTGGGACGAAGACCCGGCCATTGCGACGGAACGGCTGCGCCTCGTCGAGAAGGCAATCCAGGGCCGCGACTTCACCTGCATAGCGGAAGGCGTGAATGCGGTCGAAGCCTGGCTCGGCTCTCTTCCCGGTCACGCCTACGCCAATGTCCGCCAGCCGCCGATCTCGACGCTCAATCTCGCCCATATGATCCCGCTCTCCGCCATCTGGGCGGGAGCAGACGGAGACGAGCATCTTCGCGCCTCTCCTTTGCTCTTCGGCAAGGCCGAGGGCTCGACGCCCTTCCGCTTCTCGCTGCATGTCGGCGACGTCGGCCATACGCTGATCGTTGGTCCGACCGGCGCCGGCAAATCCGTGCTGCTGTCGCTGATGGCGATGCAGTTTCGTCGCTATGCGCGCGCGCAAATCTTCGCCTTCGATTTCGGCGGCTCGATCCGCGCGGCGGCGCTCGCCTGCGGCGGCGATTGGCACGATCTCGGTGGCGGCCTATCGGCCGGCTCTGAGGACAGCGTGTCGCTGCAGCCGCTCGCCCACATCGACGACGCGGCCGAACGCGCCTGGGCGGCCGAATGGGTAGCCGCAATCCTCGCCAAGGAAGGCGCCGCCATCGCCCCGACGGCGAAGGAGCATGTCTGGTCGGCGCTCACCTCGCTCGCCTCGTCACCGCCCGGTGAACGCACGCTCACCGGTCTCGCCGTCCTGCTCCAATCGACGGCCCTGAAACAGGCGCTTCAGCCCTATTGCGTCGGCGGTCCGTTCGGGCGGCTGCTCGACGCCGAGGAAGAGCGCCTCGGCTATTCCAACTTTCAGGCCTTCGAGACGGAAGGCCTCATCGGCGCCGGCGCCGCGGCAGCCGTCCTCACCTATCTATTCCACCGCCTCGAGCAACGCCTGGACGGTCGTCCGACCTTGCTCGTCATCGACGAGGGTTGGCTCGTCCTCGATGATCCCGCCTTCGCGCGTCAGCTGCGCGAATGGCTGAAGACCCTGCGGAAGAAGAACGCCTCCGTCGTCTTCGCCACGCAGTCGCTCTCCGACATCGACAATAGCCCGATCGCACCGGCGATCGTCGAGAGCTGTCCGACCCGCATCTTCCTCCCGAACGAACGCGCGATCGAACCGCAGATCACTGCGATCTATCGCCGTTTCGGCCTCAACGATCGCCAGATCGAGATCATCGCCCGCGCGACGCCCAAGCGCGACTATTATTGCCAATCGCGACAAGGCAATCGCCTCTTCGAACTGGGGCTCGGACCGATCGGCCTCGGCTTCTGCGCCGCCTCCTCCAAGACCGATCATGCCGCGATCGAGCGCATCCTCGCCGAGCATGGGCCGGACGGCTTTCTCCGCGCGTGGCTGGTCGAGCGCGGCCTCGAATGGGCCGCCGACCTCATCCCCGACCTCACCAATCTGGAGTTCTCCTGATGGCCGCTCGCCATTGTCGTCGCGCCGGCCTGTTCGGCGCAGCCGCTCTTTCCCTCTCGCTCGTCGCCGATCCGGCGCACGCGCAGATCGTCGTCTATGACCCGACCAATTTCTCGCAGAACGTGCTCACTGCCGCGCGTGAGCTGCAGCAGGTCAACAATCAGATCCAGAGCCTCGCCAATGAGGCGCAGATGCTGACCAATCAGGCGCGCAATCTCGCGAGCCTGCCGCTCTCGACGCTGAGCCAGCTCCAGACGACCATCCAAAAGACGCAGTCGCTGCTCGCGCAGGCGCAGCGCATCGCCTTCGACGTCCAGCAGATCGAATCCGCCTTCGCGACCACCTATGGTTCGTCGGCGTCGACCAGCGCCTCCAGCTCGGGACTGATCGCCACGGCGCAGACGCGCTGGCGGAATTCCGTCGCCGCCTTCGAGGATTCTTTGAAGGTCCAGGCCGGCGTCGTCGGCAATATTTCCAGCAACGGCTCCGCCATGGCGTCGCTGACCTCCGCCAGCCAAACGGCGACCGGCGCGCTGCAGGCGGCGCAGGCCGGCAATCAGCTGCTCGCGCTGCAATCGCAGCAGCTTTCCGATCTCGTCGCCGTGGTCGCGGCGAAGAGCCGCGCAGATGCGCTCGAACAATCGCGCATCACGGCCGCCGAGTCTCAAGGGCTGGAGCAATATCGGCGCTTTTCGACGCGCTCCGGCTATCAGCCGGGCAATGTCACCATGTTCCATAGCAATTGAGGCGCGGCCATGGAACGATGGCACATATGGCGCGCCGGCGCGATCCTCGTTCTGAACGCCACATTGATCGCGACGCTCTCCGCAATCGATCTCGACGCGCCCGCGCCGATCATCCGTCACGCCGGC
The DNA here is from genome assembly GCF_009811655.1 of Methylosinus sp. Ce-a6. Classification (GTDB taxonomy): domain Bacteria; phylum Pseudomonadota; class Alphaproteobacteria; order Rhizobiales; family Beijerinckiaceae; genus Methylosinus. Next base: position 35,510 of record NZ_BGJX01000033.1, on the reverse strand, counting down.
GCCGCCATTTCCATCGCTCCCGACGCTCTTTCCGCCGAGCTGCGCCGCTGCGGCGCGCTCGAGCTCCAGGATGCCGAAGACCAGCGCTGTGAGGCGGTCTGGACGGAGAACCGCCGCCGCTTCTTCGGCAGGCCGGCGCGGCCGGCGCGGCCGACGCCTCCCACGGCCGCGCCGGCCGCAGCTACATCGAAAGGCGCCGCGCCATGAACATCGGCGTCATCGATTCCTTCCTCAACACCTTCACGACCTATATCGATTCCGGCTTCGGCCTGCTGAAGGGCGACGTCGCCTATCTCTCCTCGACGCTGATCGCGATCGACATCACGCTCGCCGGGCTGTTCTGGGCCTGGGGCGCCGACGAGGACGTGATCCAGCGGCTCGTGAGAAAAACGCTCTACATCGGCTTCTTCGCTTTCCTCATCACCAATTTCAACAAGCTCTCGGGAATTGTCTTCGACAGCTTCGCCGGCGTCGGCCTCAAGGCCGGCGGCTCTTCGGTGTCGACCGCAGATTTCCTGCGGCCGGGCCGTCTCGCTCAGGTCGGCCTCGACGCCGGTCAGCCGCTGCTCGACGCCGCGAGCCAGATGATGGGCTTCGCGTCCTTCTTCGCCAATTTCGTTCAGATCGCCGTGCTGATGATCTCCTGGCTGCTGATCGTCATCGCCTTCTTCATTCTCTCCGTGCAGCTCTTCGTCACGCTGATCGAGTTCAAGCTGACGACGCTCGCCGGTTTCGTGCTCATTCCCTTCGCGCTCTTCAACAAGACCGCCTTTCTCGCCGAGAAGGTGCTCGGCAATATCGTCGCCTCGGGCGTGAAGGTGATGACGCTCGCCGTCATCGTCGGAATCGGCTCCGGACTCTTCTCGCAATTCACGACGAGCTATGGCGGCGAGCAGCCGACGATCGAGCGGACGCTCTCCGTCGTGCTCGCCGCCCTCGCCATGCTCGGCCTCGGCATATTCGGTCCCGGCATCGCGACCGGCCTCGTCTCCGGCGCGCCGCAGCTCGGCGCCGGCGCGGCGGTCGGAACCGGCGTCGCCGTCGCGGGCGCCGGAATGATCGGAGGGGCGGCGCTCGGCCTCGCCGGAAGGGGAGCGACGGCCGCCGCCTCGGGAGCCGCCATCACCGCGCGCGGCGGGGCGAGGCTCGCCGGAGGAGCCGCGTCGGCCTATGCGCTCGGCTCGGCCGGCGAATCTGGGCCTTCGGCTGTCGCCGCCGGACTCGCCGGTGTGGGCAAAGCGGCGGGCGCAGTCGCAGCGGCACCCTTCCGCCGCGCGGCCGCTCGCGCGACGAGCTCCCTTGCCGAGAACTATTCCGCCGGCGCACGCGCCGCCTTCGCGGCGACCGGCGGTTCGGCAACGACAGGCGCAGTCGGCGACGGGGCAACCAGCGCTCCGCCAGGGAATGCGCCGCCCGCCTGGGCGCGGCGCATGAAACGCAATCAGCTCGCGAGCCACGGCGCGACGACCGCCGCGCATGTCATTCAGTCCGGCGACAGCCACGGCGGCGGCCATTCCGTCGATCTCTCACAACAGGAATAGACCATGTTCCGACGCGCCTCGGTGCGCTATGGCCGCACGCCCGAACCGGAAACGCCCTATCAGCGAGCCGCGCAAGTCTGGGACGAGCGCATCGGCTCCGCGCGCGTCCAGGCGAAGAACTGGCGGCTGATGGCCTTCGGCTCGCTGCTCTTGTCCTGTGGCCTCGCGGCCGGCCTCGTCTGGCAGTCGACGCATGGGACCGTCGTCCCCTGGGTCGTTCAAATCGACCAGCTCGGCGAGGCGCGCGCGATCGCGCCGGCGACCGCCGACTACACGCCGTCCGATCCGCAGATCGCCTGGTATCTCGCCCGCTTCATCAAGGATGTGCGCGCCGCACCGGCCGATCCGGTCGTCGTCCGACAGAGCTGGCTGCAGGCCTACGATTTCACGACGACGGCGGGCGCCGCCGCGCTCAACGATTACGCCCGCGCCAACGATCCCTTCGCCAAGCTCGGCAAGCAGCAGATCGCCGTCGATGTCTCCAGCGTCATCCGCGCCTCGGCCGACTCGTTTCGCGTCGCCTGGATCGAGCGCCGCTATCAGGACGGCGCGCTCGCCGACACGACGCGATGGACGGCGATCCTCACCATCATAATCCAGCCGCCGACCGACGCCGATCGCCTCCGCAAGAATCCGCTCGGCGTCTACGTCAACGCCATCAACTGGTCGAAGGAGCTCGGACAATGACTCGGCGGAATTTCCCGAATGCCGGCGATCCGGCTTTGCGCATTGCCGTGAACGTGCTGTCCCGGAAAGATGGAAATGCGTCTTTCCGTAAAGCCGGCTTTGCGATTCTCCTCATCTCCGTGCCCTCGCTGGCCGGATGCGCGAAATTCATTCCGCCCGATATCGATTACGACGACGCCGCTCCGGCGCGGCTCTCCGCCGATCCGCCGGCGCCGGTGAAAATCGTCACCCTCGCCAAGCCGCTTCCTTTACCCGGCCAATTGAAGCCGCTGCACGCGGGCAAGGCGCCGCCCGAACCCGTTGATCCGGCCCTGCGCGTCAATCAAGCCAACGCCGCCGCCCGCGTGCAGCCGGTGCGCGACGGATTCATCAACGCCGTGCAGGTCTATCCCTTCTCGGGCGGCGCGCTCTATCAGGTCTATGCCGCGCCGGGACAAATCACCGACGTCGCCTTGCAGGAAGGCGAGCAGCTCGTCGGTTCGGGACCGGTTGCGGCCGGCGACACAGTGCGCTGGATCATCGGCGATACGGAGAGCGGCGCCGGCGCGACCAAAAAGATTCACATCCTCGTCAAGCCGACACGGCCGGACCTCGTCACCAATCTCGTCGTCAACACCGATCGACGCACCTATCTGCTCGAGCTGCGATCGACCGAGAAGACCTATATGGCCTCGGTTTCCTGGCAATATCCCGAAGATCAGCTCATCGCCTTGCGCCGGCAAAACGCCACTGCGGAGTCCGCCGCGCCGATCGCGACGGGCGTCGACGTCTCCGCGCTAAATTTCCGCTACGCGATCCAGGGCGACAGTCCGGCCTGGCGGCCGCTGCGCGCCTTCGACGATGGATCGAAGGTCTATATCGAATTCCCGACCGGCATTCGCCAAGGCGAGACGCCGCCGCTCTTCGTCATCGGTCCCGCCGGCGGATCGGAGCTGGTCAATTATCGCGTGAGCCGCAACTACTACATCGTCGACCGCCTCTTCGCGGCGGCCGAGCTCCGTCTCGGTGATGCGGACAGCGAGCGACGTGTGCGCATCGTCCGCGCCGACGGAAGGCCGCGGTCATGACCTCGGACGCGAATGATGACAAGTACGGCTCGTCGCCGCCGATCACGCCGGACCTTCGCCTCCGGGGCGAACGTCCGCGCGTGACGCGGCTGTCGCACAAGGTGCTGATCGGCATGGCGAGCGTCGCCGCCCTCGCGATCGCCGCCGCGCTCGGCTACGCGCTGCAGCCGCGCGACAGAAGCGGCGTGGCCCAGGAACTCTACAACACGCAGAATCGTCCCGCCGCCGACGGTCTCGCGAACCTGCCCAAGGACTATACCGGAATGCCGCGCCCGGCGCCGCCGCTCGGCCCGCCGCTGCCGGGCGATCTCGGCCGGCCCATTCTGAATGCTGGCGCGGCCGCCAATACGACGATCGTCGGCGCATCGGCGTCCGACCCCGAGGCGCAGCGCCGCGCCCAGGAAGGTGAGGCCGCGCGGGTGAGCCGGCTCTTCGCGCAGACGAACGAGCGCGAGAGGCCGAGCACCCCGATCGCTCCGACCATGATCTCCACGGGCGACGCTGGCGCCGTCGCGACGCCATCTGTCGACGCCGGCTCTGCCCAGAACATGCAGGATCGCAAAACGGCCTTTCTGACCGCGGCGACGGATCGTCGAACCGTCAGTCTCGATCGGCTCGCCAAGCCTGCGTCGCCTTACGTCGTTCAGGCCGGAACTGTCATCCCCGCTGCGCTCATCACCGGCCTCCGCTCCGATCTGCCGGGGCAGATCACCGCCCAGGTGACCGAAGCGGTCTACGACAGTCCCACGGGGAAGTTTCTGCTCATCCCGCAGGGTGCGAAGCTCATCGGCCAATACGACAGCTCCGTCGCGTACGGCCAAAGGCGCGTGCTTCTCGCCTGGACACGGCTCATCATGCCCAATGGAGCCTCGATCGTGCTGGAGCGACAGCCCGGCGCCGACGCCGCGGGCTATGCCGGCCTCGAGGACGAGGTCGACAATCATTGGGACATGCTGATCAAGGGAGCCGCGCTCTCGACGCTGCTCAGCGTCGGCGCCGAGGCGGGAACGACGGGCAGCGAGAGCAGTCTCATCCAGGCGATCCGCCGCGGCGGCTCCAACAGCGCGAGTCAGACCGGACAGTTGCTCGTTCAACGCCAGCTCAATGTCCAGCCCACTCTCACCATCCGGCCGGGCTTCCCCGTCCGCGTGCTCGTGACGAGAGATCTCCTATTGGCTCCATACAAGGAAGGAATGGCGCCGTGACGAAACTGAAGCTCGGTCCGCTCGCCGACGACAAGCCCGTCAAAATCACCGTCGAGATTCCCGCCTCTCTGCATCGCGATCTCACCGCCTATGCGGACGCGCTCGGCCGAGCCAATGGGCAGACGATAGCCGATCCGCTCAAGCTGATTGTCCCGATGCTTCAGCGCTTCATCGCGACAGACCGAGCCTTCGCGAAGACTCGGACGCGCCCGAAAACTCAGCCGGATGTCGCGGAAGCCGAAAGGTCGGGATAGCGGGCGCGCAACAGATCGAGAAATGTTTGCAGCATCGGACTGCTGTTCGTCTCTTTCCAATAGGCCGCGAACTGAAGCCGCATTTGCCCACAGTCGCCATGCAGCTCGCGATGGGCCACTCCGGGGCAGATGAAGCCGACGGCGCCTTCGAGCAGCGGCGCGACGCCATAGCCGGCGCCGACGAGGCTCAGCAGCCTGTCGACGCTGACATCCTGATAGCTGATACGCAAAGTACCCGAGCCGCCGGCCTTCACGCTCAGCAATTGCTCGAGCTCGGAATCGACGCCGCTCCGCGTCAGCAATATCCGATTGTCACAAAGGTCCCGCCATTCGATCGCAGGCCGATTATTGAGCGGGTGATGGTCCGGAACGGCCACGACCACCCGTTCGCCCCAGAGCGGCAGAACGCGGTCGTTCCACCTCCCGCCGGAGGTCAATATGGCGACGTCGATCGCGCCGACGGCGAGCTCGCCGAGCAATCCCTCCTTCGCGCCGTCGACCAAGAGAACATCCGCATCCGCGATCTGACGGCGCAACTCCGCGAGCGTCTCCCGCAGATTGCCGGCCGAAAGTGACGAGCAGATCCCAATTCGCAATGGCCTGCGTCCGCCATTGCGTCGCGTTTTGAATACGAGAAAGAGGCGGTCCGCTTCATCGACGAGGGGCCGCGCCAAATCCAAAAATTCCCGACCGACCGGGGTGAGCTTCGTTCCGCCGGTGGTGCGCTCGAACAAGTCCACGCCGAGCTCACATTCGAGATCAAGCAATCGACGGCTGAGGGTGGATTGACGCGTGTTCAGCGTCTCCGCCGCTTGCCGAAGGCTTCGATGCCGCGAGGCAACAAGGGCCCATTTCAGATCTCGTAGCTCCGAATTCACCTGAAAAGCCCGGTTTCACAAGCTGATTTCCAGAATCGGATACGGCGACGACAGGGCGCCATCAGCAGGTAACATCCCGCCCGGCCTGACCACAACCCACGCTGTTGAGGAGCCTGGATCATGGCTGATTCTGAAGATAGCACGACTCTGCCCGCCATTAGCTGGCGCGCCATTCTGCGAGGAACCGGCGCCTTGCCCTCCGGGAAGACGACTGGAGGGGCGCCGTCCGACCCCGCGCTGCAGCTTTGGCGGAATTGGCAAGCCAATCACACTGAGGTCGTCGCGCTGACGCGCGAGTGGCAGCGCATCGAGAAGAAGCTCATTCACTCGGTCGGCATCCCCGAGGTCGCGATCCGCCTTTCCGGCGAGGCGGAGCCGAAAATCGCCCAATCGGTCGACGAGATCGAGGAGCTGGTCGCGAACGAGCCGGATATCGAGAGAGAAGCGCTGATCGCGGCGTTCGACGAGCGGCAAAAGCGATGGAACGAGGCGGCGGCGGCGCTTGGCTTCGACGCCGTCGACGCGGAACTCCGGGCCGCTCTCGGCAAGGAGCGCGATTTTGTGGCGTCGGTCCCGAAGACGAAAGCCGCCAGCCTGCCGGGCGTCGCGGCCAAGCTCGCCATCCTCATTCAGCTCGGCGAGCCGAGCCCGACAGATGCGGAGTTTCCCTGGCCGGAATTGCGCTCGGCGCTCGCTGATATCGCGCGGCTGGCGTCGCCGGAAGCGGCGGTCTAGGCGATGTGATGCTCATGCTCGGGTCCAAGGTCGCTCGGCTATGGACCCGGCTTCTTTCGAATGGTTCGCCTTTGCACCGGCGCCTCGCTTTTACGAGCTGGCTTCGCGGCTTTCTTGGGCGGCGCCTTCGTGCTCGCGCTTGCAGCCAATGTCGCAGATGACGATTTCGTCTCCGCGCTTTCGCTCGCAGGCCTCAAAAGCTCGAGCGCCGGGATTCCGAGAGCATCGGCGAGACGTCCGACGACGTCCACCGTCGCCGAATAGACGCAGCGTTCGATCGAGCTGATATAGGTGCGGTCGAGCTCGGCTCGATGGCCGAGCTCCTCCTGCGACAGGCGCTGAGCCCGTCGATATTTCCTCAGATTGCGCGCCAGCGTCTCTCGCATTTCCATGACGAGAACCAGCCAGCTTGAAGAGTATTTATCTACGGCGTATACTCTACAAACGGTCGGCGCCGGTCCGAGGAGAGGAAGCGCCGGCGCGACGGAGGGGGCGAGTCCGTAAACGACCGAGAGTCCGAATATGCGTGAGAAGCATCTGGGTCACGCCGTCTCTTTGGCGACGATTTTGTTGAGCACGCGCGAGCAGTTCGCTCGCGCGCTGCGTGACGCTGCGATGGCGAGCATCAGAGCGAGATCGAGAGGCGCAGGTTACGACCAGCCGATCATCTCCCGCTACTTCCTCGAATCGCATGTCGACGACGCTCTCTATCTGATCGGCAGAGACGGACTCGACGCGCTCGAGAGCAATGTCCGCTTCGCGGTCGACGAAATGATACGAGAGGCGTTGGAAAACGTGAGGTTGCGGCGGACGGACAATTAGTCGATCGCAGTCTCGGTGCGCCGGCTACGGCGGCGCATTGCGCTTACGCCATCACCCTCACATCGAGGCGCATCGGAGCCGACATTTCCCGACCAGCAGCGCGCTCGCCGTTGATCACATTTCACAAATTCGTTTTGGGAGCATCTATCGTGGAAGGACAAATAACTCTCACAGACATAGACCGCCCTGACGAGGCGCTCGAAGTCGATATCATCGCCGCCGACGAGACGTCTTTGACGCTGGCGGTACCGAACACATCCGTGCAATTTCGACTATTCCGCCACAGCCGCAACGCTCCCTATCAAGGATCGTTGGGTGGACGGAGCTTTTGCTTTGTTCCCGTCGCTGGCGAGCCCCGAAAAGGCCCACGTGGAGCATCCAGCGAAATTCACGTCGCGCGATCCATCCGGCAACGCCAAACTTGAGTGCCGTGCAGTCATTGCCTATTTTGCTGGCGACGCCATTCTGGAAGCTGTCGTGGCGAGCATCACAATCCGTGCGCAGAACATGGCCGCTCCATGGAAGAAGAAGCGCGGGAAATCCTGAGTCGCGCGATCGGCGGCGTCATCGCGCCGAAGAATCTCGGCCAGGCTATTCACGCCCGCTTCGCCGTTATCGGCGGCGTGGAGTTGGAGCTTCCCACGCGGGGTCCGATGCGCGAACCGCCATCGTTCTCATGAGCGGCGCGGTCATCCTGCTCGACACCACGTCGTCTCCGAGCTGATGCGGTCCAAGCCCGCGCAGGCGGTCTTGGACTGGTTCGCCGCGCGCTAGTCATCCCAGCAGCAAGCAATCAGCCACGCTGCGCAAACGACCCAGGTCTTGATGAAGACGCCTTCATCGATGCCCACGAGCCGAAGCAGCTGCCCACCGGGAGCCTGGAAACAAAGATGCGCATCGAGCACATCAAGCTTCTTGACGCCGAACGAGAGAACTTCCGATTTCGTTTCCTCGGTGTTATCGGTCTTAAATTCCAGGGTAGATCACCTTCAAATAGGCGCTCCTGCTGAGATTTCGACTGTGCGTCCGTCGGCATCGGTCATGTGGATTACGAAAACGCCACCTTCTGTTGGCAGTCACGGTCCAGCATTATTGCAAAAGGTGAAATGGATCAGTGCAATCACGCGAGTGGCGCACAATGCATCCACCACCCATCTCGAGCGCTTGACGATCTTGGTCGAAAGCTGGAGACTTCGAATGCAAACTGTGACGCGCCGCCGCTTGTTGATGAATTCATCGGCCATCCTCACTGTCGGGAATTCTACTACGACTCGAGGCAAGCCGCAGGCAAAGGCGCAGATCAAAGGAGTCGCCTTCGACGCCTTCACGATCTTCGATCCACGTTCGATCGCTATGGAAGCAGAGCAGATGATACCGGGACGGGGAACGGAACTGACCACCGCTTGGCGTACGCGACAATTCGAATATTGCTGGCTGCGAACGTTGAACCGCAACTATGTAGACTTCTGGCAGGTCACGAGCGAAGCGCTCGCCTTCGCGTGCGAGTCGACGAGAATTCGGCTTGCCCCTGAGGCTCGGATGAGGCTCATGAATGCCCATCTGCGATTGCAGCCGTGGGCGGACTCTGTCGACGCTTTGATCCAAATGCGAAGAGCCGGACTGCGGCTCGCCTATGTGTCGAATTTCACTCACCGAATGATGGCGACTATCAGCGATGCCGCCGGAGTGTCCCGGCTTTTCGAGCGGCAATTGAGCACGGACGCTGTGCGAGCGTTCAAACCGGATCCGCGCGCCTACGCTATGGCGGAGGACGCCTTCCAATTGCCGCGCGAGAATATCCTGTTTGCCGCCTTCGGAGGCTGGGACGCTGCTGGCGCCAAATCGTACGGCCTCGAAACCTTCTGGGTCAATCGAACGGATGCGCCGCTCGAAGAATTGGGCGTGACGCCGGACGCGACGGGTAGATCGCTCGCCGAGCTCGCTCAATTCGCGCTCTTGAGAAGCGGCGATTAGCCGCGCTCATTTTTCTCGCGCCTTGCGCGCGCGATAATGCGCGACCTTGTCTCGATTGCCGCAGATCGCCATCGTGCACCAACGCCGGATATTGTTGCGTCCGCGATCGTAGAACACCATCGAGCAGTCGGGATTTGCGCAGCGCTTCATTCGTCCCGGCTCCGTCTCACAAACGAATTTCGCGAAATCTCGCGCGACGACAGCCGCGACCACATCCTTCTCGATGCGCGTTTCCTCCGTGAGGGCGACGCGGCCGTCGCGCAAGATCAGTCGCTCGCGAATCTCCACCGACCCGAGCAGACTATCGACCGGCTCGAGGAGCCGCGTGGAGATCGCTTCTCCGGCAGAAATTTTGTCGAAGAGCTTGCGGAGCGCCTCACGCGTCTCCCACGCCGACTTCAGCTCCACCTTCGAGGGTTTGTGCGAGCAATCGATCCCAGCGGCGCGCGCCCATTTCGCCAGCCCTTCGGCGTTGGCGAGAAAATCGACCGTCTCTCCGTTCATTATCGGCGTGGTGTTGAGAAAATCGATCCACAACGCCCCTCCGAAGAAGGGCATGCCGTCTCGCCACTCGCTCGCCTCGATCGTCATCCCCTCGTCTTCTCCCCATGCGCAACCGGCAAGTCTGCGTAACCGGTTAATCGCACCTTGACAGGCGTCGCCGCAAGTGTCACCACTATACGTGTATTACATCGGTTACAGGAGATCCCATGTTCCTCGCCTCCAATCCCCTCCTCACACTCGCGGCCGTGTCGGCCGCGACTATCGCGACCGCCATGCCCCTCCCGACCAGCCGACCGCGCGTCGAGCATCCAGAAGTCCGACATCGACATCTCGACGTCATGGGACGCGCGATCTTCTTTCGCGAGGCCGGCGATCCGAAAGCGCCGGCGATCGTCCTGCTTCACGGCTTTCCGACCTCGTCGCGCATGTATCGCGAGCTGATCCCGGCGCTCGCCGACAAGTTTCATGTCGTCGCGCCGGATTATGTCGGCTTCGGCCATTCGGAGGCGCCCGCGGCGGATCAATTCCCCTACACATTCGAAACGCTCACCGCCCATGTTACGGGGCTGATCGATCAGCTCGGCCTACGCTCCTATGTGCTCTATATGCAGGACTACGGCGGCCCTGTGGGATTCCGCATCCAGTCCGCGCGTCCTCATCAAGTCGCCGGATTGGTGGTGCAGAACGCCAACGCCTACATCGAAGGGGTGGGCGAGGCGCCGCGACAGGTCTTTCTGCCTCTGTGGGAAAAGCGCGACGAGAAGAGCGAAGCCGGCGCGCGAAGCTTGCTGCAGCCCGATATGACCAAATTCCAATATGTGTATGGTGCGAGAAATCCCGAGGCGATCGATCCCGACAATTGGACGGTCGATCAAGCCTTGCTCGACCGGCCCGGCGTCGCCGCCTATCAGATCGATCTGCTCGAGAACTACAAGACCAATGTCGCCTCCTATGATGCCTGGCACGCGTCCTTCCGCGCGCATCGCCCGAAGACCTTGATCGTTTGGGGCAAGAACGATCCGATCTTCATTCCGGCCGGCGCCGAGGCGTTCAAGAAAGACTTGCCGGACGCCAAGCTCGTCTGGCTCGACGGCGGACATTTCGCGCTGGAAGAGAATGTCCCGCTCGTCGCCTCCGAGATCAAAGCGATGTTCGCCGGAAAATAGCCCCTCCTCCGGCGAATGGGGCCGATCCGTCCGCCTCTCGGGTCGGCCCCGACTCTCTTTTTCATTCGAAGGAATTGGCCATGCCGAACAAGGAACGTATCGCGATTGTGACAGGAGCGAGCCGCGGGATCGGCCGCGCAACCGCCATCCGCCTCGCCAGAGATTTCGCCGCTGTCGCTCTCGTCGCACGCGACTCTGTCTCCCTCGCGAGCGCGGCCGACGCGGTGAACGCAGCCGGCGCCAGCAGCCTCACGCTCGCGCGTGATCTGCGCAACGCAGATACAGCGCAGCAGGTGATCGAGGCGACGCGTGATCGCTTCGGGCGAATAGACGCGCTCATCAATATCGGAGGCGCAGTTCCGCAAACAGATTTGTTCGCCATGAGCGATGAGGAATGGGCCGACGGCCTCTCGCTGAAGTTCCACGCCGCGCGTCGTCTGACGCTCGCCGCATGGGAGACGCTCGCGCGAACCAGCGGCTCGGCGATTTTCATGTCCGGGACCTCGGCGTTGACGCCGAAGGCGTCGCTCGCCGCAGTCGGAACGATCAACGCCGCCATTTCGGCGCTCGCGAAAGCCTTCGCCGAGCGCGGCGTCGGGGATGGCGTGCAGGTGAACGCCGTGCTGCCCGGTCCGGTGATGACGGATCGCCGCCGCGCCATGCTCGCGCGCTACGGCGAGGCAAAAGGCCTATCGCTCGACGCCGCGATCGACGCCTTCGCTGCGGAGACCAGGATCGCGCGCTACGGAACGCCGGAAGACATCGCCGAGCTGATCGCCTTCGCCGTGTCGCCGGTTGCGCGTTGGATGACGGGCGTGACGCTGCGGATGGATGGCGGCGAGATCAAATCGCTGTGACGCCGCCGTGCCCTGCGCTCGCGCGCAGCTCCTGCACTTGCGCCTCGAGCGCGGCGATGCGCGCGTCTCGCTCCGCGAGCGCAGCGGCGACATCGGACGCCTCGAAGCGTTGCGGAATATGGCTGGGGCAGTTCACGTCCAAGGCGAGGACGGAAAAAAGGATCGCACGTTCGACACGCGCCGCATAATCTGCCGGCGTGAGCCGCGCGATCAGCTCGGCGTCGTCCTCCACGACACGCGCCGTTCCCCAGATCTTCACGCGACGACGGCGCGAATAGTCGATCAGAAAGAGATAGGCTTTCGGATTGTCGGCGAGATTACCGATCGTCACATATTGACGATTTCCCGAGAAATCAGCGAAGCCGATGGTCGTCTCGTCGAGCATCTTCAGAAAGCCGGCCGGGCCGCCGCGGTGCTGGATATAGGGCTGCATCTCCCTATTCGCCGTCGCGAGAAAGACGCTCGTCTGCTGCGCGATGAACGCCACTATATCCGGCGTCAGGCTCGTTCGCCACGAATGTTCCTTCTCCATGCGCGCATACGCGCGGCGCGAGCCCTCACGCGTCTGGATAGACTTGATGGTGGGCGTGAAAGCGATGTCGCTGGAATAGGTCATGTCGATTTCCTCCCGAGGCGCGAGAAAAGGATCATCGCCACGCGAGCGCAATGAGCGCGCTCACGTGGCGCCGATCAAAGGCCGAGGTCGGTCAGACCCGGATGCTCGTCCGGGCGCCGGCCGAGCGGCCAATGGAACTTGCGATCGGCCTCGGCGATCGGAAGATCGTTGATGGAGGCGATGCGCAAGCGCATGAGGCCATGCTCGTCGAACTCCCAATTCTCACTGCCATAGGAACGGAACCAAGCGCCGCTGTCGTCGCGCCATTCATAGGCGAAACGCACGGCGATGCGGTTCTCGCGGAACGCCCACAGCTCCTTGATGAGGCGATAATCCAGCTCGCGTGACCATTTGCGCTTTAGAAAGGCTTCGATCTGGTCGCGGCCGACGACGAACTCGGCGCGATTGCGCCAGCGGCTCTCCGGCGTATAGGCCAACGCGACCTTTTGCGGATCACGGCTGTTCCAGCCGTCCTCGGCGAGGCGCACCTTTTGCGTCGCGGTTTCGAGCGTGAAGGGGGGAAGCGGCGGTCTCGACATGGCTCGGTCCTCGGATGAAAGCCGCGCCCGGATCGGCTCCGGGCGCGCAGCCCATTTACGCCACGCGGCGCGTCTCGAGCACGGGGAAATCAACGAGCGTATCGGCGACTTCGTTGATGTAATTCGTCAGCGTGTTGAGCCCGACATGGAAGATGATTTCGATGATCTCGCCCTCCCCGAATCCGGCCGCGCGAACAGCCGCGAGATCGGCGTCGGAAGCGTGGCCGCGCTTGCGGGCGACCTCGAGCGCGAAGCGTAGCGCGGCCTCCGCCTTGGGATCGGCGGAGCGGCCGTCGCGATTGGCGCCGATTTCCGTATCGTCGAGCTTGACGAGCGTCTTGCCGATATAGGCGTGTGCTGAAAGGCAATAGCCGCAGCCATTGAACTCGGCGATGGCCACCGCGAGGCGCTCGCGCGTGCGGGCGTCGAGCGCGCCCTTGGCCAGCGCGCCGTTCAATCCAATGAGGCCTTCGAGACTTGCCGGGCTATTGGCGACGAGACGATAGAAATTCGGAGCGACGCCGAGCTTCGCCTTCACCGCCTCGAGCAATGGGCGGGCGGCGGCGGGGGCGGATTCGATAGCGGCGGGAGTCGAGATACGGGACATGATGCGCTCCTCATTTAAGGATGATCGCAGGTCTTTCGCCTGACCAGAGGAAGATGATAGATAACCACTGAAACGATAATTCCCGTTTTCGACACGACATCGTTGCAGCCGGCGTAGCAATCCCATGGACCGTTTCGACACGATTTCCGCTTTCATCGCGGTCGTCGATCATAAGGGCTTCGCGCCAGCGGCGCGGGCGCTCGGCATTTCGGCGCCCATGGCGACGCGGCTCGTCGCGGCGCTCGAGGAGCGGCTCGGCGTGCGGCTTCTGCAACGCACGACCCGCTCTGTCGGTCTGACCGATGCGGGAGCGCGTTTCCTCGAGCGCGCCCGCCGCATCGTCGCCGATCTCGAGGAAGCCGAACGTCTCGCCGAGAACGAGCGGAGCGAGCCGAGGGGGCGATTGAGCGTCTCCGCGCCGCTGATGTTCGGACGCATGCATGTCGGGCCGCTGATCTCGCGCTACATGACCGAGCACCCGCAGCTCAGCGTCGAGCTCTCGCTCTCCGATCGCTTCGTCGATCTCGTCGAGGAAGGGGTCGATCTCGCTCTGCGCATCGGGCATTTGTCCGATTCTGCGCTGGTCGCGCGCAAGCTCGGCGCGGCCCGGCGGGTCGTCGTCGGCTCGCCGGCCTATCTCGAGGCGGGCGGCGGCGCGCCCATCACTCCGGCCGATCTCGACCGCTATCGCCTCATCTCCTGCACGGCGCTGACGCCGGTGGCGCGCTGGCGCTTCTGGTCGGGGTCGCAGGCGTTCGATGTCGAGACACGCCCGGCCTATGTGACCAACAGCGCCGAAGCGGCGATCTGCCATGCGGAAAGAGACGGAGGCCTGACAATCGCGGTCGGATATCAGGTGGCCGATCTCGTGCGCGCAGGCCGGCTGCAAGTGGCGCTGGCGGACTATGAGCCCGAGCCTCTGCCGATCCAATTCGTTTATCCGAGCGCGCGATTGCTGTCCGCGAAAGTCAGAGCGCTGATCGATCTCGCCGGACGGGAGTGCGATTGGAGCTTCGTCGATTTTTGAGCGACGCTCAATTGCGAGCAGGCACGCTCTCTATTTTCGACGCGGCTCGCCGAAAGGCCGCGACGAACGCCTCGAGCTCCGCCGGCGGAAGATCTGATATCGCCGCATAAGTGCGATGTTTCTCCTTCCAAACGACGACCGGATAGCCCTCCATCATTCGCAGCGCAGGGACTTCCGGATAATTTACCGATCGTGGCTGCAGCTCCGCCACCGAAACGAGATGCTCGCGACGCTTGTAGACGAGCGTCGGAACCGGCGTGGCGCCGACGATATCGATCCTCGCTCCGACGAGAGGAAATCCCTCGGCGGCGAGATCGACCACCGTGACGGCGAGCGGCAGTTTGCTGGCGAGCCACGGCTTCACCGTATGCTGATCGCTCGATGCGACATCCACCGGCTGCCCCGATATCTGGCTACGCATGTGACCCGTGACGACATAGGGCATGAAACGATCCGGCGCGGCGAGCTCCTCGACGAGATGCTGAAGTCCGAGCGTCACGACGATCGTCGCGACGATCGAGCCCGCATAGACGCGCCAAGACGGCCGAGCAAAGCGACAATAGCCCGCAGCAATTCGTCCTTGCCCGTTCGAAGACTCCAACTGCACGAGCAGGCGCGTCCTCAGCGTCTCGGGCGCCGCCTCGCGCGCGGCATGGCGGCGCAGGGTCCGCCTCAACGCGTCGAGCCGCTCGCGATCCTCACGCGCGCGTGCGTCGCCCGCGAGAAGGCGCTCGGCCTTCACCGCGCCCGCCGCATCCAACTCCTGGTCGAAGTCGGCTTGTAATAAAAGCGCCCGATTCTGCTTCTCGTTTTCGCTCATAGCGACACTCTCCCCAGTCCATCGATCAGCAGTGCGCGCGCCCGCGCGAGCCGCGACATCACGGTGCCGATCGGCGCTCCCGTGGCGTCGGCAATCTCACGGTAGGACAAACCATTGACTTCGCGCATAACGAGAGCCTCACGAAACGGGATCGGCAAGGCGGCGATCGCCGCCTCGACGCTACGCCGATCCGCGGCCTCGATCAGCGCAGCCTCTGGAGACGGCTCATCGCAGTGGGGAGAGGCGCCATCATGTGTCTCGGCGTCTTCGGCCCCGCCGGCCAGCACGAGGTCGCGGGGCCGATTCTTGGCGAGCCAGGTGAAGGCGACATTGCGCGTGATCGCCAGCAGCCAGGCGCGAGGATGCGCCACCTCGGCGCTCTCCAGCGCGGCGAGCGCGCGCAGGCAGGCGTCCTGCACGACATCCTCGGCGTCCGTCGCATTGCCGGTCAACCAGCGCGCCAGCGAATAGGCGTCGTCGAGATGAGGCATGATCGCTCGCGTGAAGCGATGTCGCGCGTCGTCGCTCGTCACGAGCTATCCTTGTCGATCACTTCGAGGAGTCACGATGACCTTGCCCGTCATCTGCGGATGAAGGCCACAAAAATAGGTGATTTCACCTGGCTTGTCGAAGACGATCGAGAAGCTCTCGCCGGTGTCGAGCGCCTTCGAACGGAAGGCGCCATTCCTGTCGACGACATTATGCGGCGTATCGTCGTGATTGACGAAGACGATTCGCGCACCGGTCTCCACGCGAATTTCCGAAGGCGCAAAGACGAAGTCGCCGATATCGATCGTCCGCTCGTTCCCGGCATGAGAGATCGAGGCGACGAGAACGCCGACGAATGCGAGAGCAGAGGCTATCGCAAAAGCAGGTTTCGACATGTTGTCCTCCTCATCGAGCCAGCGTCGTGTCGGCGATGGCCAGCCTATGTGCGCCGCCGCGAATGGTCACGCTGGTCAAGCCCAAAAAGGAGCGCAGCTGTTCCGCGGGCACGACCTTTGGACCCGGCGCCTTGGCCGTTCTTGGCTCAGGTTGCGGAAAGGCCGTGGAACGCGCCGTGTGGAAGACAAGATTGCCTTCGACCTTCTGAGCGATCTGATGGATGTGGCCGTTGAGTATCGTCACCGAGCCGAAGCGCGTCAGCAATTGAAGCGCTTGCGCGCTGTCCTGCGTGCCCCAACCCCATTCGCCTGCGATCGTCCAGAGCGGCATGTGAGCGAATATGACGATCGGCGTCGACGCGCTTCTCGCAGCGAGATCCGCCGCGAGCCAAGCGAGCTGTTCCGCTCCGAGACGGCCGAGCCCCGTGCCTTCGAGACGCAGGACATTCACGAGGCCGATGAAATGCGCGCCGCCGGCGTCGAAGGAATACCAGCCGTCCCCTCGTGTCCCTTTCCCGTAGCGCGCGAGATAGGCTTCGCCCGTTCTCTCATCGAGGACGTCATGTTCTCCGGGAACGCGATGCACGGCGAGGCGCGACGCGCCGATCAGCTGATCCGCATCGTCGAACTCCTTCGGCTTCGAAAGATGCGTAATGTCGCCGGTATGAAGCAAAAAAGCCGGGCGCTCGGACAGGCCGCCAATTTTTGCGAGCGTCTCGCTCAATGTCCCGGCGACGTCGTTGTTGGCCGCCTTGTCGAAGCCGATATGCGTGTCGGAAATCTGAACGAAGGAAAAGCCCTTCGTCGTCCCTCCATGCGCCGCGCCGACGAGCTTCGACGCCGGCACGCCGCCGACGAGAGTCCACAACACGCCCGAGCCTCCCCAGGCCATGCATTTCAGCGCACGACGGCGATCTGGTGAATGAAGATCATTGATCATCTCTATCTCCCACGTATCCGGCCGAACCACCGGATATCGGAAAGACTCATTCCGCCGCCCATTTATTCCCGCTCGAAGAGCTTTTTTCGAACTCACAGTACGATGACCGTGCGGCGTCAAGCTCGTGTAACGATTGCCGCGCATTCGACGAACAATCATCGGGACGCTGAGCGCCAGCATCTGCGCCAACTTATCGTGGAGTCACCGAATGAAGCACAAATTTACGGTCAGCATCGGCCTGCTGCTGTCGTCGACCATTGCAAATGCAGCCGATCTGCCTTCCCGAAAGGCCTCGCCGGACTTTGCGGCCCCCGCTTTGGCTTTTCTTTGGACCGGACCCTATGCCGGCGTGAACGTCGGATATGGAACCGCTGACCGCTCCGGCTTCGACGGCGTGCTCGGCGGCGGACAGCTCGGCTATAATGTGCAAGTGACGCCCTTGTTCGTGCTCGGATTGGAGACCGACTTCCAGGGAACCGACATTTCGGAGCGGAGCGGCAGTCCATTCTCGAGGCGTCGGCGCATCGAATGGTTCGGCACGGCTCGCGGCCGGATCGGCGTCACGCCTTTCGCCGTTCCCGCGCTCTTCTATGGAACGGGCGGATTCGCCTATGGCCGCGCGCAACCGAGCTTCGGAGGCGATGGGGTGCGAACCGGATGGACCGCCGGCGGCGGAGTCGAATGGGCGTTCCGTCCCGATCTCTCGGCGAAAATCGAATATCTCTACACCGACCTTTCGGGTGAAGCAGGCGGCTGGTGGGCGGACGCTCGGCGAAATCGGTTCCATACGGTGCGCGCCGGCCTCAACTATCATTTCGACCTGTTCGCGCAGACGCCGGTCGTCGCAAAATTTTAAAACGGCGGGGACCCGGCTTCCGCAGCCGGGTCCCGATAGGGGAAGCATTTCAATCCGTGAGAGTGATCGCCGAGACCAGCTCATCCGCGAGCCATCGCGACAAGAAAATTGCAGACCGCCGGTCGACGTCCTCTCCATTCTCACGAAAGGCGAACAATTCGCAAAGGTCACCAAAGGACTTTCCCTCTCGCGCCAATGTCAGCGCGAAGCTCTCGTCCTCTTCGAGCAGTCGATAGAAGCAGTCTCCGCTCCTTCGCCAGATCAAGACAGATTCACGGCCCTCCTCGCACCGGGCGAGCTCTTCGCCGCCCGACAGAGCTTCATAGCGGCCGCAGGTTCCGCTCTCGAGCGTCAGCAGACGAAGGCTCGGTTGGAACTCGAAGCGCAGACGAAACATGTCTTGCGGTCCGAGCGCGGACAGCTCGTTCGCCGAGCCGATTGCCGCGTCGGCGGAGTCGAACGCATCGTCGAGCGCACGCTCGAGACAGGCGAGCGAGGTTTCACCGGTGAGATGGCGCCAACGCGCGTCTTCCATCATGAATTCGGGGAGTCCTCGCGAATACCAGCGTAGATTTGGCGTCGTCGATCGCGTCGACTCGATATAAGCGAGGACGAGCGCTTCGAATTCACTCTCTTCCATCGAGTTGCGCAGCGCCGGATAGTCCGAGGCGACAGCCGACGCCAGCCGCAGACGATAGGCGTCCACATAGACGCCAATTCCCATCGATTCCTTCTGTGACCGCGCGCCGTCCATTCCTGCAAGGATGCGGTTCTGAAACGCGCTCTGAAAATCGGCCAATGTCATAACGCACGCTCCGGGACCAGGATTTCACTTTCGATCCTCCGCGCCCGATCGAGCTCGCTCACGAGCTCGGACAGCGCCGGAAAATTATCGTCGCGCTCGATCAAGGTCGCCGCGCCCATGAAGCGACGCTTCGCGCGAGCATAGAGTGTCCAAACCTCGTCGCGGATCGGCGCGTCATGCGTATCGATCTTCATGACGCCCTTATCGCTGTGACCCGCGAGGTGCAGCTGAACGATCGGCTCGATCGGCAGCGCATCGATATAGATATCCGCCTCGAATCCATGGTTGCAAGCGGACACATAGACATTATTCACGTCGAGAAGTAGCCCGCAGCCGCTACGCCGCGCCAGTTCCGATAGAAAGCTCCATTCTTCCATTTCTGACGAAGGCGAGCTCACATAGCTCGATATGTTCTCGATGACGAGCCGTCGCTTCACAATCTCCTGCACACGCCCAATTCTCTCGACCACATGCGTCAGCGCCTCTCGCGTGAAGGGAAAGGGCAGAAGGTCATGGAGATTGATTCCATGAACGCCCGTCCAGCAGAGATGGTCCGAAATCGACCATGGCTCGAATCGATCGGCGAGGCTCTTCAACGCATGCAGATAGTCGAGATCGAGCGGATCAGTGGAGGCGATCGACATCGAAACGCCATGCATCGCGATCGGATAGTCGCGCCGGATTCGCTCCAATGTGGCGAGCGGCCGGCCGCCGGGTATCATAAAATTTTCGGTGATGACTTCGAACCAGTCGATCTTCGGCCTGGTTTCGAGGATTTCGCCATAATAGACCGGCCTCAATCCGAGACCGAAGCCCGACATTCGCATCACAACCACCTCTGAAGCGGATAGGCGTTTCTCGGTCAGAGACCGCCGCGCATCGAGAAGCGGATGGGCGAAGATCTCGCCCATCCTTTTGCCGAGCGCCGATTCAGCCCAGCGTGCCGCCCTGCGCTTCGCAAGCCGCTTTGGACTTGGCCGGCAGCCAGCCATGACCCTTGCAGGAATTCTGCCCCTTGCAGCTATTGTCAGCCGTCTTGCATTCCGAGTGACCGCGGCAGGAGTTCACGCCGAAACACTGCACGGTCCTGTGCGCCTTTTTTGCCGAAGCCGGCGACGCCGCGCCGGCGAGGACGAGCGCGACGGCCGCAGCGGCGAGCGAGCCGCCGGAAACGATGGTCAATTTCATCTCGATCTCCCGAAAATGAGAGCCAGCCCTGTAGAGGACCGCGACAAACCAGGAAATGGCTTGCTGAACTCAATTCGTTTCACGTGCGATCCGCGTTACGCAGAAGCCGCGATAAGGAGGAAATTTCTACCGTCCGTCATATCGAAGCGTCTCGAGTTGGCTGCGCGGCCGTGAGCGACGTCGTAAATGCGCGCAGCTCGAGGAGCCATCCGAGACTCCGCTCGCGCATCCGATACGAGCGTCGCTCGTCTACGGCTTACGACGCAGAACGACGATATGCCCTGGGACCGGCGCATTCGCCTCTAGCCGTTGAGACGTCTCCAGATTGGCGATCACGTCGAAGGCTCCGGCCGCGAGGCGCTCGATATAGGCGAAACTATGAGCAAATCGGCCGGTCGGCTGAAGCTTGTATGTTTCCCCGTCTCCGCGCTCGAAGCTGATCGCGAATATGCCGTTCGGCGCGAGACGCGCCGATACAACGGAAGTCAGCGGCTGCAGATCTCCGATATAGACGAGCACGTCCAAGGCGACGATCAAATCGAATTGTCGGTCGCTCGCCTCGAGGAAGTCGACCGCCTCACATTCGAACAGCTCGTGATAGGAGCCGCGCGCCTTGGCCTTGTCGAGCATTCGTGGGGAAAGATCGACGCCGGCCCTTCGATCGCTCAATGTCTCGAGAAACGGTCCAAACAGACCGGTGCCGCAGCCGAGATCGAGCGCCGAACGAAAGGACCCGTTCAGCGCGGCGAGCAGCGTATGGCACTTAGTGGGAACGTCATATTCGAGCGCCTTCACCAGATGCTCGTCGAAACGATCGGCATATCCGTCGAAGCATTCAACGATATATCGGGCCGGAGCCTTTGCGTGCGACAGTCCGCGGACAGCATCGAGATGATAGGCGATGACTCTGTCATCCGGGAATTTACCGAGCAACGCGTTTCCCAATCGGATCGCCGCGTCGTGATGACCAAATCCAATGAGCAATTGGAAAGTGGCGCGGCCGACGCTATCAATATCCTCCGCCTCCGCCCCGGCGACAGCCGAATACTCGTCTGTCGCGACGTCCAGCTATTCGTTGAGCGACGACTGAAGGAAGCGCGCTCGCGCCAGCTTTCGAATAAGGCCGATGTCATTCGGACAGGCAGCGACGGCCTTTTCGAAGGCGTCCAACGCCTGTGAAAATTCGCCGATGAGGAACAGGGCTTGACCGAGGCAGGCGTGCAGATAGGGAGCGTCGGCGCCGAGGTCCAGCGCGGATCGAATGAGCTCCGCCGCGCTCGCGTAACGTCTCGACTCGATGCGCAGCAGCCCGAGAGCCGTCAGAGCCTCTCTGGAGCGTGAGTCGATCCGCAGCGCTTCGAGCAATGCGCGCTCGGACGCGAGCTTGTCGTTCAGCGCTGATTCGACATTGGCGAGAGCGAGCCATGCGGGGAGATGATCTCGACGCAGAGCGAGCGAAGCGGTCAACGCCGATCGAGCCTCATTCAATCGTCCGGCCGCCGAGAGCACGCAGCCGAGGTCGGCGAGCGCCAGAGGATTATCGGGCGCAAGGCTCGCCGCATCTGAAAGAACAAGGCCCGCTTCATCGAGGCGGCCGTCGAGCCAGAGCGCCAATCCCAAATGGCGCAAGCAAGTCGACAGCGGCGCTCCGTCCGCGATCAAGCGCTTCGAGACCGGATATTGTTCGAATAAATCGCGTGTGCGTTCATCGATGGTCGGCGACCCGTCGGACGTCATGAAAGAGCTCCGCTCCATGCTCTCGAGCTCTGCGCGCGAAAATTTCGGGACGTGTTTTGGCTGCGGAAGGCAGGCGCGCCGAGGATGAAGAGCCGCCGACAGGGCCGGCAGCTCCTTCACATGGAAGGTGCAGGAATCAACGCGCGGCGATGCCATTGGCGGCCGGCGGAAGCCCTGACGTCACCGGGCCGGGCGTGAGCGCGCCATCGTTGCCGACATGAAATGCGCTGATCGCGTGACTGCCGCTATCGAGCACGTAGAGGAGCCGTCCCTCGGCCGCGATCGCTATGTCGGTTGGTCCGCTTCCAGTTCCGGTTCTAGCGGCGACGCCGTCATCGGCGAGGAGAGAGAGCGACCCGCGCGGTCCGATATCGAATCCAGTGATCGTCGCGTTCGGCGTATTTGCGGTGTAGGCGTAGCGGCCTCCTGGCGTGGCGATCACCCAGCAAGCCGCAGTCTGGTGCGTCGGAGCAGACGCCTGGAGCAGAGTCAGCGCTCCATGCGGTCCAACACGATAGGAAGAAACCGAGCTCGCACCCGAAGCTCCTCCGGCCGCTTCGGCCACCAACAGCGTCCCATGTCCAGAAAAGGAGAAGCCGAACGGAGTCGGTCCAGAAGAGGGCACGATGTGGGGCTGCGCGCCGGTCTTCCTTCGTCGTCGAGCGCATAGACAGTAAGTTTGTTCGTCGCCTTTTCCGTGACGACGACGCTCCTGCCGCCTCGGCTGATTCCGATTTCTGCGGCGCCGACGCCCGTTCCGCTCAATGGCCTCACCGAATTGGCCACCGCTTCGAGTCTTCCGTGGTCATCATTCAATCGAAATCCCGCGATGCTGTCGCTCCCGGCGTTCAAAACATAGACGAGGTCGTCTTCGATCGAAACGCTGATCGGCCTCGTGCCGCCGCTCGCTGCTCGCGCAGTCGGTTCGGGACGACCTGTTTTCAGATTGAACAAGGTGATGTCGTCGCTGCCGGGATTGACGACGACGAGCCAGCGGCCATCGTCGCTGAGCGCCAGAGCGCCTTGATTTCCAAGTCCCGCGCCCGTTCCGCGTCCGCCCGTGGGAATAGCGCTTTTTGCTGTCAGCTCTCCAGTCGCATTCCTCTCGAACGTCAACAGAGCATTCGAGCTCGTGTCGTTGCTCATCGTGTAGACAGCGCCGGCGGCGCCGTTTCGATCTCGCGAATGCGCCAGGGTCGGCGCGAAAAATTGGAGCAACGCGCAGATGGAAGCATACGATAACAATTGCAAATGACGTCGATCGAACATTTTGGAACCTCGGTGGCGTATCGTTGATGACGATAGATCGAAGGCGCTCGGGCCTCGTCGGATCAATTCGGGCGCCGCCGAGAGGGCGTTACAACGGCCGGGAAAAAATTTCCGCCGCCTGTCACATGGTCGTGTCGTCGGCGAGATGCGCGGCCAAGCCGGTTTTTCCAAGCGCAACGTGATCGGCCATCGTGTGACGATCGGGGAAGTCACCGCCGTTTTGCGAGCGGAAGGGATTAGGGGCTTCGGTGAAGAGTCCGGCCAAGCGGTCGCGCTAGTCCGCCTCGACGGATCGGACCTGCTCGGCGCTCACGATATGCGCAGCGCCGTAGATTGCGTGCGTCGGTAGGACATCCATGCCTTGGTAGAACAAGGCGACAACTCGACCGAGTCTATTCGGTTCAGTGGCGCGCAGTGGCTCAGCCCGTCCTCATGTGCCGTGCGATATTGTCGATCGCCATGTCGATCGCGATTTTCAAGGGGCCGCTCGATCGCGTCGTCTTGGCCAGAAGCAGTCCACCTTGAACCGCGCATAGCGTGGCGGTCGCCAATTCGTGCGGGTCGGCGGCAGCGGCGAGTTCGCCACGCTCGCGCATCTTCGCGAAGCCCAGCTCGATCGAACCGCTCCACATCGAAAAGCCCGCGACCAGCCGCTTGCGAGCGGGTTCGGAATCATTCGCCAGCTCGCTCGCCAGCGTCCCGAGCGGACATCCCTTTCCGTCGCCGACTTCGTAGCGCCGAATGATAGCATCCCGCCACGCCCGGAGGGCCGAGAGAGAATCGAGCGCCCCGAGATGCGGTCCTTGCGCCTCCAGAACGCGCTCCGTCTGCAAAGCGATCACTTCGAGCACCAACGCCTCCTTGTCAGTAAAGTAGTGATAGAGCTGCGATTTGCTCACCTCGGCTCGCTCCATCACATCGTCGAGGGTCGTACGGTCCACGCCATGCGCGTGAATGAGCTCTGCGGCCGCGGCGACGATGCGCATTCGCGTAGCGGCCCCGCGGCGGGTCAAGGGTCGTTGATCGGATGGCTTGTTCGGCATCGGAGGATTTTGGCGGTTTTGGACTTGTAAGTCCAGTTTCAATGTGACGGAGTGGACTATGTGGTCCATTTACGTGGAGATCCAAATGTCACATTTGCAAAATGGCGCGGCCTTCCCTGCTTTGACGATTCCCGCGGTCGGAGGCGGCGTCATCCAAATCCCGGAGTCGCTTCTCGGATCCTTCGGCGTTGTCTTGATCTATCGGGGAGCCTGGTGTCCTTATTGTCAGGCTCAGCTCGCGGGATTTCAGCGCGCCGGTGAAAAATTGGCGCAAGCGGGCATCAAAGTCATCGCCTTCTCGGTGGACGACGAAGCGACGACGAAGGGCGTGATCGAAAAACACGCGCTGAGCTTTCCCGTCGGGCATTCCGCCGATCTCGACGAAGTCGTGGCTGCGACCGGCGCCTACGCCAATCATACGCCTCGTTACCTGCAGACTACCGGCTTCCTGCTGGCCCCCGACGGCAAGATTCTGAATGCGGTCTATTCGAGCGGACCAATCGGCAGACTCGTGGCCGACGATGTGATCGGCATGGTCGCCTATATCAAATCCAAAGCCTGATTCCATCGCGCGCGAGCTTCGGGAAAAAAGCTCACTCGGGAAGCGATAATCTGGCGCAATCGGCGACATGCTCCGGCTCGTCGAGCTCGGCGGCATGTCGTCTACCCCATTCGCAAAGAGCCATGAGCACGGGCTTCAGGCTCTGCCCCAAAGCGGTCGCTTCATAGTCGACCCTCGGTGGGACCTGGGGAAAGATGGTACGGCTCACAATTCGATGCGCCTCCATCTCGCGCAATTGCTGGATCAGCACCTTTTGGCTGACGGCGGGCATGAGCCGGCTCAATTCCGAGAGTCGTCGCGGCCCCGACAGCAAATGGTAGAGGATCACCGGCTTCCAGCGGCCCGATATCACGCGGAGCGTTCTTTCCGCGGGCAAGGGCGGAAGATTCTTCATCACCGACGCCATGCTTACCTCCAGGTCAGTATGAGACGAATTTCTCTGTAGTCTGTCAAAGCGTGTAAATGGCACGAATCCGCCGTCTGAAGAAGCACGCGCGTCGAAGAGCACGTCGAGGCTCTCGACGACGGATAGGAGAATGACGATGAGAGCCGTGCAACTAAATGCCTTTGGCGGCCCGGAAGCTTTGGAGCTGGTCGACGCGCCTATTCCGACCGTCGGTCCGGGTGAGATATTGATCCGCGTAAAGGCCTCGGGCGTGAACTTCGCCGAGACGGCGATGCGAGAAAATCGCTACGCCGTGACGCCGCCGCTCCCGAGCATATTGGGCGCCGAAGCAGCGGGGATCATCGAGGCGATCGGTCCCGGCGTGGCGGGCTTTGCATTGGGCGACCGAGTGGCGGGGGCGCTATTTGCAGCGGGCAGGTTCTTCGGCGGCTACGCCGAATTCGTCTCCTGCCCTGCCGAATTCGTCACGCAGATTCCGAAAAGCTTCCCCTTCGAACATGCCGTCGCCCTCATGGTTCAAGGCCTGACGGCGCTTTATCTCCTCGAACAGGCTCCGGCGGCCGACAAGCAAATTATCGTGTCGGCGGCGGCGGGCGGGGTCGGCAGCCTGCTCGTGCAATTGGCCAAACGCGCCGGAGCAAAAAAGGTGATCGCGGCGGCGAGCATGGAAGATAAGCGTGAATTCACGCGTTCGCTCGGCGCCGACGCCACCATCGATTATACGGTCGCCGACTGGTCGCAGGCCGCACGCGATCTCACCGATGGCCGAGGCGTCGACATCATCTTCGAATCGGTCGGCGGGGCGGTGACGAAGGAGAGCCTGAAGGCCCTCGCGCCCCTGGGCCGGCTCGTTATCTATGGCTCGCTCAATATTCTGGACTTCGATCTCGGCGTTCCCGATCTGCTCGGTCTGATCTTCCAAAATCAGACCATCACCGGCTTCGCCCTCACGCCTCTGCTCACGCCGACGGGTCTGCAGCAAAGCTCGGCGAAGCTGTTCGCCATGGCCGAACGCGGCGAAATCGCGGTGACGATCGGAGGGGTCTACCCTCTCGCTCAGGCGGCGGCGGCGCATCGAGCGCTGGAGTCGCGACAGACACGGGGCAAGATCGTCCTGACCCCGTGAAGCCGCTTACCATTCGAAGGTGGTCGACCTCAACTTTCGCTGTTCGACTCGAGAGCGATCGCCCGATTGTGGACGGGACAGCGATCTTCAGGACAGGATGTCTCGTCACAAAGTCGGCAGATGTGGTCGGCGTCTCCGGCGGCGGAGACGAGCGACCGGAGCAGGATTTCGGATATGCGCGACAAATGTCGACGGTCGTTCGTCGAAAGAATGTCGAGCGTTTCACAAAGACGTCGGCATCGCTCCGATAGGAGTTCCTGTACGCGTTCGCGACCGCTCTCGGTGAGCCTCAAGGAGACGAAGCGGCGATCGGCTCCGGTTTCGCTCGTCACCAGTCCGGATGCTTCCAGCTTGTCGACCAGGCGAACAGTCGCCGTGTGTGACAATCCGAGGGCTCGGCTCAGCGCATTATTGGAGCATCCCTCGTAGAAGCCGATGACGTTGAGCGCCGCCAATGACGACGTCGTCTCATTGGGATGACGCTTGGTCAGACGCTCGAGTCTTCCGGTCAGCTCCAACGCGAGCGCCGCCAACAAATTGGCGGTGCGCAGACTGTCTTTGCGTTCGACGTCACTCACGTTTCTCACCTCGATCCAAAGTCACGACCGCCAATCGCGAGCGAGCGACCTCGCGATAGTCCGCCTCGGTCGCCGTTTCCGGCATATCGACTTTCGCAAAGGCTTGGAAGCCGAACCGTTCGTATAGCGGCAGCGCCCTGGGATCATCCCATTGTCGGTATGCAGCCAGACATGGCGCGGATGATGGGTCGTCCAATGCCGGCGCAAGGCAATGTCCAGTAGGTAAGGCTCCAAACGTCTGCCCTGGAACGCCGGAATGAGACCAAAATAGACGATCTCGCTGCCGAGCGACGCGCTCATGCTGAATTCGCACA
This sequence comes from Methylosinus sp. Ce-a6, assembly GCF_009811655.1. Taxonomy (GTDB): domain Bacteria; phylum Pseudomonadota; class Alphaproteobacteria; order Rhizobiales; family Beijerinckiaceae; genus Methylosinus. The sequence goes on along the minus strand of NZ_BGJX01000033.1, from coordinate 8,503 downwards.
GGCCGATCGCCTCGCCTCGAATCCGCGCGAGATGAATCTCCGTGTCGGAGCTCGACAAGATGGTCGCAAGCTCTTCGGCGGAAGCGCGCAGCCGACCGTCCCAATCGAGCGGCCCGCCGATCGCGTGCCAAAGGCGCATATATTCCTCGAGAGCAGGACACTCGGTCGTGACGTCAACGGCGTCGCTCGGCTCCGCGAGCGCGCCAACGCACGGCGAATGGGTCAGCGCCAGATAGGTCGTCGAGATGAAGCGCATGACCTCAGAACCTCCGACGCGCGTCGAAACGCGCGAGTCCCAGACCGAACCTCGATCATTCAAATTCGCCCGATACGACCGCTCGATGGAGGAATTCGACGATCTGTCGTCCCCCGGTGAGGTCGGCGTCCTTATCCGGATTGTAGCAAGCGGTCGAGACGCCGATCAGTGAGCGGGATGCCAGGAAGGGGTGAACGAGCGTCGTGAGCTCGTTCCAGGAAAGGCCTCCTGGCGTCGAATAGTCGACCGCCGGGAAGACGGCCCCGTCGAGAACATCGAAGTCGATATGCAGCCAATAGCGCCCCGCGCCGGCTTCCTGGCGCCGACGCACGTCCGCCGCTGTCTCCTGCAGCCCGGCTCGGCGGAGCGTCTCGACGTCGCGATAGAAGAGTCCGGGGCCGAGATCACGCGGCAGCAGCGATCCTTCGGCTTCGGCGATCGCATGATCGCGACAGCCGAGCAACGCCACATCTTCGGGGACGACGGCCTGCGCCATGCCCATCGCGCGTGTGAAGAGATCTCCCGCCTTCCCGAGCATCGCCGCCGCAGGCATGTCCGCGGCTTCCCCGGTCGGCGATGTTTGTCCGTCGTAGAGATCGAGATGACCGTCGATATAGACGAGCCCGCAGCGCCCGAACACGCGGGCGGCGGCGGCCACCGCTCCTATCGCATAGGTGCAGCACCCGCCGAGCATGAACGGCCGATCGCCATTGCCAAGAATAGTGTCCACCGCGTCACGGGTGCGACCGATCGCGCCGCCGACGCAGCGCCGATGACCCCAGAAGCCGGGTCGCGGTCCGGACCGTCTATCCTGACCGGTAGATCGCCGAGATCGACCGACGCCCCGATGGCGCCGGCGACGCCGAGATCGCGCAGCACATTCGGAGCGCGCTCCACGCCTCCCGGACGCCCATCACATTGCGTCGGAGCGCCGAGCAGAACGAAAGGGGCGATTTTCATCATATGCCTCAACTCGGCAATTTGATGCTGCCCGACACGCCTGCCCGCGCGCCTGGCGTCAATTCGCGCATCTGCACATATCGCGCTTCGACGCCGTTCTCACTGCTGACGCCGAACAATTCCGAAGACACGAAGCCGATGCGCCGGTAGTAAGCGGGGTCTCCCAACAGGATGACCGCCGCATGGCCGAGCGTGGCTGCGCGCCGGAGCGCGCGTTCGATGAAGACGGAGCCCACGCCTCTATTGCGGTGCTCGGCGTCAACGGCGACGCAGGCGAGCAGCAGGATCGGAAGCGGCCCGGATGCGGTGGAAATGGAAATGCGCGTGAGCATCAGATGCGCGACGATTCGATCGCCGGCTTCCAAGAGCAAGGCAAGTTCCGGCACATAGGTGTCCGTGCGCCGCCGCTCGTCCACGAAATCCTGCTCGTCGCCTTCGGCGTAATGCGCGGTCTCGAAAGCCTTGCGGATGAATTCGTGAATCGTGAGGAACTCGCTCGCACGCTCCGGCCGAATGACGAAGGGCAATCCCGATTCGATTTGGAGGGGCAAAGTCTTGCGCATAGCGACCCGCGGCGCGCCGTGGACGCCCGCCGCGACTTCTTCTGCTATGAGCGCGCGGAATTTCGGTCGGTCCTGCTCCACTTCGAACGCTTCAAAGCCGAGCCTCGCATAGAAAGGCGCATTCCACGGGACGTCTCGAAACGTGGTCAGAGTCATTTCCTCATATCCTTTTCGGACCGCCCAATTCTCCGCGGCCGCAATCAGCGCACGGCCGTAGCCTCGGCCTTGATGTTCAAACGCGACCGCGATTTCGAGGATATGAACTCTCCCGTCCAGGGGAATCAGGAGGAGAAAGCCGATCTGCCTACTCTGGACGAGGGCGACGCCCTCATCGCGAGCGCAGCGATGCTCATCGAAGTCGCGCGCAGGGAGCGCGACGCAAAAATGGACCTCTGCGATTGCACGAAATCGTTCCGCAGCGTCGTTCTCGATTGCTTGCAGGAACGGCGTGTCTTCCGGCTGCGCCGGACGAATTTCGAAAGTGGTCGTTGCGTCCGGCTTGCACATATTTCGCTCCGGCAAAACCGGCCAAGCCCGTTCGCTCGAGCGAGAGCGTCGGGCCTTCACAATATGTGCGTGTAGCACGCATAGTCGTAGAAGGCAACGCGCGTATCGGCAATCCGCCAAACCCGCATGATCCTCCTCGAATTCAAAGTGTCCAGTAAGCCGAGGAAAATGGGGAGCTTTGGAAAAATGCCACTAACCAAATCGCCGCAGGCGGTGAAACTCGCAATTCGAACCCCAAAACAGCGCGACATTGTTAGGGGACCCCGACACGGCTTCCCGCGCGATTTACGACGTGGAGCGAACCCGGCCATTCTCGTCGCGCGACAGCGTCGCAATTTTCTGGTGCAAGACCGTGCCGGATTTCCTAGTCTCGCTCTCTGAACAGAAGTTCAGTCAGCCGCCTTGCGGCGACGTGGAAGCTCATTCGATGGAAATGCAGCAGGTCCGCTATTTCCTGGCGGTCGCTCAAACGCTGAATTTCACGCGGGCCGCCGAGCAGTGCAATGTCTCGCAGCCCGCCCTCACGCGCGCGATCAAGCTGCTCAAGGATGAGTTCGGCGGCGATTTGATCCGTCGGGAAGGCCGCCTGTCTCACCTGACCGATCTCGGCAAGCGCATGCTGCCACTGCTCAAACAGTGCCACGACAGCGCGCTGACGGCCAAGGCGCTGGCGACGTCGCTGAAGAATAGGGACATCGCGACCCTCAACGTCGCTGTCGCGCATGGGCTCGATATCGCTTTGTTCATGCCGGCGTTGAGCGAGATGTATTCCGCCTTTCCCGAACTGCTCCTCAAGTTGAAGCGCGGCGATTCCGCTTCCGTCCGCGCCATGCTCGAGCGAGGAGACGTGGATTTGGCGATCGGAGCGAATGCTTCCGAGGGTTCCGAGCGGCTCGATTGCTGGCGCATGTTCGACGATTCGTTCGATATCGTCGTCGGCGAGGAGCACGAGCTGGCGCAGGGCAATGGAGCGGCCCTCGAACCCGCCCAATTGCGCGCGCGCCGCATCCTTTTGCACAAGGGCATAGAAGCAAGCGAGGCGGACATCGAGCGTCTCACATCCGCCGGTGTGACGCTCGTCAATGTCCACGAGGTCGATTCGCTCGCCGATCTCGAGCCATTGCTGCGCGCCGGCTTCGGCATCGGCCTCACCCTTTCCAGCGCGCTGCGCGTGGACGGTCTGCGCCACTTGCGAATCGAGACTCTCGATCTTCAACGTCCCATCGCCGTCGCCATGATGTCCGGCCGTCCGCGTTCGCGCGAGGCGACAACGCTTCTCAATCTGCTCCGAGGCTCGGACTGGTCGCACGCCACCGCCTGACGCGGCACCCTCGAGCTAGAGTGTTTTCGAGCGAAGTGGGAACCGGTTCGCGTGAAGAAAACACGACAAAACAAGGGAATCTAGAGTCTTTCCGGTTCAATCTGAACCGGAAAGACTCTAGCGAAGCGCGCGAAACGCCTCCGCGGCCTCGATCAGCACCGAAGGCTCGAGCCGGCGCCGATAATCCGGATCGACGTGACGAAAGCGCACGATCCCCTCCTGATCCACGACGAACACCGAAGGTACGGGCAAGATCCACGCCTCGCCGCCCTGATAGCTCGGCACGTCCCACCCCGCCGCAGCGATGAGCGCCGACATGTCGTCCGGCACCCAAATCGCGAGATTGAGCGCGAGCGCATAGCCATTGTCGACGTCGCTGAGAAAGGGAAACGCTGCCTTGGCCTCGCGCTTGATCTCGCGGGTGTATTTTTGCGTCTCCGCGGAGATGGCGACGAGCTGCAAAGGCCGCAACGCCTCCTCCGCCTCGGCGAGTCCGGCGGCGTTGAGACGGCAATAGGGACACCAATGTCCCCGAATAAAGGCGATCGCCACGGGACCGACGCGCAGCAGCCTTGCGAGATCCGTCAGACGCCCTTCTTCGTCCGGAAGCAGGAACGGCGGCATGGCGTCCCCCACCGCGGGCGCGAGGCTTCCCGCCGCCACCTCCTCGAGTCGACCAACGAAAGCCTCGACCGCATCCGCGAAGACGGGACTGAGCCGTCGCACTTCGTCGGCGATATATTTGAGCTTATCGGAGAGCGGCGCATTCTCCCCACGCACGCGGTGAAAAGCGTCTTCCAGCGAGGCGACGAGCTGTGACGCGTCCATCGGCCGTTCTCCTTCGCAGAGCCGCAGCATTTTCGTAGAGGCGGGAGCCGAGATTCTGCGTCAAAACTCCCGCCGATGCAAAGATCGCGTCATTCGACGCGCGACGACGGGCGCGCTCCGTCCGCCTCGTGCAGCACGAAGCCCTCGATCGGATCCACCTCGGCCCGCCACGGCGCACGCTCCAGAGTTTCCCTCATATGGCGATAGCCCGCTTCCCAGCGGCTGGCGATGCCGCGCGCGCTGAAGTCGATGTCCTTAGTGTGATCCTCATTGTCCAGAGCGGGCGCGAGCAGTCGCACCACATGCATGCGCGTCATGCAGCCGTGCCGCGTCAGCTCCGCCACGCGCGGGTCGAGACGAGTCATGTCGGGAAGACGTCGCGACAGCTCGGCGATGACGTAGCGAAGCTGGTGAAGCTGGCGCTGCCGGGCGACATGGGTCGCCGCGCGGCTCGAGTATTGCAGATCCTTCTGTCTGTTCATGACCTCCCAAATCGTTTTGGGCTCCGAGCCGTGCGGATTCCACAGATGCACGACGAACACGACCCCGCTTCGCCGGCGTCTGTCGTCGAAAACCGCCTCGACCGGCGTGTTGGACACGACGCCTCCATCCCAATAGAGCCTGCCGTCGATCCTGACCGCTGGGAAGGCGGGCGGCAGCGCGCCCGAGGCGAGCACGTGCTCGAGCCTCAGCCTCTCGTCACGACTGTCGAAATAGCGCATTTCGCTGGTCGCGACATCGCAGGCGCCGACCGTCAACCGTCCCGATCCGGCGTTGATGCGATCGAAATCGACGAGGTCGCGGAGGCTGTCGGCCAGCGGCGCGACGGAATAGTAGCCGGCCTGCTCCGCGCCGAGCGGCGTGTGCGGACTGACGAAGGCCGCGAGATTGGGCCGAAAGAAATTGGGAACGCCGGAGCCGATCGCCAGCCCGTTGCGCAAAGCCATGTCGAGCCAGGGAGCAAGCGAGGCGGAAACATAATTGGCGTGCTCGACGCGCTTCCAGAATTCACGCAGCTTCGTCATGCGATCTTCCGCCGCATTGCCGACGATGAGCGAGGCGTTGATGGCGCCGATCGATGTGCCGATGACCCAATCAGGCTCAATGCCGGCCTCGTGAAACGCCTGATAGACGCCGGCCTGATAGGCGCCGAGCGCCCCGCCGCCTTGCAGTACCAACACGATCTGTCCGAGCTCGGCGAGCTCCGCAGCGAGATGTTCCATTGAATCCCCCGATGTCCTCGTCTCAATGCGCGGTCCAGCCGCCATCGATCGGCAGCGCCGCGCCGGTGATCGACGCCCCGGCGTCGCTCGCCAAAAATGCCGCGAGCGCGCCGTTTTCCTCGACTTCGGCAAAGCGCTTCGTCGGCTGCGCTGCGAGCAGAACGTCGCGAATGACCCCTTCGCGAGTCAGCCCGCGTGCGGCGGCCGTGTCGTCGATCTGACGCTCGACGAGCGGCGTCCAGACATAGCCGGGACAGATGGCGTTGCAGGTCACGCCGAATTCAGCGCCTTCCAGTGCCGCCGCCTTGGTCAGCCCGACCAAGCCGTGTTTCGCTGCGACATAGGCGCTCTTGAATGGCGAAGCGACGAGCCCATGCGCGGACGCGATGTTGATCACGCGCCCGAAGCCCGCCGCCTTCATCGCCGCGAAACAAGCCTTCGTCGTATGGAAGGCGGCCGAGAGATTGAGCGCCAGAATCGAGTCCCATTTCTCCTCCGGAAAACTCTCGATCTGGCTCACATGTTGAACGCCGGCGTTGTTGACGAGAATGTCGACCTTGCCGAAGCTCCAAGTGGATCGGACGATCAGCTTGCGCGCTTCGACCTTGTCCATCAGATCGGCGTCGTCATAGACCGCCTTCACGCCATTTTCGTCGGCGAGCCGCTCACAGAGCCTGTCGATCTCTGCCCGGCCCCCCAATCCATTGACGACGATGTCGGCGCCGGCCGCGGCCAGCGCGCGCGCAATTCCGAGGCCGATTCCGGAGGTCGACCCGGTGACGACCGCCACACGGCCACGCAGTGGTCGTCCTTCTCTTTTCGATTCGAGCGCTTTCGTTTCCACTTTTCTCCTCCCTCGTCGCGTCGGCGCCGCAAGAAACGGGCGACGACGAAAACGGTGAGGCCCGCGGCGCGAAAAGAAAAATACTCTCTCGCTCTCATCTCCATAGCCGACGGTTATGTGGCCCGTGCGCCATGCGCTTTGTGCATCGAGTTCATTCCCTCATTCGAATGGAGGCGCGATGTTCGCACGGCTAATCTCCGCCTCGCATCGAAATATCGACATGCGACGCGCCTTGCACGGCGCATCCGATAAGGAGGAGGACGACATGAATTTGCTCGCCACGACAACGAGCGCTGCAGTTGCGCTCGCCATTGCCTTCGGCTGTTCGACCGACTTCGCTTTCGCGGGCGAATGCCCATCGGGACACGCCGGCGTCAATGAGCTCACAAATCATCCGACGCAGCCGAGAGGCGTCACCGACACGGTGATCGGCTCGATCGATCTCGGTCACGAATTGGGTGTCGACGGCCGCGATCTGCGCTTGCGGCGCCTGGTCGTCCAGCCCGGCGGAATCGTCCCCTTCCACAGCCATGACGGACGTCCCGCCATCATCATCACTCTGCGCGGGCAAATATTGGAATTTGCGACCAACTGCAGCACTCCGATCCTGCATCGCGCTGGCGAGACGGTGCGCGAGACGTCAAAGGTGTCGCATTATTGGATCAATCGCAGCAAGGCCGTCGTCGAGCTTCTCTCCGCCGATGTGAAAGCTCGCGACTGACCCCGCCGAACGCGCCATGCTTTTTCGGCCACGCGCGCATCGCCCCGGCGCGCGTGGCTTTTTTCGCGCCCATGGAGACGAAAATGAAGGAGCGCTATCATCATATGACAGACGCGAGAAGACGAGCCCGCGCGTGCGATCCATCCTCATCGGATCGATCGGCTTTCTGACCCTCGTCGATCTCTTCGCCGTTCAGGCGATCTTGCCGCAGCTCGCCGAGCGCTATCGGATAAGCCCTGCCAAGATGGGGCTCGCCGTCAATGGCGCCGCGCTCGGAATGGCGTTGGCCGGCCCGCTCGCCGCGGCGACGCTTCGCGGAATCGCGCGACGCACCGCCGTCTGGACGAGCCTCGCCTCGCTCGCGATTCCGACGGCGCTCCTCGCCTTCGCGCCATCGCTCGCCGCCTTCGCCTCCTTGCGCATACTGCAAGGCGTCTTCATGGCCAGCGCCTTCACGCTGACTCTCGCCCATTTGGGAGAGCGATGCGTCAAAGCCGACGCGCCACGCGCGCTGGCGGCCTATGTGACGGGCAGCGTCATGGCCAATCTGCTCGGCCGGCTCATCGCTTCCGCCGTCGCCGATTCCTTCGGCGCGACGAGCGCATTCCTCACCTTCTCCGCGCTCAATGCGGGCGGCGCTCTCCTCGCCTTCGGCGCGCTCACGCCTATCGCGCCGAGCGCTTCGGATTCGCATCGCGGCGACCTCCTTCGCAGCTTTACATTGCATCTCGCAAATCCGGCGCTGCAGCGCGCCTACGCGCTCGGATTCCTCATCCTCTTCACTTTCGTCGGCCTGTTCAGCTATGTCGGCTTCGCGCTCGTCTCGCCGCGGATCGGCCTTTCGATGCGCGAGGCCGGCTTCGTGTTTCTCTGCTTCCTTCCCTCGCTGATGACGACGCCGATGGCTGGCCGCTTCGCGACACGCTTCGGATCGACGACGAGCACGGTCGGGTCGCTGCTTCTCGCTCTCGCGGGGGCGCTGGCCACTCTCGTCGGCGACATTGTCGTGATCGGCGTCGGCTTGGCCGTGTTCGCGGCTGGCGCCTTCTTCGCTCAGGCGATCGTGACGAGCTTCGTCGGACGCGCGGCCGCGGTCGAACGCGCAACGGCGAGCGGTCTCTATCTCTCGGCCTATTACTGCGGCGGCCTTGCCGGCGCCGGCGTCATCGGATTGCTCTATGAGCGCATCGGCTGGCACGGCTCAGAACCTGACCCAAAAGTTTCTTGTTCGCGCCGCAGTTGCGTGATTCTGGGGTTCCGAAGCATCGGAGAATGATTCG
>NZ_BGJX01000032.1 GCF_009811655.1 Methylosinus sp. Ce-a6 | reverse complement strand
GCGCGGGCCAAGCAAATTCACCGTCGCGCTATTCACGCGGCGACCCCGTCCTTCCAGGATCGCTGCGACGCCGCCGCCCTCCGACGGCGACTGAAGGGCGCGCGCCGCCTCCTCCTGCGTCGCTTCCCCCTCCGCGCCCCGAGATCCGAGTGGGAATAGAGTAATTACTGTTATATGGATAGGCATCATGCACGAAAAAGCATGATCGCGATTATTTACGCTGTATGAATGGGCGCTCGAAAACGTAGTTCGCACATAATTTGAGCACTATAGCACGTCTACTATAAGAGGATTGCCCCGATCGACCACTATCGCTGGCCGGAACGCGATGGCGTCGCCGTTTCGTTATAATTTTGCATAACAAAGTTGCCTTGACGGGAAATCGATATGTAACGTATTTATATGCTGCTCGAGAAGCAGCAGGTGGCCTGCCTGCATCGGACGCTTGCCGAGAATATTGGACCCATTCGCGGAGCCGATTTCGGCGCTACGAGCATTTTATCGCGAGAGAGGTATGCAATATGCATAACAAATATATCATGTCGCTGGCGCTCAGCGTGTCGACACTCGCCTTGTCCGCGTATTCGTCTGCAAATGCGACGTCGATCAACGTCGCGGTGGCCGCGAATTTCGCTAGCCCATTGGGTGAGATCAGATCTGCATTCGAGCTCGATTACCCGGGAGACACATTTACGATCACCTCGGATTCCTCGGGCAATATCACCAACGCCATCACATCTGGCAACAGCCCCGGATATGATCTGTTCTTGTCCGCGGACACCTCATATCCTGCGACTGTATTTTCCGCCGGTTGGGCGACCGCTTCGCCCTTCACATACGCCAAGGGCGAGATCCTGCTGTGGTCGCCGACCGCCTCGAGCGGCGTTAATGTCAGCGGCGGGCTCGAATCCCTCGTGGGCGGCAGCTTTCCCGACAGCCTGGTGATCGCCAATCCGAGCACCGCGCCTTACGGATCCGCGGCGGCGACAGTGCTGTCACAATCTCCGTGGTCGATCACGACGATCCCCGGCAGCGGCGTCTATACGGCCAGCAATATCGACAACACCTATACGGCGGTGGCGAACGGCACCTATAAGCAAGGCTTCATCGCGAAGTCGAAGGTATGCCGATACGACGCCGGGACGAACACATATTCATTCAATGCGACCGGCGTTAGCGGGGCCACCTGGAAGGAATATCCCTATAATGGCGCGCATTCCTACAGCCAGATCGTTCAGAATGCCGTGGGCGTCGTGCATAGCGGCCGCTCCAGCGCTCAGGATACGGTCCTGGCGAATCTCATCAGCTATTTGACCGCATCGACGGCCCAGGGGGTCATCACCCACTATTGCTATCTTCTCCCGTAATCGGCTCATCGAGAACCACCTGATGGTTCCGAGCGGTCGCGAGAGACTCGAGGCGCCGTTGTGGCCGAGCCACGGCGGCGTTTTTTGATTTCGAACCCGCGTCGGGGCGCGTGAACGACGCTCGGCGCCCACGCCGAATTATTTATTCGAGATATATTTCAAAATATATGCGACCTAGAACCGATCTAAAAAGCAGCATTTTATGGCTTTTATATAGGCAAAAGCTCAATAGATAGTCACGCCACCGCTAAACGGTGCGGAAATTGACAAAAATTGCTTCACATCGGCAATAAGACGGCGGTCGATCTGCCGTGTCAGGTCGAACATTCTCGGACGATTCTGAGACGCGGCGCATTTCGTCGTTGACTGGGGCGCCGCCATTTATAAATATAATGTCGATATATAACGATTTCGAAAGCTCGAGATACGCAGATGACGCAAAAAAGCAAGTCATGCGCCGCGACGCCCCCTTCGCGAGGCGCCGGCCGCCCGCCTTTTTCCGATCGCGCGAGAAGGCTGCAAACCTCTTTCGCGACGATGACCGCGGTGGCCGCGCTGATGGCGCCGCCGAGGGCGCTCGCCAATCCGACGGGCGGCGTCGTCGTAGACGGCGCGGCGACGATCGCTTCGACGGGGAGCGTCACCAATGTCACGCAGTCGACCAATCGCGCGATCATCAATTGGCTGACGTTCTCCATCGGCGTCGGCGAGACGGTCAACTTCAGCCAACCCAGCGCGCTCGCCGTGACGCTCAACCGCGTCGTCGGCAATGAGCAGAGCGTCATCGCCGGCGCGCTCAACGCCAATGGGCGCGTGTTCCTCGTCAATTCCGCGGGCATTCTCTTCACCAAGGATGCGCAGGTGAATGTCGGCGGACTCGTCGCCTCCACGCTCGACATCTCCAACTCGAATTTCATGGCCGGCAATTACACATTCTCCGGCTCGTCCTCCGCCGCCGTCGTCAATCGAGGCACGATCTATGCGGCCGACGGCGGCTATGTCGCCCTGCTCGACCGAACCGTGTCGAACGAAGGGACGATCAATGCGAAGCTCGGCACGATCGCCCTCGCCTCGGGCGATCAGATCACGCTCAACTTCGGCGGCGATTCTCTGCTCGACGTCACCATCGACAAGGGAGCCTATGACGCGCTCGTCGAGAACAAGGGACTGATCAAGGCCGATGGCGGCCAGGTGACGATGACCGCGAGAGCGGCCGACGCCGTGCTCTCCGCGCAGGTCAACAACAGCGGCCTCATACAGGCGCGAACAATCGCCGACCTGACAGGCGGCTCGTCCTCCACCGGCAGCGTGAAGATCGGCAAGATCAAGATGCTCGCCTCGGGCGGGACGACGAAGGTGTCCGGCAAGCTGGACGCCTCGGCGCCCAATGGCGGCAAGGGCGGCGCGATCGAGACCTCCGGCAATAAGGTGACGATCGCCGACAGCGCCGAGGTGACGACGGCCTCCTCCACCAGCGAGACCGGCGCATGGACCATCGATCCCGACGGCTTCACCATCGGGATCGGCGGCGACATCACCGGAACGCTGCTCGGCAGCTTGCTCGCGAGCAATAATATCGTCCTCTGGTCGACGAGTGGCGGCGGGACGCACGGCAACATCTATGTCGACAGCGCGGTGACTTGGTCCGGCAACACGATCCTCACGCTGAATGCGACGAACAACATCTATGTCAATGCGCCGATCACCGCAACGGGGACGAGCGCAGGACTCGTGCTGAACTATGGCAGTTACGCTTCAACCGGCGGCGCGAGGTCGGGGACCAATTATTACGTCGACATCGACAATGGCGCGAAGGTGACGCTGAGCGGGACGAGCGCCAGCCTCAAGATCAACGGCAACAGCTACGCTCTTTTCCGCGGCATGACGGATCTGGCGGCCTATGCGAGCGTGACGGCGACTGGATATTATGCGTTGGCGCAGGATATCGACGCCTCCGGCAAGACCTATTCCCGAGCTGTGATCGGCACGCTCAGCGGCACGCTAGCAGGCCTCGGCCATACGATCGGCAATCTGACCATCAACGACACGACGGCGACCGGCTTCGCCGCGCTCATCGGCACGCTGGGCTCCTCCTCCGCGACATCGGCGACGGTGCGCGACATCGGCCTCGTCAACGCCAATATCTATATGAGCAGCGGCTACGCCGCGACGCTGATCGGGCTCAGCTGGGGCACGGTGAGCAACGCTTATGCGACCGGCACGGTCTCCGGCGCCTCGCCGGTCGGAGGGCTCGTCGCGCGCAATCAATTTGGATTCGTCACCGATTCCTGGGCCGCTGTGAATGTATCCGGCTGGAACAATGTCGGCGGCTTGGTCGGATGGAACGTCGCCAATAGCGCGACCAATGGCGTCATCAGCAATTCCTATGCGACGGGGACTGTCACGGCCCGCGCAGGAACAGCGAATTTGGTGCGCAATATTTTCGGCGGACTCGTCGGAATGAACAGCGGCGGCACGATCAACAACTCTTACGCAACCGGAGACGTCACCTTCGGGGCCTCGGGCGCCACCGCGGGCACGAACGCCGCTGGAGTGGCGGTGGACGGCAGCGCGCTCGGCGGGCTGGTCGGCGAGAACACGGTGAACGGCCGCTATGTCGGCACGATCATCGACTCCTATGCGACGGGCGACGTGTCCGGGCCCGGCAACTATCTCGGCGGCTTGGTCGGCTATAATTACGGCGGAAAGGTCGACGGCTCCTACGCGACCGGAGATGTGACAGGAAACGCAACAAACAGCAGTCAGAACATCGGCGGTCTGGTCGGCGGCAACCTCGTCTATAGTTCGACACTCGCCGCATCAGGGTCTGGTTCGATCACGAATTCGAGCGCCTCTGGAAATGTCTACGGCTACACCCAGGTTGGAGGGCTGGTCGGCGTCAACTTCGGGACGATCACCGGTTCCAGCGCGACAGGAAACGCGACGGGGCAATTCACCGTCGGCGGCCTCGCCGGGGCCACCAGCGGAACGATCAGCAACTCCTCCGCCTCCGGAAACGTCACGGCGACGAATCTCGGCGTAGCGGGAACATATGGAGGCAATGCCGGCGGCTTGGCGGGAACGAATAGCGGCGCGATCACCGGCTCGACCGCGAGCGGCAACGTGACGGGAACGACCAATGTCGGAGGGCTCGTCGGCGGCAATGGCGGGGCCGTGAACAATTCCACGGCGACGGGCGATGTCTTCGGCGCCACTAACACTGGCGGTCTCATCGGCTCCAATTATTCCTTTCAACTCGGTGTCGGCACGGTGACCAACTCCAGCGCGACCGGAAGCGTGAACGCCGGCGGCGGGTCGCTGATCGGCAGCAACACCAGCACGGGCGCCGTCACCAACAGCACATATCGTGACGCGAGAGCCGAGGCGCGCGCCGCGGCCGCGCAACGCGCACAGGCGCAGCAGACGCGGCAGGCCGCTCTCTCTGCCGGCAATGTCGTGGCGAGCGCCGCGGAGGCCTCTTCGAAGAGACCGCTGAATGCGCAGGCCTCCACTTCGGCGGGCAAGGCTGCCGTCTCGGCGGCGGCCGGCGCGAACATCGACGACAATGTGCAAGGCGAAACGCCCGCGCAAACGTCGCCGCCGGCCCAGCGGCCGCGCGTGCGTCATGCGTCCACGACGAGCGCCGGCGGCAGCGGCCAGAAGGCTCACGTCTCGTCTCCCAGCGCCGGATATCGCGCGCGCATTCGCAGCATAGACGTCGACGGGCGCCATTTCGATCTCGGCGGCGGCGGCAAGACCAACGCTCCCGATCAGAAAGCCCGATGAGCGGTTTCCGCGGATCAGAAAGGTCGATCCAGAAATGACTATCCGTACACTCTTGCTCTCCTGCTCGGCCGCGCAGGCGCTCGCCCTCGCCGCGCCGCAGGCTTTCGCCCAGAGCGCGCCGACGCCGATCCTGCCCTACAATATCGGCGACGCCGTCCGGCAGGCCGAGGAGGCGCGCCAGGCGCCGCCGCCGCGCCGGAACGCGACGCCCGCGCTGCCGCAGCCGGCCGAGCCGCGGTTCACGCTCGCCAGCAAGGAGACGTTGTTCGTCGAGCGCTTCGTCGTCGAGGGCCCGCTCCTCGTTAGCGAGACGGAGCTGCGCGAAGTCCTCGCGCCTTATGAAGGCCGCAAGCTGACGCTGGGCGACATCTATGCCGCCGCGGACAAGGTGACGCTGCTCTATCGCGCCAAGGGATATCTCGTGGCCAAGGCCTATGTGCCCGCGCAGGATGCGCGCCGCGGCGCCTTGAAGATCAAGCTCGTCGTCGGGCGCTATGGAAGCGTCCTCGTCAATAATTCGTCCGCGGTCGACACGGGCTTTCTACAGGGCGTCGTCGATCACGCGATCGAGAATGAGGAGACCATTCACAGGAACGCGCTCGAGCGCGCGCTGCTGCTCGTCTCCAACCTGCCCGGCGCCGGCGTTCCGCGCATCGTCATTTCTCCCGGCCGGCAGCAAGAGACCTCCAATTTCCAATTCGTCGTGCCGGAAGGAGAGCGCTTCCGCGGCTATCTGCTGGGCGACAATTTCGGTTCGCCCTACACGGGCCGCGACCGCTTGAACGGCGGCCTCGAGATCTTTTCGCCGCTCGGCCTGGGCGATCGCCTCTCCGGCGCGGCGATCGTATCGGAGCGCGCCGGTCTCGCGAGCGGCCGCGTCGCTTATTCGCTGCCGCTCGGCTATGACGGGCTGCGCGCCGAGATCGCCGCCTTCCGCACCACTTATTCGCTCGGCGGCGTCTATAAGGATCTCGACGCCACGGGCAGCGCCTATGCGATGACGGCGACATTGAGCTATGCGGCGAAGCGCCAGCGCAGCGAGAGCATCTTTCTGTGGGCGAATTTCACCCACAAATGGCTGAACGACGAGATCGCCGGGACCTCCTATGCAGACCGCACCATCGCGCTCGGGACGCTCGGCGTCACGCGCGATTCGGAGCAGGATCTTTTCGGCTTGCCGCTCGTGACCAGCTCGACGCTCTCCTTCACCTCCGGCTATGTGAATTTTCTCGACGTCACGCAGAAAATACAAGACCGCGCCCGCGTCGACACGGTCGGCAATTACTATCGCATCAATCTCGCGGCCAATGCGGTGATCGCGCTCGGCGATAAGCTCTCGCTGTCGGCAGCTCTGCGCGCGCAGAAGGCGCTATTCGGAAATCTCGACACCAGCGAGCAATTCGGCCTGGGGGGCTTCTGGGGCGTCCGCTCTTTCGATGAGGGACTTGCCGGCGATAGCGGCTATCTCGTCACGCCGGAATTGAAATATTCGCTTCCCCAAATCGAGAATTATCGTCACGCGCTCGGCGTCTTCACCGACATAGGCGCGGTGTGGCTAGAGAACGGCTCCTATACGACGACGCAGCGCAGCTATACGGGCGTCAACGATCTCGGCGTCGCCTATTATGCGACCTATGACATAGGCGGAGGCAGCCGCCTGGTGCTGAAAGCGCAAGCCGCGCACACCTATGGAGCCAACAGCGGCGCGACCGCCTATGACCGCCACACCAAGGGACTGCTGCAGGTCGGATTCACCTTCTGAAGAAGCGCATTTTCGGCAGCTTCCTGATGTTTCTTCGATCGCTGGGAGAATTCAAAAAATGCAGATGGAATGGCTTTCGACGGCGGTCGATTTCGGCGTCATCGGCCTCTTGACCATGCTCAGCATTGTCGTCGTCGCTGTGGCGCTCGAGCGCCTCTTCTTCTATCGCTCGGTCGACCTCACGCGATTCGCCAGCGTCAAAACGCTCGAGCTGGAATTGACCGCGCGGCTCGTGGTGATCGCTTCGGTCGCCTCCAACGCGCCCTATATCGGCCTGCTCGGCACGGTTCTCGGCATTATGCTGACCTTCTACAATATGGGCCTCGACGCTTCCGCCGACGCGAGCAAGATCATGGCCGGCCTCGCGCTCGCTCTCAAGGCGACGGCCGTCGGCCTCGTGGTCGCGCTGGTGTCGGTTTCCTCCTACAACGCATTGGTGCGCAGGGCGAAAGTTCTGATGCTGAAATGGGAGATCGCCCATGGATGAGAAGCCTTTCGAGACGCTCAACGTCATTCCGCTCGTCGACGTCATGCTGGTGCTCCTCACCATGGTGCTGACAACGGCGAATTTCATCGCGACGGGCCGAATTCCCGTCTCATTGCCTCACGCCACGCAGGCGAAGGTCGAAAAGCAGAGGGACAAGACGATCGAGATCACCGCCGACGGGAGCATTTATTTCGACGGTCAGGCCTCGACGAAAGAGGAACTGTCGACTCGGCTGATGGGCCTACCGCCGGAAACGCCCTTTCTCATCCGCGCCGACCGCGCCATCGCCTTCCAGAGCTTTATCGACGTCGCCGACATTTTGAAACGATCGAACTTCACCAAGGTCGCCGTGCAGACCAAGGCCGGCGGGAAATAAAGGCGCCCATGATGAGTATGCAAGCGGCGGCGATGACGGCGAAACAGGGCGAGCGACGCCCCCGCGTCACCATCTATCACGGTTTCGCGGCGTCGCTCGCCCTGCATGCGCTCCTGTCTTTGCCCTACATGTTCTCTCGTATCGAGCCGGATGAAGACGATCGCTCGACGCTGGTCTTCGAGATGGATGGCCTCGTCTCCGACGAACAGGCCGACGAAAAGGTTCAGAAGGATACAGCGGGCCATACGCAGCAAGACACGCAGAGCGCCGTGCGGGCGCAGCCGACGCCCCCTTCGGAGCAGAAGCCGCAGGCGGACGTCGGCGCGCCTCTCCAGACCAATTCGGTCATTGCCTCGGCCAAGGCGTTCGTGAAGCCGGAATCCGGAGGCTCGACGCAGGTCAATGGCGCCGATCGGCAACAGGCCGCCCGCACCATCGCGCAGCGAGAGGTGTCGGAGGAAACCCTGCTCCGCGCCTATTGCAGGCAGGTGTCGAAAAAGGTGCACGCTCGGCTCATCTACCCAGAGGAAGGGCGTCGCAGCGCGTGGCGCGGCGCGGCGAAAGTGTCGTTTTTCATCGAGGCCACGGGGCAGATTCGAGCCGACAGCATCAAGCTGGTTTCGAGCAGCGGTCAGCCGCGGCTCGACGCCGCAGCGATGCAGACGGTTCGCGCGAGCGCGCCCTTGGCTCCGCCGCCGCGGCCGATGACTTTCGCGATCGACGTCGGCTTCGATCCCGAGCGTTGACGAAACAGTCGGATAGATGCGCAAAGCAAACGCTCCGACAACCGAAAGGGCTGAACGGGCCCGGCTCTGATTACGCCCGAAAGCGCCGTCGTAGCCAGGCGCCGAGGGGCCGCATTCTCGGGCGCGCAGTTCGTCGCGGCGGAAACGACCATGCGATCTCTCCGCCCGACGGCATAATGCGCGATAGCTGCCCGAAAGATCCTGACGGATCGAATGTCCTTCTCCTCGCGCAACGCGCGGTCGCCGACTGGGCGCCATCTGAGCGGCTCAGCAGATCGGAGCGGATACGGTGATCACGGCGAGCGCGGCGGATGCGATCACGCTCAGCTCGCCGAGATCCTGCCGATGCCGCGTCACCCGCAATTGCTCTTTCAACACAGTGATATTGCTCTTGCTCAGGCCGAGAACGGCCGTGTCGCGCAATACATTTAGGCGGTCGCGGCGTTCTGGAGCGTCGTCTGTTCTGTGACGCGCATCGTCGCCCGCGCGGCGAAAACGCCCGACTCCGCCTGACGTATGGAATTATCCGTGCGCCATCCATTGAACAGCGTCTGCGACAGCGCGAAGGCGGCCGCGCGCGGCTCCCGGACACGTCGATCTCCGGCAAGCGGGTTGCGCGCGAGCTGTCGGCGCTGATCGAAAGGCGTGGAAAGCCCGGCATGATCGTTTCCGACAATGGGACGGAGTTCACCTCGAACGCCGTCCTGTCCTGGTCGGATGAGAACAAGGTCGAATGGCGTTTCATCACGCCGGGCAAGCCGATGCAGAATGGCTCCTGCGAGAGCTTCAACGGCCGCATGCGGGACGAGCTGCTCAACGAGACGCTGTTCTTCGGCCTCGACCATGCGAGAGAGAAAGTTCGCTCTTGGGTTCACGATTATAACCACCGGCGCCCGCACTCTTCCCTCGGCTATGCGACGCCGGCGGACTATGCGGCCGCGCTCACCGCAACAGGCGATCGGCTGCGCAACCCGGGCCAGATCCGCCGATCGCCTGTTGCTCACCCCACGCCCGCGGGCGTATCAACCGCCGGGACTCGACTCGCCGCTGGATGAAACTTCGGGGGCAGGTCACCCGGCAGCAATCCGAAGTCCGGGAGAGCAATTCACCGGACAGAATTTCGCTTCCCTTTCGCCGCCATTCGCGCTGACTTCACACTCCCCTTGTCCGCTTCGGCGGCGTCCTGCGACTTCTGATCCGGCTCAGGAAAGCGAAAATGGTAGGCCAGCCCGAGTCGTATCGAGCTGTCTCTCACGCGAACGCGATAGAAGTTACCGTCGAAATTCGAGGAAACGTAAGTCGTCGATCCGAAATCGCTATGGCGATATTCGAGTCGCGCAGACCAATTTTCTTCGATCGCGCATTCGATACCAGCTCCGATCGTCCAGCCCGGACGCGCTTGGTTGAAAGACTCCCCGAGTGCCGAAGGAAAGAAATTTGCGAGAGCGACGCCGCCGGCGACGTAGGGGAGGACGCGCTCCAGGGCAACGCCGATGCGGCCGCGAGCCGATCCGCGCACATCATGCCGTTGCCTCAGGCCAATGAGAGAAACTCCCTCGCCGCCACGCACGCCAGCGGCTTCGACGTCGATCTCGAGCCCTAACACCAAAGGGGCCATTTGCCAGTTGAACCCCACGAATGGTCCGCCGATCGGGCCCTCGAGGCCGTAGGACGAGCGGAACGGCCCCACATACCCTACCGTATCGGCTTCATTCGCTCGTTGCCATGCGCCCCCGATATCCGCGCCGACGAAGAAACCCGACCAGGAGAAGACTGCGGGAGCGGCTTTCGGCTCGGCGTTTTTCGATGCGTCAGCGCTGGGCCGAGGCATTTTTTCGGCGTCCTCGGCCTTCGACGAATCGGCAGAAGCAGTGGCGCCGGAGGACTTCTCAGTCTCTTTCGGATAGCCATTTTCACTGGCGCTGCTACTCGGGGCAGCGGCCTTCTGCGACGATTTTCCGGCTCCGTCCTCCTTGACGTTTTCCGTCTCGCGGCTCTTGTTCTCGGGCGGTTTCTCGACGGCATCGGTCACGAGCAGACCAATGTACCACGAGAGTTCGTTCGTCTGTCTCGCGTGCTGAAGTCCTCGCCCGATCGAGAAAAGGAAATGGTAGTTGTCGGAGAAATCATAAATTGCGGCGAGGTTGAAGCCGGTCTCGTCCTTCTTGTCTATCTTGTCCGCGGTCTGGTGGAACAGCTCCGCGCCGATCGCGAGCTTGTCGGTAATTTTACGTTGAAGCACCCAGCCGGCGTACCAAAAATTCTTGTTGCCGCGCCCGTGGTTGATCCAATAGCCGCCGCCTCCGAAGGTCGTCCAGTCGCCGAAGTCTTTCTGAAGCCAGATCGGCAGAAATATTCGCGCGACGCCGTCTCCGAGTTCGCGATGGAAATCTCCCGACGGAATCTTGACCGAGGGGACGACGCCGATAGCAGGTCTCCAACCCTTTTTGTCTTGCTCGATAAGGCGGTATTTGAATTCCAAGTCGGTATCGCCATAGCCCCATTTCAGCGGCTCGCCCGTCATGCGGTCGAATGACATAGGGGCGATGATGGCGATGCGGCCGTTCGGCACAATGCCGTAATCGAATTCGATCGCCGGCGTATCCCCGCTCGTATCGCCTCTGACACGCGTTCCGGTCGAAAAGGTGAAGAACTCGAAGTGCTGAAAGTCGACCGGCTCCGGGTCGTCGGTGCGGTACGGAGGGCCAGCCGCCGCAGGAGACGCTGCGAGGCAGACAGCGGCGACGGCTCCGGCCCATCCGAGCCGGCAGATAGAAAAGTTTTCGTCCACGGATCGAATGGGCAAAGGGAAAACCTCGGTTCGGCCCTCTCGAGCAGGAGCAGACATGAAGGCTCGAATCCGAGCACGTGAAAAAAGTTATCATGGCCGGGCGCTGAAGCCGAGACGAGGTCTTAACGGACAACAATTCTAAATCCCTCTCCCGACAAAATCTCACGCCCAAATTTGCATCTCGAGTTCAGGTGGTGAGTTGGAGATGATCGGCGTCTCCATGTCTCGAGAACCGCCCAAAATGCTTGACGCCAACTGGGCGCGACAAAAATGTCCGCGGCGTCGTAGCGCTGCGCAACTTTGGTGGAACGCTATCCGTCGCGGTCAGAAAGTTTCGCTGCATGTCAGCATTCCTCGGGCGGCTTCAGATGTCGAAATTGATTGAGCAATAATAGATCGTAGGCGATTTTCAGAGCGCCGCAGAGGATGAGCGGAGACGCCGACCACGGTCCAGCGAAGAGCGCGCCGGCGAGCGCAGGGCTCAATGAAGCGGCGAGACTGCGCGGCACGGAGGTGAAACTCGCCGCCGCTGTTCGTTCCGGCTCCGTGACGACGGCCATCACATAGGACGAGCGGGTCGGCACATCCATTTGCGAGAGCGCGGCTCTAATGAGCAACAATCCGAGCGCCAGGGGAAGCGATGGCGCGAAAGCCGCGAGGATGAGGCAGAGGCTTGAAGGAATATGCGTGAACACCATGGTGTTGACGAGGCCGAAGTGCTTGGCGAGCCGCGCGGCCACGGGGAAGGAAAACGCCGAGAGAATGCCGGACCAGAAAAAGAAAAGGCTTGCAGTCGCAAGCGAGAGGTCGAAGCGTTCGAACAGCCAGAGCGCCAACAGCGATTGAACGACGAAACCTCCGGCGAAGGCGTCGAGGCTGAACAAGGCGGCGAGCCTGTAAACGATTGAGCGGGAGGGGCCGAGCGCCTCATGATGGCCATTTTGCGATGTTCGTGGACGTGGCGGAACGCGCGCGTAAAGCGCTCCGCTGGCGATCCCCAGGATCGCATAGACCGCGAACATGGCTTTCATGCCGGAAAGCTCGGGCCAGCCTATTCGCGTCACGAGATCAGGGACTGCCGCCGCCAATGCGCCGCCGGCCGCGGCAAGTCCGCCGACGAGACTGTAACGCGCGAACGCCCTCGTTCTTTCGGCGGCGGCGGTCTCGCGCGTCAAAACGGCGTGTTCCACGGGCACGAAGGAACTGGCGCTGCCGCCTGAAGGGTTGACCGAGCCGACGAAAGCGACGATGAGCAGCAAAATATATGAGTCAGCGAGCGACAGAGCGGCGCCTGTCGCCGTCATCAAAGCGGCGGCGACGAGAAGCAAACGGCGAGGATCGTAGCGATTGCCGATGACGCCAATCATCAAGGTGAGGACGGCTGAACCGAACAGAGCCGCGCCCGCCAGCACTCCGACTTCGAAGGACGAAAAACCGAGCTTGATTAGGTAGACCGGCAGCATCACGGCGAGAAAGCCGTCGCCAAAGTCGCGCAAGGCCCGCGCCCAAAGTAAGGAACGGAGGGCGCCGCTCATTCGCGCATCGACGCATCGGAAACGTCGGAGTCTTCGACGCTCATTTCAATGTTCCCTCGACCGAAAAATCCGATCCGTCAATGGTGAGCTTGACGGCTGAATTTTTGATCCAAACGTCGTAACAGGTTTCGCCAAAATGGTCGGTCACGCACAGCTTGTTCGTCGCGACGGCCCATTTGTCCACGACCTTCTTCCCCATTTTCATGCCTTGGATGGTTCCGTCAGCGACGTAGCGATAGGAAAAGTGTACGCCGTCGCTGAATTGCTTTCCGGTGAACGCGCGTCGAATTTGCGGTCCTGTCAGCTTTCTGAAGCCTTCGGCGGGCCGCGCGGCCGCGTAAGCTGGCGAGATCAAAATTGCGGCGATGAAGAGCAGGCGCGTGAACATTCGAGCTTCCCCGATCATCCGGCGCCGCCGGTCGAAATCAGTCCGATGGCATAAAGCCCCACGCCTGCGGCCGCGGAGGCAGCCAATGGGAGCAAGCCGGCTTTGAAGCGGAAGATCGCCACAGCGGCGCCGACAGCAAGAAGGAGCGCCCATGGATCGACGCTAGAGAGCGCCGGCGCGTCAAAGGTGAGGCCGAGCGAATGGATCCGCGTCGTGTCACGGAACATGGTGTGGACCGAGAACCATATGGCGAGATTGAGGATCACGCCGACGACGACCGCCGTGATGGCGGAGAGCGCGCCCGTCAACGCCCTCGCGCCCCGAAGCTGCTCGATGTAGGGAGCGCCGACGAATATCCAAAGGAAGCACGGCGTGAAGGTCACCCATGTGGCGAGCAAACCTCCGAGCGCTCCCGCCAGCAAGGGCGCCAGAGCGCCGGGCGCGCGGTAGGCGGCCATGAAGCCGATGAACTGCAGCACGATGATCAGTGGGCCAGGCGTCGTCTCCGCCATGCCGAGACCGTCGAGCATTTCTCCGGAGCTCAGCCAATGAAGATTCTCGACCGCCTGCTGCGCCACGTAGGCGAGCACGGCGTAAGCGCCGCCAAAGGTGACGGCCGCCATTTTGGAGAAGAACAGCGCGCCGACTTCGCGCGCCCAGGAATAGAAGGCGTCATAGAGCGCCAGGCCCGCTTCGAGCTGCTCGAGATCATCGGAATACAAACGCGATAGCCCGAGAGAAGCGGCGATCAAGCCGGCCGACTCGGACGCGAGATTCTGGCGTCCCGTATCCGCGCCACGCACGATGAGAGCGAGCCGTCGCAGCGCCGGCGTCGCCAACCCCAACTCCTCGACGAAGGCGTCGAAGCTGCACTTGTCGCCGCGATGGGTCCAGAAGGCGCCGTCGACATCGAAGGCAGCCGCGTCGTAATGCTTCGCGACGGCCAGAACTTCCGAGGCGGCGACGAACAGGAATACCGCATATGGATCGACGAATCGTCGAATCAGCCAGGGGCAGGCGATGCGGTCGACTTTCGGCCGCGCGCGCGTCACCCAAATGGTTTCGCGGGGCGACAATTTGGACTCGGGGATGAGAGGGAGACCAGCTGCCGCCCAGGCGTTATAGCCGCCTTCGAGGGCCTCGGCGCCAATCTCTGTGTCGCGCAGCCAGGCAGCGACGCCGTGCGCGAGCGCCCCGCAGTCGCGTGAAATGACCACCGCTCGTCGCCCGGCGACAACTCGCGCCCAACCAGCCACCGAGCCGGCGTCGCGATGAATGGCGCCAGGAATGAACCGTGGATCGGACGAAAATTCTTCGTCCGTTCGGACATCGATGAGAATCGGGCCCTTGGGAGAGCCGATCAGACGAGACAATGAGTCGGGAGCAATCGAGTTGTAGGCTGACATGCGGCGTCCTTCGCTTGCGAAGCTGGACGCGATGCTTGGGCATGTCGCCTCATGGGGAGATCGCAATCCCCATGAGGCACAACACCAAAACGCGCGCCTCGTGTCAAATCCAATTTTCGCGAGCTCGATCTTGTGCGGTGATTCACGAGCGCAGCAAATTGCCTCATCGCACAGCGCGTTCAGACCACGCCGGTATCGGTCTCGACCCGTCCTTGCCGCAGGCGAATCGTCCTTGTCCCGAGCGCCGCCGCTTCCTCCTTGTTGTGGGTCACATAGACGAGGGTGAAGCTGAGCTCGTTCTGCAGCCGCAAAATCTCTCCCCGCAACTGCTCGCCGAGCGCGTCGTCGAGATTGGACATCGGCTCGTCCATGAGCAGAATGCGGGGCTCGACCGCGAGCGTGCGGGCGAGCGCGACGCGTTGCTGTTGCCCACCCGACAACTCCCCGGGTTTTGCGGTCAGATAATCGCCGAGGCCGACGAGCGAGGCCATTTCTCTAATGCGGCGGTCGCGCTCGGACTTCGGGACGCGCTTCGCGCGCAGGCCGAATTCGATGTTTTCGGCGACACTCATATGGGGCCAGAGCGCGAGGTCCTGGAACACCATGCCGACGCCGCGTGCGCTCGGCTCGACGAGATTTCTCTTCGCTGTCGCCACAAGCCGTCCGTCGATCAGAATTTCGCCGGCGTCCGGAATGAGGAGGCCGGCGATCAAAGCCAGGATGGTCGACTTCCCGCAGCCGGAGGGACCGAACAAGATGACGCGCTCTCCCGTTTCGATCCGCAACGACACGGCGTCGACCGCCCGGCGCCCGGGATAATCCTTGGATACGGATCGCAGTTCGATCATGCTCATGTGAATGGCCTCGATGCCGCCCGCCAGAAGACCGCCGCGAGTAGAGGCGCGAGCGTGACGATGATCAGAATGAGGCAAAGCGCAGCGATCAGGCTCGGCGCGCCATTGGCCATCAACGTCATGATGCGGACAGTCAAAGTGTCCGAGCCAGGAGGATAGACCACCATGGCGATCCCGAGATCGCGCACGCAGAAAATGTAGCAGATCGTCCACGTGGCGATTAGGCCGCGCTTTGCGATCGGCGCGACGATCTCGCCGAGGATCGTGAACCAGCCGGCGCCGGCGAGTTCCGCCGCGTTCTCCAATGAGGGCGGAATTCGTTGCAAGACTGCGGCCGTCATTCGCGTCGGGATCAGAGCGTATTGGGCCAGGAAGCCGAGAATGACAATTGCAGGCGTGGCGTAGATCACATTCGTGGAGGGGTGGTTCCAAAGGCTGATCAGGCCGACGCCGACGACGGTCCCCGGCAAGGTGAACAGGAACAGCGTCAGCGCATCGACGCTTCGCCATATCGCGAGCGCCTTGTGATGAATGAGATATCCGCAAAAGAATCCGCTAAGGGTCAGAAAGGTCGCGCCGACCGAGGCAAAGACGACGCTGCGCAGGATGCTGTCTCCGCCGCGCGCGAAGGCCTGAGCCAAAGCATCGAGTGAGGCGGCCTGACCCAGAAGCGCTGCAAAGGGCGTGATCACTGTCGCGAACATCCACAGTGATACGACCCAAAGCAAGGGAAGGCGCCAGCGCCCGAGCGCGATCGCTCCGTTCGGAGCATTCGTCATCGATGCGCCTATTGTCGCTGACGACGTCCGCTGGAGTGACTTTTCCAGAGTCAGGACCATTGCGGCGACGAGCAGCAATGGAAGCGCCGCCGCCGTCGCCGCGCTGAAATCATAGAAGGCGGCGAATTGCGTAAGGACCTCGGTCGGATAGACTGGATAACGGAGAAACGTCGGGACGCCGACCTCTCCAAGGGTGAGGAGAAAGACCAGCACGGAAGCGAACACGATCGCCGGCGCGATCAGCGGGAGGGTGATACGCCAGAGCACATTCGGCCAACGACTCGCCAAGAGACCCGCCTGCTCCAGGCGCGGATTGACGGCGCTGATATAGGCCATGGTCAAGAGCATGACGATCGGCGTGAAACTCGTGGTCAGAGACACGACGCAGCCCGAGAGTCCGAAAAACGTCGATGACAAGAATTCTGACGCCCCTTCAGGCAGGAGACGGCCGATCGAGCCGCTCTGGTCGAGCGCTGAGAACCACGCCGCCGCGATCACGTAAGGAGGAACAAAAAATGGCAGGGCGAAGAGCACGGCGAAAACGCCGCGCCAGGGAAGATCGGTCCGCGCCAGCAGGACGCCGAGAGGCGCTCCAATGATCGTCGCGGAAAAAGAGATAAGGGAGGCGAGAAGGAGGCTGTTGCCAAACCAGGGAAGGAGGCGTTGCGACGAAGCAAAAAGCGCCGCATAGGCCTCCATGCCGAGGCGCCCATCGACAAAAAAACTGCGGGCGATCATTGTCAGGACGGGCAAAAGTCCTATGCCCGCAAGCGCCAAAGCCGCAGCCGCCAAGGTGACGCGTTTTCCCGTGATCAACGCGTCGCCGCCCAGTTTTTCAGATATGGCTGGATCTCCTGCAATTTCGTCGCGACCGCCGCGTAATCCACCGCCATCGTCTTGATCGCCTCGATCGGCTTTACTCCCGGAGGCGTTTTGACGCCGGAATGCAGCGGAATTTGCGCCGCGTCGGAAAAGGCGAGTTTACGTTCAGTTTCCACCGAGAGCAGGTAATCGATCAGCTTTCTGGCCGCGTCGGGATGCGGAGCTCCGGCTATCAGCACTGCGGCGTTGGGGACAATCAGGCTGCCGATCTCATCCGCGCCTTGGTCCGGGTAGACCATGATCGCCCGCTCATGTCGGCTCATCCGGCTCACGGCATCATCGCTGTCGACGAGGCTGAAGGCGAACTGACCGCGCGACACCAGATCGGCGCTGTCGCCGTTGCTCGGGGCGGTTTTGACGTCATTGTCGCGCATCGTCTCCATGAACGAGCGAGCATCCTCGTCGCCCAGCAAAACGAACAGCGCTGCGATCTCGTCCGTGGTCGTGCCGAAAAGCGGATTGGCGATCACCGCCTTGCCGCGCCACTGCGGATCGAGGTAAGAGAAAATCGACGTCGGCTTCGGGTCGACGTCCTGCCGCACGATGAGCACGCGCGCTCTTGCCGCGAATCCGGTCCAGTATCCCAGCGGATCGCGGAATGACTCGGGGATACCCGCGGCGTTTGGCGAGAGGTACGGCGCGGCGATCTTCTGCTGCCGCAGGACTTCCGCTCGTATCGGCTCGTTGGCCCAATAGACGTCGGCCTGCGGATTGCTCTTCTCGGCTATCAGCCGGTTCATCGCGCCCGCGCTTTTCGTTTCCTCGGTGTCATAGACCGCGCGGACCTCGATGCCGGTCTCCTTTTCGAAATCCTTCAGAATGGGCTCGGAAAAAACTTCGTCGTGGCTCACATAGACGACGACGGATTCCCCTCCCTCGGGCGCGAGCAGCCACCATCCGACGATCGTCATGATGATAGCGAGCGCGAACAACGCCAATGGCGCCAACCTGTTCATGTCCGCCTCGACCTCTCTTGCAATCACGACCGCCTGTGCTACAAGCGAGTTCGTCGCATGTTCCCGTTCATTCTCGTCAACGGCCGCTGATCGGTTTGACGATAAGGTCATCGAAAGCCGTGATCGAATCCGCTTTCGTCCAAAGGCCGATTTGTCCGGTCGAATATCTACTATCACGATGATCGATCAAGAGTTCGTCGTTCAGCCAACCCTTCAGCCGATCGCCCTCGGCGACAATGCGCAGCTTATGCCAGCGACCTAGAGCCGGCGCCTTGACGCGCGAACTGGAAATTTGTCGTCGTCCGCGATCGTAGTAATAGAGGTTGAAGTTGTCTTCCAAGGCGTTGGCTCGGATCACATAATAACGACCGTCCGAAAAGCGGAAGACGATTCCGGCGGACGCGTCCTCCTGTCCGGAGATCGGTTTGAATCGAACGGCGACGTCGACGTCCGCATAAGGCCCGCCCGGCGCCACGATGACGTTGAAGTCATTGCCCGTCGCGCGTTGGACCAGCGCCTTGCCCTTCGACGCGCCAAGGACCTCCTCGACGTCCCATCGTCCGCTCACGGGCTCCCAGCCAGAGAGCGGGCTCGAAAGGTCCAACTGAATTTCGGACTCCAAAGCCCCCGAATTCGAGGCGTCGAAAATCGCCGCTCCGCAGAGTCCGGCGGCGGCGATCATTAATTCTCGCTTAGAGAGCCTCGTCATCTCCATTCTCCGTTGTGCATGGCTGACGAAAATTCGAACAGGCCGTTGTCCCCTTCAGTTTCTCGCATCCACTTTGTCGAGCGCTGCGCGCACGCCCTTCGCCAATTTCAGCGCGTCCTCATTCGCCCAAAAATGGATGAACAGAAGCCGGGGCTGTTCGGTCAACATGTGACTGTGAACTGCTGTGATCTCGATCCCATTGGAGCGCAGGGCCTGTGTGACCGCGCCGACTTCCTCGCCTGTCAGCACATAGTCTCCGGTGATCGCGGCTTTGCCGGCGCCGGTGGGCTGAAAATTGATGACCGTGGCGACGCCTAGCGGACCAGGAGGATCCAATAGCGTTCCATCCTCGATGATCTGATTTCGGCGCGGCGCGATGAACTGGTAGACGCCGCCGACGGCTCTGCCTTTGACGCCGACGATCTCGTCGAGCCGCGCCGTGTCGAGATCGACGGGCGGAGTTGCTCCGGGGGACGTCGGCGCCGTCAGGGGGGTCTTGCTCGCGGCCAACGCGTCATGGATGGTCGCCGCGAGTTTTGCAGGATCGCCTGTGCCGCCCACATGCACATAGATCGGCGTCGGCGCCGCGCGCAGGAGATGGTTGTGCACGGCCGTGATTTCCAAACCGCCTTCGATGAGTTTTGCGGTGACCGGCCTGACTTCGCTCTCGAGCAGGACGAAATCCCCGGTCACCATGGCTTTTCCCCGCGTCGGCTTGAACGCGATCCATCCGCCGAGCGCGAGCGCCGGTTTGATCGCGACTCCATCGAGCGTCACCGAAAGGTCGCTGCGTGGGAAGGCGTAGCGACGAACGTCGCCGGATGTCGCGGGCTGTCTCCCGAGCGTTTCGTCGACTTTCCGCCAGTCGAAGTCTTCGGCGGTTGCGGATGAGAGAGACCCCAGCAGAGCCGCGACGGCGAGCGGCGAGAAGAATAAGCGCATCTGAACCTCCTTTAGGTGTGCCCGATGTAACCCGGAGTGAGAGTCCGCCGACAATTTTCGCTCGAGGCTCTGCTCAACGTTTCACGGCGACGCCTTCGGGCGCTTTCGGGACGGAGACGGTTTTTATGACCTCATCCGTCTCGGTGTCGATGATAGAGACGCTGTTGGCGCCGGTGTTGGTGATCAGCAGCCAGCGGCCCTCGCCGGCAAAGCCAACTCCATGGCTGCCCGCATCGGCGGCGATTGAAATGGTCTTGACGATCTTGTTGGCGGCGAGGTCGATTTTCTGAACCGAGCCCGCGCCGTCGTTGGCGACATAGGCAAAGGTCTGGTTAGGCGCGACCGTCACTTGCACAGGGCCCGCGTCAGTGGGGATGTCGGCTATGCGCTGAAGCTTTTCGGCGTCTATAACCGCAATGTGATTGGCGTTGTGACAAGCGACATAGATGCGCTTGCCATCTTTCGTCGCGCCAGCGCCCAGCGGGCCCGCTCCGACCGGGACCGTCGCCAGGATCTCGCGCTTGGCGCGCGCGAGGACAGTCACATCGCCGCCGCCGAAGTTCGATACGAACAGCTTCTCGCCCGACACGAGCGCGAAATGCGGCATCGAGCCCACTTTGACGACGCCGAGGGAAGCCCCCGCTTGCGCATCGAAGATTTCGATCCTGTCATCGAATTCGTTCGTCACATATGCCTCTTTCCCATCCGGGCTGAAGAACGTGTGCCGCGGCCCCCTCCCGGTCGGAATGGTCCTCGCGACCGCGTTTGACTGCGTGTCGATGATCGACACGGTCCCGGCGTTGTTGTTGGTCACCCAGCCCTGTTTCTGGTCCGGACGCAGCGCCACGTTGTGACTATGGATTCCTACGGGGATCGTTTTCTCCACCGAGCCTGTGGCGAGGTCGATCACCGACACGCTGCCGCCGAACCAGGACGTTACGTAAGCCGCGCCTTTCAGGGGCGATCGCGCCTGCGCCGAGATGGGCTGTAAACTGCAAAGCAGAAGTGAGAAGCCCGCGCATATCGCGTTCTTTGCGAAGCTCGCATTGTTCATTGCACCGCTCCCTTCCTGAAGCCTCTCACCCCACACCGTCGCGGAATGGTTCAGTCCAGCTTCTCTATGACGTTCTTGAAGGTCGCGCCTTGCAGCAGCCTAACTTCCGCCGAGGGATGACCGTCCGCGGTCTTTGGCGTCACACTGACCGTGCGGTATCCAGGGTTGGCGGCGATCGTCTTTTCAGTCGCGGCGAGCAGAGAAATCGTCGCCTTCGTCAAAACGCTCTTCTGCACTTCTGCGGCGACGAGATCGAAGTCGTCCGTGATCTTTTCGGCTTTTGCGATCGCCCCGGTCCTGGGATCGATAACCACTTCGGTCAAATCATCCGACGTCGCCGTGTAGATGGAGAGTTGAAGCTTGCCGTCTTCGAGTTCGAACTTCGCCGATATCGGCTTTCCCTCGCGCTCGCTCGTCGCTAGCCCTGCCTCCAGAGTTAGCCTGACATCTTTGAGACTGGCGGCAAGCGCCGTATCCCCGGCCTCGCTGTTCTCGGCCTTTGTGGATATGAGCGCGGCGCTCGCGCCGAGGAAGGCTGCGGCGAGGATTGCAGATCGGAGCATTGGCGATATCATAACGGCGTCCTTTTCCATCTCGGGACGGTTTGCGCGGAGAGACTTGCCGACGAACTTTAAGGCAGTTTTATGCGTCGGCCTTTCATCGCTGCGCGACTTGGTCACGGAATGCCTCCGACCGACTTGGAGCTTCGAGCCCGTTTACCGGCGGTTCGGCGCCCTCTCGAGCACGCCCTCGAATGGAAGGCTCGCAGAACCCGGCATTCTCAGCTGCATGTTTCTTCCAGAGATCCACACTTCGTAACAGGCGGTTTCGCTGCTATCTTTGCCGTAGTCCGTACACAATTGATCTCTCTTGACGTCCCACCTGCCTACGCGCTTTCTGCCCATTGCGTCGCTCGTCAGCTTGCCGTCTGGCCAGTACGCTTCACCCCAATGCACCTCGTCGGTAAACAGCATCCCGGCGAGCTTTGCGCGAATTTGCGCGCCTGACAGTTTCTCGAATTTTTCGGCTGCGGCATTCAGGCTGAGGCCGACCGAGCCGACGACCGCCGCCACGAGGAACGCGGTTCTCGTTGTCATCGCTTGCTCCTGTCGAGAATTTGCGTTGCCCATGCAGACCTTGATCGGCGGCATTGTTCACGGGTCGGCGGTTCTCGGGTCCTGGGTAGTTTGGCCTTGGAGTGTTAAGGCAGTTTTATGAGAAACCGCGCCACTCCCCCTTAATATTGCGATAAACAACGGGTGCTCGGATAATCGGCGACGAGAACGTGAGCATCGGAGCAGGGGGAATACTGGATTGCGGCTCTTGTTGATCGAGGACGAGCCTCGCCTTGTCGAGCTGCTGGCGGCGGCTTTGGGCCGCGCCGGATTCGTCATCGATTCCGTGGGAACCTGCGCAGACGGCCGCGAAGCGCTCTCGCTCATGCCCTATGATGCGGCGATTCTCGATCTCGGTCTACCAGATGGCGACGGCCTCGCCTTGCTCGCTGAAACCCGTTCGAGCGGAAACTGCGTGCCGATCCTCATCCTCACAGCCCGGGACGGTGTGGAAGATCGCGTGGGCGGCCTCGATAGCGGAGCTGACGATTATCTCGTCAAACCCTTCGCTACGGAGGAATTGATCGCTCGCGTGAAAGCGCTCTTGCGGCGGCCGGGCGGCGCGCTCGGGACGGTTCTGCAGGCGGGGAATGTCACCTTCGACACGGTCGGGCGCGACGTCAAAGTGGATAGAAAGTCGATTACGCCGCCGCGCCGTGAAATCGCCATTCTGGAACATTTGATGCGACGCGTCGGCCGAGTGGTCCCGAAAGCGCTACTCGAAGAAAAGCTCTATGGCATGGGCGACGAATTGGAATCGAACGCCATTCCCGTGCACATCCATCATCTACGGCGTAAACTGCTCGAAGCCGGAGCCTCCGCCGAAATCCACACCGTGAGAGGCGTCGGCTATTTGTTATGCGAGAATAAATCATGAGATGGCTCGCCGGACTCTCTCTCGAGTTCCAATTGGCCGTTCGGCTCGCGGCGCTCTACGTCGTGGCAACTCTGATCGGAGTGGCGGCGCTCGTCTATCAAGCCTACCAAACGGCGGATTCGCTCGGCGATCTCGACCTGCGGCGGCGTGCGGTCGACCTGGCGGCTCTCGTCACGCTCGGCGACGACGCGAAGCCCCAATTCAGCCTCTCGTCGAAGCTCGCGGGCGTATATGAATCGTCTGCGGACATATTTCTGTTCGCCATTCGCGATCCGAACGGTCAGCTCATCGCGGCCTCGAACTCTGACGTTCGCAATCTCGTTTCAAGCTGGCCTGTGGCGAGCGATGAGCCGAACTATTTCCGCCTCGAAGAATTCGGGCGCACGGAACAGAATTACCACGGCCTCACCATGAGGGTTGACAGCGGCGCCGGAACGCTGTCGATCACGATCGCGCGTGCGGCGAACGTCAGCGAGTTCGTCCATACGATCCTACGCGAATTCGTTTTTGACGTCGCCTGGACAATACCGCTCATTGTCTTTGCCACCCTGGCGATCGGCATACTGGCTATCCGGCGTGGGTTGCAACCGCTCCGAGAAATCTCCGCGCAAGCCGCCGCGATCAATCCTGCGAGTCTCACGGTGCGGCTTCGCCAAGAAAACCTTCCCGCGGAAATTGGGCCGCTGGTCGAAGCAATGAATCACGCGCTCGATCGCCTGGAGAAGGGATTCTCCGTCCAGCGTCAATTCACCGCTAACGCCGCGCATGAATTGCGCACGCCGCTCGCCGTCGTCTCGGCTGGACTCGATCAACTCCAGGGAAATGGCGAACTCGCAAAATTGAAGCTCGACGTGGCGCGGATGAGCCGACTGGTCGAGCAGCTTCTTCGCGTCGCCCGTCTCGACGCCATCGCGCTCGACGTATCGGCGACCGTCGATCTGGCGGCTGTCGCCGCCGAGGTTGTCGAATACATGGCGCCGCTCGCGGTCGCACGCGGCGTCTCGCTGGCCGCCCAAGGCGTGGACCATGCGGTCTTTATCAAGGGAAGCCGTTATGGAATCGAGGACGCCATCCGTAATCTCGTGGAGAATGGTCTTTCCCACACCCGTGCGGGAACGGAAGTCGTGGTCGCAGTCGATGAGGAGGCTTTCGTGAGCGTCGCCGACCGAGGCGGCGGCGTCCGTGTCGAGGATCGCGATCGCATCTTCGAGAGGTTCTGGCGCGCCAGAGGCGCGGGCGGCGGTGGGGCAGGCCTCGGGCTTGCGATCGTCAAAGAAATCATGAAAGCGCATCACGGAAGTGTTTGCGTGGAGGACAACCTCGGCGGCGGCGCCGTATTCATCTTACAGTTTCCGAAAGCGGATGCCTTTCAGGGTTCTGTTGCTGACGACCGTGTGAAGTTGAAGCGATAGGCGAGCCCGGCGTGCGTGGCGTCGTCGTTCAATGAGAATTCGATATCTGTTTCCGTCAAAATTTCGAGACTCGGAAATCGTTGCGGCGATATTCGATGCGGACAGCTCGGAGCTCGCGAAGCTCACCATGTCCGTAAGAGCCGTTCAGCTCCCATTGCAGTTGAATGACCTTCCCGGCTAAAGCCGAAAATCGCAGCGTTCGCACCGCTTCAGTTACACCGCTCCAGGGGACGTGATCCTCGCAAGGGGTCATCGCCTGCTGCCGCAACAGCCTATTGCGTCCTTTCCTACGAAGCGGTGGCGGCGCTCCGCATACCCGGCTTCAGAGCGGTCATAACGCCGAGCCGATCGTTCGCGCGAATGCGGAGGCGGCGATGGAAACGACCATTTTGGGCCTGAGGCCGGATAGCGCCCGAGTCGCCTGCACGATGCGAGCTTTGGTATGAGGGCCACAATGCGACGACGGGCCTTGCAAGCCCCCAATCAAAACGATGGGCGTTCCGACGCCTTGTTGGCCTATAACGACGAAGGTGAGCTTGGCGAGTTCCAGCCCGTCGGCGGCGTCGCTGAGCGTGAGACTGAATTCGCCTTCCTTGTGGCGATAGCCCGCGGAGGCCGGCAATGGCCGAAGCCGTTGTTACGCCATTCGACGGGGCATGACCCTCGGCGCCGTTCCGGCCGGCGCCTCTGCCGGTGCTCTCAAGGTTTCCACGCCCAGGGGCAGCGCGTCA
Organism: Methylosinus sp. Ce-a6; assembly: GCF_009811655.1. Classification (GTDB taxonomy): domain Bacteria; phylum Pseudomonadota; class Alphaproteobacteria; order Rhizobiales; family Beijerinckiaceae; genus Methylosinus. Next base: position 13,558 of record NZ_BGJX01000032.1, on the reverse strand, counting down.
CTACCCGGATGCAATATAGCCGCCCAATGCACGCTCGCCAATGGCAAAGGGTCTTTTCTTCGAAGGGGCTCGCGCCCTTCTCTCGCCTGCGCTATGAAACTCGTATAAGCTCCGCCGGCTCCTCAAGCGGCGCGGACCCGGCGAATGCATGTGCCCCGATCGAATACGCTTTGCTCGACCTCCGCTCACGGGCGGCGAGGGTGGTTCTTCGCTCTGCTGCTCGCGATCTTGCTCGCGCCATGGTTGCATTCAGCGTTCGCCGGTGGGGCTGCCTCGCTCGAACATTCCGTCGCCGGTTTCTCGGACACGCACGCCGGCGATTGCGCCTCTCGTCACCAGGGCGATGGGCCGGATCGGCGGCGCGACGCCCCTTCACCCGATGACGGTTGCTGCTGCCCCTTCTGCGAAAACGCCTCACTTCTAGGCTTTCTGCCGACCTCCGGCGCGCCAGCGATGGACCGCGTCCCGTCCATCGCGCCTTCGAGGATTCAGTCGGCGCCTTTCGCGCCGCGCGCTCCCGTCGTTTTCGCGCAGCCTCGCGCTCCTCCCGCGATCTGATCTCGACCGCATTCAATCGGGCCGCGGGCGATTGTCGCGCGCGGCTCTCGAGATCATTCATGTCGAGGCGTAGTTCATGACGCGCACAATCCGAGTCTACACCGCGGCGGCCGCGAGCCTGACCGCGCTCTTCTCTACGACACAAGCCGGGGCCCATTGTTTCGTCGGCTCGAGGTTCTTTCCAGCCACACTCGCGGTCGACGACCCGTGCGTCGCCGACGAATTGTCGCTGCCCACCATCTCCGTGCTGAAGAACGGCGACGATCCTTCCGCGCGGCAGCTCGATATTTCCGGCGAGTTTTCGAAACGCATCACCGATGACGTCGGCATCTCAATCGGCTCCGCCTTCACGCGTCTGCGCGTGCCCGGCGGACCGAGCGCCAGCGGCTGGCAAAATCTGGAAACGACGCTGAAATATCAGTTCCTGACCGATCCCGAAGCCGAATTCGTAATGTCTGCGGGCTTGTCGGTCGAATGGGGCAAGACCGGCAATCCATCGGTCGGCGCCGAGAAGTTCAACGTGCTGACGCCGACCGTCTGGTTCGGCAAAGGGTTCGGCGACCTCGTGCCCGATACGCTCTCCTGGGCGCGGGCTTTCGGCGTGACCGGCCAGTTCGGCTACGCCGTGCCGACTTGGCCGCGCACGGTCACGGTGGCGGGTTTCGATCCGGACAGCGGGTTCGATTTCGACGTCGAGCACAATCCGCGCTTCCTGGTCTGGGGCGGGACGCTGCATTACAATTTCCGCTATCTGCAGAGCAATGTCGTCGATATCGGCCTGCCGGATTTCGCTGCGCGGCTCATTCCGATCGTCGAGGCGCGATTCGTTACCCCCCTCGCCAATCGAGAGACGTCCGGGTTCACGACCAGAGGCACGGTCAATCCCGGCGTCATCTGGGTCGGCAACTACTTCCAAATCGGCGCCGAGGCCATCATCCCCATCAACCGAAAAAGCGGTCGGGACATCGGCTGGTTGGCTCAACTCCACTTCTATCTGGACGATATTTTCCCGAGAAGCGTCGGTCGCCCGATCATCCCGGGCGTTCTGCCGACGACGATCGGCCGCCCGACGGCGGTCTCGTATGAAGGGGGCAGGTAGTCATGCGTCGCACGATCATTTCAATGCTTCTCGCGTGCCTTTGCGCCGGCGTCGCCGGTGGGGCGCGCGCCCACGCCATCCTCGAACACGCCGACCCACGGGTGGGGAGCACGATCAGCGGAGCGCCCTCGGCGGTTTCCCTCTATTTCACGCAGGAGGTCGAAAGTTCCTTCACCTCGATCGAGGTGCTGAACTCGGCCGGAGCGCGGGTCGATTCCGGCAAGCCTCGCGTCAGCGGGACTACGGCGCAAGTCGGGGTCGAGCCTCTGCCACCCGGGCATTATACGGTGCGCTGGCGAGCCTTGTCGGTCGACTCGCACACGACTCAGGGAAGCTTCGGCTTCGACGTTCAACGGTGAGTGGGATGCTCGCCGCAGCGCTCGTCGCGACGCGATGGGCGCAATTCACGGCGGCGACGCTCCTTGTCGGGGCGTCGCTGTTCCCGTTCTATGCGTCGCCTCGGCGCCCGGATGCGAACTGGGCGTCAGTGGCGAAGGTCATGCGCCCCCTGCTGACGGCATCGACTCTCGTCGCGACGTTTTCGGCGCTGCTCTGGGTCGGCGTCTCCATCGTCGACCTCGTCCAGGACGTCGGCGGGCTCTTCGACACCGAAACCTTGCGGGCCTATTTTCTCGAAACCAGTTTCGGGAAGGTCTGGGCGTTCCGCGTGATCGCGGCGATCATGCTCTCCCTTGCGGCGCTCGTCGCCAGACGGCGCCTGTTCGCGCCCAATCGAGCGACGGTGCTCATCGTTGCGCTTGCCGCCACGCTGCTCGCGAGTCAGGCCTGGATCGGCCATCCGGCCTCCTTGCCGGGCCACGAACGCTGGATCGTGACCGCTGCCTACGGATTGCATGTGGTCGGTGGCGCCGTATGGCTCGGGGCTCTGCCGCCGCTCGGTCTTCTACTGGCCCACTCTCTGCGGACGGGTGGAGGATTCGCCGCCGAGCTCGCCCTTCGTCGTTTTTCGCCAGTCGGCATGCTCTCCGTCGCCGCAATTCTTCTGGGCGGAGTCGTCAACGCCCTCCCGCGAGCGCAATCGCTCGAGTCTTTCGTCGCCTCGGGATGGGGCCGGATCGTGATTTTCAAGTTCGCGGCGGCGTCGGCGATGATCGCGATCGCCGCCGTGAATCGCTTCGTCCTCACGCCGCGTTTGTCGACGCATTCGAATGGCGGCATGATCGCGCTCGCCCGCAATGTGGCGCTGGAGCAGTGCGCGGGGCTCGCCATCCTGACGGCGTCATCCCTGCTGGCCGTCGTCCATCCGCCGGGAATGGATTGTCATTAGCGGTGCTCCGCTGACGCGTCCGTGCGTCTGTCAATATCGACTCCGCCTTCATATAGACGACGCGTCCTTCGATCTGATCGCCGACTCGGCGCTCCTGCGCTTGCCTGTGCGTCGCGGCCCGCATCCCCTCCCCGGAATTTCTGGCCTTCGGAGCCTTGTCTGTAAATCGACATCAGAAGTTGTAACATTCCGGCCATATCCAGCTTGGAAATGATCCAAATCTTTGTCATTGACCTACATATATACGACAACTACCCTGGTTATTACGTTACGAAACAGCAGACATGTCTTTTCTCTCCAAGTCTGGAGACAGAGAGACTTCTGGAGCGCGCGATGTTTGTTCTTTGGAAGCTTTCTCGACTACAGGAGCATCCTTCGAGTTCGGTAAGGAGCCGCCGGAGTGAGCATCGCTCGGCGCCGCTTTCCGCGGCGGCGATCGCCTCGATCCTCACTCTCGCGTCGCCGGCGGCCGCCGGCGACCCTGCGCCTCGCCCTGCTCCGCCGAGCGCAGCCGACGTCCCAGCTCCATTCGTTTGGGCGGGCTTCTACATCGGCTCCAATTTCGGCGGCGGCTCAGGCTCGGGGTCGCGTCTTTCGGGTTTCGAGACCGAAGCGCTTGCTCCGACCGGCGCGGTCTGGACATTGCCTGGTCTCGATCCCGGCGGCGTCCTCGGCGGGTTCCAAGCCGGCCATAACTGGCAGGCCGGCAATGTCGTGTTCGGCCTGGAGAGCGATATTCAGGCGGCGGGCCTGAGCGGCGGCTCGAAGGCGATCGCGCCGAGACTGGCGGCCGCGCATCAGACGATCGATTGGTTCGGCACGACGCGCGCGCGCCTCGGCTATGCGCCGACGCCGACTTTCCTCGTCTACGCGACCGGCGGTCTGGCCTATGGGGGCGGCGGCAGTCGCTTCGTTTACGTCGACGCCCTCGGCAACAATTCCGGCGAAGGTTTTCACGCCTGGACCCATGCCGGCTTCGCGGCCGGCGGCGGGCTCGAATGGGCGTTCTCGCCGGAGTGGTCGGCGAAACTGGAATATCTCTATGTCGACCTCGGCCGCAGCGGCGGCCATGCGTTCAACGAGGCGAACGCCGACGGCGATACGCTTACTCGGGCTGCGACGCTGACCGGCGCGAGCAATCGCTTCCACGCAATTCGCGCCGGGCTGAGCTACCATTTCGATCTGGCGGGCGGGCCGTCGGGCTCGCCTCTGGAACGACTGCTCGCACAGCCGAGCTCCGATAGGTTCCACGAGATCGACACGCATTACCTCTTCGGCTTCACCGAGGGCGCCGACATCGATGCGGAGGGCGAGAAGGAACTCGAATTCATCAGCCTCGTCCGCTTCGGCAAGCGCCGGCTCGCCTATGATCCGGGCGCGGACGATTTTCTCGCGCGACTCGCCCGAGACGGCTATGCTGGCGACTACCGGTCGATCGAGCAGAAAATCGAGCTCGAGCACACGCTGACGCAGAATTTCCAATATTCCTTCGGGGTGATCGGGGCCAACCACCGCATCCGCGGCGTCGACGGTTTCGATGATTATTCGGGGACCAGCTTGCGAGGCCTGTCGGCCGAAGCCCGATATGTCCTGCTCGAACGCGGGCCCTCGCCGTTCGGCGTCACGTTCCAGGTCGAGCCGGAATGGGGCCATGTCTCGGGCAACAGCGGCCATCGCGAGACCGCTTTCGAAGTCGAAACGAAACTCATCGTCGACACCGAACTCGTCCCCGACCGCTTCTACGGCGCTCTGAACTTGGTCTATGAGCCGGAAATCTCACGCGGGCTCGGCGAGAACAAATGGGACCGCGAATCGACGACCGGCGTCACCGGCGGCCTCACCTATCGCGTCACGCCGATAGTGGCGCTGGGCGGCGGGTTGCAGTACTATCGCCATCACACCGGCGGGTTCGCCTTCCAGAATCTCGACGGACAGGCGCTTTTCGCCGGCCCGTCCCTGCATGTGCGGCTGACGAAGAAAATGTTCTTGTCGGCGGCGTTCTCCACCCAGCTTCGAGGTCATGCCGGCGGCGCGACGCATGCGCTGGACCTCGTGAACTTCACGCGCCATATGGCGCGGGTTCAGCTCGGCGTCGAATTCTGACGAGAAAGGCGAAAAATGAAGACTTCGGGTAAGTTGTTTCTGGCGTCATCGATCGGCGCCGTCACGCTCGCCGCCTCGACGGCCTTCGCGCTCGCAGAGCAGGCGTCGTTGAGCATATCCATCAAGGATCACCGCTTCCAGCCGGCTGAAATCCACGCCCCCGCCAATACGCCGATCACTCTGGTGGTGAAGAACCTCGACTCCACTCCGGAAGAATTCGAGAGCAAGACCCTGCGGGTCGAGAAGCTGGTCGCCGGCAATGGAACGATCACCATGCAGATCCGACCGCTGGCCATCGGCCGTTACCGTTTCTTCGGCGACTATCACGAGGATACCGCGGAAGGCTATCTCGTCATCGAATAAGGACGGACCTCGCTCGACGGCGCGCCAGACCGCCCTCGGTTCGTCCTCCGGCATCGTCTAGATAAAGCTGCGCACGCGGACGCGAACGCCATAGTCGATCGCGTCGGCCCAATCATGCAAAATATCGGCGGCGGCAGCCGCCTCCGTCGTGGTATCCTTGTGGTCTGTCTTCCAGCGTCGGCGCGCCGAAGTCGTTTTGGTTTGGCAACCCGAGAAACGTCGATCGCGCAATGATCAAGCGCAGCGCAGGAATCTCGTTGTTTCGGCGATGCTCCCGAGGCGTCGAGGTCCTTTTGGCGCATCCGGGCGGCCCCTTTTTGGAAAAGAAGGAACCTCGGCTCGTGGTCTATTCCGAAGGGCGAATATGATTGCGAAAAGGAAAGCGCCTTCGAGGCGGCGAAGCGTGAGCTTCAGGAAGAAACGGGCATCGTCGCTTCGGGAGAATTTTTCGAACTGGGAACTTTCGTGCAGCCGAGCGGCAAGCTCGTATCGGCTTGGGCGACGGAGAACGATTTCGATTCGAGCCAATTGCGAAGCAATGATGAGTGTCGAATCGGATGGCCGCCGCGCTCCGGATACTTTTCTGACGTTCCGGAAATCGACCGCGTGCATTGGTTCTCGGTCGACGAGGCGCTGACGAAAATAGTGAAAGGCCAAATCGGGATCGTGCAGGTTCTCGTCCAAAGGATCGGCGAGGGCGAGCCGAAGCGAGAGCCGTCGGCCGATTGACCCCGAAAGAAAGCGGCGGCGCGCGGGCCGAGCGCGGGGAAGACAGCGGCTGACGAGCGGGCCCGAAAAGCGATGCTCGCCTCTCGTGGCTCGCGGATCGATATGATCTTCGCCGATTGCCGCTTCCAGAACGAACTCGAGAAGACGCAACGGTGGCTTCACCGCGGACACTCATGCGAGGGCGCAGGATGATCGATGAAACCGAAAACGATGAAACCGAATTCGGCGATGACGCTTACCGCGAGGCGCTGCGCGCCGCGCAGGTCGAGCTCGTGAGATTCCAAAAACATGTGATCAAGAAAGAGCAGAAGATTCTGGTCATTTTGGAAGGTCGGGACGCCGCCGGCAAGGACGGGGCGGCCAAGCGCATCACCGAGCACCTCAGCCCACGCGAATCGCGGATCGTCGCGCTTGGCAAACCATCGGACCATGATCGGGCATCATGGTATTTCCAACGTTATGTGGCGCACCTGCCGAGCAGTGGCGAAACGGTGATTTTTAATCGCAGTTGGTACAACCGCGCCGGCGTCGAACGCGTCATGGGATTCTGCACCAACGAGGAATATGAACAGTTCATACAGACCGCGCCGATGTTCGAGCAATTGCTCGTCCATTGCGGCGTCAAAATCATCAAGTACTATCTCGACATTTCGCGCGATGAGCAAGAACAACGGCTGCAACGTCGGCGGGAAGACCCATTGCGTCAATGGAAGATCAGCCCTGTCGACGAAAAGGCCTTGAAGCATTGGAAGGATTATTCCGAGGCCCGCAACGAGATGCTGCTCAGAACGCATAGCGTGTTCGCTCCTTGGATCGTCGTGAAGGCCGACGATAAAAAGACGGCGCGTCTCAATATTATTCGAGACATTTTGTCACGCTGTGAATACCATGGGAAATCCGGACACGATGAATTTCCTGACCCCAATCAAGTATTCCTATTCGACAAGCTTCTTTTGACGAACGGCGTCATTGCGACTTGAAATAGCCGGCGTGAAAGCCAACTGACGGCATGCGTCAGATCGACGACGGCCGGCGCGTCATCGTCGATACCCTTTGCGAACGGGAGCAAATTACCTCCCAAACAGCGTCGGCCTTGTCATTTCATTCCGTTTCGCGGGCGACAGGATGCGCCCTTTCTCTTCCGCCGCGGCGTCGTTCCGCCAAGATCGATGGCGCGGACGGTCGAAAGCCCACGGCTTCGGCCGCGTCCCACGACCGCCAGCCACTCGATCCGTCCTGACGTCATCCGATCCTGTCCTCCGGAGAGCGGCCGCCGAACAGCCGATCGAGGCGCGGGAAAAAGGCAGGCGTTCTCGACATGTAGTATCGATAGGTCTCGCCAAACTCCGCGAGCGCTTCGCGCTCCTCGGTTCCGGCGAGCTTCACATACATGACGACAAGCACGGGAAACATGACGAGGGTGAGCAGCGTCGGCCATTGCAGCAGGAAACCGAACAGGACCAGCACGAACCCGACATATTGCGGATGCCGCACATAGCTATAGGGTCCGCTGACCGCGAGCGAGCCGCATTTCTGAGCCTTGTAGAGCACGTTCCATGCTGCGGAGATGAGTATGAAGCCTCCGCCGATCAGCACGAAGCTCAGAATGTGGAACGGCCCGAAATGTGGATTTGCGCGCCAACCGAACAGCATTTCCAGCAGGTGGCCAGCGTCGTGCGAGAACCAGTCGACGTCTGGAAAGCGGCTCTGCAGCCATCCCGACAAAAAGTAGATGGTCAGCGGAAAGCCGTACATCTCCGTGAAGAGCGCGACGAGGAACGCGCTGAACGCGCCGAACGAGCGCCAGTCGCGGCTCGTGCGCGGCTTGAAGAAGCTGTAAGCGAACATGATGAACACGACCGAGTTGATGAACGCGAGGCCCCACAGGCCGTAGGCAGGAGTATCAGAATGCATCGGCGTCCTCCTCTCACTGCTCGCGCGGACCGCGATCGTTGCGACCGTGGCCTCCGTGACCGCCATGTCCGCCATGCATGAAGACATGCATGAGGGGGCAAGCGAGAACGGGGAGCCAAACCAGCAAGCCGAGCACGTGAGCGCGATGTTCGGTGAACAGCAGAACGCCGCCGATCAGCAGAAACCCGATCAGAACGATGCCCGCGCGCGACCGCAGCAGCCCTCCGCCGGATTGGTCGCCGCCCGGGCTGCCGTGCTGCGAATGATCGTGTGACATCTCTTCCCCCTATTCGACGATGAGCCGTCCGCGAAACATGCCCATCGGGCATCCGAAGGCGAACTCGCCCGGTTCCTTCGGAAGCAATTCCACTGCGACGGTTTGACCCGTCGGCAGGTCGGCGGTCTTCTGGAAATCGGCGAACACCACCTTGTCGGAGCACGACGCCGTCTCTTCTCTGCGGAAATTCAGACGCACTGGACGGCCGTGTGTGACAATGATCGTGTCCGGCGTATAGCCGCCCTTGACCAGGATCATCGCCTCTTGATAGCCGCCCGTCGTCTCGGACGTGCGAACGCCCTTGGTCTGCTTCAGCCAGAAGAACCACGCGATGAAGCCTATGAGCGCCAGGCCGAGAGAGGTCACGATCCATCGGTCCGCGGTCATGCGTGTCGGCGGAACGGGCGCAGGAGCCGCGGCCGGCTCCGCCTCGGTCGGAGCGGGAGCCGACCTCTTGGCGATGAGCGCATCGATGTCGTCGAGCGCTCTCCTCGCGCGCTCGAGTTGCGGGTCGATCTTCAGAGCGGCTTCGAGGTCGCTCCTTGCACGCTCGAGATCGCCCCTGTCGCGATAGACCTCCGCCCGGCTGACGAAAGCCGCTGCGCGTGTGGGATCGCGTTCGATGGCTCGGTCGTAATCGGCGAGGGCTCGATCGAAATCGCCCCTGGCCCGATAAGCCTCGCCCCGATCCAGATAGGTCGCGGCGGCGCTCGGCTCGAGCCGTATCGCCTCGCCTAAATCCGAGATGGCCTTGTCGAGATCGCCCTTGGCGTCATGAGCTTTGGCGCGATCCAGATAGGCGCTGACCAGAGCGCCGTCGAGCGCCGAGGCCTTGTCGAAATCGGCGATCGCACGATCGAACTCTCCTTTCGCCAGATAGGCCTCGCCTCGACCCAGAAAGATGGAAGCGGTGTTCGGCTTGGCCGCGATGGCTGCGCCATAATCGGCAATTGCTCGATCCAACTCGCCCTTGGCGCGATACGCGTCGCCCCGGTAGGCATGGGCCGCCGCCCGATTGCGCTTTGCTTCCTTGCTCTTGCTGACGATCACCTCTGAACAGCCGGCGATGCGTTCGTCGAAGCCGCCTCGGCGACATCTCGTCCACGAGTCGTCCTTTGCGAACCCGCCAATGACCGAAGCGAGATAGATTGTTCCGGCGAGCGCGACATTCGCCAGAACGCCGACTGTCCCCGGCATCGCTCGTCCGGAAGAGCCCCTACCCTGCTGATGGCGCCCAATATCGAACATCTCGCATCCCTCGCGGCCGAAACGAATTCTAAAAAGTGAATGGGCGAACGGCTCACAGCCTCTTCGGTTGGAAGAAGCGCAAACGATTGGCGTTGGTGACGACCGTCACCGAGCTGAACGCCATGGCCGCAGCGGCGATCAACGGCGACAGCAAAAGCCCGATGAAGGGATAAAGAACCCCCATCGCCACCGGGATGCCGAGCGCGTTGTAGCCGAATGCGCCGAACAGGTTCTGGCGCACATTGCTCATTGTCGCGCGACTGATCTCGATCGCGGTGACCACGCCCGTCAGGCTGCCTTTGATCAGCGTCACGTCGCTCGCTTCGATCGCGACATCCGTCCCCGTGCCGATCGCGAAGCCGACGTCGGCCTGCGCCAGAGCCGGGGCGTCGTTGACGCCATCGCCGACCATGCCGACGGATTTTCCTTCGAGCTGGAGCTTCTGGACCTCATGCGCCTTGTCGTCGGGCAAGACCTCGGAGAGGACGCGCTCGACGCCGACCTGCCGGGCGATGGCGCGAGCGGTGCGCTCATTGTCTCCCGTGAGCATGACCACCTCGATGCCCGACTGTTGCAAAGCCTCGATCGCCGCTTTGGAGTCGGGCTTCACTGTGTCGGCGACGGCGATGAGGCCGCCTGCGGCGCCGTCGATCGCCACATACATCGGGGTCTTGCCCTCACTCGCGAGGCGCTCCCACTCCGCCTGCAACGCCTCGATCGCGACGCCGCGGTCGCGCATCAGCTTGGCGTTGCCGAACAGAACGTCGCGGCCGTCGATCCGGCCGCTCACGCCATGGCCGGGAATCGCGGCGAAGCCCTCCGCCTCCGACAGAACGAGATTGCGCGCTTGGGCGCCCTTGACGATCGCTTCACCCAATGGATGTTCCGAGCCACGTTCGAGCGACGCGGTCAGTCGCAGAACCATCGACTCGTCGTGGCCGGCCGTCGCGATGACGTCGGTCAACGCCGGCTCGCCCTTGGTGATCGTGCCGGTCTTGTCGAGAATGATCGCGTCGAGTTTCTCGGACGCCTGAAGAGCGTCGCCCGAGCGGATCAAAATACCGTTCTCGGCGCCTTTGCCGATCCCGACAGTGAGCGAGGTGGGAGTGGCGAGGCCCAATGCGCAGGGGCAGGCGATGATCAGAGTGGTCACGAGCACGACGATCGGGAAGATGACGCGCGGCTCCGGCCCGAAGTCGTACCAGACGATCGCAGCGAGAATCGCGAGGATCATCACGCTCGGCACGAAATAGCCGGACACCGCATCGACGACGCGCTGAATGGGCGCTTTCGATCCTTGTGCGTCCTTCACCATTCGGATGATGTTGGCGAGCGCCGTGTCCTTGCCGACCTTCGTCGCCTCGAAGCGGAAGCTCCCGGTCTTGTTGAGCGTTCCGCCGATGACTTCCGACCCGACCTGCTTTTCGACGGGAATCGACTCGCCGGTGATCATCGACTCGTCGACGGCGCTCGCTCCGCCAACGACTTTGCCGTCGACCGGAATCTTCTCGCCCGGTCGCACCAAGACCGTGTCGCCGACCACGACCTCTTCGACCGGCAGATCGACTTCCTTGCCGTCGCGGACCACGCGCGCCGTCTTCGCCTGAAGGCCGATCAGCTTTTTGATCGCCTGCGACGTGCGTCCTTTGGCCTTGATCTCGAGGGCCAAGCCGAGGACGACGAGCGCCACGACGACATCCGTCACGTCCCAGAACACCTCCGCGAGCTTCATCTCGGGGAAGAAACCGGGCCAGGCGACGGCGACGACCGAATAGGCATAGGCGGCGCTGATGCCGATCGCGATCAGCGTATGCATGTTGGCCGCGCGATGTTTCAGCGCGTCCCACATGCCGGTGAAGAACTGCGATCCGGCCCAGACGAGCACTGGCAGGCTCAGCACGCCCAGCAGCGCCCAGACGATGCGTCGCGTGTCGCTCCCCATGGGCATCCACTCGCGCAGGCCCGGGATGAGATCCGGGTAGCTCAGCGCCATCACCGGAGCCGAGATCGCGGCGGCGAGCCAGAACTTGCGCATCAGGCCGCGGTATTCTTGTTCGTTGGCCGCTTCGGCCGGATCGAGCGTTTCGCTCTCGGGCTCGATCTTCGGCTCGGCCACGCGATAACCGGCCGATTCGATCGCCTTGCGCATTGCCGAGAAATCGACGCTGTCCGGGCGATATTCGACGTCGACGACATTCGGGCCGATATTCGCCCTCGCCCAGATGACCCCGGGCAGTTTGCGCAGCGCCAGCTCGACCCGAACCACGCACGAACTGCAATGCATATTGCCGATCGGGAATTGCACCATCGCCGCGCCCGGGACATAGCCGGCGGACCGGATTGCTCGCAAAATGTGCGTAATCTCGGCGATCGCCGGATCGTAATCGATCCGCGCGACTTTCATTGCCAAATTCACCCGAGCCGTCCCGACGCCCGCGATCTTCGCCAGCGCCTTCTCCACCGTCGCAGCGCAATGATCACACGTCATGCCGCCGACGCGAAGCTCGAGACGCCGCGTCGAAGGACTCGCGACGGCTTCGCCACGCGCCGGTCTCGAGAGCTCAGATGGAAGGATCGACGTGGCCACGGCTTTCCCCTGATCGGCAATGATCATCGGCGACTCCTCGGAAGGTGAGGCGATAGTCATGCGATCCTCTCGCATCCATTTCCGACAAAACAGTTTCCAAGAGAGCTGGATCTTGCTTAAAAAACGTCGCGTCCCATTGCCCCGCAGGGCGGCCTGGTCTCGAGCAACACTCATCGACCATACGGCCCCTCTCTCCCGCGTCTTTTGTGAAAGAGCAGGCCCGCCTCCGACGGGACGGGCTTTGCGAGACGTCAGCGCCGTTTGCCGCTTTTGATGTGCACGATCTTGATGACTCCGCCGTCGTCTGCCTGACCTGCCCCCGAAGTTTCATCCAGCGGCGAGTCGAGTCCCGGCGGTTGATACGCCCGCGGGCGTGGGGTGAGCAACAGGCGATCGGCGGAGCTGGCCCGGGTTGCGCAGCCGATCGCCTGTTGCGGTGAGCGCGGCCGCATAGTCCGCCGGCGTCGCATAGCCGCGCGAAGAATGCGGACGCCGGTGGTTATAATCGTGAACCCAAGATCGGATCTTCTCTCTCGCGTGGTCGAGGCCGAAGAACAGCGTCTCGTTGAGCAGCTCGTCCCGCATGCCGCCGTTGAAGCTCTCGCAGAAGCCATTCTGCATCGGCTTGCCCGGCGTGATGAATCGCCATTCGACCTTGTTTTCATCCGACCAGGACAGGACGGCGTTCGAGGTGAACTCCGTCCCATTGTCGGAAACGATGCGATCGATGGCGACGATCCGGCAGGCCCGACGTTCCGACAGGCCCATCACACGGCCCAAAGGTGCGCGACGCCGTCGCGCTCGAGGCGGGCCCTACCATTTTTTTGACAAGAGCTCCCGAAGCGCCGCCGCTTCGAGCATCTGATCGGCCAAGAGCTTCTTCAGACGCGCATTTTCCTCCTCCAGCGCCTTCAGCCGCTTGGCCTCGGAAACGTCCATCCCGCCGAACTTGGCCTTCCAATTGTAGAGCGTCGTCTCCGAAACGCGTATTTGCGCGCGAGGTCCGCCGCCTTCGCGCCGGCTTCCTGCTCCCGCAAAATCCCGATGACCTGCTCTTCCGTGAACCGTTTCTTCTTCATCGTCCGTCATCAAATCGGCCGGACTCTAATCGATGCTGGTGGGGTTTTTCAGGGGCAGGTCAGACCGGATCGGCGCCCTAGAACCCCACAAGGCTGAGCTTCTCGATCTGCTTGCGAAAGCCGATGAGCCTCCTCCCCTTCTGCATCCGAACATGACGGAGATTTCGCCGGCGCATTTTCGCGCTCCATGAGAGCCTGCAGGGAGAGGATGGAAAGGCCGAGGCGGCGGAACTGTTGTAAGCATCCGGCGTGGGCCGCAGGCGGGATAGGCTGAAGCGTCAGGCGCCGGCGCGGGCCTTCAGGTCTTTGTGGA
>NZ_BGJX01000031.1 GCF_009811655.1 Methylosinus sp. Ce-a6 | reverse complement strand
CGGGAGCCGTGTGAGTCGAGAGGTTCATGCACGGTTCTAGGAGCGCCCGGGGGTGAAATTCCTCCGGGCGACTCGACAACAGCGGTCCAGTTCCCCCTTTATTTTTCTCGTCCGCCTGCGTCCCGGACCCGCGCCATCCGCCTCCTTCCGCTTCCGCGAGAACGGCGGCGGCAGCTTTGTCTCCACCCAAGGCAACAGGCGGATCGGCTGCGGCTGTAGATGCGTTGTCACGATCGGAATCTTCATGATGCTCGGCAGCATGTCGGCGAGCGCGATCGCGTCGCAGTAGATTTCCTCGGTCGGGGTGGCGCCCGAATGCCCCATGATGTCGCTCCGAATCTCGCTATGAATCCCCTCCTGCTTCAATGAATTGCCGAAAGACTTGCGCATCGAATGGATGACTTTCTTGCGCTCCTTGGCATCGGGAATGGCTTGGTGCAGCCCGTCGATCAGCTCGTCGTAGAGCCGATCGCCCAGAGGTGACGAGGATGTCGGCGATTTGAGATCGGGGAAGACCATCTCATAGCCGAGCGCTCTCACGGCCGCGACATAGTCGAGAAAGCCGAGGCGGATGAGCTCTGGGTGCAGGACGACCGAGCGCTCGGAATACAGATTCTTGATGCGCCGAATTTCGCTCGTTCCGATCTTTATATAGTGGAGGCGTTGTATCTCGCCGTCGATCACCGCGTCGACGGAGGCCACGTCGTGGACGGAGAGGCCGCAGATTTCCTCGCGCCGCGCTCCGGTGTAGTGGAGCATGAGCGTCGCGAAATACAGCGCGCGGTGGAAGACGTGCGGGCCTGGGATCAGGACCTCGTCGTCTTTCCAACCGGCGCAGCCGGTAAAGAAGGCGAGGCGGAAGATGGCGGCGGCGTCGGCTTTGGTCAGGAGTCCGCGCTTCGCGCGCCCGCGTTCCGTGGACTTGCGACGCATCAGCGTCATGTCGATGTCCCGGTCGAGCTTGTGGCCGCGGCTTCGAATATGGGCGAGGATCTGGCCCAGAAATGAAAAATGGCGATTGACGGTTCCGGCGACCAGACCGCGCTCCGATGGCGGCTTGGCCGCGCCGATCGCGCGAAGCTGATCGAGCGTCCGGAAATTGTCCCGCGGGCTGCGGCCGTAGCTCTTGGCGACGGCGCCGAAAAGATCGTCGAGATCGCCCAGGTGCTTCTGGTGGATGTCTTCGAACTCGACGACGCCCTGCTCGAGGAGGAGCCTCGCGAAAAGCCGCGAAATCTGACGCACCTGACGCTGGGTTTTCGTGTCCCAAGCCTTGGCGTCCGTATTCTTCTTGATGACCCCCTCGGCGAGCACGACGAATGGATGCTCGTCGAGCGTCAACGGCTTCGTTCTCGCCACCTTGGCGGGACTCGGCGTCGGCGTGAGCACGGGCGCGGGGTCGGCAGGTGGCGGCGGCGCAGAGGCGGCCAACGGCGCCGCATGTTCGGTTCGGGCGCCTTCGGCCGTCTCCGCGGCCGCTTCTCGATGGACGACAATCGGGGATGAGGCGAGGGGCGCAACGACGAGCCTCGTCTCGGCGTGATCGACCGAGTCGCGGGGCGCCTTGGCGTGATCCTTCAGAATGTCGGCGATGGTCTTCTCGATCTCGACTCGCACGCCGTCATGCCGGCGCTCCGACTGAAAATTCGCCTCGGCGAAGGCCCGGTAGACCGTCTCCTGGGCGAGCGCGAGGTTCATCGGATTGGGCTCGCCGCCGACCTCCTCGACGAGCGTCGCGAGTCGCTCCTTCTTTTCGGCGGCGACGTTTTGGCGCTGCATGAGATCGAGCATGAAGGCGATCTCGGCGATCTCGTCCTGCGCAATCCCCTGCGCAGCCATTTGCGCGGCGGCGCGTTCGTCGACGACGGCGGCGCGGCCGCGTGTCTCGAGCAGGCGATAGACGTGACCCATCACGCGCTCGCTGCGGCGGCTCTTCTCAGGATCGAAATCATCCTCCGCGCGTTCGCGCGCCGTCACGGCCTCGAGCTTGTCGAGGTGTTGCGTGAAGACGACGCGGAACACCTTCTGGATTTGCTGCTGGGAGAGGCGACTGGTCATGGCGGCCGGAAAGAAACAACGATCGGCGAGCGCGGAAATCTGGCCGGCGAGGTAGCGCGCTCTCCTCGGGTTGCTGGCGCCCAGGCCGAGAATCAGGGTCGCAGAATTTCTCGATTCGGCAAGCGCCGACGGCAGTCGCCGCCGCCAATAGTAGAATGCGCCGCGACGCACGACATGGGGTATGGCGGGCACGAGAGGCTCCGTGGTGTACCAGCCATGTGTCACAAGGGATGTGGAACTCGCCCCAGCTAAGACGATTTTCTAGCGATTCCAATGATTTGCGGAATTCTGGCTGGGGCGGGAGGATTCGAACCTCCGTATGGCGGAATCAAAATCCGCTGCCTTACCACTTGGCGACGCCCCATCGCGCCGCCCGGCGCAGACGCGTGGCGGCGGCTATCCCATAATGCGCCGGCGTCGCCTCCGCAACCGTTTCGCGCAGCTCAGCTCCAGGCCCGCAGCGGCGTGAAGCGCGCGAATTTCTTCGATTGATGGCGGTCCATGCGCGCCAGCACGTCCCTGAGGAACGTCACCGCCTCGCAGAGGAAGGGGCCCTTGTTCAGCATCACGCATTCGGCGCGTTGCGCCATGGCGGCGTCGGTCGTCTCCGCGCGGCTCGGCGCGCCGTCCTTGATGAATTGGTCCAGCACCTGCGTCGCCCAGATCACTGGCACATGCGCCGCCTCGCAGAGCCACAAAATCTCCTCCTGCATCTCCGAGAGCCGGGCGAAGCCGAGCTCGACGGCGAGATCGCCGCGCGCGATCATCACCGCTGTCGGATGATGCAGCGCCGATCGGATGATGAGCCGCGGCAGATTGCGCACGGCGAGCGGCGTCTCGATCTTCAGCACGATGGTCTGCTTCGGCCGCTCGCCGCGCCGCGCCGCGAGATGGTCCTGGAGCAGGTCCACGTCGGCGGTCTCCTGCACGAAGGAGAAGCCGACGAGATCGGCGTTGGCGGCGACGAAGTCGAGGTCGCGGAAGTCCTTGGGCGTCAACGGCGGCAGGCGCAGATCGATGGTCGGAAAATTGAGCCCTTTCTCGACCTTCAGCCGCTCGCCCTTGCCGCGCGCGCTGAACACTTCGAGCTCCACGCCGTCCGCGCTCGCGCCGACGACGCGCGCGCCGATCTTGCCGTCATTGATCCAAACTTCCGCGCCGGGCGCGAGCTGGCCGATCGCCTCCGGAAAGGAGGGCCGGACAGCCACAGGCCCGCTGGCGCGTGGATCGAGCGTGGCGACCATCGAGAAACGGTCGCCGCGGTAGAGGCGCAGCTTCTCCGGCGCGCGCAATTGCTCGATCCGGCATTTGGGCCCCGCCAGATCCATCAGCACGCGGCAGGAGCGCCCGAGCGCGCGCTCGGCCGCGCGAATATTGGCGATCATCGCCTCCCAGGCCGCGGCGTCGTCATGGGCGCAATTGATGCGCGCGCAGCCCATGCCGGCCTCCATCAGGCGGCGGACGAGGGAAGCGTCGCTCGCGGCCTCGCTCGGCAGCGTGACCATCACGACGGCGTGGGGCGTCGAGGGGACGGGGCCGAAGATTCGATCGCGCGCGGCGCCGATCGCATCCTCGCCGGCGCGCATGGCGCAGAGCGCGGGGTAGGGGGCGTCGGCCTCGCCGTCGAGCCGCCGAAGCGTGGCCAATAGGGCGTCCAGCGCCTCGATCACTTTCGCTTCGCTGCGGCCGAGAGACGACAGGCCGAAGGCCGAGAGGCGCGACTGCAATTCGCTGAGATCGCGGCGGCGCAGAGCGAGATAATGCGCGAGATTCTCGATCCCCGGAGCAGCTTCGCCGGAAAATGGGCCGCCCCAGCCGCGGATGAGCTCGCGGCCGTCGGCGACGACCTCCTCTCGCAATCGCGACACAGCGGTCAGAAGGTTCAGGAGATCGGAGCGAGCCTCGCTCGCCGGCCTGTGAGTGGCGTCATTCATCGGATGATATCTGCTCGAGACTGGGCGCCGAAGCTCTCTTCCTCCTTTGTGACGTTTTCGTCACTTCGGCCCGTGACGACCCGTCACACGGCGAGCGCGCCCGCCGCCGCGGCCGCCTCGCGCAGCGCCGCAATGTTGCGGCGGTAGGAATCGGCGCCCGCGCCGGCGAATATGGCGGAGCCGGCGACGAGCACATCGGCGCCCGCCTCGACGATCGACGTCGCCGTCTGCGGCGTGACGCCGCCGTCGACCTCGAGGAAGATATCGCGGCGTCCGATCATCTCGCGGATGCGGCGGATCTTGTCGAGCTGCGAGGGAATGAAGCTCTGGCCGCCGAAGCCCGGATCGACGCTCATCACCAGAATGAGATCGACGTCGTCGAGCACATAGTCGAGCGCGCGTTCGCCGGTTCCCGGATTGAGCGAGACGCCCGCCTTCTTGCCGAGCGAGCGGATGAGCCGCAGCGAGCGATGCAGATGCGCGCCCGCCTCGGCATGCAGGGTAATGACGTCGGCGCCGGCCTTGGCGAAGGCCTCGACATAAGGATCGACCGGCTCGATCATCAGATGCGCGTCGAAGACGCATGAGGCGTGCGGGCGCAGCGCCTTCACCACAGCGGGCCCGAAGGTGATGTTGGGCACGAAATGCCCGTCCATCACATCGAGATGAATCCAATCGGCGCCGGCGGCAACGACGTCGCGCACTTCCTCGCCGAGCCGCGCGAAATCGGCGGAGAGGATGGATGGGGCGACGACGATTCCGCCGTTCATTGCTTCACTCCTTTCGGCCGACCGATCTCAGTCCGCGAGGCTGAGGCGCTTTTCGACGCGGTCCAGACGATCATCCGTGCGATCTGCGCGGAGCGCGACATTGGCGTAATGACTGGCTTCGGTCGCGGCCAGATTGGCGACCGCGACCTCGAGCGCCGTGAGGCGATGTTCGATGTCGCGTATGTCGAGCGCGACGCCGTCGATCTCGGCGTCGAGGCGACGCAATATCGCCGACGTCGGATTCTCGGGTTCGTCTCCCATTCTCAACGCCTTTCTCGTCCCGTCGGCGGCCGCCGCCGTCTACTCCGCCGCGGCCTTCGCCCCGGCGATGCGCGGATCGAGCGCGCCGCTCGCATAGCGCTTGGCCATGTCGGCGAGCGGGATCGGCTTGATCTTGTTCGCCTGGCCCGCCGCGCTGAATTCCTCGTAGCGCTGCTTGCACACTTTGCGCATCGCCTCCTGCGCCGGCTTCAGATATTTGCGCGGGTCGAACTCGCCCTTGTTGTCGAGCAGAGTCTTGCGGATGGAGGCGGTGACGGCGATGCGGCAGTCGGTGTCGATGTTGATCTTGCGCACGCCATATTTGATGCCGCGCTGGATTTCCTCGACCGGCACGCCCCATGTCTGCGGCATCTCGCCGCCGGCGGCGTTGAATGCGTCCTGCAGCTCCTGCGGCACGGAGGAGGAGCCGTGCATCACGAGATGCGTGTCGGGCAGGCGGCGGTGGATCTCCTCCACCACATGCATCGCCAGAATGGCGCCATCCGGCTTGCGCGTGAATTTATAGGCGCCGTGCGAGGTGCCCATGGCGATGGCCAGCGCATCGACCTTGGTGCGCGCGACAAAATCCACGGCCTGATCGGGGTCGGTCAGCAGCTGGTCGTGGCTGAGCTTGCCCTCGGCGCCATGGCCGTCTTCTTTCTCGCCTTCTCCGGTCTCGAGCGAGCCCAGCACGCCGAGCTCGCCCTCCACCGAGGCTCCGACCCAATGGGCGAGGTCGACGACGCGGCGCGTCACCGCGACATTGTAGTCATAGCTCGCCGGCGTCTTGCCGTCCGCCTCGAGCGAGCCGTCCATCATCACCGAGGTGAAGCCGAAGCGAATGGCGCTGGCGCAGGTCGCTTCGCTATTGCCATGGTCCTGATGCATGACCAGCGGAATGTCGGGATACATGATCGCCAGCGCCTCGATCATCTTGGCCAGCATCACGTCATTGGCGTAGGAGCGGGCGCCGCGGCTCGCCTGGATGATGACCGGCGCGTCGACCGAGGCCGCGGCCTCCATCACCGCGAGGCCCTGCTCCATATTGTTGATGTTGAAGGCCGGCACGCCATAGTCGTGCTCGGCGGCATGGTCGAGCAATTGTCTCAGGGTGATGAGCGCCATGTGCGGTATCCTCCGAGCGTCGGGATTCGCGTCCTCGGCGGCGCCGCCCGAGCAATGCGGCGTCGCGTTTTCGATTCTTTCGATAGCGATATAGCGGAGCGCCGAGGATGTCATCACCCCCCGCCGCCGCTCGCCGGGAAACCAGTTCCGTTCTTTAAAAATCCGGCGCGCGGACCGAGCCCGGCCGCGCGCCGGCCAAGCGTCAGCGCTGCGCGAGCAGGGCCTCGGCGGCGTCGGCCACGCCCGCCGCCGTGATCCCGAATCGGGCGTAGAGCGCATCCGCGGGCGCGCTGGCGCCGAATCCCGTCATGCCGACGAAAGCCCCGCGCTCGCCGATCCAGCGGTCCCAGCCGAGCCGCGCGGCGGCCTCCACGGCGACGCGCGGCGCCGAGCCCAGCACGCTGGCGCGATAGGTCGGGGACTGCGTCTCGAACAGCTCCCAGCAGGGCATGGAGACGACGGCCGCGCGCGTGCCGCGCGCCCACAGGAGATCGGCCGCGGCGAGCGCGATCTGCACCTCGGAGCCGGTGGCGATGAGCGTCGCCTCGCGCCCGCCGCTCGGCTCGCGCAGCACATAGGCGCCGCGGGCGGAGAGATTTTCGCCGATCGGCCGCTCCAGCGTCGCCAGATTTTGCCGCGACAGGCTCAAGAGCGACGGCGTCGTCTTCGCATTGAGCGCGATCTCCCAGCATTCCGCCGTCTCGATCGCATCCGCGGGGCGGAAGACATAGAGATTGGGCATGGCGCGCAGCGAGGCGAGATGCTCGATCGGCTGATGCGTCGGCCCGTCCTCGCCGAGGCCGATCGAATCATGCGTCAGCACATAGACGACGCGCTGGCCCATCAGCGCGGAGAGGCGGATCGCGCCGCGCGCATAATCGGAAAAGACGAGAAATGTGCCGCCATAGGGGACGAAGCCGCCATGCAGGGCGATGCCGTTCATCGCCGCCGCCATGCCATGCTCGCGCACGCCATAGTGAATGTAGCGGCCGGAGAAATTCTCCGCCGAAACCGAGCCGAGACCCTTGGTGATGGTGAAGTTCGAATGGGTGAGATCGGCGGAGCCGCCGATCGTCGCCTTCGTCGCCTCATTGACGACGCCGAGCACGGTCTCGGAGGATTTGCGCGTCGCCACCTTGGGCCGCTCGGCGGCGAATTTTTCGCGCAGCGCGCGCAGCGGCGCGGCGATCTCGCCGGCGATGTCGCCCTTCAGAAAACGCTCGAATTCGTCGCGCCTTCCCGAGGCGGAAAGGCGCTGCTCCCAGGCGAGCCGCTCCCCTTCGCCGCGGCGCCCCGAGGCGCGCCAATTCTCCAGCGTTTTCGCCGGAATGTCGAAAGGCTCATAGGGCCAGCCGAGCTCGGCGCGGGCGAGCTCTATCTCGCTCGCGCCGAGCGGCGCGCCATGAACCGTCTCCTTGCCCTGCTTGCCGGGCGCGCCATAGCCGATGACGCTGCGGCAGGCGATGAGCGAGGGCCGCGGATCCTGCTGCGCCTTGGCGAGCGCTTCGGCGATTTCCGCCGGCGCATGGCCGTCGACGCGCTGCACATGCCAGCCGGATGCGGCAAAGCGCGCGATCTGGTCGGTGGAGGTCGAGAGCGTCGTCGGCCCGTCGATGGAAATGCCATTGTCGTCCCACAGCACGATGAGACGGCCGAGGCGCAGATGGCCGGCGAGGTCGATCGCCTCATGGCTCACGCCCTCCATCAAACAGCCGTCGCCGGCGATGACATAGGTGCGATGATCGACGATCTCGTCGCCGAAGCGCGCCGCCTGCAGCCGCTCCGCCAGCGCGAGGCCGACGGCCGTGGCGAGACCCTGGCCGAGCGGGCCGGTCGTCGTCTCGACGCCGACCGTATGGCCGAATTCGGGATGGCCCGGCGTCTTCGCATCGAGCTGGCGGAAGTTCTTCAGATCGTCGATCGAGACGCCCGGATAGCCGAGCAGATAGAGGAGAGCGTAGAGCAGCATGGAGCCATGGCCCGCCGACAGCACGAAACGGTCGCGGTCGGGCCAGTCGGGCGTGGAGGCGTCGAATTTCACGAATTGCCGAAACAGCACAGTGGCGACGTCGGCCATGCCCATCGGCATGCCGGGATGGCCGGATTTGGCCTTCTCCACCGCGTCCATCGCCAGCGCGCGGATCGCATTGGCGGCGCGGCGCTCGTCCTCGGCCGCGGCGACTTCGGCGACAGTCTCCAAAACATTCGACATCGGGTTCGTTTCCTCAGGCTTCGCCACGTTTGCGTTTCATCAGCTCCAATATCCGCGGCGTGAGTATGAGCTGCATGGCGAGATCGAGCTTATTGCCCGGAATGACGATGGAATTGGCGCGCGACATCCAGCTGCCGGCGATCATCGTCACGAGATAGGGGAAATCGACGCCGCGCGGATCGCGAAAGCGGATCACGACGATCGACTCGTCCGGGCTCGGGATCGAGCGGGCGACGAAAGGATTGGAGGTGTCCACCGTCGCGGCGCGCTGGAAGTTGATGTCCGTCTCCGAGAATTGCGGGCAGATGTAATACACATAATCGTGCATCCGGCGCAGGATCGTCTCGGTGACGGCCTCCGTCGTATAGCCGCGCGTGTTACGGTCGCGATGGAGCTTCTGCGTCCATTCGAGATTGATGACCGGCACGACGCCGATCTTCAAATCGGCGTAGCGGGCGACATTCACCTCCTCGGTCACGACGGCGCCGTGCAGGCCCTCGTAGAACAAGAGATCCGTGTTGGCCGGCAGCTCGCGCCAGGGCGTGAAGGTTCCGGGCGGCGAATGCAGCACGGCGGCCTCGTTCTCGTCATGGACGTAATGGCGATATTGACCGGTTCCGGTCTCGCCATATTCCTTGAACAAGGTTTCGAGCTCGCCGAGCAGATTGGCCTGCGGGCCGAAATGGCTGAAATGGGCGTTGCCGCGCGCCTGCGCCTCGGCCATTGCCATTTTCATTTCGTCGCGGTCGTAGCGATGGAAGGAGTCGCCCTCCACATAGGCGACCTCCACTTTCTCGCGGCGGAAGATCTGCTCGAAGGTCTGCTTGACCGAGCTCGTGCCCGCGCCGGACGAGCCGGTGATCGAGATGATCGGATGTTTGATCGACATTGCGACGCCCACCGCGGCCGGTAACTCCACACCAGCCGCCGATCCTTTCGGATCGCAGACTGGTCTAATTTTCCATCTGGAGCGAATTCTGGTCGCTCGAACGATTCCGTTCGAGCGGAAAGCGCTCGAGCTCACTTGCGTTTCGCGCGCCGGACGACCCCTCGGGCGCGGCCCCGCCGTCTTCTCCTACAAGAAAAGGCGGGCCTTTGCTCGGCTCCCCGAAAAAAAATCTCGATCGCCGCCGCAGGGCGGCTCGAGAACGTCTTCATTCAATTCTTTATATATTAATTTCAAATATTTGAGCAATTAACATAGGGCGTTCCGCGTCATTCCTCGGCGGCCGGCGTCCGGCGGCTCGGAAGCGCGGTCGGTTGACGTCGCGGCCGCGTCGATTACAGAGGGCTTTCCGGCGCTCGCGCCTTTCGTTCGCAAGGTGATTTCATGACCGCGACCTACGACGTCCTCGGCATCGGCAACGCCATTGTCGACACGCTGGCCCGCGCGGAGGACGATCAGCTGGTGGCCGCCGGCCTTCACAAGGGCGCGATGCAGCTCGTCGACGAGGCCCGCGCCGCCGAAATCTACTCCGCAATGGGGCCGACGACGGTGATGTCCGGCGGCTCCGGGGCCAACACGCTCGTCGGCGCGGCGGGGTTCGGGCTGTCGGCGGCCTTCATCGGCAAGGTGAAGGACGATGACGCCGGGCGCGAATTCGCTCATGACATTCGCATGGCCGGCGTCGCCTTCGACACGCCCTTCGCCACGGACGGCGCCGCGACCGCGCGCTGTCTCATTCTGGTGACGCCGGACGGCCAGCGCACCATGAACACTTTTCTCGGCGCCTGCCAGGCGCTCGGGCCGGGGGATGTCGACGAGGCGCTCGTGCGCGCCTCCAAAATCCTCTACCTCGAAGGCTATCTCTGGGACCCGCCGGCCGCCAAGGAAGCCTTTCTGAAGGCGGCCAAGGCGAGTCGCGCCGCCGGCAATCGCGTCGCCCTCTCGCTGTCGGACGCTTTCTGCGTCGATCGCTATCGCGGCGAGTTCCTGGGCCTCGTCCGCGACGGCCTCGTCGATATTCTCTTCGCCAATGAGAGCGAACTGCATTCGCTCTATGAGACCGCCGATTTCGCGACGGCGGCGAAGGCGCTCGGCGCAGAAAGCAATCTGCTCGGCGTCGTCACGCGCTCGGAGCAGGGCGTCATCGTCGTCGAGGGGAAGAAATGCGTCGCCGTTCCCGCCTTCCCGGTGACGGAAGTGGTGGACACGACGGGCGCCGGCGATCTCTTCGCGGCGGGTTTCATCGCCGGCCTCGCCCGCGGCCTGCCTCACGAGGGCGCCGCCTCGCTCGGCGCGCTGGCGGCGGCCGAGATCATCGCCCATGTTGGCGCGCGGCCGCAGAAAGATTTGCTTCAGCTCGCCCGCGACCACGGCCTGCTCGCCTGAGGGCCGAGGGACAGCGAAACGCCCGCTGCGGGGAATGACGAGCAGGCTCGTCATTGCGAGGAGCGTAAGCGACGAAGCAATCCAGAGCCGTGGGGCGGCCCCCGGATTGCTTCGCTTTGCTCGCAATGACGCGTTGTTTATGCTCGGGCGAGGCTGGCGATCAGCGCTTCGCCGTCGCCAGCCTATCGGCGAGCGCCTGCGCCTCCTGCGTCAGATCGGCGAAGAATGTCTCCGACTTCGCGCGCTCGGCGAAGCAGCGGCGGAAGGCGGCCGAGCCTTCCTCCTGCAGCTTCGAATATTGCTCGAAATCCTTCTCGTCGGCGCGGCCGGAGGCGGAATAGGAGTCCATCGCCTTTTTGGCCTTGGCCTGATGCTCGCTCCAGGCCTTCTCGCAGACGGGCGACGTCTCGATCTTCGCCTTGGCCGGCGTCGAGGCAATATAGAGCCGCCCGCCGCTGGCGACGGCGACGATGATCTCGTCGGGCAGGGCGCCGCCGGCGTCGTCCTGGCTGCGTAGGTCGAGCATTGCGGCGGCGAGCGTCGCCGCGGCGGGCTTGGCGATGGGCAGATCGGCGTATTTCTCGACGCCGGCGTCCGGGCTCACCGCCAGGGTGTAGAAGTAGGGCGAGGCCAGCGCCTCGCCGAGTGACTGGGGCGCCTTCTCGCTTTTGATCCAGCTCTTGCGATGGGCGCGCAGAAAGGCCTCGGCGAGACCTTGCGTCGAGATGGTGAGCTGCGATTTGTCGTCGTCGCCGGCAAAGGCGAGGCCGTCGAGCTGATCCGCGCCGATTCCGTCGAACAAAGTCTCTATGCTGTATTTGCCGAGCTTCTGGAAGCCCGGCGCGGAGACGGGGCCGATGATCGCCTCCATCTTGCCGCCGAACTCGGCCAGCGCCTTGCGCTCGTCCGCCTCCGCCTGTCCGGCGGCCTTGCCGGCGGCCTCCAGCTTGCGGAGCTTGGCGATCGCGCGATCGCGGGAGGAGAGATAGGCCTCCTCTGGCGTCGCGGCCGAGGCGGCGAGGGAAACGAAGGCGAGAAGAAGCGCCAGCGGAGCGGCTTTCGCGATCATGGATTCATCTCATCCAGTGGATTGCGAGCAGCGCCACGAGAACGACGGCCAGCATGAACCATCGATCCGCCCGCCGCCGCGCCCGCGCCAGCCCTTCGAGCGATTTTTCCGAGAGCAGCAAGCCCTTGGAGCCCGCCGCCGCCAGCGTCTCGACGGCGGTCTCCGCATCGGCGAGGAGCTTGGGCAGCCGCGTCGCGAATTTGGCGACGTCGACGGCCGCCCTGCCGGCGTCCTCGAGCTTGGCCTGGGGGCCGAGATTATCCGCGATCCAGCCGCGCACGACCGGATCGGACGTCTTCCATATGTTCAGCGTCGGATCGAGCGAGCGGGCGACGCCTTCCGCCACCACCATGGTTTTCTGCAGCAGCACCAGCTCCGTGCGCGTGCGCATGTCGAACAGCGCCGTCACCTCGAAGAGCAGGGTGAGCAACCGCGCCATGGAGATATCCTGCGCATTCGCCGTATGCAGCGGCTCGCCTATGGCGCGCAGGGCCTGCGAGAATTCCTCGACCGAATGGACGGGCGGCACATAGCCCGCCTCGAAATGCACTTCGGCGACGCGCTTATAGTCGCGCGTGATGAAGCCGAACAGGATTTCGGCCAGAAACCGCCGCTCCTTGAGGCCGAGCCGGCCCATGATGCCGAAATCGATGGCGACGAGCCGTCCCTTGCGATCGACGAACAGATTGCCCTGATGCATGTCGGCGTGGAAGAAGCCGTCGCGCATCGCCGTGCGCAGGAAGGACTGCAGCACCTTGCGGCCGAGGTCCTGGAGATCATGGCCCTGGGCGGCGACACGGGCGATGTCGGAGAGCGGCGCGCCCACGATCCATTCGAGCGTCAGCACCTCGCGCGTCGTGCGGTCCCAATCGACGCCGGGGGCGCGAATATCGGCGTCGTCGGCCACATTGTCGCGGAACTCGGAGGCCGCCGCCGCCTCGAGGCGGAAATCCGTCTCGAGCTTCACCGAGCGGGCGAGCGTGTCGACGACCTGAATGAGCCGCAGCCGCCGCCCCTCGGACGAGAAGCGTTCCGCCGCGTGGGCGAGAATATACATATCGGCGAAGTCGCGGCGGAACTGGCGCTCGACATCCGGCCGCAGCACCTTCACCGCGACCTTGCGCTCGCCGTCCGGATAGGCGACGCGGGCGGTATGCACCTGGGCGATGGAGGCCGCCGCCACCGGCTCGCCGAAAGTGACGAAGATCTGATCGATCGGCCTGCCGAAGGCCTTTTCGATGATCTCGACCGCCGCCTGCCGACCGAAGGGCTCCATGCGGTCCTGAAGCGCGGTCAGGGCGTCGGCGATCTCGCCGCCGACGACATCCGGGCGCGTCGCCAGAAACTGGCCGAGCTTCACATAGGAGGGGCCGATCTGCGCGAAGGCGCGCACCAGCGCCTGCGGCGCGCCGCCGGCGCCGGGCTTGGCCAGGAGATTGCCGAAGCGCAGCAGAAATTGCAGCGGGACGGGCAATAGGGCCGGATCGACGCTCTTGAACACGCCTTCGCGCGCCAGAATGTAGCCGGCGCGCGCCAGTCGGAAGAAATGCCCGAAGCCGATGAGCACGAAGAGCCGCCGTTCGTCTCGTAAGGAAAGATCAGAGCTTCCAGCCGGAGTGGATCGCCACGACGCCGCCGGTCAGCCGCTCGAAGCCCGTGCGGCGGAAGCCGGCCTGACGGATCATCCGCTCGAATTCCTCCGCGCGGGGGAAGCGCCGGATCGATTCGACGAGATAGCGATAGGGCTCGGAATCGCCGGCGACGAGCTTGCCGATCGCCGGGATCACATTGAAGGAATAGGCCTCGTAGATCTTGTCGAGGCCGGGAACCGCGACCTGCGAGAATTCCAGGCACAGGAACCGCCCGCCCGGCTTCAGCACGCGATGCGCCTCGCTGAGCGCGACATCTATGCGCGGCACGTTGCGAATGCCGAAGGCGATCGTGTAGGCGTCGAAATGCGCGTCCGGGAAGGGCAGGGACTCGGCGTTGGCCTGGACGAACTCGACCTTGTCGGAGAGGCCGCGCTGGACGGCCCGGTCGCGGCCGACGTCGAGCATGTCGCCATTGATGTCGAGCACGACGATCTCCGCCTCCGGCCCGGCGGCTTTGGCGATGCGGAAGGCGATGTCGCCCGTGCCGCCGGCGACGTCGAGATGGCGGAAGGGGCCGCGGCGCGACGGGCGCACCTTGGCGGCGAAGGCGTCCTTCCATAGCCTGTGCATTCCGCCCGACATCAGATCGTTCATAATGTCGTAGCGGCGCGCCACCTTGTGGAAGACATCATCCACGAGGCCTTGTTTTTCGTCCAATCCGACTTCGGAGAAACCGAAATGGGTCGAGGTCTCGTTTTGCGATGTCATAATCTCTCGCGTCCGGATAGCGTTCGGGGCGATATAACGCGCCTTTCGGCCTATGGCTATGGCTGGGGGCGAAAAGGAGGGGACGGTCGGCCGGCCGTCGTCGCCAGGAGCGCAGCGACGAAGCGATCCTTCAGCCGCCCCATGGCTGAAGGTTGCTTCGCTGCGCTCGCAATGACGGGGCGGGGCGTGATAAGGGGAGGGCCGGGCTGGGAGCCGCGGCGCGGGCGGCGGGGGCGAGAATGTCAAATCAGATCAAAGTCCTGGATCACGGATTCGTCCGCCTCGTCGACCATATGGGCTCGGATCTCTCGATCGTGCGCGCGGCGCGCGTCTCCTATGACGCCGCCTGGCGGGCCGGGGAGAACGAGGGCTCCGACAAGCGCCTCATCGATTATCTCTGGAAGAACCGCCATACGACGCCCTTCGAGGCGGTGGAGTTCCAATTCGAGGTGATGGCGCCCCTTTTCGTGCTGCGCCAATGGCACCGCCACCGCACCTGGACCTTTAACGAGCTTTCCGGCCGCTACCGCGAATTGCCGGAGACCTATTATCTCCCCGATCCGGAGACGATCGGCGAGCAGTCGACGGCCAATAAGCAGGGCCGCCAGCCCGGCGGCGATCTCGAGGCGCGCCGCGCCGAGGTCGAGAAGCTGCGCGCTGGCTTCGAGGCCGCTTTCGCCACTTATCGCGAGCTGCTCGCCGCCGGCTGGCCGCGTGAGCTCGCCCGCACCGTGTTGCCGCTCTCGACCTACAGCCATATGTTCGCAAAGGTCGATCTGTTGAATCTGTTCAAATTCCTGTCCCTGCGCGCCGATCCTCACGCACAATACGAGATCCGCGTCTATGCGCAGGCGATGGAGCGGCTCATCGAGCCCATCGTCCCGATCGCCGTCGCGGCGTGGAAATCTCAACGGTTCTGAGCGCCAATGCCCGAATTGCCCGAGGTCGAGACGGTTCGGCGCGGGCTCGAGCCCGTCTTCACCGGCTCGAGGCTGGAGCTTGTGGAGCTGCGCCGCGGCGATCTGCGCTTTCCCTTTCCGCCGGGCTTCGCCGCGCGTCTCGCCGGCCGGCGCGTCGCGGCGCTGAAGCGGCGGGCCAAATATCTCCTCGGCGAGCTCGACGACGGCGAGACGCTCATCATGCATCTCGGCATGAGCGGCTCGTTCCGCATCGACGCCGACGACGGGCAAGGCGTCCGCCATCGCGCGGCGAGCACGAAAGCCGCGCATGACCATGTGGTGTTCCATTTCGCGAGCGGCGCGAGCGTCACCTACAACGATCCCCGCCGTTTCGGCTTCATGCTGCTCGTCCCCCGCGCGGAGCTGGCGGCGCATCCGCTCTTTGCCGGGCTCGGCGTCGAGCCGCTCGGGCCGGAGCTGACGCCCGAGCGTCTCGCCGAGGAATTGCGCGGCCGCAAGGCGCCGCTCAAAGCCGCTCTGCTCGATCAGAGGATCATCGCCGGACTCGGCAACATCTATGTCTGCGAGGCGCTGCATCGCGCCCATCTCTCGCCGCTGCGCGCCGCCGGAACGCTGGTCGACGCCAAGGGGCGGCCGAAGCGCGGTCTGGTCGATCTCGTCGAGGCGATAAGACGCGTGCTGGGCGAGGCGATCGAGGCCGGCGGCTCCAGCCTGCGCGACCATCGCCAGACGGATGGCTCGCTCGGCTATTTCCAACATTCCTTCCGCGTCTATGACCGTGAGGACGCGCCCTGTCCGACGCCGGGCTGCCGCGGCCATATCTCGCGCGTGATCCAGAGCGGGCGCTCGACCTTCTATTGCCGCGAGTGCCAGAAGTGAGCGCCCGCCAGTCCCGCGCAAGCGGCGAGCTCTAAAATCATAACCGATGAATTTGGGCTGCGTCGGCCGATGAAGAGGCATGTCATTTTCGACGCTGTCAGCGGATGATTCCAGCGCACCGTCCTCGCCGATCGACGCGCCGGCGTCGGGCTCATCGAGCGAGGCTTTCATGGAAACTGCAGATTCCCTCCCTTCATTCGTCGAGCTCACCGGGACGAGCCCCAGGCAGAAGGTCGTCGACATAGGCGCGCGCCATATCAGCGGCGAGCCGGTCTATGCGCCCTTGCTGCGCGGCGGCGCGGCGACGGTCGTCGGCTTCGAGCCCGACGAGGACGCCGTCGCCGATCTGAACACGCGCAAGAATCCGGGCGATATCTATCTTCCTTACGCCGTCGGCGACGGTGGGCGCCACACTTTGCACATATGCGCGGCGGGCGGCATGACCTCGCTGCTGAAGCCAAATCCGCTGGCGATGGAGTTGTTCCATGGCTTTCCGGTCTGGTCGGAGGTCGTGGCGACGCAAGAGATCGACACGGTGCGGCTCGACGACGTTCCCGAGACCGAGGGCGCGACCTTTCTCGAGCTGGACGTGCAGGGCGCGGAGCTGATGATCCTGCAAAATGCGGTCGAACGGCTGCGGCGCGCCTATGTTCTTCATGTCGAGGTGGAATTTCTGCCGCTCTATGAGGGCCAGCCGCTGTTTTCGGAGATAGAGCTGTTTTTGCGCGGGCAGGGCTTCGTTCTGCATCGCTTCACGCCGCTGACGAGCCGCGTGCTCAAGCCGCTGATGCTCGGCAATGACATATACGCCGGCATGAGCCAGATCGTCTGGAGCGACGCCATTTTCGTGCGCGATTTTCTGCGCCTGGACCTGCTCGCCGACGAGGAGCTGCTCGGCCTCGCGCATATCGCGTATGACTGCTATCGATCGGCCGATCTCGCCTTGCGCCTGCTCGCCGAACATGATCGCCGCAGCGGCGGCAGTCTGGCGCGCGCCTATCTTTTCGGCCTGCGCGATCGGGCGCCTCGCGAGCCCGCGGCCGTGGCGTGAGAATGCGCAAGGCGAGATCGGCCGCCGGTTGATCTCGCCGGCCGGACTTTGCGATAAGGGCGCGGCGAAAATCGCGGCGACCTCTCACCGAGACTCGTAATGGCGCTCGACACCGGCCCGATCCTGCGGGTCGAAGGCATCTCCAAGTCCTACGCCGAGACCGTGGCCGTGAAGCCGCTGAGCTTCGCGCTGCCGGCGGGCTCGGTGACGGGTCTGCTCGGCGGCAATGGCGCGGGCAAGACGACGACCATCGGCATGGTCATGGGCCTCATCGAGCCGACGACCGGAATGATCGAGATCTTCGGCCGCGACTTTCTCGAGGACCGCTATCGCGCGCTCGGCCGCATGAATTTCGAGAGCCCCTATGTGGACATGCCGCATCGTCTCACCGTGCGGCAGAATCTCACCGTCTTCGGCCGCCTCTATGGCGTTCGCGATATCAAAGGAAAAATCGAGGAGCTCGCCGCCGACCTCGCTCTCGCCGAATTTCTCGACCGCCCGAGCGGGCGCCTCTCCGCCGGGCAGAAGACGCGCGTCGCGCTCGCCAAGGCGCTCATCAACGAGCCCGAGCTCCTGCTGCTCGACGAGCCCACGGCCTCGCTCGACCCCGACACGGCGGACTGGGCGCGCGCCCATCTCGAGGCGTATCGCCGGCGTCGCAATTGCGCGATCCTGCTCGCCTCGCACAATATGGCCGAGGTGGAGCGCCTCTGCGACCGCGTGCTGATGCTGAAGCAGGGAAGCCTCGTCGACGACGGCTCGCCCGCCGAGCTTCTGACGCATTACGGCCGGGCAAATCTCGAGGAGGTGTTTCTCGATGTCGCGCGCGGCCGCGCCAATGGAGCGGCGGTATGAGCGCGTCTTTCGAATTCTCGCTCGCGCGCGTCGGCGCGATGACCTTGCGCTACTCCTACCTGCTGCGCTCCTCCATGCCGCGCATGTTGGAGATGATGTATTGGCCGACGGTGCAGATGCTCACCTGGGGCTTTCTGCAGAGCTATCTCTTACGCGCGCCGGGCGGCCTCGTCGGCGCCGATAAAACGACGATCGCCGCCGGCTCGCTCATCGGCGCGGTGCTGCTGTGGGACATTTTGCTGCGCGGGCAACAGGGCTTCTCCTTCTCCTTCCTCGAGGAGATGTGGTCGCGCAACATCGCCAATCTCTTCATGAGCCCGCTGCGGCCGGCGGAATTCGTCGCCTCCATGATGGCGATGAGCCTCATACGCCTCTTCGTCGGCATGGTTCCGGTGACGATCCTCGCCATTTGGTTCTTCGGCTTCAATCTCTGGGCGCTCGGCCTCGCCTTCGTGGCCTTTTTCGCCATTCTCATCGTCTTCGCCTGGAGCGTCGGCCTGTTCGTCTCAGGGCTGTTGCTGCGCTATGGCCTCGGCGCGGAAAATCTCGTCTGGTCGCTGATGTTCGTCATTCAGCCGCTCGGCTGCGTCTATTATCCGGTCGCCGTGCTGCCTTCCTGGCTGCAGCCGATCTGCTGGGCGCTGCCGCCCACTTATGTGTTCGAGGGGCTGCGCGGCGTCCTGGTCGACCATGCGCCGCGCGTCGATCTGATGCTCGCGGGGCTTGCGCTCGACGGCATTTTGTTCACGGCGGCGTCCTTCGCTTTCGTGCGCCTGCTCGCCGCCGCGCGCCGCGCCGGAACGCTGCTGCAGACGGGCGAGTAATCGAGTTTCCAGTGATGCGAGCCTGAAGGCTCGCTCGTTTCAGCGCATAAGCCGGCTCAGTCGGCGCCGCTCGACCAACGCAGCGAGCGAAAGGCGAGCGCGATCGCCTCCGCGCGCGCCTCCGCCGTGGCGGGCTCGGGGATGGCGGCGCAGGCGGCGCGGGCGGTCTCCAGCAGCGCCGCCTTGGGATAGGCCGCGCCCGAGCGGCCGGCATGGGCGGAGAAATCGCAGGCGCAGACCATCATCAGCCGCGCGAAAGTCTCAGGCGCCTCGAAGGCGCCGAGCCGCTCCAGCATTTGCGCCACCGGCCCGGCGCGCACCTCCGCGACGCGATGCACGCGTTCGCATTCGCAGAGCGCCATCAGCGCGAGAGGGAGGCAGTCGGCGGGCGCGCCGAAGCGCGCGGCGATCGCCTCTATGCGCGGGCCGCCGCGGTCTATGTGCTTATAATGATGCGGCAGATGCTCGCGCGGCGAATCCCCCTTGCCGACATTCATGACGAGCAGGGCGAAGCGCACGGCGAGCGGCGCGTCGATCCGCCCGGCCTCGTCGAGCGAGCGCAGCATATGGGCGCCGAGATCGACCTCCGTCTGTCCGTCCGACATTTGTGGAACGCCGAACAAGGCGTCGACCTCGGGCAGTATGGCCCGCAGCGCGCCGCATATGCGCAGGACGCGAAACGCCTTGCCCGGCGCGGGGCCGGAGAGGCCGAGCAGGAGCTCGGGCCAGATGTCGGCCGGCGCGAGGCCGGCGAGGCCGCCGTTCTCGACCTGCTCGGCCAAGAGGCTCAGCGTCTCTTCGCCGGGATCGGCCTCGGTCTCGGCGAGGAGGGCCGCCATTCGGAGAAGGCCGAGGCCGGGGTCGGTCTGCCCGAATTCGGGCTCGAAAAAAGGTTCTGAGGGCATCGAATCTTCGCGCGTGATACGGGTTCCGGCTGATCGGTTCGGCGCATTCCCCTTCTCCCCGCGAGCGGGGAGAAGGAAGGCGACGAACGCCGCGCGAAGCGACCAGCAGGAAATGAGTGGTCGGCGGACGGCAAGCAAACGGCTTGCCGCGCCGGTTTCGTCACGCGCGGCCGGCGACGGCTGCGCCTGTCAGCCCTGGCTCCTCGTCCCTCGGCCGTTGCAGCGGCGAGATGCGGCTCCGCGCGTCGGCGACCGTGCCGGCGTAGAGCGTCTCCGGCTCATGCAGCCCGGCCGAGAGCAGCGCCCGGCGCACGGCCGGCCGCGCCCCGGCGACGCAAACCACGGTTCCCGCCCGCCGCAGCCGCGCGACAAAGGCCTCGAGCGCCCGCGCCCCCGTGCTGTCGACGAGCGGCGCGTCGCTGAAGTCGAAAATGAACGCGCGCGGATAGCGTCCGATCTCGTCCAGCGCCGCGCTCACCGTCGCCGAGGCGCCGAAGAAGATCGCGCCGCTGATCTTATAGACCATCACCTCGGCGTCGGAGGCGGCCACAGAGTCATAGGCGGGACGATGGCCGCCGTAATCGTCGGCCCGATCCTCGTCGAGGAAGGCTTCGCCGGTCTGCACCTCGACGCTCTCGGCGAGGCGATGCAGGAACAGAAAGGCGCCGAGCGTCACGCCGACGCCGATGCCGATGGCGAGATCCTCGAAAATGGTGAGCAGGAAGGTCGAAAGCAGCACCAGCGCGTCGCCGCGCGAGGCTCTGAACAGCGCGACGAACTCTTTCTTCTCCGCCATGTTCCAGGAAACGACGGCGAGCACGGCGCCGAGCGAGGCGAGCGGAATATAGGCCGCGAGCGGCGCCGCGACGAGCATGAAGCCGAGCAGGAAGACCGCATGCAGCATTCCCGAGACCGGCCCTTTGGCGCCCGCGCGCACATTGGTCGCCGTGCGGGCGATGGTTCCCGTCACCGGAATGCCGCCGAAGATCGGCGCGATCATATTGGCGAGCCCCTGCGCGGCGAGCTCGCAATTGGAGCGATGGCGCCGTCCGCTCATGCCGTCGGCGACGACCGCCGAGAGCAGCGATTCGATCGCGCCGAGCAGGGCGATGGTGACGGCGTCGGGCAGCAAGGCGCGCAGCCGCGCCAAGTCGAAGGACGGCGCCGCCGGCGCCGGCAGCGTGTTGGGCACGCCGCCGAAGCGCGAGCCGATCGTCTCGACGTCGAGATGCAGCGCCGCCGTCGCCGCGGCGCAGAGCGCCACCGCGATCAACATGCCGGGCCAGTGCGGCCGCCAGCGCCTCAGCCCGAGAATGACGGCGAGCGCGAGCGCCGAGACGCCGACCGTCGCCGGCCGGAAGCTGTCGCGCGCCTCCCATAGCGCCGCGAGCTTGGGGCCGAGCGCCGCCGGCTCGTGCGGGACGTCGAGGCCGAAAATCTCCTTGAGCTGGCTCGAGAAGATGATGACCGCGATTCCCGCGGTGAATCCGACCGTCACCGGAAAGGGGATGTATTTGATATAAGTTCCGCCGCGCAGCAGGCCGACCACGAAAAGAATGACGCCCGCCATCATGGTGGCGAGCGCGAGCCCATCATAGCCCTGCCTCTGCACGATGGAAAAGACGAGCACGATGAAGGCGCCCGCAGGCCCGCCGATCTGGAAACGGCTGCCGCCGAGCAAGGAGACGAGAAAGCCGCCGACGATCGCCGTATAGAGGCCGCGATCGGGGCTCAGCCCCGAGGCGATCGCGAAAGCCATGGAGAGCGGCAGAGCGACGATCGCGACGGTGAGACCGGCGATCGCATCCGCGCGCAAATCGGCGAGGCCGTAGCCTTCCTTCAGAATGGTGGCGAGCTTGGGCGTGAACAGCTCGATGAAACTCGGCTGGCGAAAACGTCGATCTCTCAACACTGGCTCCTTCGTTCGAGGAGCGGCGGGATCGTCGGCGCGAAGTCGGCGGTCGTCGTCGCGGGTTGGTCCTTTCACATCGTGGGATTGGGCGAACCGGGCCGGCGCAGCCTGACGCCGCGTCCGCCGCCCTCGCTGCGGGCGTTCTCGCCGATCAGCTCGACGCCGGCCTCGTGCAGCGCCTCCACGACCTTGGTGAGCGTCTCGATCACGCCGCGGACATTGCCGTCGCTCGCCTCCATGCGCTGTATCGTCGGCAGGGAGACGCCGGAAAGCTCGGCCAGCTTTTTCTGATCTATGCCGAGCAGCGCTCTCGCGGCGCGCAATTGAGCGGCGGTGATCATCTCATATGCTCACATTTTATATATTAGCAGACATGTTTTACATCGCCAAGATGATGTTTTAAACATCATCGGCGCCTTTTTGGCGCCGCGGCGGCGTCCCGCGCGGCGCGCTCTGGTTCTCGTTCGACCCGCGCGCATGTTAGCTTGGCGGATATGAACAAACCCGTGCAAATCGACGAGAGCTGGAAAATTCGCCTCGCGGCGGAGTTCGAGCAGCCCTATTTCGACGCGCTGCGCCGTTTCGTGCGCGAGGAATATGCGAATGGGGCCGTCTATCCGCCGGCCAAGCAGATTTTCCGCGCTTTCGACGAATGCCCCTTCGACGCGGTCGAGGTGGTGATATTGGGTCAGGATCCCTATCACGGCCGCGGCCAGGCCAATGGGCTGTGCTTCGCCGTCGGCCGCGACATTCCGCCGCCCCCTTCGCTGCAGAACATCTTCAAGGAGATCGAGAGCGATCTCGGCCGGCCGGTCTCGCGCGATCCCGATCTCTCGCGCTGGGCGCGGCAGGGCGTGCTGCTGCTCAACGCCACGCTCACCGTGCGCGAGAGCGCCGCCGGCTCGCATCAGGGCAAGGGCTGGGAGCGCTTCACCGACGCCGCCGTGCAGGCGCTCGCGCGCGAGCGGGAGGGCGTCGTCTTCCTGCTCTGGGGCGCTTACGCGCGCCAGAAGGTGGCGGGCGTCGATCGCTCCAAGCATCTCGTGCTCGAGAGCGCGCATCCCTCGCCGCTCTCGGCGCGCGGCTTTTTCGGCTGCAGGCATTTTTCGAAAGCCAACGCCTATCTCGAGGCGAGGGGCCGCACGCCGATCGAATGGTGAGCCGGCCGCCTCCCGCAAATTACTAGAACTCCTCATAAAATTAGTTATTTACAGAAATATAACCGTTGTTCATTACGTAAGGGATCATTCGAGCGCCGGCGGTCGCCGGCATTTTTTCGGGGATGCTCTCGTCGAGCGAGACGGCGCGTCCCGAGGTCATTTCTATTGTGCGGGTTTCCAGCATGCATTGGACGATCGTTCTTTTTTCGCGTCTCCCGCTCGGCCGAATTTGCGATTTCTGTCTCGATCATCTGCGATCGCGTTTCGTCGCCGTTCCTTCGGCCGCCGCGCGGCTCAGCCTCGCCATGACGGCGAGCGCCTATCTCGACGCGCAGGCGACGGGGCTGACGCTGCCCTCGTTCCCGGATTCGAGCCTCTTTTTCGTGGCGGTCATCGCTCTGGATCTCTATTGTCGCTTCGCCGCCTCGAGCTTCATCTCGCGAGTCGCGCCGATATTCGTCTATTCGCTGATCTATCTCGTGGCGACGTCGCTCGCGGGAATTTTCGCGAGCTATGCCACGCAGCGCCTGGCCATGCCGCTGCAGGATGAATTGTTCCTCTCGCTCGACCGATGGCTCGGCGTCGATTGGCTGGCCTTCGTCCATTATGTCGACGATCGCCCGTTGCTGGCGAAATGGCTGCGGGAGGCCTATGCGAGCATGGCTGCGCAGATCATCACGCCGGTGGTTGTTCTCGTCGCGCTCGAGCGCATCCACGAACTGCGCGTCTATCTCCTCTCATTCGCGATCGCGCTCACGGCGACGATCGTCATCGCCGCTTTTCTGCCGGCCTCGAGCGCCGTCACTCTCGTCGATGGTTCGTTGTTTCACGAGCTTCGCTTCGGCGGACGAACGCCGCTCGATCATCTCGCGCGGCTACGCGAGGCCGCCCCGCTGAATCTCGAGAACAGCACGATCGGAGGCCTATTGAGCTTTCCTTCGTTTCACGCCGTGGTCGGCGCGCTGACTCCGCTGAGCCTGCGCTCCGTCCGGCCCGTCTTCTATGTTTTATGCGTCGTCGACGCCGCTCTGCTGCTGGGCACGGTGACGGAAGGCGGACATTATGCCGTGGACCCGATCGGAGGCGTCGCGGTCGCCTATCTGTCCTATCGAATGGCGCGGCGCATAGAGAGCCGACGGCGTCGATCCTCGCTGTATATCGTCGAGACGCAGCGTTCTCGCGCCGAGCATTTCATGATCGAGAGCGCGCATCCGTCGCCGCTCTGAGCTCGGGCGGTGGCGGCGTCGCCCCTCATCGCCCCTGCGGCGCAAAATTTGCTTGATGCTATCATGAGGAGCGACGAGCGTCGTCGTGCGGTTCGAAAGCCGACATTTTTGTCGGCGCCGTGTCTGCGACTTTCGGAACGGACGTTCGCGCTCGACCTCATGAAGATCGCTCCCACTTCCCGTTCTTCGACGATCGACGTCGCGCCGCGACCGCATCGCGCCGCTCGGCCCGCCCTGAGAAATCGACCGTCACGGTCTCGAATGTCTCGAGAATGGGCGGATACTCGAAAGCCGAACATGACCTCCATCGAAACGACCGCCTTCCAACGCCTCGAGGCTGAAGGTCGGCTCTTGAAGCCCAGCCATAAGGGGGCGACGCATCGCGCCGGCCGCTTCGGTTTTCGTGGCGAAATCGCCGTCACGCTGGATCCGCCGCTCGCATTGGCGGGCGTTCACGCCACGGCGGAGGAAGGAGAGGCGGCGCTGTCGTTTCTCGCCGGATCGCTCGCCTCCTATCGCGAGCTTCCGGCTCTCGTCGAAGCGCTCGGCGCGAGCGTGAAGCCGGAGGGCAAGTATTTCGTCTACGTCTCCGATCTCGACCGCGCCTCGCGCTATCAGATCGGCTTCGATGGCGTGCCCCTCTATGTTCTGCCGATCGACGACACCTCGGTCTACAACGAGCTGATCGAGCTTCTCTATCTCGACAAGACGAAGATGAAGAAATACGACACCGCCGAAAAGATCGACACGCTCGCCGACGGCGCGGCCAAATATGATCAGCGCTTCGAAGCCATCAGCTATGAGGAAGGGCTGAAGCGGCTCTGAGCCGTCCGCTTCCACGCGCGCCGGCGCTGGCGGCCTTTCGCCCGCGCCGGCGGTCAATTCGCGCTCGGCCGTCCCCGCTTCACGAACACGCCGACGATCACCGCGCGCGCGATATGCTCGGCCATGCATTGATAGCCGAGATCGTTGAGGTGGAAATTGTCACGCGCCATCATCTGCAGATTGGCGTGGTTCTGCGCGATGAAGCGCATCGCGTCGTAGCGGCGCACATAGGCGACGTTCTCCGCCGAGGCGACACGCTGCAGCACATTGCGTATCGCGAAATATTCCTCGTCGCGCGAGAAGCGCGAGCTGTATTGCAGGCCGACGAGAACGACGTCGATCTGGTTCTGCTTGAGCCAGCGGATCGTCGAGCGCACCGTGTTCTCGAAATCCTCCGGCGCGATGCGCACCAGCGCGTCATTGGTGCCGAGCTGCCAGAGCGCGAGATCGGGCTTCTCCAGCGCCACCTCGCTCCTGATGCGCTCGGAGGTGACGGCGGCGACCTCGCCCGAGACGCCGCGATTGGCGACGACGACGTCGACGCCCTTCAGCGCGCCTTCGAGAATGGCCTCGAGCTGGGCGGGATAGCTCTTGGCGTCCGAGGAGGCGCCGACGCCCGAGGTGGAGGAGGAGCCGATCGCGAGAATGCGCGCGGTCTTGCGTTCGCGCAGCGCCTTGGCGAAATGCGGCAGCGAGGCGGGCGCGGCGATGTCGCCCGCCGGCGCCTCGCAGGCGGGGCTCAGCGGCGGGGGCGCCTCCGGCGGCGCGGAGTCTTGCGCGGACGCGAGCGAAGCCGCGAGCGAGGCCGCGAGCGCGAAGGCGAGCGGCGCCGCGAGGGCCGGCGCTAAGCCGCAGGCTCTCTCGACGTTTTTGCCCGCAGTCTTTCGCGCCATTCCGAAGCCCATGCGGCCGCTCCCATCGCAGCGAGCCCGAACATAACGATAATAGCGTCGGTTACAACATCTCCGCCATAGGCGAAGCGGAACACTTGTCCGGCGAGGCTCAGCAGAGAGCCGGCGCAGAAGACGTTGAGCGAGTTGCGGCCGAGCTGTGACAGAAAGCCGGCGATGTTCGGCAGCGCCCGCGAGATCGCGCCGAAAGAGCCGGCGAAGACGGCGACGAGCGCGAGATTGGAGAGGAGCCGCGCCGGCGAGAGAAAGGTCTTGTCGAAAACGAAGAAGAGCTTGGGCTCGGGCAGCGCGATCGGCCAGGGGTCGAACCCCGTCCATGCCGCCGCGGCGCCGAGCAGCACGAGCGGCGCGGCGGCCCGCCGCAGCCATTTTCGGCAGCGCCGGGCGAGGCCGCCGATCCCGTCCTCCCCGGCGAGAAGAAAGCCGATGACGAAAATGAGCTGCCAGGCGAGCGGGTCGAAGAACCAGGCGCCCTCCGTCGGCCAAGTCGGGAAATTCACGCCCGCCGCCAGCGCATAGGCCCATATGGCGAGCGAGGCCGGCAGCAGGATCGGCCGCGCATGGCGGTAGGAAAGCGCGATCAGCGGGGAGGCGAACATCAGCGCCACATAGAGCGGCAGAATGTCGAAATAGCCGAGCTGAAAGGTCAGAGCGACGAGGCCGAGATGGGCGCGCGCGGGATCGGCGAAAATGGCCGAGGCGTTGTTCCAGTCGAGCAAAAAGGGCGCGTCGAGCAGCATGGAGGCGCCGGCGAGAAGGGCGATCGCCAATTGCGCGATCACGAGCTGCGCGAGATAGACGGTGAAGGCGCGTCCCTCGAGGCGCAGGACGAGGTAGCGCGCCGAGAGCGCCCCGGCGGGGCCGTCGACGAGCTTGCGCAGCGCCCAGCCGGCGAGAAAGACGAAGAGCTCCGCCGAATCGGAGATCGAGACGTTGCGGAAGGTGAAGCGCTCGAAAAAGATTCCAGGAATGTGGTTGACGAAAATGGTGACGAGAGCGAAGCCGCGCCAGAAATCGATTTCATTCGGCTCGCGCATGCGCTTCTTCAATTCGTTGGTTTCTTCGTCCTCGCCGCTCCCGAGGGCCGCGGCGCGGCCTCTTCAGGGCCTCGAATGCGGCCTTTTTCAGGACCGCCGACGAGGCCTCTCATGTCGCGCGCTCGACGCGGCCCGGAAAGACGCGCAGCAATTGCGCGCGGCCGTCGAGGGCGGCGAAGACCTCCGGATCGGCGCCCGTCATCCACACTTGTCCCCCGATGCGTGCGAGCTCGGCGTAGAGCGCCTCGCGCCGCAGCGGATCGAAATGGGCGGCGACCTCGTCGAGCAGCAGCAGCGGCGCGCGGCCGGTCGTCGCGGCGACGAGGCGGGCATGGGCGAGCACGAGGCCGGTCAGCAGCGCCTTCTGCTCGCCGGTGGAGCAGGCGCGCGCGGCCTCGTCCTTGGGGCCGTGGCGCACGGAAAGATCGCTCGCCTGCGTTCCTTCCAGCGTGCGGCCGGCGGCGGCGTCGCGCCGGCGCGAGGCGGCGAGCCGGGCGCGATAGCGGTCTTCGACGAGGAGAGCGGGCGCTTCGCCGAGCATTCGCTCGAGCTCGCCCTCGATCGCGACCTCTGCCCAGGGGAAGGGCGAATCGTCGTCGCGCTCGCGCGCGATCAAAGCGCGCAGCCGCAGAACCGTCTCGCCCCGCGCGGCGGCGACGGCGACCCCGAGCGCGGCGATCTCCCGCTCGGCGGCGTCGAGCCAGCGCGCGTCCGGCGTTTCTTCGGCGAGCAGGCGGTTGCGGTTGCGCAGCGCCCGCTCCAGCCTGGCGGCTCTCGCGCCGTGCTCGGCGTCGACGCTCAGCACGAGCCGATCTAGAAACCGCCGCCGATCGCCCGCCGGGCCGGCGAAGAGCCCGTCCATGGCGGGCGTGAGCCACAGCGGGCGGATGTGGTCGGCGAAAGCGCGGGCGGAGGAGACGGGCGCTCGGTCGATGCGAAAGCGCCGCGTCGCCCCCTGCTCGCCGCTCGCCGGCTCCAGCCCATGGCCGAGCTGCGTCACGACGCCATCGGCGCAAAGCTCGATCGAGACGGCGAAGCCGCCCGCGCCCTGGCGGCGCGCGCAATCGGCGAGCTCCGCGCCGCGCAGGCCCCGGCCCGCCGAGAACAGCGAGAGCGCCTCGAGAATATTGGTCTTGCCGGCGCCGTTCTCGCCGGAGAGCGCGACGAGCGGCGCCTCGATCGCGCAATCGAGCGCGGCGTAGGAGCGATAGTCGGCGAGCTGGAGCCGGCGCGCCATGGGGGCGAGAATCGGGGGATCGCTCGGCGTCATGCCGCACGCTTTGCCATGGTCGCGCGCGAAGGGCCAGAGTGAGGAGGGCCTCCGCTCCGCGCCACCGGTAGCTCGACCCGACTGGCGGGCTTTCGGCGAACGCCTGCCTTGTGCCCTTCTTCCTCTTTCACGAATGGCGATGCGGCGTCGTTCAGGGCCTTTTCAAAGACGTCGTCTCGCCGAGCGGCATCGCGCCCAGTCACAGACTCTGTTCGAGAACCTGCACCGATATCTCCGCTATTTGTTTCATCAAGGGTATCTGATCGAGCGGCAAATCCGAGGCGATGTCGCGTCCGACCAGAGCGAATTCCCGCCAGGGCGCGTGAGTCGCGATCTTGTCGCCCCGCATCGCGAGGGCCGAAAGCGCGCATTGCCGAGCCCAAAAGAGCCGTCGTTCGGGGAGAAAGGCCTGCATGAGCTTGGCGACGCGCGCTTTGGAGCCTTTGACCGGCAAAAGAATGTCCTCCAACGCATCGTCGGCTTCAAACCATTGATACATGAAATTGCTGTCCAGCACTTCGGCGTGCGCTCGGCGCACGGCGGCAGGATTCGTTTGTTCCGGAGGCAGATCGGCCAATAGGCTCGTTATGATTTCGATCGGCGAAGCATGATCTGGATGCACCGCGCCGAGGCCGAGACTCTCCACCGCCTCGACCAATTTGAACGGCGGCGGATTTCCAGAGGCGAGGTTGTCGGCGATCGCCAATGCCAACATCCGAGCAACGCAAGATAAATCCGTTTTCAACGTCGGCACCGACAACTTCATTTCATTGACGATATCGTCGATCTGCGATTTTGATAGGTCCGGAATGACCATGGCGTCGGCGACGCCGGCCGGCTTCATCATGACGCTCGCCAGCTGGTAGCGACGGCCGACGCGCTGCGTGACAAAGAAAGATCTCGCGCCCGAGCCGTCGCAGACCGAGGCATAGCACTCGATAAGTTTTGGCTGCGCCGTATCGGCCGGCGGCAGCGCCCTTGTGCGCATGGCTCTTATGGCCGCGTCGAGGTGGGTCTGTCGGGTCTGCGGCAGCCAAGGCCGCATGATGACGAGCCGTTGGACGAGCGAACTCTCGACTTGGGTCTCGGCGGCCGCGAGCGCTTCGGCCACGGATCGCGAGACGACCGCGTCGGGATGCAACACGAATCCGACGACGGCCCCGTCGATCGCGGCGTTCTTTGCGCCGATGAGTTCGCGCAACAGCCCGACGGTGGCCTCCGTCGGAAAGGCGACCAGAAAGGAATTCACGAGTTCATAGACGCCGAAGGCGTTTTGTCCGGTCTGTTCCGCCAATTCCGACAGCGAAGAGACGAGATCGCTTCCGGCTGCGTCGCACGCTTCCGGCGGCGCGTCATGTCGCATCGCGGAGACGGCCCGCTTCAAACTATCGGGAACGGTCAATCCTGCATCGGTAAAAATCTTGCCTATCATTATCAAATCGATAGATTGCAGCTTTTGCCCTTCGATTGAATTGTCCAGCATTTCGTAGATGGTTTTGATTTTTTTTCGGGCCTCCCTATCTCCTCCATTGGAGTCTACTTTGACATTGCTCAGGGCCTCGACAAGATCAGCCAAAAGTTCGTTTTTCTCGTCGTCATCGACATCGCCTCCCGCGCAGCCTTCCAGTAACTCGGCAAACAGATCGACAGGATCGTCCGAATCGAAAAATCCGGAGCCGAGACTCATTTCTTGCTGGATGGTCTGTCGCAACATGGCGACCACGTCTTCATCCATATTTTTCAACAGGTCCAAGATTGGGTTGACCTGCTTTCCACTTTTGCGAGCGGGTGCTTTTGCTTTTGCTTTTGCTTTTGGTGGCTTGTTGGCTTTCTTCGCTTTTTTCATCGGTCCGACCCGTCGATTCGCGCCCGTCTCTCACGATCTTTAACGAAAACGAAATAAGACGCCTACTCTCCATGCTGGGCCATTCAAAATGGAGCCCATCAACTGAATTTTGGCTGTCCCGCGCTCCTAGAGCCGAGCCGAGACGCCAATTGTCGATCCCCGAACGATGCGAAGGTCACTGGATCTGCCACGCGTCGAAGAATCGAACCACCCCCACCCCTCACGCCCGCCCGTGGACCTCCGCGCCGGCCAAGAGGCGCAGGCGGAGGCTGTCCATGTCGAAACCGGGCTCTCCATCGGCGCACTCGACGAGCGGCTCCGCGGCTGCGGCCTTCAGGAGATCGGGGTGGGCGAGCTCGCCGCCGGGGCTCGCCCAGCCGCGCAGCCCCGCATGGTTCTGCAGGCGCAGCAGGGCGGTGACGCGCAGATCGACGGCGACGGCGACGACGTCGGCGGTCTCGGACAGGCCGCGGCGCTCGAGCAGCTGGAACAGCCGGGCGGAGC
Source organism: Methylosinus sp. Ce-a6 (assembly GCF_009811655.1). Taxonomy (GTDB): domain Bacteria; phylum Pseudomonadota; class Alphaproteobacteria; order Rhizobiales; family Beijerinckiaceae; genus Methylosinus. The sequence continues at coordinate 8,945 of NZ_BGJX01000031.1, read as the reverse complement.
GCGAGCCGGAGGACCATCGCTCCTCGGCGGGAAGCGAGCGCAGCATGTCCATGACCTCGCCGAGCAGATCGGCCGAGATCGGAATGCGATTCACCCTGTCCAAATAGTCCGACATCCTTTCCTCGCGCGCTCGCCCGCGAATATAGACCAAGGCGTCGCGACCGGATACGGCTTCGATGCCTGGACCAGAAACCGACCGCCGCGAGGCGCTCCCTTTCCGGGCCGGCTCGAAAGAGAGTATTCTGTCGCCCCCTCATCGCCAGCGGAGCCGTCCCGTGGCCGCCTCATCCGATCCGCAGAGCCTTTCCGGCAGGCGCATTCTGCTCGTCGTCGGCGGCGGCGTCGCCGCCTACAAGTCGCTGGAGCTCGTTCGTCGGCTGCGCGAGCGCGGGGCCTCGGTGCGCGCCGTGCTCACCGCCGCGGCCGCGCGTTTCGTCGCGCCGCTCTCCTTCGCGAGCCTCACCGGCGAGCGCGTCTTCGAGGATTTGTTCTCCCTCACCGACGAGCAGGAGATAGGCCATATCCGCCTCTCGCGCGAGGCCGATCTCATCGTCGTCGCGCCGGCGACGGCGCATCTTCTGGCGCGCATGGCGCAGGGGCTCGCCGACGATCTGGCGACGACGCTGCTGCTCGCCACCGACAAGCGGACGCTTCTCGCGCCGGCGATGAATCTGCGCATGTGGCTGCATCCGGCGACGCAGCGCAATGTCGCGACGCTGCGCGGCGACGGCGCGCTCTTCGTCGGGCCGGAGGAGGGCGAGATGGCCTGCGGCGAATATGGCCCTGGACGCATGGCCGAGCCGCTCGACATCGTCGCCGCCATAGAGGCGGCGCTGCGCCAGGACATGCGCGAGGACACGCGCCTATCGCTTCCCGGCGCCGCGGGGCCGCTCGCCGGGCGCCAGCTCGCCGGGCGCCATGTGCTCGTCACCTCGGGCCCGACGCGCGAGCCGATCGATCCGGCGCGCTACATCTCCAACCGCTCGTCCGGCAAGCAGGGTCATGCGATCGCGGCGGCGGCGGCGCGCGCCGGCGCGCGCGTCACTCTGGTGAGCGGCCCGGTCGAGATCGCCGATCCGCCGGGCGTCACGGCGCGCCATGTCGAGACGGCGCGGCAAATGCTCGCCGAGGTCGAGGCGGCGCTGCCGGCCGATATTTTCATCGGCGCCGCCGCCGTCGCCGATTGGCGGGTCGAGCCCGCCGCGGACAAGATCAAGAAAGGCCCCTCGCGCGAGCCGCCGACGCTCGTTCTGAGCGAGAATCCGGACATACTCGCGCACATCGCGCAACGGCGCGAGGGGCGGCCGGCGCTCGTCGTCGGCTTCGCCGCGGAGACGCGCGACGTGCTCGATCATGCGCGGGAAAAGCTCGCGCGCAAAGGCTGCGATCTCATCGTCGCCAATGACGTCGGCGCCGCGGGGAGCGTCTTCGGCGCGGACAGCAACGAGGTTCATCTCGTCTCGCGGGAGGGCGTCGAATCCTGGCCGCGGCTCGACAAAGCCGAGGTCGCGGCGCGGCTCGTGTCTCGCCTTTGCGAAAGATTCGCCGCCGGGGAGGCGAAGCGATGAAGGTCGCCATTCGTCGTCTTCCCCATGGCGAAGGCCTCGCTCTTCCGGCTTACGCCAGCGAAGGCGCCGCCGGCCTCGATCTTTGCGCCGCGCTCGCGCCGGGCGTGAAGCTCGTGCTCGAGCCCGGCGCGCGCGATCTGGTGCCGACGGGGCTCTCCATCGCTTTGCCGTCGGGCTTCGAGGCGCAAGTGCGGCCGCGCTCGGGGCTCGCGCTCGAATTCGGCGTGAGCGTGCTCAATTCTCCCGGCACCATCGACTGCGACTATCGCGGCGAGGTGAAGGTTCTGCTCGTCAATTTCGGCGCGCATCCTTTCGAGATTTCGCGCGGCATGCGCATCGCGCAGCTCGTGGTGGCGCGCTACGAGCGCGTCGAGCTCGTCGAGGCGGGTGAGGCGCTCGCGCAGACGGCGCGCGGGGCGGGCGGCTTCGGCTCGACCGGGACGGACGAAGGCGGCGCGCCGGGAGAGGGCGCTGGGCCGAGAGAGGGCGCTGGACGATGAGCCTGCTGCCGCGTCCTGCGCGTCTCGCCGTGCTGGCGGCGCTCGACATCGCGCTGCATTCGCGGTCGCGGCCGGTGTCGTCGCGGGCGCTGGCGGCGCGCCACGACCTGCCGCCGCGCCATCTCGAGAGCATGCTTCAGGCCATGGTGCGCGCGGGGATTTTGAAGAGCGTGCGCGGCCCGGCGGGCGGCTATGAGCTGGCGCGCGAGCGCCGCCGCCTCAATGTCGGCGAGATCGTGCGCGTCGCGCTTCGGGCGGAGGAGGGCGCCCTCGACGGGCAAGGGCCGCGTCTGCTGACGCTCGCGGTGGACCCGATCTTCGCCGACGCCGAGCGCCAGGCGCTCGCCAAGCTCGACACGATCACTCTGGACGAGCTGCACGGGCAGGCGGTCGCCGCCGGTCTCGCGGACATCGGAGCGGAAGGCGATTTCGACATTTGACGGCCGTGGCGGGGCTCCTGCATGGTCCTACAGGTCGAAGCGCCGTTCGTTTGCACGCGCGCAGGCTAAGCTGGCCCGCGCCGGCTCCGCTCGCCGAGCGAATCGAGGAAACAGGAGGCCGGCCTTGGATTACGAGACGATCGAAATCGAACGTCATGGACGCGTCGCGCTGCTGCGGCTCGACCGCCCCCGCGCGCTCAATGCGCTGAACGCCCGACTGATCGGCGAGATCGCCGACGCATTGACGCGTTTCGAGGCGGACCCGGAGATCTGCTGCGTGGTGCTGACCGGCTCGTCGGACGCCTTCGCCGCGGGCGCCGACATCAAGGAGCTGTGCGACAAGACCGTCGCCGAGGCCTATCTCGACGATTTCCTGTCGCGCTGGGACGGCGTGGCGCGCGCCAGAAAGCCGATCATCGCCGCGGTCGCCGGCTATGCGCTCGGCGGCGGCTGCGAGCTCGCCATGATGTGCGACTTCATCCTGGCCGCGGACACGGCCAAATTCGGCCAGCCCGAGATCAAACTCGGCGTCATTCCAGGCTCCGGCGGCACGCAGCGCCTCGTGCGCTCCATCGGCAAATCCAAGGCGATGGAGCTCGTTCTGACCGGACGGCTGATGGGCGCCGAAGAGGCCGAGCGCTGCGGCCTCGTCGCGCGAATCCTGCCCGCGGACAAGCTGCTCGAGGAGGCGTTGAAGACGGCGCAGACGATCGCGGCCCTGTCCCTGCCGGCGGTTCTCATGGCCAAAGAGGCCGTCGAGCGCGCCTATGAGACGCCTTTGTCCGAGGGCGTGCGCTTCGAGAGAAGATTGTTCTATTCCCTGTTCGCGACACACGATCAGAAGGAGGGCATGACCGCCTTCATCGAGAAGCGCCCGCCGCGTTTCGAGAATCGCTGAGGGCGAGCGCGCCGCCGCGCTGGCGTCCCGGCATTGACGAAATGGCGTCGGCGCGCGTATAAGGCCCGCGAACTGGCCGCGATTTCGCGGCCGCTTTGCTTTTTTGGGCGGCGACCCCGCCCACTCGCCTCGACCGTCGAAGGAACAAAGATGGCCAACACCAGCTCGGCCAAGAAGGCCGTCCGCAAGATCGCCCGGCGCACGGCCGTCAACCGCGCGCGCCGCAGCCAGCTGCGCACGCAGATGCGCAAGGTCGAGGAGGCGATCGCGAGCGGCGACGCCACGACGGCCGCCGCGGTGCTCAAGAGCGTCGCGCCGGTCGTCATGCGCGCCGCGCAGCACGGCGTCATTCATAAGAATACCGCATCGCGAAAAGTGTCTCGTCTGACCGCTCGCGTGAAGGCGCTGTCGGCCTGACCTTTCCTTGCGCATTTCGCGTGTTGCGAAAGCCCGGCTTCGCCGGGCTTTTTTGCGTTCTGCGTATCTCTCCTCGGTCCGCGAAAAAGCCGACTCCGCCAGTCCGCGTAGTGCGGGTTTTTTTTCACACGTTTTTCTTGTGCGCAGCGCAGATGGTTTAAATTCAGTTAATTGCGTTAAAGGCTCGCCGCGCCGCCAACGCTCGGCGCCCTTGACATCGAGTTTTGCGGCGGCGCGCGCCGGCGCCATGCGCAGATCGCTCTGCGGCGCCTCGAGCGGCGGTCGAATTTTCTGAGCGGCGAATCATGACTTTATCCGGGCGAAGAGGGAGGTTGCGGCGCGCATGCGGCGACGTTTCGCGCATTCTGCGGCTCGACGATCGTTGCGCGCGAAAAGGCCTGCGTGTAGGTTCAATGGCGTGGCGTGGCGTTGCGGAGCGACGTCGCTAAGACGGGGTGAGCGAGCGTATGTTGGCCTTCGGGTGACACTTTCTCTGCGACTGCCTGACGCGTTCCACGAATGCGTCGACCACACCACGAATGCATCGGCCGATTATTCCGCTGGGTGCGTTTCTGTCTGCGTATCTTCAGATCCGTTTGTTGGGGACCGCGTCGAGCTTTGGCTCTTCGCGGCTGTAGGGGTGATGTGATGGCTTTTGGGCGGCGAGCCGACACGAAAACGAGCGGCGACCGAGCGCAGCGCTATGACGCGCGGCGTCGCAGTCGGACGGAGGGCAGAAATCCGTTCGACCTCAGTGAGTGTTCCGTGGGGCCTCCTGTCGGGCTGTAAGCGTCCTCGAAGCGTCGATCGCGCTATCGATCGAAAACGACCGACCCATCTGTTTCACTGTGCCGACGCTGCCGAGGCGGCGCGCCTCGACTCGTCTTCTGCGCGAAAGAAAACCATGTCCGATAATAGCGATGACCAGTCGAATTCCAGCGAAATGTCGGCGGACGATCGGCAGAGGTGGGAGCGCGCGCGCGGACGTCTGCGCGCCGAGCTCGGCGAGGCTGTCTATAATTCCTGGTTCGCGCGTTTGGAGCTCGAGAGCGTGAAGGACGGCGCCGCGCTGCTGACGGTGCCGACGAAATTTCTGAAGAGTTGGATTCAGTCTCACTACGCGGATCGCATCCGCACGCGCCTCTGCGCGGAATTTTCCTCGCTCGAGCATATCGTCATCGACGTGCGCTCGCCGACGCGCCGCTCGCGTCCGCGCGACGCGGAGAGCGCCACGGCCGCCGCCGAGAAGGCGCAGCCGACGGCGCCCGCCGTCGATCGCATCGAGACTCAGCTCGTGAAGGCGCCCCTGCGCGCTCCGGCGCGCGCCGACGGCGAGTCTTTCGGCGGCTCGCCGCTCGACCGCCGTCTGTCTTTTTCGACCTTTCTCGTCGGTCCTTCGAACCAGCTCGCCTATGCGGCGGCCTGTCGCGTCGCCGACGCCCGCCCCGGCGAGCATCCGCTGTTCAATCCGCTCTACACACATGCGGCCGTCGGCCTCGGCAAGACGCATCTGCTGCAGGCGGTGGCGCGCTCGGCCAACGACAATAAGCGGCGCGTGCTCTATCTCACCGCCGAGAAATTCATGAGCGGTTTCGTCTCGGCGCTGTCGCAGCATTCGTCGATCGCCTTCAAGGAACGGCTGCGCAACATAGACGTGCTGATCATCGACGATGTGCAATTTCTGCAAGGCAAGTCGATCCAGCAGGAGTTCTGCCACACGCTGAACTCGCTCATCGACGCCGGCAAGCAGGTCGTCGTCGCCGCCGACCGACCGCCCTCCGATCTCGAGACGCTCGACGAGCGCGTGCTCTCGCGCTTCAAGGGCGGGCTCTGCGTCGACATCGGCCCGCTCGACGAGGAGCTGCGCGTCAAGATTTTGGAGGCGCGCATCGCCGCCGCGCATGAGGCGCAGCCCAGCTTTCACGTGCCGCCCGCGGTCGTCTCCTATATCGCCAAGACGATCGTCACCAATGGCCGCGATCTCGAAGGCGCCGTCAATCGCCTGCTCGCCCATTCGACGCTGAATGGCGCGCCCCTCTGCGTCGAGACGGCGGAGACCGCCATTCGCGATCTCGTGCGCAGCGCCGAGCCCAAGCGCGTCAAGATCGACGACATTCAGAAGCTCGTCGCCAGCCACTACAATATTTCGCGCGCGGATATTCTCTCCTCGCGCCGCACCGCCAATGTCGTGCGCCCGCGGCAGATCGCAATGTATCTCTCCAAGGTGCTGACGCTGCGTTCCCTGCCCGAGATCGGCCGGCGCTTCGGCGGACGCGATCACACGACCGTGCTGCACGCCGTGCGCAAGGTCGAGGAGCTCGCCTCCAAGGACAAGAGCCTGTCCGAGGTCATCGAGCTCTTGAAGCGAATGCTCGCCGAGTGATCGATCGGGCCGCTGGCGGACAGAAGCGAGCCTGAAGGCTCGCATCGACCGCGCGCTCAGCGCGGCCGCCACATGCGCGCGTCGGGCTCGATCGGATAGGCGGCGTCCCATTCCGCGAGCTTGCGCTGATAGAGCGCGTGATAGTCGGCGTCGCTCAGAAGCTCCATTTTCTCGAGATCGAGCTCGAGCCCGATCTGGTGGTAAAGCTCGAGATTGCGCAAGTCCGGCCGCGGCAATTCGCCTTTTTCGTAATCGCTCCACATGCCGCGATAGAGCCCCTCGAGCGCGCCGACGAGACGCGGCGTGTCGAAGAGCAGCGACGTGTCGCGCGCTCTCGTGAGCTTGTCGCGGACGCCCGCGAGCTTGCGCCTGTCCTTGCCGAGCTCTATGGCCAGCGCGACATAATCCTCCGCCGACGCGCAGGCGAGCTCGCCGACGCCGGCGGCGCGCACGAGGCTCGCGCAGACGCGCGAGGCGAAGCTGCGGCCCGGAAAAGTGATAATCGGCACGCCCATCCACAGCGAGTCCGCGGCCGTCGTATGGGCGCCATAGGGGAAATTGTCGAGGAAGAGATCGGCGAGCGGATAGCGCGCGAGATGCTGCGGATTGGGCATTTTCTCGGCGAAGACGATCCGCTCCGGCGCGACGCCGCGCTTTCTCGCCTCCTCCCGCACCCGCGCATTGGTCTGTTCCGTTCCGGTCAGCAGCCACAGCACGCTTTCGGGAACCGCCGTCAATATGCGCGCCCAGCGGTCGAAGGTCAGAGCGGTGAGCTTCTGCATGCCGTTGAGCGAGCAATAGACGAAGGCGTTTTCCGGCAGCCCCGCCTCGGCGCGCGTCGGGCGGTTCGGCGCGACGACGCGCTTGCGGTCATTGGGCTGGTAGCAGGGCAGCCGCACGACCTTCTCGGAATAATAGATCTCCGATCCTTCCGGAATGATCACCGGATCGGCGATGATATAGTGATGGTAGGGGCTGCCCATGGCGCCGGGAAAGCCGAACCAGTTGACGATGACGGGCGCGGGCCGCAGCGAGAAGACCTTGGTGCGCGCATCCTTGGTGTAGCCGTTGAGATCGACGAGAATGTCGATCTCGTCCTCGGCGATTTTGCGCGCCGCCGACTCGTCGTCCATTCCATTGATGTCGGTCCAGCGATCGACGGCGGCGACGATGCGCTCGCGCGTCGGATCATTGCGCGCGATCCCGCAATAATAGGCGTGGATTTCGAAATGCGCGCGGTCGTGCGTCTCCAGCACATCCGTCATGGCGAAGCCGACTGCGTGCTCGCGCAGATCGGAGGAGACATAGCCGATGCGCAGCTTGTCGCCGGAGCGCCTCCGTTTCGCCTCCGACGGCGGCAGACGCCGCTCGGGACGGCCGATCGCGCGCTTCTCATAGTGATGCGCCTTGGCGAGCTGGAACATCGGATCGTCGGCGTGATTGGCGAGCGACAGCGACGAGATTCCATTGGCGAGATCGGCGACGCTCACGCGCTCGGAGGGCAGGACCACCGGCCATTTGCATTGGCGCTGGCGCAGCGCGATCCAATGCTGGACGACCTCCTGCCGCTTGGGGTCGACCTCGAGAATCTGCCGCAATGCGTCTTCCGCCGCCTCGTCCTTGTTGAGGCTCTCGAGCACGCGTCCGGTCTGCTGCAACGCGCTCAGCTTGTGAGCGACCGATTCGCCATTGATCGCCGAGGTCCGCTCGACCAGCGCCATCCATTGCGTGACGGCCGCGCCGACCTGACCCGAATCCTCGAGCAGTCGGCCGAGATTAATGTAGGGCGGCTGGAAATCCGGCTGGATGCGGATCGCCTCGCGCAGCGCATTGATCGCGCCGGGGCGGTCGCCCGACTCGGCGAGCGCGGTCGCATAGTTGAAATAGGCCGCATAGACGATCGGATCGTCAGAATTGAAGGCGATCCAATGCTTATAGAGCTCGGCGCTCCTTTGCTCGAGCCCCGCCGCTTTGAGCTGCGCGGCGACCGTAAACAGATCGCCGATGCTCAGCTTGCGCGCGAAGGATTTTTCGATCGCATTTTTGAACAGCGCGCGGGCGGACTCCGATTCGTTCGGCTGAATAGGCATGTCGACGTCCATTCGAGAGGGCGGCGCCCGAGCGATCCCGCCCGAAGCGCCGTTGCGGACGCGTGACCGAGGTCATCGCGTCTCGCGCCTCCCGCCGTCAGCCGATGAGAGACACGAGCGCGATAGCTTGATCCACGGACATTGCCTGAATCTGGGTCGTCGTGAAGGCGTGGCCCTGGGTCGTCGACAAAGCGGATATTTCCGTCGTCGTCAGTCCGGCGATGGCGGTCGTCGTCAGCGCCGGAATGCCTGTCGTGGCGGTCAAGGCCGTGAAATTCGTCGTGCTGAGCGCGGCGACCTGCGTCCTGGTGAGGCCTGCGACCTGAGCGCCGGTCAGATCGTTTATCTCCGTCGTCGTCAGCGAATTGATCGAGGCGGCCGAGAGGGCGCCGATCTGCGCCGAGGTCAGACCCGCGACCTGCGTCGTCGACAGATTGCCGACCGCCGTCGCGTCCAGTCCAGCGATCTGGCTCGTCGAGAAATCGCCCGCGTCGATGGCGTCGAGATAGGCCGCCGAGAGGGCGTCCAGTTGCGTCGCGGTGAGGCCGCGCACCTGGGTCGCGGTGAGGTCGGTGACCTGGGTGGTGGAGAGATTGGCGAAGGCGGTGGTGGTGAGCTTGCCGATCTGGGTGGCGGTCAATCCGGCGAG
>NZ_BGJX01000030.1 GCF_009811655.1 Methylosinus sp. Ce-a6 | reverse complement strand
CGAATCATTCTCCGATGCTTCGGAACCCCAGAATCACGCAACTGCGGCGCGAACAAGAAACTTTTGGGTCAGGTTCTGAGCCGAATGGATCGTCGAGAGGATGAGATAATCCTCGTCGCTGGTCGCGTCCGGAGGGTGGAGCGTCAGCTCGGTGAGGAAGCGCTCGCGCGAGGGATAGGCTGTCAATCGGCATGGAAGGAATGGCAGAAGCAGCCGATCTTCTTTGATTTCATCGAGCTGACGAGAAAAATTGCTAAAACTATTTCGGAGCACGCTTCAGAATCGCTGTGGCTGTAGACCGTCGCGTCATGGCTTTTCGGGCGACTTCGTCCTCTCGGAAATATTCGAGCCTCAGAGGTTAGCAGGCCCACCCCGCGAACCCGCCCGCGTTCGCGCCCGCCCGCTTCCGCTGTGCTCGATTGCGCCTCTATCACTCGATTGCGCCTCTATCAGAAGAGCGGCGAGCTCGTCGGCGGCCGACATCCGCGGCAGCCCGACTCTTCCGGCCGCTGGCGTTGGCAGGTCGCCTGGGAGGCTTCTGCGAGCGCTACCCGGATCTTCCATCCGAAGCGCGCCTCGCGATAGCAGTCGAACGGCGTGATGATTAGCAATCGAGCGCTCTCCTCTTGCAAAGGGCTTACTGAATGTTATTGTCGGCCCCATGAAACGCTTTCGCCAGGGCTCGGCAGCGCGACGCGTGACGCTCAATGCGATCGCGGTCTGCGTATTCGTGCTTCAGGCGCTATTGCCTTTCGCCGCGTCCTTTGCGGCGGTCGATTTCACGGCCGGCGTCACCTGCTCGACGGATGCCTCGCGATCCAAGACTCCGCTCGACGGCCATAATCACGTCGGTTCGTGCTGCGTCTTGCCGTGCGCTGATTGCGGTTGCGCCTATATCGAATCGGACGCTCGCCCTGCATTCTCTCCTGCACGAAACATTCGTTTCGTTTCCGGGGCTCCGAGCAGAGCGCCTACGATCCCGGCGGCTCTCCGATTCAAATTCGCCGCGCGCGGTCCGCCATCTAACGGCTGACCCGCAGCTTTCTTCGATTCTTCAATCGCGCTCGTGAAGCTGTTCGGCTGACCGAACCGTCGCGCTCTTCTCGAAAGGGCTGAGGCGAAAGGGTCATGCGCACGCTTTTGCTCGCTCGCTCGAAGATCGATTTTTCAAGACGCCCGCCGCGACGCTTGCCCGGCGGAAACACTCTTTCAATTTGCGTGTCGGCGAGCCCGTCGGGCCCCGGCCACTTGCAAGAAGGTTTTTTCCGATGTTGCGCTCCAAAACCGGAGGCGGCGCCGTGACGCTCGCCTCGCCAATAATCGATTTTGACGCTGGCGCCCCCGCAAAAGCGCGGCGAGCGGACACGCCCGAACGGGCGCTCGACGGCCTCTACCGGACTCATGCTCGCGCGCTGCGAGGATTTGCAAGCCGTCGCGTCGGGCGCGAGGAAGCCGAAGATCTGGTGCATGACGCCTATGTGCGGCTGCTTCAGCACGGAGAGACGGCGAAGCTCCAGCGTGAATATCTCTACCGTATCGCCTCGAATCTCGCCGTCGACGCGGCGCGGAAAATCCGGGTCCGCTCCCGTTACGCCGTAGAGGACCCAGAATATTGCGCGTGCGCGGCGAGCCCGGAAACGATCTTCGAAAGCTCCATGGAGTTGCGCCGGTTTCGCGTGTTTCTCGACGAGCTTTCGCCGCCGTGCCGCGAGATGTTTCTCCTCAACCGCATCGGCGATCTGACTCATGCGGAAATCGCCGAACGCATGGGCGTGTCGATCCGCACCGTCGAACGCCGCATAGCCAAAGCGCGAAAGCGGTTACGTTCGCTGCTCGGACGGTGACGGGTAAGCCGCACGGCGTCCGAGCCCGCGAACCTGCTCGGATAGGCTGAAAAGCTTGTCGGGTTCGGGGCCCGCCAAACGTTATGGGACTCGGTGTCGTCGCGTTCGAACGCCCGTTGGGAGGCGGCCTAGCGCCTTCCCGGGCGCCGCGCCGCCTCATCGAGGGGATGAATATGTCCATGCTTTCTGTCCTCCCGGAGGGAGGCGAATTTCTCAGTCAAAGCTCTCCGCAGTCCGGGGGCGTCAAGGACGAACCAGCGCCCACACGGCCGGCCGCGGCTTGGGCCTTCGAGGTTCGGCGATTCATCGACGAATTCGTGATTCCCAACGAGTCGACCCTCGGGAAGGATGACGCAGCGTCAGCGCAAATGCTCTCCGATCTCGCGGCGAGCGCGCGCGCCGCTGGATTTTGGGGCCTGTTCTACCCGGCTTCCCTCGGGGGAAAAATCGCCTCTCTCGAGGACTATGTCGCCGTGGCCGAGGAGGAAGGCCGTTCTGAATTCGGCCCCGCGATCTTCGGCAGCGAGGCCATCGCCGACGTATATGTCATGAACGAGCACGGCAATGCCGAAATCCGCTCCCGCTTTCTCGCGCCTACGGTCTCGGGCGACGCCGTTCCCAGTTACGGCATGTCGGAACCGGACAGCATCGGCTCCAGCCCGGCCACGATCAAGACGTCGGCGCGCCTCGCCGATAGCGTTTGGATAGTGAACGGCCGCAAGTGGTTCGTCTGCCGGTCGGACCGCGGGGCGTTCATCACAGTGGTGACGAAGACCGACGCCGGCGCCCCGCTCGATCGCGCGCTTTCGATGATCATCGTGCCCGCGAATTCGCGAGGGGTGACGGCCGAACGTCCGCTCGACATATTCGGCCGTTTCCAGGGCCAGCGCGAAATTTCCTTTTCGGAGGTCGAAGTGCCGGTGTCGAACCTCCTCGGCGAACGCAATCGCGGCCTCGATCTGGTGCGTCAGCGGCTCGGCCTCGGAAGGATGTTGCGTTCAGCCCAGTGGGTCGGGCTCGCACAGCGTTGTCTCGATCTCATGTGCGGACGGATTTGTTCCGAGCGCGGCGAACTCGCACGCCTCTCGGAAAAGCAACTCATCCGTCTGCATGTGTTCGAGGCGCACAAGGCGATCGTCAGCGCGCGAGCCTTGGTACGCTTGGCCGCGCGCGGCTTCGATTCCCATTCTCTCAGCGACATCGAGGTCATGACGGCGAAGGTCGCCGCTTCTGAGGCGCTCGGCAAGGCAGCCGACTCGGCGGTTCAGATCTTCGGGGCCGAAGGCGTGAGCAGCCTGACGCCGCTTTCCGGCATATACAGGACCGCGCGCGCGACCCGTTTCATGGACGGGACGGACGAGGCGCTGGTGAACGCGACAGGGCGCAACATCATCGCATCCTGGGCAAAGGTGCCGCGCTGATGACGTCGAGCCTCGACGATCAGGCCAGAGCGGTCACGGCAATCCCGCGCGCGAGGTCCGCGATCTTCGCCGAACTCTGGCTCCAAATCGCGCTCACCTCGGCAATGACACTGCCGATGCTAATTTTATACGCGATCGGCTCTTTGGGGCCTTTTCTCGTTCGCGACTTGCATATCCGCCCCGGCCTGCTCGGCTACGCGACGATGAGCGCATTCGGGCTGGCTGCCGTTCTGTCGCCCTGGGCCGGTCCGATCGTCGACCGTTTCGGTTCCCGACGAGCGCTCGGCGCGCTGTTCTACGCCGTCGCCCTCGCCTATGCGCTGATCGTCATGACACCTGGTTTCGGCGGAGTGGTCGCGGCTGTCGCGGTATGCGGCGTCGCGCAGGCGCTCGCAAATCCGGTCACCAATCTTCTCATCGCGCAGCGCGTTCCGCCGGCGAAGAAGGCCTTCGTCGTCGGGCTGAAACAGAGCGGCGTCCAGATGGGCGCCCTTCTCGCCGGTCTCGTCTTGCCCGGAATCGCCACGGCGTTCGGATGGCGCGCCGCATTGGGAACGCTCATTCCGGTCGCGGTTCTTCTGGCGGCCGCGGCGCCTTCGGTCGCTCCGCCTCATCGTCCGGCCGGGAGGAAAAGCTTCCGGCCGCCACGCCCCAATGGCTTGCTACGGCTCCTCATGAGCGTGCAATTTTGCGCAGGCGCATCGCTCTCCGCATTCGTCACGTTCCTTCCCGTCTTCGCCACGACACACGGCGTATCGCCGTCCACCGCTGGCGGCTTGGTGGCCTTGTTCGGATTCATGGGCATGATTTCACGCGTCGCGCTGACGCCTCTCGGCGCAAAGCTTCGCGACGAGTCCTGGCTTCTGTGCGCCCTCCTCGCCCTGTCGGCCGTCGCGCTACATTTTACGATGCAGGCGGACGGCGCGAGCCATTGGAAATTATGGTTGGGAGCCGCAGGAATGGGAATGACCGCCGTCGCCACGAATGCGATCGCAATGGGCATGCTCTTGCGCGATCCGGTCTTCGGAACCGCGACCAATGCGTCCGGATTGCTATCCGCCGCGTTTTTCGGCGGCTTTGCGCTCGGAGCTCCCGCCTATGGCGCGATCCTCAATACGTCTCTCGGCGCCGCTGGCGCATGGAGCGGCGTTATCGCCATCGTTCTGGCGGGCTGCGCGCTCGCGTTCGCCCTCGCCCTTGTCCGCCTCGGGAGCGCCCAGCAGAAATGAATATGCTCGACTTCATGCTGGCTCTGGCCAATTACGCATTTCACTTTCTACGGGTTCTCGGGGCTTTCGGCGTCGCCGCCGGCTGCGGATTCGGCGGCCAGGCGATGGCGACGCAAGCGGACTCCGAGCGCTTGCTCATCCGCGCCGCGAGGCTCTTCGACGGCAAGGAGCTTCGAATCGATCGCGCCGTGCTAGTCGCGGGGAGTGAGATTGTCGCTATCGGATCGCCGGCGGAATTGCGCGGCCGAGCCGTACGCGAAATGGACCTCGGCGACGCGACGCTCATGCCGGGATTCATCGAGCTCCATGCGCATCTCGCCTTCCGCAAGGTTCCGCGCGAAATCGTGCTGCGCCATGGCGTCACCACCGTCCGGGATGTCGGCGGGCCATTGCTGCCGCCTTCGGGCGGACGCGGCGCGCTGCGTCTGCTCACGGCCGGACCGATCATCACCGTCCAGAACGGCTATCCTATCTCGGTGTTCGGAAAAGGATACATCGCCGAGACGGCACAGTCCCCCGAGGAGGCGCGACAGCTCGTCGGTAAGCTCGTCGAAGGAGGCGCGGTGGTGATCAAGATCGCGCTCGAGCCCGGCGGAGAGCCCGGCGCGCCTTGGAGCATGGGCCATCACGGAGGCGCCCACCCGCCGTGGCCGCTGTCCTCGCTCGACGTCGTCTCGGCCATTGTCGCCGAGGCCCATCGGCTCGGCAGGCGCGTCACCGCGCATCTCGGCGAGAGCCAAGGCGCGGCGCTCGCGCTCGCAGCCGGCATCGACGAATGGGCGCATGTTCCCTGCTCCGAGATCAGCGACGAATTGATCGAGCAGGCCGTACGGCAGAAGGTCAAAATCGTGACGACGTTCGACACCATGTCGCACTGCTCGGGCATCCATACCAATGCCGCGCGTCTTGCAAAGCTCGGCGCCGTATTTCTCTACGGAGCCGAAATCGCTCATCCAGACATCCCGTGGGGGATAGATGCGCAAGAGCTGCAGCTGATGCGCCATTTCACCGGAATGTCCACGCTCGAAGTGCTTCGATCCGCAACCTCGAAGGCCGGCGATGAGCTCGGGATGACGCCGCTCGGCACTCTAAGTCCCGGAGCCCCCGCCGACATCATCGCCGTGCGCGGCAATCCGTTCGAGGACCTGAAGATTCTGGAATATCCTGCTCTCGTCATCTCCGGCGGACAGATCGTGGTGAACGAATTCGATAAATAGGAGTGCGAGTCGGCTTTGCGCCGATGCGCTGCGAATACGGCCGTCGGCTTGAGCGGTCCTCGGATCAGATGCACGACGTGCTTTCTTTGCGAGCCGCTCCCGAAAGCGGCTCGCCCCCGTTCCCGGCGCGCTGATTGCTCGATCGATCCGGATCGGCCTCGCTGCAACGCTTGTCCGAGCGTTTTCACCCCAACATGTTCGTGTGAACGAATATCGCAGCGCCACCAGCCATGCTGCGAAGCTTTCTTGGCGATCGTCTGACGAGCTTTCAGCTGCTCGATTCTCAGACACGACTTGATGCGCGCCAGCAGGATGCTGATCATATTTTTTTCTAAAAACAGAGAACGAGAGAAATTTATTGTCGGGTTGCAACCGTATCGAACGTTAATGGAGTCGAGCATCGCGAAACGTGATGTCGACGGAGATTGTGAAATCCCCTGGAATATGCGGAGCCTCCGAGCATTGGGCGTCGGTGAGCGCGATGTGTCGCGCCCATCGGCCTCGCAACGAGCGACTTCGTGTTCATGCTTATCGAGGACGAGAGGTCGATCGATGATGCTGCCGCCATTGGTTCATCCTACGGCAGAACTGACTGCCGGCGAAATGATGAGATACAGCCGCCATCTGTTGCTTCCAGATGTCGGCCTCGACGGGCAGAAGCGGCTCAAGAACAGCAGAGTGCTCGTGGTCGGAGCCGGAGGTCTCGGTTCGCCCGCGCTGCTCTATCTCGCAGCGGCGGGAGTTGGGACGCTGGGAATCGTCGAGTTCGACGTCGTCGACGAATCGAATCTGCAGCGTCAGGTGATTTATGGTGTCTCGGACGTCGGACGCTCGAAGACCGAGAGCGCCGCGGCGCGGATCAAGGACCTCAATCCTCAGATAAGCGTGCGGCTTCACGCGGAACGTCTGGAATCCACGAATGCGGCGGCGATTTTCGCCGATTACGATCTGATCGTGGACGGCGCGGATAATTTCGCCACCCGCTATCTCGTCAACGACGCCTGCGTTCTCGCGGGCAAGCCGTATGTATGGGGATCCATCTTTCGCTTCGAAGGACAGGCCTCGGTCTTCTGGGAGGAAGCGCCGGGCGGAGCGGGTCTCAACTACCGTGATTTGTACCCCGAGCCGCCGCCGCCCGAAATGGCGCCGTCATGCGCGGAGGGCGGCGTCCTCGGCGTTCTCTGTGCATCGATCGGCGCGATCATGGCGACGGAAGCGGTCAAACTGATTACCGGTCTCGGTGAGACCCTGCTCGGGCGCTTGATCGTCTATGACGCGCTGGAAATGACGTATCGGTCGATCCCGCTGCGGCGGGACCCTCATAGGAAGGCCATTACCGAACTCGTCGATTATCGCGCCTTCTGCAGTGTGGCGCCGACGGGAGCGGCGCGGGAGCCGGACGTTCCCTCGATCAGCGCCCGAGAGCTCAAGCAGTTGCGTGATGATGGCGTCGATCTGCATTTGATCGACGTGCGCGAAATCGCGGAATGGGAGATCGTGCACATAGCCGGCGCCAATCTCATGCCGATCAGCAATGCGCTGTCCGATGCGGTCATGGCGCGCTTCGACAAGAACGCGCCCATCGTCCTGCATTGCAAGTCCGGCGCGCGCTCCAGGAACGCTCTGCTGGAGTTGCAAAAGCAAGGGTTTAGCAATGTGAAGAATCTCGAGGGCGGCATCATCGCATGGATCACGGATGTCGATCCTTCGCTGCCCCGCTATTGATGTTTGCAACTGCACCCGAGGCGCAAGATGCTCATCATTCTCTCACAACTCCTCGAGGCGATAATCGCGCAGGCTCGAGAGGATCACCCAATCGAAACTTGCGGCGTGATCGCCGGACCTGAAGGATCGGATTTGCCCCTGCGTCTCATTCCGATGCGCAACTCGGCGAACTCCGCCGACTTCTTCCAACTGGACGCCGAGGAGCAATTTCGGGTGTGGAGTGAAATGGAAGAAAACGGCGAGGAGCCCATCGTCATCTACCATTCACACACCGGCTCGCGCGCTTATCCGAGCTCCGATGATGTGCTGTTCGCGGCCGAGCCGCGGACGCATTACGTCATCATCGGAACAGATCCGGCCCGAAAGCTGGAAACCCGTAGCTTTCGCATCATCGACGGCGAGATCACCGAAGAGAAGCTCCGATCGGTCGAGCGTTACGCCGCGCATTGCGACGCCCACATCTATTCGCCGGAGACAGGGAGCCCCGCATGCCAATTGTCGTGAGCATTCCAACCATCCTGCGTTCCCTCACTGCCAATCAGAAGCGGATCGAAGCGACAGGAGCGAACGTCCTCGAAGTCATCGACGAAATCGATGCGCGCTATCCCGGCGTGAAAGACCGCCTCATATCGGGCGGAAAGATGCATCGTTTCGTCAACATCTTCGTCAACGAGAACGACATCCGCTTTGCGGGCGACCTAAAGACGGCCGTGCAGGATGGAGATCACATCACAATTCTTCCGGCCGTCGCAGGCGGTCGCGGCCGCTCGCCGTCCGAATCGTGATGACGCGCATGTTGCGCCCGCTCGAGGATTGCGTCGTCGTCGGATCGCTGAACGACGCCGCGCCCGCTTTCGCCGCCGTCGCTTCGTCGCTCCTCTATCAGGCGGAGGCGTTAGGGATGCGTTACGCTCCGGCGGAGCCGGCGTCGTCAAAGACACAGATTACTTTCACGATCGAGACGCCTATGAGTGGGCCGGTTGCCTGCGAGGTCGGCGGATGGCCGGATCCTTGCGAAGGCGCGGCGTCAGAAAACCTCGTCCAGGCGGCGTGCGGCTTGATGTCGGTTCATGGCCGCGCGAGCGGGCGCGCGCAGCCGCTCGGAGTGAACTACGTTTCGACGCTCGCCGCCGTCCTCGCTCTGCAGGGCGCGTTCGCCGCCGCGATCGGGCGAATGCGGGGGGCGCCGTTTACGCGCTCCCGCCTCTCGCTCGCCGAGGCGGGCCTGCTCGGCATCGGGCAATATATCGCCGCGGCGAGCACGCCCGAAAAGCCGGAAAAGCTATTGCCGGGCGGCAGTTCGGCGACGGAACGGCCCCCTTTCGTTTCCGCCGATGGCGTAATCTTCGAGCTCGAGACGCTGGACGCTGGCCCATGGCGCACGTTCTGGGCGGAAGCGGGCGTCGACGCGGACAGCGCTGGAAAGGGCTGGAACGGGTTTCTCCTGCGTTATGCGAAAGCGATCTCGCCCTTGCCCGCGGCCCTCCGGGGAACGCTGTCCGCCATGCCTTACACGGAAATCGTCGTTCGCTGCGCCCGCGCCGGCATATCCATTTGCCCGGTTCGTTCGCTCGACGAACGTTCGCTCGACGAAGACGCCGAGCCGATGTGGCGGGAAGGCCCATGGACCTTTCGTTCCGGTCTCGATCGCTCCGGCGCCCCGCCCCTAACCGGCAACGGGGATCTGCCGCTCAGCGGCGTCAATGTCATCGAGTCCTGCCGACGCATTCAAGGGCCTCTCGCAGGGCATCTTCTTGCACTGCTCGGCGCGAATGTCCTGCGCATCGAGCCGCCGGGCGGCGACCCTCTGCGGGGCATGCCGCCGATCGTCGACGGGGTCTCGGCTCGTTATGACGCGCTCAATCGACTCAAGGCCGTTCGGGAGATCGATATCAAATCCGCGCAAGGGCAAGCGGAGATCAAGGAACTCGTTCGCCACGCGGACGTCTTTCTGCATAATTGGGCGCCCGGCAAAGCGGCGGAGCTCGATCTCGACGACATCGATCTCGCGCGCGCCAATCGGTCGCTGATTTACGCCTATGCGGGCGGCTGGGGGCCTTCGGCTCAGATCGACGCGCCCGGCACCGATTTCATGGTTCAGGCCTATTCGGGCGTCGCGGACAGGATCGCCAAATCGTCGGGCGTTTACGGAGGCTCGCTCTTCACAGCCCTCGACGTCCTCGGGGGCGCCGTGACGGCCCAAGGGATCACTGCTGCGCTCCTCGCGCGCCGTCTGCGAGGCGGCGGCGTGCGAGTGGATACTTCGCTGCTCGGCGCGGCGACGCTTCTGTGCGCAGACGATCTCGGCTCGGCGCTGCGCCGAGGCGACGCCGAGCAACTTTTGTCGCAGGGCGCGGACGCCGCGATCAGCGGCGTCTATGCCACGCGCGAGGGCCGGATCGCCATCGACTGCGTCGGCGCCGAAAAGGTCGCGCGGCTCGCCGAGGCGCTCGGGCTCGACGCCGCAGCAGATGCATCCGAAGTCGAAGACTGTTTGCCAGCCGCGCTGTCATCGAAAAGCGCCGACGACTGGATGAGGTTTCTCACGAAACACGGCGCGCCAGCGGCCGTCGTGGTCGAAGATCTCTGCGCGCTGCACGAGGACGAGCGCTTCAGCCGCTGTCTCGGCCGCCGCTCCTATACCCAAGTCAATTCTCCGTGGAGGTTTCAATGAATGCTTCTGGCATCGTCGATCTCGTCCCCGCGGCCGTTCGCCGGGAATGGAAAGAAGCCGGGCTCTATCCCAACCAGTCGGTTTTTGAACTCTTTTGCAAGCACGCCCGGCAAAACCCAGAGAAAGTCGCTGTCTCCTCTCCTGGCGAATCGACGTCCTATGGCGCTCTGCTCGATCGCGCCCTGCGCCTCGCGGCGGGTTTGCGCGCGCGCGGCATCGTCGCGGGAGACGTCGTCGCCTACCAGATCCCGAACAGCTGGCGCTGTTGCACGATCGACCTCGCCGCCGCGGCACTCGGCGCCATTGTGGCGCCTTTCCCGCCTGGCCGCGGCCGCCTCGATATGGAATCTCTGCTGAAGCGATGCGACGCCCGCGCCGTCGTCGTGACCCGCGAGTTCGCCGGGATCGACATCTGCGAGATGATCGAGTCGTTGCGGCCCACGGCGCTCTCGCTGCGCCTTCTGATCGTGGACGGGCCAGGAAAGCCGGGCTGGATCGATTTCGACGGGATGATGCAGTCCGATCCGATTCCGCTCGACGAACTCCCGGCGCCCAATCCCGACGATCCGGTTCGCCTGCTCGTGTCATCGGGCACCGAATCCGAACCCAAGCTGATCGCCTATTCTCACAACGCGCTCGTCGGCGGGCGCGGCCGCTTCCTTCAAGAGTTGCACCCCGATGCGGCCGCGTTCAGCGGCCTCTACCTCGTGCCGCTCGGATCGGCCTTCGGCTCGACCGCGACGTTCGGAGTCTTGTCCTGGATCGGCGGAACAGTCGTCGTCCTGCCGAAGTTCGAGACGGCGGCGGCGATCGAAGCCATCGAGACGCTCAAGCCGACCTTCATCTTCGGCGTGCCGACCATGCTCCAGCGCATGGCCGCCGATCCGCTGCTGAAGCGGATCGACAAATCGAGCCTGATGGGCATCGTGTGCGGAGGTTCCGTTATCGACGAAGCGACGATCCGCCGCTGCATCGACGCATTCGGCTGCAAATTCATCAATCTCTACGGCTCAGCTGACGGCGTGAACTGTCATAGCGCGCTCGCCGACGATCCGGACGCCGTGTTCCGCTGCGTCGGCAGACCGAATCCAAGCGTCTGCGCCCTCAAGATCACCGACGAACTCGGCGAGGAACTGCCTCGTGGCCTCGCCGGCGAAATTATCGCGAGAGGGCCGATGAGCCCGATGCAATATGTCAACGCCCCGGAGCTCGACGCCAAGTACCGCGACTGCGCCGGATGGGTCCACACCGGAGACCTCGGCTTCATCGACGCGGACGGCTATTTGGTGCTGTCGGGGCGCAAGAAAGAGATCATCATTCGCGGTGGAGTGAACATCAGTCCGGTCCAGATCGAAAGCATCGCCAGCTCCCACCCCGACGTGGTCAGCGCCGCCTGCGTCGCGGTCCCGGACCCCGATTTGGGCCAGTCGGTGTGCCTTTGCCTGACAATGGCCGAAGCGGCCGAAAAGCTCTCGCTCGCCGAACTCGCCGACTATCTGCGCATTCGAGGCCTCGAAGCCAATAAACTGCCGGATTACGTCCGCTTCTACCGGCAGTTGCCGCTCAGCCCGGCCGGCAAGGTCGATAAGAAGAAGCTCGCGGGCGACATCGCCATTCTCGAACGCGGCGCCCGCCTTTCTGGCGATGGCGCGGCCGCTGCGACGATCTCCCGATGATCTCTCGGGCCGCGGCGGGCGCCGTATATCAGGAGATTTCGCGAATGAGAAGGAAGGCGTATCTCGGCGTGACGGCGGGCGTCGCCGCCCTGGCCGCCGCCGGTTGGCTCGCAACGAAGGAAAACGGGGCGGCGCGCGCCGGCGCCGCGCCCACGCCGGCCATTCCGGTGATGGCGGGGATCGCCGCCGTCCGCGAGGTCCCGGCCTATGTGCGTGGGATCGGCACGGTCCAGGCTTACAACACGGTGGTCGTGAAAAGCCGGGTCGACGGCCATATCACTCGGGTCTCGTTCGAAGAAGGCCAAGAGGTCGAAGCCGGCCAACTGCTCTTTGAAATCGATCCGCGCCCCTCTCACGCCGCTCTCGCTCAACTCGAGGCGGC
Source organism: Methylosinus sp. Ce-a6 (assembly GCF_009811655.1). Taxonomy (GTDB): domain Bacteria; phylum Pseudomonadota; class Alphaproteobacteria; order Rhizobiales; family Beijerinckiaceae; genus Methylosinus. Next base: position 28,576 of record NZ_BGJX01000030.1, on the reverse strand, counting down.
GAAACAGAGGGATTTCATCCTCTTGCGCGCGGCGCGACGCGATCTCGAGCGCTACGCCAAGCTGGTCGACAAGGCGTTCCAGAGTCGCCAGAGCTACGACAACCAGAAGGCGACGGTCGAGCAGCTCGAAAGCGCGATCAGGTCCGACGAAGCGCAGATCGAGCAGGCGACGCTCAATCTCATCTATGCCGACATCTGCTCGCCGATCGCCGGCCGCGCCGGCGCAAGGCTCATGGACCGGGGCAATCTCGTGCAGGCGAGCCAGGGAACGCCGCTCGTCACGATAACCCAGGTCAAGCCGATTTATGTCAGCTTTACCGCGCCACAGGACTGGCTCGGCGCACTGCGGCGCAATCAGGAGGCGTCGCCGCTCGCCGTTCTCACTTATACGAGCGACAACCGGCAATTCCTGTCCGAAGGAAAGCTCAGCCTCATCGACAATCGGATCGACACGGCGTCGGGAACCGTCCATCTCAAGGCGGTTTTCGAGAACGCCGACGAGCGGCTGTGGCCGGGCGAGTTCGTCAGCGTCCGGGTCGTTCTCGAGACGCGGAAGAACATTGTCACCGTCCCGGCCGAGGCCGTCATGCAGGGGCCGAACGGACCCTATGTCTACGTTATCCAGCCCGATGGGACGGTAGAGCGGCGGCCGGTGCAATTGACGGAAACACAGGAAGGGATCGCTCTCATCGAGAAGGGTCTTTCGGCGGGCCAGCAGGTCGTGACGCAGGGGCAGTACCGCCTCACGAACGGCTCGAGGATCAGGGTCGAATCGTCTCGGGCTCCGCTCGGCTGAGGGCTGCTGCGGCAGACGAAGGGAAACGCCGTCGTGAACATCTCGGAAATTTTCATCCGTCGGCCGATCGCCACGTCCCTCCTGATGCTCGGCATGCTCATCTTCGGCGCCGCGAGCTACCGCCTGCTTCCCGTGGCGGCGCTGCCCAACATCGACATCCCGACGATCACCGTCGCGGCGCAGCTTCCCGGCGCCAGTCCCGACACCATGGCCTCGTCCGTGGCGGCGCCGCTCGAGCAGCAGTTCGCCTCGATTCCCGGCCTCTCGCAAATGACCTCGACGAGCGGACTGGGAATTTCGACCATCACGTTGCAATTCGATCTCGATCGGAGCATCGACGCCGCGGCAAGCGACGTGCAGACGGCGATCAATGCGGCGAGCGGGCTTCTGCCGAAGGACCTGCCCAATCCGCCGACCTACAAGAAGACCAATCCCACCGATCGTCCGGTCCTCGTGTACGCCGTCCATTCCGACGCCATGCCCATTCATCGCGTCGACGACTACGCCAATCTGCTCGTCGCTCAGAAAATCTCGACCGTGCCCGGCGTCTCGCAGGTCACGATCGCCGGACAACAGAAATTCGCCGTGCGCGCTCAGGTGAATCCGCTCGCCCTTGCCTCGCGCGGCGTCGGCCTCGAGGAGGTGCGCGGCGCACTGGCCGCCGCGACGCTCAATCAAGCGAAGGGCGCGCTCGAAGGGCCGCGGCTTTCGGCGACGCTCGACACGAACGACCAGCTCTTCAGCGCCGCAGGGTTCCGCGACGTGATCGTCGCCTATCGAAACGGCGCGCCGGTGATGCTCAAAGACATCGGCGACGCAGTCGATTCGACCGAAACGGAAAGAATCGGCGCCTGGTTCAACGACAAGCGCGCCGAGGTGTTGCTCGTTCAGCGCCAGCCCGGATCCAACGCGATCGAGATTGTCGATACGATCAAGGCGATGATGCCGAAGCTGCGCGCATCGCTTCCGCCCACCGTCGAGATAGATCTGCTCACCGACCGGTCCGAGACGATCCGCGCCTCGGTGGACGACATCCAGCTGACTCTCGCGCTTACCATCGTCCTCGTGGTGCTGGTGATTTTCGCCTTTCTGCGCAACGCCCGGGCGACAGTCATCCCGAGCGTCGTGGCGCCGCTCTCGCTCTTCGGGACATTCGGCGTCATGTATGTCCTCGGCTACAGCCTGGACAATCTGTCGCTCATGGCGCTCACCATCGCGGTCGGCTTCGTGGTCGACGACGCCATCGTCATGATCGAGAACGTCGTGCGCCACATCGAGGCGGGTAAGAGCCCCATCGAGGCCGCGCTCGAGGGCTCGGGCCAGATCGGCTTTACGATCGTCTCGATTACCGTTTCGCTGATCGCTGTCTTCATTCCGCTGCTGTTCATGGGCGGCGTCGTCGGCCGGCTCTTTCGCGAGTTCGCCGTCACCGTGACCGTCGCCGTGCTCGTCTCCGCTTTCATCTCCCTCACCTTGACGCCGGTGATGTGCTCACTCTTCCTCGAGAAGGAGCGCGCCCACCAGCGCGGCGCGGCTTACGGGGTGATGGAGGCATTCTTCGACTGGATGTTGCGAGGCTACGAACGCGGCCTTCAATGGGCCTTTCGCCATCAGCTGTCGATGCTGCTCTCGACGATCGCGCTGATCGCCGTCACCGGCTACCTCTACATGACGATCCCGAAGGGCCTCTTCCCCGAGCAGGACACCGGATTCGTCTTCGGCCAGCTCGAGGCGCGGCAGGACATCTCTTTCACGGCGATGGCGGAACTCGAGCAGGAGGTGGCGAAGATCATTCTCGCCGACCCCGCGGTTTCGGGCGTCGCGGGCTTCGTGGGGGCCACAGCCAACAACGCGAGTCAAAATACCGCCCGTCTCGTTTTCCAGCTCGAGCCATTCGGTGTGCGGGACGTTTCGGCGCAGGAGGTCGTCCAGCGCCTTCGACCCAAGGTCGCCCGGATCCTCGGGGCGATTTTCTATATGCAGGCGGCTCAGGACATCACCATCGGCGGCCGACTCAGCAAGACGCTCTACCAGTACACGCTGACCGGCACAGATGCGGGGGAGCTCAACGCCTGGGCGCCGCAGATTCTCGCCGAGATGCAGAAGCTTCCCGAGTTGCAAGGCGTCACGTCTGATCAACAGATCGCCGGCGCTCAGGTCGCGATCGAGGTCGACCGCGATGCAGCTTCGAGGCTCGGAGTCTCGCTCGGGCTCGTCGACCAGACCCTCTACGACGCCTTCGGACAGCGCCAGATCGCGACGATCTACAGTTCGACCAATCAGTACCGCCTTATTCTCGAGGTGCAGTCTCAGTTCCGCGAGGACGCGACTGCGCTCCAGCACATCTATATTTCCGGAACGAACGGCGCGCAGGTCCCGCTCAGCGCGGTCGCCCGCTACGTGAGCAAAGTCGAGCCGCTCACGGTCAATCATCAAGGGCAGTTCCCCGCGGTCACCATTTCCTTCAACCTCCGTCCCGGCGCGGCGCTCGGCACTGCCGTGGAGAAGATTCGGGAGATGCAGGAGCGCCTTCGCTGGCCTCCGACGATCGAGGGCTCGTTCCAGGGGACGGCGGGAGCATTCCAGGCGTCTCTCGCCTCGACTCCGCGTCTAGTCCTCGCTGCAGTTCTCGTCGTGTATATCGTCCTCGGCATGCTCTATGAAAGCTACATTCATCCGATCACGATTCTGTCGGCGCTTCCATCAGCCGGCGTCGGAGCGCTGATCATGCTGATGCTTTTCCATTACGATCTCAGCATCATCGCGCTCATCGGCATCATACTCTTGATCGGCATCGTGAAGAAGAACGCGATCATGATGATCGATTTCGCGCTCGAAGCAGAGCGCCATCACGGAAAGACGCCTCTCGAGGCGATCCATCAGGCTTGTCTGCTTCGCTTTCGGCCGATCATGATGACGACCATGGCGGCGATTTTCGGCGGGCTGCCGCTCGCCATTGGTTACGGCGCGGGCTCCGAGTTGCGTCGTCCTCTGGGGATCGCCATCATCGGCGGTCTCCTCGTGTCGCAGTTCCTGACGCTCTATACGACGCCGATAATTTATCTCTATCTGGACCGGGCCACTCTTCGATTGGCGGAATGGAGGCAGAGCCTCTGGGGATTTGTCCCTGGCGGAATGTCACGCCCGGCGCCGACAGAACCCCCGGAAGAGCAACTCCCCAGGCTGGAGCCGGAACATGTTCGGTTCGATCCGTCTCCGCTCGTACAGGATGAAACGGCGCGCTTTCTCGGTCGAGGCCGAGTATGAGCGACCATGGTGATTTTTGCGTTCGCTGCTCGGCGCGAGAGCCCGCGGTGTCGATGAACGACGTCGTTGTCGGATGAATCGGTTGTGATTATGGGATGGTCCGCCATTCTCGCGGCGATTGGGTAGGGCGCCGGCGATCGCGCGGCGGCGGCGCGAGAGCGCGGCCCGGGACGAGCGGCGCGGCGACAGCCATGCGCGGGAGCACGATGGCGAAGGGGCGCCCGAGACGCCGGCGCAGGGCGCGACGCTCCACTCGCAGATGCGCCGGCAGGCCTCCACGATCTCGATCGCTTCGGTGAGGCCGCCCATGCCCTTTTTCTTGAACCATCTGGCGCCGGAAACGGCGAGATGTTGGTGCAGGGCGGCGCGGCGAACACGATCGCATATCGGCGCAGCGGCGGCAGCCAGTGCCGAAGATCGGCGCCGATCCACGTCATGCGGTCGCGCGCGTGTTCGCCCTCGGGATGCTGGAGGTCGACGCAGAAGCACTCGAAGCTGGCGTCGGCCCACGGGCGCGCCATGCCGGTGCGATCGCATTTTTTATGAAGCCTTGTGCAAAATCAAAGTGTGTTTCCAGCGTGTTATGGGAAAAAAGCGGCTCCCGCTACAACAGAAAGTGAGGAAGAACCCGATAAGCTGCAGCAACGTGCGCGAACCAGCGCATTCTTGCATTTAAGTGCAACGTGACACCCGGCGGCCGGCGGGAGCTCGCGGCCGGAGCCGACCGCGCCGCGAGGCCGCGCTGGGCGCGAAAGTCGCCGATGAATTAGCGCTCTACGAACAGGAGCAGACATCCTCGCTCACCCGGGCGCTGAAGGCTCTCGGCGCCGTCACCGCGGCAGGCTGACCGGTGATTTGCGCCTCGCGCTTTAGACGCTATCTTGCGGCCGGTCTCACGTCTCACGAGAAACGGGCGCGGTCGTATGTGGCGAGATCGACTTGACGCATTCTGGGACGGACGACGCGGCTTCGCCATTCTCTTTTGCGACGACGAGGAGAATGGCGCGCCGCCCCTGCGGCCGGACATAATTGTTCTCTCGGCGCCCGATCCCGAATTCGCCGGCGCGACGCTGCTCGACCGGCTCGACGCGCGGCGGCTTCGCGGCGGTCATAGCGTGCTCGAGCTGCCGCCCGGTCATTCGCATGTCAGCCTGCACGCGCCGGACGGTGCGGAGCTGCGCGTCGCGCTGCTGGGCGCCGACGCCCCCTCCGCCGGCGGCGAGATGCGTCTGCTGCTCGTCGACGCGCCGGAGACGGCGGGCGGCGAGCCGGCGCCCTTCCGAGCCGTCTCAGCTCCGGCGCGTGGCGACGTCGAGCGCGCGACGCGCGAGCCGATCGCCCGCTCCGGCGCGAGGCTCGTCTGGGCGCTCCGCGAGCGCCGTCACGTCGAGCGGCGCGACGGCGTCGCCGCTCTGCTGCAGCTCTGGGCCGCGCAGCGCGTCTTTCCGGCGCAGCAGAGCCGCATCGCGCTCGAGGCGCTGGAGCAGCAGACCGTCCGCGGCCCGTCGGCGCTGAAGGCGCCTTTCGCCATAATGGAGAATTGGCTGCGCGAGAATGGCGCGCCCTGTCCCGCCTTGCGCCTGCGCTGTCCGGACGCCTTCGACCGCGACGTCTCGCTGCTCGCGCGCACCAGCGTCGTGCTGGCGATGCATCAGCGCCGACGTTTGCGGGAATGGGCGCGCGAGCAGCGCGCCGCGGGCGAGCCCATAATAGAGCCGCTCGACTTCGCCGACATTCGCCGCGCGGTGGGCGCCGCGGACGAGCGTCCAGAGGCGGTGGAATCCGACCAGAGCATCGTCGTCCACAATCTTGCGAGCATTCTCGCCGCCGGCGACGGCGCCGCCTTCGACGGCGTGTCGGCGACGCGATGGCCGGAGGAGGGCGAAAGGGGCCTCGTGCTCGATCTGCATTTCTTCGGCGCCTCGCTCGGCGACGACATCGGAGTCGTCGGCGCCGCCGCCGACGCCTGCGATCTCGGCGTCGTTCCGGACGATCCCGGCGGGGCCGCCTTCGCGCGCCTGTTCCGCGTCGAGAGCGACGGGCCGCGGCCGCGACGGGTGGCGGAGGAGGACCGCCTCCTGGACGAGATCCTACGCCTCGCCGCGGATCAAGAGCGAGACGCCGGCCTCGCCCGCGCGCCGGCCGAGCGGGGGACCAGCGCCCAGGGTCGTCGCGAGGGCTTCGTCTCCGGCATGAACGCCGCGCTCGCCGCGGCCGCCTATCCGGGCCGGCTCCATGCCGCGCGGCAGTGGGACATGCTCGAGCCGATTTCGATGGCGGCCTTCGCCCGTCTCTGCGCCGAGGCGGGCGCGGAGGGGCGGGCGACCGTCTTGCGCCTCGGCGGCTATGACGCCTATCGGGCCGATCCGCCGCTGATGGAGGCCTGCGTGCGCGCTCCGCGGCTCGCGCGCGCGGCCGACGAAGCCCAGTTCCGCGCCTATTGCGGCGGCGCGCAGGCGTTGCCGCGCCGTTTCCTCGCTTTGTGCCGCGCGAGCGGCCTGATGGCGGCGACGGCCGGCGCGGCGGCGCAGAGCCGCCTTCTCGAGCTGCTGCTCGCGCATCCCGCGATCGCCTCTCACGCCATGGAGACGCGCATGGAGCTCGACGATGCGCGCGATCCGGAGCGCCTCGACGGGATCGCCTTTCTGCTGCACGACGAGGCGATGGTGGAGCGGGCGGCGATCTATTGCGACGATCTGCAGCTCGACGAGGAGGCGCGCCGGCTGCGCGACTATATCATTCGCCGCCGCGCCGGCGAATGGACGCCATTGGCCGAGGCGCAACGCCTCGCGGTGGTCGTCGACGAGGCCAACGCCTATTGGCGCCGGCTCCACATGGAGCGCGCGGCTCCGATCGAGACGGAGCCGCGCACCGTCGCGGCGGCGCCGAAATCCGACGGCATCCTCGCCACAATGCGCAATTTCCTGCGCTTCGGCGGCGCCAGGGGGCCGGGAGGCTGAAACAGTCAGAAGCGACCCTATGACGCAGAAGCTCACATTATGCTTGGTCGGACCGCGCGGCGGCGGCAAATCCGCCGCGCTCGCGACCTTCACCGACTGCATCGTGCAGAACGCCCATGGCTATCCGGCCGAGCTGCGGCCGGCGGCGCAGTCCATCACGCGCGCCGCTTTCCACGGGCTCGATTCCGAAGCGTCGCGGCTCGATATTCTCGACACCGGCGCCGACGAGTATCAGCGGCTGCGTCGCGATTTCGCCGAAGGCGGCGCGCCGACCGAGGCGACGCGCCTGCACGAATATTTCTTCCGCATGACGCTGAACGGCGAGGCGTCGCCGCCGCTCGCCGAGCGAAGGCCGGCCCTGGCCAGGATCATCGACGCGGCGGGCGCCGCCTCTATCGCCGACGAGTCGGCGTCGCAAGAGGCCTCGCGCGAGCTGCGCGACGATTTCGTCAAGAAGCTCGCGGAGGCGGACGCCATCCTCCTCGTGCTGCCGATGACGCGCTTCGAGGACAGCGGCTGGATCGGCAATCTCGCCCGCCTCGTCGAGCGGCTGGCCTTCGCCGCCGATTGCCGCGCCAAGCGCGTCGTCGTCGCCTTCTCGCACTATGAGCGGCTGTTCGTCCGGCTCGGCCCCAGCGCCTTCACCTACGCCTGCGATCCCGCCGTGGCGCTCCATGTGCTGCGCGGCGCACTGCGCGCCTCGTCATGGAGCGACGGCCTGCGCGCGCTGGAGACCTCCGGGCGCGCGGCGGTGCGCTTCACCGTGTTCTCGGCCCATGGATTCGTGAAGGGCTTTCAGAACCCGAACATCGATCCGCACATTCGCGGCGACAAGCGCTTCCGCCGCGCCGGCGTGGACGGAAGACGCGGCTTCAACGAATTCTGGCGGCCCTTTCTGACCGCCGATCCGTTTCTCTACGCCGCCTTCGATCTCGAGAACGCCTTCATGTTCTCCTTCGCGCAGATCGACGCATCGACGCTCGCCGGATGATCGCCTTCGATGCGAAATTCAACCCCTCGTCCTGAGGCGCTTTTTGCGGAATGCAAAAAGCCTCGAAGGACGTTCTAAAGGGCGACTCTTCGAGACAGGGGCTTCGGCGTGGCTGCGAAATAAGGGAATCAGAGAAGCCTCGACACAAGGGCGTGCTCTTTCTCCCGCAAGCAAGAGAAGGACGTGCGGCGAGAGTCTCGCTTGGGGCTGAAGCGTTTATTTGGCGGCCGCTTCCTCGCTTTCGGCCTCGACGGGCGGGGCGGCGCGCGGCGTCAGATAGCGGTCGAGCGCGCTGCGCCGGCGGCGCCAAAAGCCGCGCGCCGATCCGTCCCTGGCGCCGAGCTCGGCGGTGAGCGCGGCGACCTCCGCCGCGACGGAGCCGCGCGACGCGCGCTTCAGCGCGTGCGAGAGCTTCGCCTCCACCTCGACCAGCGTGCGATTATCGAGCAGGTAGACGCCCTTGCGGTCGAGGCTCGCTATTCCCTCCCGCACCAGCCGGTTCAGCAAGCCGATGATATTGCTGCGCACATCGATCGGCAGATCGGCGATCTCGGCCGCGTCGAAGGCGCTGCGGCCGCCCGGGCGCGGCCGCGAGAGCCGCAGCAGCGCCTTCATCAGGCGCAGATCCGCGGCCTCACCGTCGCTGTCCGCGACATCGAGCGCGGGCAGAGCCGGCGGCGGCGCGCGCGACTGCGATTCGCGCGCCTTGAAGATTTCCGACAGCAGCTTCATTACGAACATGAAGGCGTCCTGCGCCACGGCCACGCCGATCGCCATGGTTGCGTCCGGCGTCAGGCCGACGAAGGCCTCGCGCGCCAGCTCGAAGCGATTGCGCTCCATGCTGTGCGTGCGCAGGAAGATGTCGCTGCGCTCGAGATGGCTCCGCACCTCCGCTTCCGTCAGGCCGGCCGCCTTGGCCATCACGATGCAATCATCGACGATCTTCTTGGCGTCCTCGAAGCCGCCGGCGGCGGCGGCCTTGTCGGCGTCGGCCGCGTTGCGGATGCGCGCGGCGATGGCGCTCATCTCGCCGCGAATCTCGCCGTCGAGCGAGCATTTGCGCTCGAAGGCGGCGCGGCCGGCGATCGTCTCGTCGCGCGTCGTGAGCCGGTCGCGCGTCTCGGCGCCCGCGGGCTCGCAGTCGAATTCGGCGGCGACGCCGCCATGCGTGACGCCCGCGGCCCGCATGGCCGCGACGATCGCCTCGCAGACGGGCTTGGCCTCGCGAATCCTCGCCCAGCTCGGATCGGCGCGAATGAGATCGCGCGCGAGGGCGAGGCGGCGCGCGGCGCTCGCGATATCGGCGGGCTCTTCCTCCGCGACAGCGGCGGCGGCGTGCGCGGAGGGCGCGCTCTCCGCCTTCTGCCGCAGCGTGACGATCTGCGCCGCGAGCATATCGCGCTGCCGGATCGCCTCGTCGCGGCGACCGGTCGGCGCCGCGAGCGTGTCCTGTATCGTCTGAATGCGCTTGCGCGCCGCATTGGCCTTGCCGCGATGCGACTCGCAATTAGCGCCGCAGGCGGCGCCGAGCCCGTCGAGGCCCTTCGACGCGTCGACGGCGAGCTGGTCCTCCTGGCGCGCCGTCGAGGTGAGCGCGACGATCTCGTCCTGCTTGGCGCGGATGATCGGCTCGAGATCGGCGGCGGCATGCTCGAGCGTGGCGAGCCTGGCGCGCGTCTCCGCCAATTGCCGCGCCGCCGCCTGCGCCTCCTCGATCTCGGAGGCGCGCTTGCGGGCGACCTCGGAGGCCGCGCGCCGGCGCTCCTCGCGACTTTTCTCCAGCCCGTCGCGCAGGCTCGCCGTGGCGCCATTGGCCGCCTGCAGCACGGCCTCGAGCGAAGCCTGATAGGCGCGCATGCCCGCCGTCGCATTGAGGCGCGCCGTCTCGGCGTCGTAATCGGCCGCCGCCGCCGTGGCGGCCGGCAGCAGCACGTCGGCGGCGAGCTCCATGGGCTGCAGCTCGGCCACCATCTTCTTCGACGAGAGCCGGAATATGTTCGTGTAGTAGTAGGTGAAGGAGAAGAAGGCCGAGATGGAGAAGACGAAGAGATAGACGCTCGCCGTGACGCTCGTCTTGACGAGCATGCGCTCGCCGAAGATCTGCCGCCGCGCGATCAGCGCGCCGAGATCGGCGCCGAGCGACCAGCTCGTCGCGGCCAGCATGACGAGTATGGCCGATGTGCCGATGATCGCGCCGACGACGCCGACGAGGTCGCTCGACTCGCGGCGCATGATGTCGATCATGCCGCTCGATGTGGTGAAGAACACCCAGCAGAACACTGGAACGACGACGATGGCGGCGACGCGGCTTATGTCGATTGTCGGCGGCGTGGCGATCAGCGCACGGATGCGCGCGAGCGCGCGGCGCGGCGGATTCTGCTGCTCTTCCGTCGCGGGCGCGGGCGCGGGCGCAATTGTCTCGTCCGGCTCAGGCGCCGCCTCGACGACGGCGTCCGGTCGAATCGAATTGACGTCGGCCATGCCCGGCTCCCTCGCGCGCTCCGCATCTGCGTCGAAGCCAGACTTAGCATAGCGCCGGGAATGCTCGAACTCGCCGGCGCGTCGTCGCCGTTCGACGCTGTTTCCGCGCCGATTTCGGGCGCGGGCTTGGTCCTGGGCGCGGCGTCGCCCACAGTTACGCGCATCGACGAGGTCGAGGGCGCGCTCGTCGCGAACTTCGATGGTCTAGAGGTGGAATATCCGTTCGGCGAGCTCGACGCCCTGATTCCGGCCTATGCGACGACGATCCACAAGTCCTAGGAGCTGTGGACTCTTGGGATTCCCTTTTTTGCGAAAATTTGATTCAAGGCTTTCTTTGGGAGGAGAGCCTTGGGAGTCATGGATCGGCTGGTGCTGAACGATCAGCAATGGGAGCGGATATCGGGCTTAATTATCGGCAGGCCGGATCAACGGGGTTCGACGGGCCGCGACAATCGTATGTTCGTCGAAGGCGTCTTATGGATCGTGCGAACGGGTGTGAATCGGCTCGACCCCTTGACCCCTAATCGGCAAGGGGGCACAAAACTAAGCCGTTGATTGCTCCTGTATATTCTTGTGGCCTCCACGCCGATTGGGGGTCAACGTGGCGCGCCGAATGACACTCGGGCGCAGCAGCACCCCCTCGTCTTCTACCGCCATTCAGACGATGTCGTAGGGACGCCTGAGCGGAACGCACCGTCTACTCCAATCGGCGTCGGCCAGCATGATCTCGCCGGCGACGCGCGCGACTATTGCGTTCCCTTCCCTCAGACAACAGCCCAAGCCCTGTATCGCCCACGCCCGGTCAACTCGCGAAGGTTCGACGAGAGTTCGCCGATCATCGTGGTGGCGGCTTGTTGAGAGACCCGAAGTTCCTTGGCGGCAAAAGGGACGGTGACGACCGGCGAAGCAAGACACAAATCGACGAGCTGCGTCATTCTCGAATTCGCTCTTCGGCCTTTGCATTTTCGCAGCAGGAGCTCGCGCGCGAGCGTTAATCTGTCGAGTTCCTTCGAATCCGCCTTCGCCATGGTTTCGATCGCACAGGCGAACGTGACCAATCGAGACTCAAAATCATCTCGTCCAACTCGGCGATATTTGGCCTGTCGAAATCCCGAATGCAGCGCTGTGAGACAGTGCCGCGTCTTTCCGCGGGCGCGTAGCAAGGCCGCGGCGAGCAAGGGGCCGAGCCAAGCGCTGCGTTGTAACGGCTCGATCTCCTCCCAAGCATCGAGCGCGACGCTCGCCGCCATCAAAGGCGGAAGGTTCTGGGTGCGGCCCAGACGCTCGCGCCACTCCGCGAGGCGGGCCTCCTCGTCCCAATCTTCGTCGTAGACCAAACCAGAGTCGTCCCGCTTCAGCGGAGCCGGCTGGGATCGCTCTATCACACGTGACGTTCGCGCCAGCAATTCATCGATTTCAGCGAATTCTCCTGTACTGATCGTCTCGCCGTCCTCATCATCCAGCTCCCCGTCCGCCGCTTCGTCCATGGCGCACGAAGCATTGGTCGGCTTGCACGCCACGCTTTGTGGTCTCCAAGCGCCACGTAGACTGGCGAGGCCATCGGTCGTCAACGCCCACGCCGGTTCGCAATCGGCTATGCGACGGCGCGTCAGCAGAATGGCATGGGCTCGCACGAGTTCGTGCGTCGGCGTGCGCACGTCCGTTCCAGCGTCATGAAGCACGAGGTCTTCGAGCTGCACGAATTCGCCCGCGCGCCACAAGGCGGCGCAGGCATCGTGGAAGTGCGCGCGAAGAACGAACGCTTCGGCGAGGGGACTGGAGCGAAGCCGCTCGTCGAAACGCGCGAGGGCGTCCGACGCGCTCTCGAAGGGCGCTTGCAGGCGCTCGAATGAAACAGAGGAGGGAAGACCTAAACCCATTTTAATTCCGCGCGACTCAACACAATTATCAAGCTATCTCGGAATTAGCTTGAGCGATAGGAGATGCTTTTTTCTCTTTCGCCGACCGGATGGAAATGCCTGGCCGCGGCCGCCAAAAGCAAGCCTCGGAACGGATTTGGAGGCGAGCTTTCGGCCCGCAAATCGACGAAAAGCGCTGCTTTTCGGGCCTTTCTCCTACTCGCTCCTATGAGGCCGCGGTGAACTTCGGCCTTCGGAGGCGCTTTAAAACGACCGATTTTTAGTAGCTTATGACTGTGTATAGATGTGTTGCGCCGGAGCTTATATGTCGATAGAATTCAGAATCATCGACACGTTTTCGGCATTTGTCGATCTCATCGACATGTCGGGGACAATCTGTCGATCGACCGAGGCTTCATCGACATGTTCGACCCTGCGCGCCCTTACAATGACCTTCCGGCTCTGCCGCCGCGCCAGGACGTCGAGACCAAGGCCGTTCTCAAGGCCTGCGTCGGGGCCCGGGCGGCGCTGGCGGAGCTCAAGATCTCTGGGCGGCTAATCCCCAACCCGTCGGTTCTGATAAATTCGATTCCGCTCCTCGAAGCGCAAGCAAGCTCCGAGATCGAAAACATCGTCACGACCGCGGACCGGCTCTTCCGTTTCGCCAACCGGCCGGAAACCGGCGTCGACGCCGCGACCAAGGAGGCGCTCCGCTATCGCACGGCGCTTTATCAGGGCTTCGAGAGTCTGAAGGATCGCCCGCTTTCGACGCGGAGCGCCATCGAGATATGTCGAACCATCAAAGGAGTGGACCTCGATATCCGCGCCACCCCGGGCACGGCGCTGCTGAATGAGGCGACCGGCCGAGTGGTCTACACTCCCCCCGAAGGAGCCGAACTTCTGCGCGACAAACTCGCCAATTGGGAGCGCTACATCCACGCGGATGACGGCGTCGATCCGCTGATCCGGCTCGCCATCGTGCATTACCAGTTCGAAGCGATCCATCCGTTCACCGACGGCAACGGTCGCACTGGCCGAGTTCTCAATCTGCTTTTCCTCGTCGAACAGGAACTGCTCGACATCCCAGTCCTGTATTTGAGCCGCTACATCATTGATAATAAGAACTCCTACTACGATGGCCTGCTCGCCGTCACGACGAATGACGCGTGGGAGCCGTGGATTTTGTTCATGCTCGCCGCCATACGCGAAACCGCGACATGGTCGACAGCCAAAATCTGGGCGATCCGTAGCCTGCTCGACGGGACTGCCGAACGTGTTCGGCGCGACTTGCCGAAGATCTATTCTCGCGAATTGGCGGAGATCATATTCGTCAATCCCTATTGCCGAATCGCTGATCTGGTCGCCGCTGGCGTCGCCAAGCGCCAATCCGCCTCCGTTTATCTGAAAGCGCTCGTGGCTCTCGGGATTCTCCGGGAAATTGAAGCTGGCAGGGAGAAAGTTTACACGAACCCTGCCCTGCTGACGCTTCTCTCCGACCGCGGTGGATCGGAAGTCCTCTCCCGATGACGGATTCGAACGTTAAGGGACGGCTGATCGGCTACGCCCGCGTCTCGACCGAGGACCAGGTCACGGATGCCCAGACCGATGTGCTGAAGGCGGCCGGCTGCGTCGAGATTTTTCGCGAGCATATGTCGGGGGCGAAAGCCTCGCGGCCGGAACTGGCCAAGGCGCTGGCGCGGGTGCGCCGCGGCGACGTGTTGGTCGTCGCACGGCTCGACCGTTTGGCCCGGTCACTGTCGCATCTCCTGACCGTGATCGCCGAGCTCGACGCCAAGGGCGCGCATTTCAAATCGCTCGCCGATCCGATCGACACCACGACGCCGCAGGGCCGTTTCGCCCTGCAGGTCCTCGGCGCCGTGGCGGAATTGGAGCGCGCCCTGATCCAGGAGCGCACCAAAGACGGCTTGCGCGCCGCCAGGAAGCGAGGCCGCATCGGCGGTAATCCCAAGCTTCGCGCCGGCGACCGCGACGCCATCCAGCACATCGTCGACGCCAAGGCGGCTCGCTATTTCGAGCGCGTCAATCGAACAGCCGAACATTGGCTGCCAGTCGTCCGGCAAATGCGCCCGGATCACCGCTGGCAGGATGTCGTGCGCGTGCTCAACGCCAAGCGCGATAGCGCCAGCGGCACTCCCCTGCCCCAATGGACCGTCGAGCGCCTGAAGCGCGCGGTCAAGTGCTTTGTCGCCGAGGGCTTGATCGAGCCCAGCCTCCTTCATCAAGCCGCCAGCCGAAAAGTCAGCAGCGAACGACTGGTGACACTGGTCGCCGGAATCAAACGCGCCAATTCCGATCTGACGCTCGCGCAAATCGGCGCGCAGCTCGAAGCCATGTATGAGCGCACGCCGCGCGGCGGAACGCGCTGGTCCCCCTCCTCCGTCAAAAGCCTGCTCGACCGCGCGGAAAAGCTCCGATTGCTCGACGCCGAAACGGCGTGATCGAGCGGACTGCCGAGGCTCGTCCGAAAGATCCATCCCCACGTCAACCCATTTTCCTACGCTCTCGCGCCGCCTTTGCGGCCTTGCCGCGCAACAGCGCCATCAGCACGGGCCCGAGCGAGAACTCCCCTGCCCTCGCCTTTTCGGTCAGGACGCGGAGATAACCGCCGGCGCTCTTGATCTCATCGCCGCGTTGCAGGATCGCGGCGATGATGATCGAGGCGTCATGCTCGCCCAAGACCTCCAAGGCCTGCGCCCAAGCGTCTGGCGAAACGCCGAGCGCCGACCGCACCGTCTCAGCGGCCGTCGCCAGATCACGCCACGAGGAAATCTCGCCGCCCTTGCCGTAATCGACGATGTCTGGACAGGCGTCCAGCACCATACCGAGAGGATAGGTTCGAAGCTGTGGCCTCGGATCAACAGTCCGAGAACGATCCGAAGATATTCCAGGGACTCGCTCGATCGGCTCCCTACCCTCTTCGAGATTTGGCTCGGGCGGATCGACCCTGCCTTCTTGAAGGCTAGGTTCAAGATCAGATGAGTTTGTGGTTTGATTCTGTATGTGGCGCTCAGTTTGAGACTCATTGCCGCTCAAATTCTGAGCTTTTATGTGCGTTTCCAGCAGCTTGTGGATTTCAGCCGCCAACACGGTCAGTTCGCCCGCAAGAGCCTCCAAGTCGGCGCGGGAAAGCCCCCGCACATAACGCCCCGAGAGCGCGGCATAGCGCTGGTGCGCGCCCTCCCAGTCGCCCGAAACGCCCTCCCCCAATCCAGTCTCGATCATTTTGACGATGTCGCGTCGGGTGAGCGTGATCTTTTCCCGCAGCAGCGCGATCGCGCGATTCTCGGCCCGCACCTCTTCGGCAAGGTTTTCGATTTCGCTCGAACGCGCGACGAGCGGCGCGAGGTCGAAGCCGAAAGCGTTCTCAATGGCTCCCCCCTGCCCTTTTCGGGCGAAACGTTTGCCGTTCGGGGAATCGCGGCGAATGATCAGTCCGGCGTTGACGAGGCAGGCGAGATGCCTCCGCAGCGTCGCCGGCGCCATGCCATGGGCACGGATCGACAGTTCTTTATTCGACGGAAACACGACGATGCCGGCGCTGGCGGAGCCCGCTTCGGCCGGCTTCGAATCGCTCACCGGCAGACTTAGAGCGGTCTCCTGGTGGAAGCTCAGCAGCGCGTGCAACACGGACAGCGCGCGCTCGGTGACGCCGAGCAGCTCTTTGGCCTCGGTAAGCGCCCGAAACAGCCGCCATTTGTGGACGATAGTCTCGAAAGAGTCCGGCTTTGCCGCAAAATTCTCGGTCGCGGTCTGGCTCGCCACCATGGCGAGCGACAGCGGCCGCCGCCCGAAGGGCGTCGTTGGATGTGTCTGCATGATCCTTTGCCTCGTTCAGGCAAAAAAAATCTGCTCACCGAAACGGCGCCGACTCTTGACAGCGATTCGCGGAAGTGTGATTCTCTTAGGTGCGAACTTTGAGAAGTGCTTCCGGGACGTTACGTTTCGGGGGCCTTTTTCTTTTGCGGGTCAATCTCCGTTATTGACGATTGTCTTTTCCTGCCTAAACGCCTGATACATTTCGGCCAGTCGTTCTGACAGATATTCTCCGAACGCTTTTGCGTCAGGGCCTTTCGCTTTTAGCGATACCGTATACCGCTTACCCTCGGCCTTCATTTCAGCGGCCAACAATCCATCTTCGGAAGCCCACTGCAGCTGGTGTCCGTTTCTTACGCGGTTCATCGACTTTTTTGATTTGAGCCGAGCCACAATAACGTTGAATCTCTTGTCGCTGGGAAGGCCAGAAAAGCTAGTGTCCTCGATGGCCGCTAGCGCGCCATCGATCGAACCGGGCCTTTCGAGAAGCGCCTTAAGTTCATACCAACGATCCCGTCCAATTCCCTTTGCCGGCCCAATCGCTTCTAGGACTCTCTGGGGCAAGCTCGCAACCGAGAGCATTTTGGAAAGCGTGCTTCGGTCGATTGCAAGAGCGGTGAGGATCGTCGAGTTGTCGTCGTCATAACGCAGCTGCGAGAGCTTTGCGGCGAAGAGCGCTTTCTCGATGAAAGACAGGTTTGCTCTGGCTGAGTTTTCCTGCCCTTGAGCGACGACGTGTTCCCGATCCCCAAGGTCCTTGATTACGGCGCGAACTTTTCGCTCGAGTATCTTTGCTACCCGCGCGCGCCTATGGCCGAATACGATCATATAGCGACCAGGCTTAGAAGGATTTGGTCGAACTAGGATCGGAGAATCCTGCCCGCGCTCACGAATAGCGGCCAGAAGCTCATCGAACTCTCGATCATCCACATCGAGCCGATCACGCACAAACGAAACGTCGACGACGTCGGGATCGAGCTCGACCACCGTCTCGCCTTCCATGAGCTTGTCCGCTCGGGCAGCCAACTCGTCGATAGAGCTCAAAATCGAACGAGATGCGCCTTTCAACGCATAGTCGAGGGCAGGGGCCTTTTCTTCCATGCCACCCTGATCCATGAGGTTGGCGAATGGGTTTTTTCGAGCCACGATTCATCCTCCTCACTGATCTAGTTGATTGAAAGCAAATCGAGTTTGCGCTGATTTTACGGCCGTCAACATCAGAACCTCCCCCACGCCTGGTGAATGAGGCCTTGGATTTCAAAATTGACGGCATCCATGCATTCAATCGCTCGATCGTAGGTGTCGCGATTGAAATTCGCTCTGTCGACTTCATACAACGTCTGCTTCGTAAGCCCAGCGTCGGAGATTGCTGTCGACTTGAGCATCGGGCTCTTGAGAATTTCCTCGGCCAACATGGATTGCATGAACCCGAGCATTTGAGCTTGAGGAACATCCGTCGGTTCGTAACGGGTGATGAGGTATCGCAACCAGTCCATCTGCACGCGAGCCCCGACCTGCTTGATGGTCTTGGTGATATTGCCGAGCATGAGCAGGAACTGACTCATCGACATCAGGTCCAGCATTTGCGGATGTACGGTAATCAGCACGGATGTTGCGGCGGCGAGCGCGGTCAGGGTCAGATATCCGAGCTGGGGAGGGCAGTCGATAATGACCGCGTCATACCGGTCGTCCACCTCCTCTAGAGCGTTCCCGAGCCGGGCGAAAAACCGCTTGCCTTCCTTCGAGCCCTGCATTGCGAGCGGCGTAGTATATTCATATTCCTGCAGTTCCAGGTTGGCAGGAATGATGTCTAGAGAGGGAAAGTTCGTCGCCAGAATCACATCATGGATAGGCCTCTTGTCCCCGTCGTAACGAATGGCGTCGTAGAGCGATGGGTTGCGGTCGATTTCTGGCTGGAATCCATGCAGTGCGGAAAGAGACGCCTGTGGATCCAAGTCGATGACCAGCGTCCGATGCCCGGTCAAAGCGAGATGTTGCCCGAGATGGGCGGCCGTCGTTGTCTTGCCGGATCCACCTTTGAAATTCACCACCGCGATAACCTGGAGCTTCTCACCGACCTTTCGGTGCGGCACGTATTTCTTGGCGTCCGAGCGACCATTCTTGTCCAAATATTGCCTCAGCTCGATCATTTGCTCCGCAAGATAGAACCTACGGCCCCCGGCAGCGATCGTAGGCTCCGGCCCCTTTTTCTCGAGGTGAAGCCGCTTCAGATTGTTTGGACTTACCCCCAGGTAGTGCGCCACCTCGGCCATCGAGAATTGACGAAGGGTCTTCTTCGCGTTGGGAGGAAACTTCTCCAGCCGGAGCTGGTTGAGCTTCCGCGATATCTCGGCGCCCTGCGCGAGTATCTTATCGTCGAACTCGAATGTCGGAAGCATGCGTTCTTGCCCAGTGTCGTCAAATAGCGCCAGGAAGGTCCTTCCCGCGAATTTAGCGCCATTATGTGCGATTCTCTTGGGCTGGCAAGAACAATAGGGTTAACAGAATCCTAATGCACCTCCAAGCGCTCGGGCTTTCGTGCCATGCTCGCAAGAACTTCGACGGCCTGCATACCCAACTGAATTAGCGGCGCTTTGTTCGACTATTTACGGCCGTCAACGCATCGGTTGATGCCGCGGGAACGAAACGCGCAGTTTCCTTGGCCGGAAAACATCCATTGGAGGCGACGCTGGCGTTGCGCGCCATGATCGAATTCGCGCTCGATCAGAGTCGAACCAGCCGCTATAAGCACCCGGCGCGCCATTTGCTGGAATGCGTCGGGTTGGCGGCAAATATCGACGACTTCGGAAAGCACGAGACGGCGGATGCGCGGCAAACACGGCAAGAAGAGTTCATCCTGGTCCAACACGGCCTGAGCGCCTCTCGACCGGTTGGCCGCGCGACCAAAAGGCGATATCGAAGCAGAACATTGGAGCGCACGCATCGAGCGATGTAAGAGTCGATCGACAGCGAGATCGGGTCTGTCAAGCCCTTCGAAGAATTGAACGCGGCTCAGCTTCGAATCGAAATCGCCGGCGTCGCGCCGCCGATTTGGCGACGCCCCATTGTTCCCGTTTCCTGGAACCTTCCCCAATTGCATCTCGCGATTCAGGCTGCCTTCAATTGGTGGAACTACCATCTCCATGAATTTCGGATCGGCGGACTGCGCTACGGCGACTTGGAAGTCGAAGACGACGGCTGGTCGGATTTGGATCCCCGATTGTTCGACGAGCGCGAAGTGCGGCTGGCGGACTTTTCCGGCAAAGACGGACTTGCCTTCGGCTACCGCTACGACTTGGAGACTGTTGGGATCACACCGTCGAGATCGAGAACAAGCTCACGCTACCGGTCTCTGCGAAGCACGCGACATGCGTCGCTGGCGCTCCGGCCCGTCCACCGGAGGACGTCGGCGGAAAATATGGCTATGAGAATTTCCTCGGAATAGTTTCTGACCCGAAGCACCCGGAATATCGCGAGGTGCTGACTTGGTGTGGCGGGCATTTCGACCCGGAGTGGTTCGATCTCGCGGTCGTTGATAAGAACATGCGGAACGCACTGCGGCCCGGCGTAAAACGCCGGCTTCATCAGCCGAAACCGCGGAAGGAAAAAGCGAAGTGATTTTAAACTGGCTCGCGCACGCGAGTTTGCAACCAGTGCCTTCACGCGTTGATGGCGCCGAGCCTTGAGAAAAGACCGTCGTGTGACGGCACGCGCGCGCCGAGCCGCTCTTCACCGGCGCATTGCGCCAGCGGCTGGCGCTGCGCGCGGCGGCCGTCCGCGTCGGCGGTGCGCTTGCGCGAGGAGAGGCGGCGCTGCGCGATGCCGTCTGCCATGCCGCTCCCTTGGCCGGTGCGGTGACGCCGGGCGGTCGTCTCGTCGCCCTCTGGCGCGACCGCGCCCTGCATCCCGTGCTCGACGGCGAAGCGACCGCCGCCGCCGGCTTGGCTGGAACTGACTGCCCGCGATTAGGCCGCCGTCGCCGCGACGCTTCCCGTCGGCCTCGGGCCTCCGCTCGCCGCGGCGGCGCAGACCGAGGAAATTCTCGCGAAAGCGTCGCCCGCGCGTCGCGACATCCCTCGCGCTCTGGGCGGCCGCCGTCGTCCTCGCCCAGCGGCTGAACTGGGACGCGCCGCCGCCGCTCGCCATGATCGGTCTCGCCGATCCGGTGCTGCTGTAAATGCCGCTTTTAATTTCCCCAGAAGCGCCGAAGTAGCGCCGACGGACTGACGATCACGACGCAAGCAGATCTCGATGGAAACGGCGCCTATGATCTGACGACGACGGATGCACGCAGCGTCGCGGCCGACAATAGCCATGTCGAGACCGTCAGCCGAAACAACGGCAATGGTTCCTTGCGCGACCAGACGATTACTTCGGTGAGCGCGGATCGACGCAGCACGACGATCAACCACGATATCGACGGCAATGGCGCAAACGATCAGACCAAGACCATTCAGATTCAGCCGAACGGCGCCATGATCGACACGATCTCGAATTTCAACTCCGACGGCGGCGTCAAGAATCAGCGAACGACCACGGAGAGCGCAGACGGCCTCTCCAGGGAAACCGCCTTCAGCGAATTGGTGACTCACTACAATTGGATTTGGGCAGGATATTGGATTCCGATCCCCTATCAATCGCTCGACGTCGTGAAGGCCGTGACCGATGGCACAGTCCTGAACGGCGACGGGAGCAGGGTCGGAACCTATACACAGTATAATGGATCGACGTCTGGACGTATCCGCGAGCAGATCGTCACAACCGTCAGCGCCAATGGCCTCTCCATCTCCAAACAATGGATGGGCTCCAACGGCGGCGCAAGCATCAATCTGGCGTCGAGCGACGTCACGACATATAATTCGGATGGTTCGACAACGCGGGTCGTGATTGATCAATCGGCCGATCCTGGGATGATGCTTCTATACGGGTCGAGCGGGCCGATCTTGATCGACAAGGCCGTAACTACCATCAATGCATCGAAATTAGCGACGAGCTATCAGTTCGACGTCAATGGTGACGGAACCTATGATACGATTGACGTTTCGACAGTCACGGTAGACGGCGCCACCGCGGACACGCGGACGGCCAAGAATCTCGACGGCTCGCTGCGTCGAAAGGAGGCGACGACCATCAGCTGGGACGGGCTGAGACAAAATCTCGCGCGCGACGCCAATGGCGACGGCGCTTATGAACATTTCGAGAATAGTCGCCAGGAGGCGAGCGGCGCATCGGGGCGCGTCGTGTGGGAAACCAATTCCAACGGCGCCCTGAAGGGCAGAAGCGTCAAGCTCGAGAGCGCTAACGGCCTGACGGCGCTGGAGGCGATCGACACGAACGGCGATCGTACCGTCGATTGGTCCCGATCGAGCATGGAGCGTCTCAATGCGGACGGGAGTAATACTGTCACAACTTCGGATTTCAATTCGAATGGGACACTACGAGCTCGCATCATCACGACGATCAGCGCGAATGGCTTGTCGGAGACATCGCAGATCGACTTGAATGGTCTCGGCTCCGCTATCGAGACAGAGACCGACCTGACGACGCTGAATGCGGACGGCAGCGTGACACGCGAGGTCGCCGATTTCTACGCAGGCGGAGCCCTGAAAGGAAAATCAATCCTCACCACGAGCGCCAACGGCAAGTCCGCGACCACGACGATCGATATCGATGGAGACAATGTCACAGTCGAGACCGTCTCGGTGACAGAGGGCGCCGATGGCGTCAAGGTCTCGACGATCACGTTCAAGGACGGGTCGACGGCGACGACCACGACGAGCTTCGACGGCCTGAGCACGACGATGAACACGTCGGCCGGAATTACTCAGACCAGGTCGGAACTGGGCGACGGAACCGGGAGCTACAATTGGAACTCGAAAGACTCCTATGGCAACACCATCGGCTCCTCGTCGCACACGATCGATGAGAACAAGATCGACACATATGTCTACTCAAGCTCGAACGCTTCTGGAACGATCCGCATCGAGTCCGACGCTTTGGGACAGTATCTCGATTTGGCGGAGCGCTTGTACGACTCGGCCTTCGATCGCGACATGCTGATCGACGAAAAAGAGTTGATCGGCAAATATATCAATTCGTCGACGAATGCGTTGAATTCGACGCAGCTGTCGAATGATCTCATGAACGCGACCGAGTTTTCCACGCGCTATGGCGGGCTGTCGAATCTGCAGTTCGTCGAACGCGTGTTCGAAAATGCGCTCGGCCGCGCTCCTTCTATCGCCGAGCTCACCGGCTATCTCGGTCAATTGAACGCCGGAGCGCTCAGCCGCGCCGACGTGATGGCTCAGATTTCCGAGAGCGCGGAGCACGTGCTTGTCGGAAACGTCCATGCGACGACGAACAATTCCGTTCAGTCGATGGCGTCCTTGGCGTCGGACCATACCGTCGATCAGCAGCTCGCCAAGGACATGGTCACGCGTGTGTATGAGACCGCTCTCGGACGCGACCCGTCCGCCACCGAGCTTTCGGACGGCTATCAGGCGATCGTCGGCGGTGGCGCCAATGAGGCGGGACTGGCGAACAATATCGTCTCGGTTCAATGGCCTTACACCTCGAATCCGAGCATTTTCGACCAGACCTATGGGGCCTTGTCGAACGCCGATTTCGTTGCCCGCATCTATCTGAATTCCTTGGGACGAAACCCGACCGCGACGGAAAGCTCCGATTGGGTGTCGATGCTCGACAATAATAGCGTGAGCCGCGGCGACATGATCTACGCGCTCGCCGAAAGCGCCGAGCATCTGGCCTATATAGGATCCCAGGCAGGCCAAGCGATCGCTGCGTCCTATCAGACCCTGAATTTCGCGGAGAATGCGATCGTTCGTGTTACGGGAGGCGGAAACGCGATCAACGCCGGGAGCGGCGATGTCCTGACGATCGGCGGCAATGGCGCATGGGGCGCCAGCAATGTCGTCAATCTTTCGAGCGGGTCAGTGAACCTTCTCGCGAACTCCCGCATGGAGGTAATGGGTTCGCGCAATGTCGTTACCGCAGACGTCGGCAGCAATTTCGGAATATATGGCGACGACAACGTAGTCTCCGCGAGCTCCGATGGAGTCTGGGTGGGAGGGTCTGGAACGATCGTCAACGGCTCGAACAATACCGTCACTGTCTTTGCTGGAGTGGATGCGAACATTGTCGGCGACGCCAATACGGTCTATGGCGAGACGGGAGCGAAAATCACGCTCTCAACGAATGGGCAGAACGGTTCCGGCGACGTCGTGAACATGTCCAACGGCTCGCTCGTCATGAGCGGCGGCGCGAAGGCTGCGCTCAACGGCTCGGGCAACTCGGTCGCTTTCGAATTTGGCGACGCTCTCACGCTCTCCGGAAGCAATAACAAAGTCGTGTTCGGAGCCGGCAACGACTCCGTCGACGATACGGGCTCTTCGGAAATATTCGTTTTCGAAGCGAATTTCGGCCAGGATCAGATTTCCGGTTTCGACGGCAGCGATCGGATGCAGATCGACAGCTCGATCTTCGCCGACTGGGCGCATCTCATCGGTGCGGCGCAGCAGGTCGGAGCGGATACGGTGATCACGGCGAGCGCGGCGGATGCGATCACGTTGAAAAACGTTGCGGTTTCGAGCCTCAATCAGAGCCAATTCCAATTTGCCTGATGGTTCTCGACCTCGTGGGCGTGTCGGCGACACGCCCACGAGAAATGCCGTCGACATCGAATTTCGAGGTAATCGGGACTTTCTACACGAAAGCTGCGAAAACGCTCTGCGCTATTTTTCTCCCGGACCGTCCAGCCCGAACCATTTGCCGCGGCTCTCTTCGAGATGCGGGGCCGGGTCATAGATCGTCGTCTCCAGCCGCAGCCGCTCGGCCGAAAGGCGGCCGAGCGCGGCCAGGGCGGCGTAGGCGGCGACGATGCGGTCGCGTTGCGCCGTCACCAGATCGACGCGCGCATTGAGCAGCGCTTGCTGGGCGTTGAGCACGTCGAGCGTCGTGCGCCGGCCCAATTGCGCCTCGTCGCGCACGCCCTTCAGCGCCACCTCCGCCGCCTTCGCCGCGACCCGCCCCGCGGCGATCGAGCCGATCGCCGTCTTCAACTGGCTGATGCTCGATACGACGGCGGCGCGCGCCGCATCGCGCTGCAGGTCGACGTTGAAGCGCGCCTGACGCAATTGCGCCTTCGCCTGGCGGATCGACGCATATTCGACCCCGCCTTGATAAATAGGCACGTTCAGCGCGCCGCTCACCTGCGCCGTGAACTGCCGCGTGCCCGGAATGCTGAAGAAGGATTCATATTGCTGATTGACCTGCAGGTTCGCCGAGACGGTCGGGAGGAGCGCGCCTTCGCCGACTTTCACCGCCGACTCGGCGGCGTCGACCTGATGCTGCGCCGCGACAACGCTCGGATGCTCGGCGAGTGCGATGCCGATCGCCTCGCTCGAGGATTTCGGCAGCAGCTGCTCGATTGTCGCCGCCGGCTCCAAATGATGCGGCTCGACGCCGATCACATGACGGAAATTGGCGGCGCTCGCCTCGAGCGCCCCCTGGGCGGCACTCAACTCCATCTCCGCATGGGCAAGCGCAGCCTGCGCCTGCGCCACGTCGGTGAGGCTCAGCTCGCCGAGTTCCTGCCGATTCCGCGTCACCCGCAATTGCTCTTTCAGGACCGCGATATTGTTCTTGCGCAGGCCGAGAACCGCCGTGTCGCGCAACACATTCATATAGGCGGTCGCGGCGTTCTGAAGCGTCGTCTGTTCTGCGACGCGCATCGTCGCCCGCGCGGCGAAGACGCCCGACTCGGCCTGACGGACGGAATTATCCGTGCGCCATCCATCGAACAGCGGCTGCGACAGCGCGAAGGCGGCGGCGCGCGGCTCGCCTATCGTCTGTTCTATGCTGTAGAGCCGCTCGTTGGAGCTGTTGCGGCCGGCCGGCTGCCGCAGCCGATTGAATTGCGGCCCGCCGTTGACGGAGGCGTTGAGCTTCGGCCGCATCCCTCCCGCCGCTTTGGCGACATCCTCGTCGCGCGCCCATACATTGGCGCGCTGCTGGTTGAGATCGGGATTGCCGACATAGGCCTTGGCCAGCGCCGACTCCATTGTTTCCGCCAGCGCCTCGTGTCCGGCGGGCGAGGCAACCAGGGCCGCGCCGAGCAAGAGGGCTCGCCCAGATGCAACTCGACGAGCACAGACGGCCGACGCCGCACATCGGATCGATTTTCGAAACGCCATCACGCAACGCTCTCGACTCTAGCCGCTCTCGACGAGGACCCCTCGGGCCACGCCGCCTTCTCATCTCTCACGCAACGCCCGCGACGCGGTCTCGACCAGCGGCGAGAACAAATATTCGAGAATGCGCCGCTTGCCGGTCCTGATCTCGACCGACACGGACATTCCCGGCGAGAGGGGAACATCTATGCCGTCCACGCTCATGAACTGCCTCTCGGGCGCCACGTTCACCGGGAATACCAGATTCTGCACGCGCTGCGCGCCGCCGAAATAGCTCGCCTTCGGCGACTTGGCCGGATTGGCTTCGGCCGCCTGCGCGTCCGGCTCCGGAATCGCGTCACGCGCTACGCGCGTGACGACGCCGTCCAGAGATCCGTAGCGAGTGAAAGGAAAGGACTCGATCTTGATCACCGATTTTTGACCCGCCTCGATGAAGCCGACGTCCTTATTCTCCGCATAGCATTCGATCTCAAGGCCGGCGTCGTCCGGGACGATGCGCATGAGCTCCTCGCCCGGCGAGACGACCTGATGCTTCGATGTGATCGAAAGTCCGAGAACCGTGCCGGCGATCGGGCTGACGAGCGTCATATGGCCGGTCCTCGCATGGGCCTTGGACGCCTTCTGTTCGAGATCGTCGATCTGACGGCCGGCCTCCGCGAATTTCTGCGCATTGTCGGCGATAAAATTCTTGAAAGCCTTCTCGCGCTCCTTCGCCAGCACGTCCATATTTGCGCGCGCCTCGAGCAGCTGGCCTTTCTGCGTCGCCAACGCAGTCTGTTGGCTCTGCAGCGTCTCTTGCGCATCGAGCAGGCTCGCTGGCGCGATCGCCTTACGCGCAACCAGCGCGGTTCGCATGTCGACCCGCTTCTTCAAGGTCTCGACCAATGTCTCCTGCGCGGCAATCGTATCCGAGAGTCGCTGTTCTTCGGCGCGCTTCTCGATGATCTGCGCGTCGAAGCTCAGCACGGCCGCCTTCAGCTGCGAGAGATCGCTCTCGAGAACGCGCTGCTCTCGCGCCTTTATGTTCTCCGGAATGTCGTCCGGCCAGTCGAGTTGCGGCGCGCTCGTGATATCGCGCCTTTCGGCTGCGGCGATCGCGGCGGTCCGACGCCGCCATTCCGCCCGGGACGCCGCATGGGCGGCGCGCGACGACGTCTCGTCGGCAAAGGCTTCCGTCTGATCGAGCTCGACCAAAACGTCGCCCGCCGCGACGCGCCGGCCGTTCTCTACGTGAACCGCGACGACCTTGCCGATCTCCAGAGGCTGCATCGTCTTGACCCGGCCGGATGGTTGGATTTTGCCCTGCGCCGTCGCCAATATGTCGATCTGGCCGAAATAGCTCCAGGTCAAAGCGAGGGTCGCTAAAAGGCAAATCGTCCACAGCAGGCCGATTTGAATCGGCGACGGCGGCGTCTCCAATATGGCGAGCGCGGCCGGCAGGAATTCCAGATCGGAGCGAACGCGCCGAGATTTGGCGATGCTCATGTCCGGCCAGCCGAATTTCCACGACGCCATCACGTCCTCGCCAAATCGTTCTGCAGCGCCCAGAGATGAGCGTAGAGACCTTTCTTCATCAGCAGCTCGTCGTGCGTTCCGACTTCGACGATGCGCCCTTCATGCATTCCGATGATCTTGTCGCACGGTCGCACGGCCTGGAGACGATGCGCGATGATTATCACGGTGCGGCCTCTGACGATCTCGAACATATTTTTCTGGATCACCCGCTCGCTCTCATAGTCGAGAGCGCTGGTCGCCTCGTCGAAAATGAGGATCGGAGGGTTCATGGCGAGCGCCCGCGCGATCGCAATGCGCTGGCGTTGGCCTCCCGAGAGATTTGCTCCGCGTTCTTCGATCACGGTATCATAGCCGCGCGGCAGCTTGCTCACGAACTCGTCGGCCCCGGCGAGTCTGGCGACCGCCATCACCTGGGCGCGCGTCATGGTCACGTCGGCGAGCGCGATGTTTTCGTGGATGGAGCGGTTGAACAGAAGATTTTCCTGCAGCACGACGCCGATCTGCGTGCGCAACCAAGCGGGACTGACCTGCGAGACGTCGACGCCGTCGACGAGAATTTGCCCTTCCTCGGCCAAATAGAAGCGTTGCACCAGCTTGGTGAGCGTCGTTTTTCCCGACCCCGACCGACCGACGACGCCGACGACCTCGCCCGGCCGGATCGATAGAGATACGTTCTTCAGCGCTTCGGGCGCGCCGGGTCTGTAGCGGAAGGTGACATTGCGCAATTGAATCGCGCCCTTGGCCGGCGGCAAATGACCATGTGCGACATTCAAAGGCTCGGTCGGCATATTCAGAATGTCGCCGAGCCGGTCGATGGATATCTGCACCTGCTGGAAGTCCTGCCAGATTTGCGAGAGCCGCAAGATCGGCTGCGCCACTTGTCCGGCGATCATGTTGAAGGCGACGAGCTCTCCGACGGACAGCTCTCCGTCGATGACCGCCTTCGCGCCGAATAGCAGGAGCGCCGCGCTCGTGAGCTTGCTCACGTATTGGATCGCGTTCTGGCCGCCTGCGCCGATGAGGCCCGCATCGAAGGAGGATGAGACATAGGCCGCGAGCTTTTCCTCCCACTGCGCTTGCATGGACGGCTCCACGGCCGAAGCCTTGATGGTCTGCACGCCGACGATCGCCTCGACCAGCATTTGCTGGCTTTCGGCTCCGCGATTGAATTTCTCCTTGATCGTCTCACGCAGGACGGGCCGCACCAGTGCGGCGATGAGAACATATAGCGGGATCGACCCGACGACGATTAGAGTGAGCTTCCAGGAATAAGCGAGGAGCACGACGAGGAAGACGACGGTAAAGAGAATATCGAGTGCGGAAAACAGCCCCTGGCCGGTCAGAAAGGAACGAATCGTCTCTAGCTCGCGCACGCGGGCTACGGTTTGGCCGGCGGGCCTAATCTCGAAATAGCTCATCGGCAGGCGGAACAAATGGAAGAATAGCCGACGCCCGAGCTCCACATCGATCCTGTTGGTCGTGTGCGACAGCGCATAGCTGCGTAGATATTGCAGGACGACGTCGAACAGGCCGATGACCGCCAATCCGCCGACGAGCACGAACAGAGTATCGTAGCCTTTGTGGCTGAGAACCTGACTCAAAAGACAACTATCGCGCGAGCCGCCTGATTGCGATCTGGATCGACGCCAGAACGACGAAGGTTT
>NZ_BGJX01000029.1 GCF_009811655.1 Methylosinus sp. Ce-a6 | reverse complement strand
CCCAGCCTGGTTCGAATCATCACCGGCCAGCTTGGCACAATGATGCCGTCGGGGGCCGTCCACCCATCAGGATGAGGGGGCGGGTTTTTCGACGCGAGCGAAACTTTCAAGTCTCGTTCCACATCAATCGCTCGCCTCCATGCGGCGCGGCGCGGAGAGCGCGGCGTCGACCCAGCGGGCGACGCGCGGAAACACATCCGGCAATCCGAGGACCAGATGCTGCCCGCCGGGCACGAGGACGAATGTCTTCGGCTCATTGGCGAGCTCGAAGAGCCAGCGGCCGAGGGCGATCGGCGTCACGCCGTCCTTGTCGCCATGGACGATGAGCACCGGCATGCGCACGTCGCGAATGGCGGCGTCGGAGCGGAACTGATCCAGCATCAGCCAGCGCACCGGCAGCAGGCCGTAACGCATCTCGGCGACGTCGGCGGCCGAGGAGAAGGGCGAATCGAGCACCAGCGCCGCCGCCTCGCGTCGCGCGGCGAGCTGCGTCGCGACGCCGGAGCCCAATGATTCCCCGACGAGCACGATGCGTCCCGCCGAATAGCCGCGCGCGCAGGCGGCGGCATAGGCGGCCTCGGCGTCGCGCATGAGGCCTTCTTGCGTCGGCGTTCCGCTGGAGCCGGCATAGCCGCGATAGGCGACGGCGAGGAAGCCATAGCCCTCGCCGATGAAAAAGCGGAAGCGCGGGACACGGTCGACGAGCCCGCCGGCATTGCCGTGGAAATAGAGAAGAACCGGCCGCCCGGCGCGCGGCGGCGCGTGCCAGGCGACGATCGTCTCGCCGTCGGAGGTCGAAAGCTTCAACTCGTCGACACCCGCGAGGCCCGCCTCATGCGGCGCGACATGCCGCGTATCCGGCAGATATTGCAGGCGCCGCTGGAACAGGCCGAGGCCCGCCGCCGCGCTGATATAGGCGCCGCCGACGATGAGCAGCGTCCATTTCAGCAGCGTGAGCGCCATCGAAGGTCAGCCTTCGCCCTGGGCCTTGCGGCGCGCCTCGGCGCGCTCTTCGAGCTTCAGCGCGACGAAGCCGGCGACGATCACCAGAGCGGCGCCGGCGATCGAGGCCGCGAGCTCGAAATGCGCCGGCGCGGTCCAGCCGAATTTTTCCCAGACCAGATCGCCGGCGATGAGCTCGCCTGAAATCCAGCCGAGCAGGCCGGCGCCGGCCCAGACGAGGATGGGAAAGCGCGACAGCGCCTGCATCAGCAGTCCGGCGCCGAAGACGACGATCGGCACCGAGACGCCGAGGCCGAAAATGATGAGCGGCATGGAGCCGCGCGCGGCGCCGGCGATGGCGATGACATTGTCGAGCGACATCACCGCATCGGCCATGACGATGGCCGTTACCGCGCCCCACAAATCCTCTTTCGCCTCGACGTGATGCTCCGTCTCGTCGATCAGCAGCTTGGTCGCGACGCCGAGCAGCAGGACCCCGCCGAACGCCTTGAGCGCGGGAACGGACATGAGCTGAATGACGACGAAGGCGAAGGCGATGCGCAGCAGCACGCCGCCGGCCGCGCCGAGAATTATGCCCCATCGTCGTTGCTGTTTCGGGAGCTTGTGGCAGGCGAGCGCGATGAGGATCGCATTGTCGCCCGAGAGAAGCAGATCGATCCAGATGATTTCGAAGATTTCGAAGCCGACGGAAAGCTCGTCGCCGTTCATTGACTTGGGTGTCCAGCCCTGCCCGCGGGCAGTATGTATGCGATCATATCCCGCCTCGGGGGGCGGACGCCAGCGAGATCGGACGGCGGCGGAGCTCATACGCTATTTCCGCGCCTTGGCCGACAGTTTGGCCGGCGCTTTTCGGCCGCCGCTGCGGCGACGGCTCGGCAGGCGCGGGCGCGAGCGAAGCGGCGCACAGCCCTCATTTCAAGAAGACGTAGATATCCACCTGCAGCGCGTCGTCGTCGCTCGACTTCAGATCGGTGAGATATTCCTCGACGAACAGGTTTTTCGTGTCGAGGCCCTTCTCGTCCAGAAAGGCGGTGATCGCCTCATAGGTCGAGTCGATCTCCTCATAGGGGCCGCGGTGCTGGAATTTCAGCGCCTTGCCGGCGGGCGAGGCGCCGATCTCGACGCCATGCTCGAGCTTCGTCTTGCCATCCGGCGCCTTGACGAGCGGCAGCATGGCCTCGAAATGAAAGCCATTGTCGTCGGTCTCGGTGAAGGCGACGAGCGGACGTCCGTCCGCTGTGAGGCCGGCATTGGAGGCGGCGGCGCGCAGATTGGCGATGGCGTCCGAAAGCGTCTTCAGCCCGTCCGTCCATGCGCCCTGCCCCCGCAATCTGGCGACCGGGCGGGCGATGATGTCGATCGCCTGGCCGGCGATGGCTTCGGCCTGGGCTTCCGCCTGCGCGTCGGCGGGCGGCGCCTCGTTGAGATCGAGCGTCGGCTTGGGCGCGACCGGACTGTCCGGCGTCGCGGGCGCGGGAGTGGCGGGCGCGGGAGTGGCGGGCGCGGAGGGCGCCGCCGCCGGAGCCTCGGCGCGGGGCGGCGGGGCGGCCGGATTTTGCGCAGGCGGCGGCCCGGAGAGCGTGCTGAAAATGGCGCCGGCGACGACGGCGAGGAGCGCGAAACCCGCCATAGCGGGCCAGGCGCGCTTCAATTTCTGCGAGAAGCTCTCACCGTCCAAATTGCTCATGGTCTCGTCCCTTTGAAAGCGCGCCGCCGGCCATAGCGGCGCGATTCGATTCTCTATATACGCCTGTAACAGGAAATGAACGGCATGATGACCAGCGCGCTCGCCGGACGCCCGATCTTTCGCATGAACGGGATCGGCAATGAAATACTCGTTCTCGACTTGCGCGGCGCCGGCCTCGAGGTCGCGCCGGCGGAGGCGCGCGCCATAGCGAGGGCGCCAGGGCTGCGCTTCGACCAGCTGATGGTCCTGCACGAGCCGCGCCAGGCGGGCGCCGACGCTTTCATGCGCATCTACAACACCGATGGCTCGCTCTCTTCCGCCTGCGGCAATGGCACGCGCTGCGTCGCCTATGTGCTCGGCCGCGCGGGCGAGGGCGACGCGCTGACGCTCGAGACCGACGCCGGCCCCGTCCGCACATGGCGCGCGGGCGAGACGCGCTTTTCCGTCGATATGGGCGCCCCGCGTCTCGGCTGGCGGGAGATCCCGCTCGCCGAAGCGGCGCCCGATACGAGAAATGTGACGCTTTCGCCGGAAGTCCAGGGGGCGCCGGCCGCCTTTTCGGCGGTGAACATGGGCAATCCCCATGCGGTCTTCTTCGTCGAGGACCCGCTGTCCCTCGACCTCGCCACGCTGGGGCCGCAGCTCGAGCATCACCAGCTCTTCCCCGAGCGCGCCAATATCTCCTTCGCCGAGGTCGTCGCGGCGGACGAGATTTTGCTGCGCGTCTGGGAGCGCGGCACGGGCGAGACGCGCGCCTGCGGCTCGGCCGCCTGCGCGACCCTGGTGGCGGCGGCCCGCGCCGGCCTCACGGCGCGAGAGGCCCGCATTCGCCTGCCGGGCGGCGATCTCATGATCGCCTGGGGGTCGGACGATCATGTGCTGATGACCGGCGATGTGGAGCTCGAGCTCGAAACGACGC
The DNA here is from genome assembly GCF_009811655.1 of Methylosinus sp. Ce-a6. Classification (GTDB taxonomy): domain Bacteria; phylum Pseudomonadota; class Alphaproteobacteria; order Rhizobiales; family Beijerinckiaceae; genus Methylosinus. Next base: position 41,626 of record NZ_BGJX01000029.1, on the reverse strand, counting down.
TCGACGCGCGCTTCTTTGCCGAGCAGGACGCGTGAGCGCCGCGGTCGACATCGTCACTTTCGGCTGCCGTCTCAATCTCGTCGATTCCGAGCGGCTGCTGCGCGAAGCGCGCGCCGGCGCGAAGGGCGAGCGCGTCGTCGTCAACACTTGCGCCGTGACGGCGGAGGCGACGCGCCAGGCGCGCCAGACGATCCGGCGCATCCGCCGCGAGCGCCCGGCGGCCGAGATCGTCGTCGCCGGCTGCGCGGCGCGCATCGATCCGCAGAGCTTTTCCGGCATGGACGGCGTCGCCCGCGTGCTCGTCGAGCCGGGCGAGCCGCGCGCCGAGAGCGCCAGCGAAGGCCAGACGCGCGCCTTTCTCGCCGTGCAGAACGGCTGCGACCATCGCTGCACTTTCTGCGTCATTCCTTTCGGCCGCGGGCCGTCGCGCTCCACCGCGCCGGCGGATGTTCTCGCCGAGGCGCGGCGGCTCGTCGAAAGCGGCAAGCGCGAGATCGTGCTAACGGGCGTCGATCTGACCAGCTACGCCGCCGAGGGCGTTTCGCTCGGCGGCCTCTTGCGCGCGTTGCTGCGGGAACTGCCGCAGCTCGAGCGGCTGCGCCTCTCCTCCATCGACTGCATAGAGGCGGACGCCGAGCTTCTGGACTGCATGAGCGCGGAGCCGCGCGTCATGCCGCATCTGCATCTCTCGCTGCAATCGGGCGACGATCTGATGCTGAAGCGCATGAAGCGCCGCCACGCGCGCGGCGACGCCATTCGGTTTTGCGCGGACTTGCGCGCGGCGCGGCCGGACATCGTCTTCGGCGCCGATTTCATCGTCGGCTTTCCGACCGAGACGCAGGAGATGTTTTCCCGCACGCTCGATCTCGTCGAAGAATGCGGGCTGACGCATCTGCATGTCTTCCCCTTCTCTGCGCGCCCCGGCACGCCGGCGGCGCTGATGCCGCAGGTGAATGGCGCTCTGGTGAAGGAGCGCGCCGCGCGTCTGCGCGAAGCCGGAGAGGCGGCGCTCGTCCGCCATCTCGACGCGCAGATCGGCAAGACATTGCGCGTGCTGACGGAAAAGGGCGGCATGGCCCGCGCCGAAGATTTCACGCCGCTGCGCACGCCCGGCGCGGAGGCGGGGGTGATGTTCGATGTGCGGGTGACGGGGCATGACGGAAAGGCGTTGAGCGGAGCTCCGGCTGCCTGATTATGATGTCGCGAAGAACGCGGCGTCGAAGCAATCCAGAGCCGCCTCAGGCGTTGCATCGCTTCGCTGCGCCCACAATGACGGTCGAGGCGGGATGCGATCGGAAGAGACCTGTCACGGCGCTGTATAGGCGATTCGATACACCGCCCCATTCGCGTCATCCGTCACCAGGAGCGAGCCGTCCGGCAGTTCCGCCACATCCACGGGGCGGCCGAGATATTGCGGATCGCCGGTGTTCCAGCCTTCGGCGAAGGGTTCGCTGACGCTGCTTTTTCCCTCTGGGCCGACGCGGGTGAACATCACCCGCGCGCCGATCGGCGTGGCGCGGTCCCAGGAGCCGTGCTGGGCCGAGAAGATGCCTCCGCGATAATAGGGCGGGAAGGCCGAGCCTCGATAGAAGCTCATGCCGAGATCGGCGGCGTGCGGCGCCTCCTCCACCTCCGGAAAGACGACGTCCGCCGGCGGCTCCTCGCGCGAATATTCGTAAGTGCGCACTTGGCCGCCGCCATACCAGGGAAAGCCGAAATGGAGGCCCGGCCGCGGCGCGCGATTCAATTCGCCGGGCGGCCGGTCGTCGCCCATGCGATCGACCTGATTATCGGTGAACCAGAGGACGCCGTCCGCGGGATCGAAATCCATGCCCACGGAATTGCGAATGCCGCGCGCGAAGACCTCGCGGGCCGAGCCGTCGCGATTCATCCGGATGATTCCGCCCATGCCGATGCGGTCGTAGAGCGCGAGCTTGTCGCGCGGCGTGACATTATAGGGCTGGCCGAGCGCGACATAGAGCTTGTCGTCCGGCCCGACGCGGCAGACGCGCGTCGTGTGATAGGCGCTCTGCTCAGCGGCGGGAACGAGCCCGCCCTGCGGCGCGAGAATGCGCGCATCCTTCCAGGCGAGACGGCGCCAGTCCCTCTCCGCCTCGGCGAAGCTCGAGATGCGGTTCTGCTCGACGACGAACAGAGCGCCGTCCTTGTCGAAACAGAGACCGTGCGGAATGACGAATGGCGCGTCCGGCGTGAAAGTCTCGACCGAAGCGGCGCGCTCGCCGCCCGGCGTCAGCACATGAATGCGGCGCACATCCGTGCCGACGAAAATCGCCTCGCCGCGCCGGCCGACGGCGAGCGTGCGCGCATGTGGGACCAGTGCATAAAGGGAGATGGAAAATCCCTCCGGCATTCGAATGCGGCGCAAATCCGCCTCGACCCGGCGGGCGTGGGCGTCGGCGGCGGGCTCCGCGCCGGCGAGGAGCGGCGCGAGGCAGAGAAACGTGCAAAGAATGAATCGGCGGATCATGCGGGCGCGTCTCCGAATGCGGGCCGAACAGCGCGGCCAAGAGAGAAATAGGGAGGATCGCGCCCGCCACGGACGCCGATTGCTTGCCTACGGGTATTATTGACTATCCTTGGTATAAATTTTCGCATGGAACAGGAAACTCTCTCCCGTTTGTCGCGGCCCTGCGCCGCCTTCGCCGAGGGCCGAATGCTGGCCTGCGGTCCATTGGTCGAGGTCGCTCTGGCGTTTAAGGACGCCGCGCGGAGCGCGCCACCAGGCGCAGGAGCAAGACGCCGCCGAGGATGGCGCGCGCGGACGCGGCCGGCCCAAGCTCGGCGTCGTCTCGCGGGAAGTCACCATGCTGCCGCGCCATTGGGAATGGCGCGCCGCGACGGCGGGGCGGAGGGCCGTCTGCGCATGGCGAGGGAGGCCGCCTATCGCTTTCTGTCCGCCATGGCGGGAAATCTTCCCGGCTATGAGGAAGCGTTGCGCGCGCTCTTTTCCGGCGACGATGCGCGTTTCGAATCGCAAATGGCCGACTGGCCCACGGATATCCGCGCCTATGCGCTGTGCCTCGCCCGCGGCGGGACATGAGTCGCCGCCGCGCCTTGCAATGACGCGGCCTCGGGCGCATGTAGAACGCTGAAAACGTGTAAAACGCCGAAAACCTGTTCTCGGCCGACGAGGATTTCGATGCCGCTCTACGCCTATAGCTGCAATTCCTGCGACAGAGAATTCGAGACTTTGGTGCGCTCCGACGACATTCCCGCCTGTCCTGCCTGCGGGAGCGTGGAATTGACGCGCCAGCTCTCGCTCATCGCCAAACCGGCGAGCGGCGGCGAAACGGAGGCGTCTTGCGCCGCCATGGGCGCCGGCGGCGGCTGCGGAGCCTCCTGCCCGGCCTTCGCCGACTGTGGCTGAGCGAGAATTTCGGCGCGCTCGCCGAGAATAGTTCGATATCGACGGTTGACTTCGTCGAAGAGAGTGAGATTCTTCCGACGTCGGCCATCCGCCGGGGCGCCCCGGGGGAAGCGGCGGCTTGCGCCGCTTTCGCTTGCGAATCGGCATAGATCGGCAGACGATAGATTTCCATTCTGAAGGGAGAACATCCATTCGCCGTCCAATGAAGAGCACTGCGGCCCCGCAGAAGGAGGGTCCGCGCATCAACCGGGAGATTCGCGCGCGCGAGGTGCAACTGATCGACTCGGAAGGCAAGAACCATGGCGTGGTTCCGCTGCTCGAGGCCCTCTCGCTGGCGGAAACGGCTGCGCTCGACCTCGTCGAGATCGCGCCCAACTCCGAGCCCCCGGTCTGCAAAATCCTCGATTACGGAAAATTTCGATTTCTCGAACAGAAGAAGGCCGCCGAGGCCCGCAAGAAGCAGAAAATCGTCGAGGTCAAGGAGATCAAGCTCCGCCCCGGCATCGACGAGCACGACTATGACGTCAAGATGAAGGCCGTGCAGCGCTTCTTCGAAGAGGGCGACAAGGTCAAGGTCACATTGCGCTTCCGCGGCCGCGAGATCGCCCATCAGGACATCGGCTACCGCCTGATGACACGCGTCAAGGCGGAGACGGCCAATGTGGCCAAGGTGGAGCTCGAGCCCTCCATGGAAGGCCGCCAGATGATCATGGTGCTGGCGCCGCGTTGACGCGCCAGCCGGACGGGGCCTCGATCCCGCACTTGCCGAGGCCGCGTCTTTCAGTCTTTGTTGTCGTTCATGTCCGACCTTCTCCAGCGCACGATTCGGTCCGGCTTGGCGCTTTTTTTGGCGCTGGCCGCTGCGAGCGGGGCCGTGGCGCAAATGGCGTTGCCAGGCGCGATCGCGCCTGCGCCGGCGGGATCCGTCGCCGCGCCTGCGGATACGTTCAGGGCCAAGCCGAAAGCCGTCGCGCCCGTCGCCCCCAAATTGCCGAGCGAGGATTCGATCCTCGGGCGCATCCTTCATCAGGACGGCGAGGCCCGCGGCTCCATCGAATTGCAGCGGCGCGGCGGCGCGCTCGAGGTGGCGCGGCTCTCGCTCGTCGGCGATCGGCTGACGCGCTCGGGCGAGACCTGTCGCATCGAGGTCTCCGAGCCCTTGCAGCTCACGCCGCGGGAGTCGGAGAGCGGGCTTCATCGCTATCAGGTCGAGTTTCCCGCCTGCCCCTTCGGCTTCGACGCGCTCGACGGCGCGATCCTCGTCAGCTCCGACGGCCGCGCCTGCGAGCTGAAGCAAGCCGATTGCCGCGCCGATCCCAATGGGCTCTGGGGGATGGGAGGCGACGATTTCGATCCCAAGCGCGCGGAGGAAATGCTGACGATGCGCGCCCGCATCGAGCAGACGGTGCGCAACGACTTCAAGGCGCTCTACGACGGAATCAAATCCGACAAGGCGCAGCGCAAGGAGCTCGTCCGCGAGCAGGCGGGCTTCTCGGCGCGCCGCGAGGAAATCTGCCGCTCCTATGTCCAGGAAGCGGATTTCGGCTATTGCGCGCTGCGCGTGACGGAGGCGCGCGCGCTCGCGCTCGGCACGATGCTGGCGAAAGGCTTCAAGAACACGGCCGAGGCCGGGGCCAAGAAGAAGCGATAGGACCGCCTGAAACCCTTGCGCCCGGCCGCGACGCGCCACGGCGAGGCGGCGCCGAGGACGAGCTGCTCGCGCAAACGGCATTTTCATTGCGCGATCGACGAAGACCTTCGATGCGCGACTGTCATGAGCGTCGAGCTCTCGCCGCGATGACAGCCATCGGACGCCATGCGGGCCGGCGGCCATGCGCCGCGCGAACAGGCCGGACAATAGAGCGTTTCCAGCCGAAGTGGACGCCGGTTCGGCGTCGGAAACGCGTCAAAACAAAAGCTTCGAGTCTTTCCGTGTTTCAATGAAGCACGGAAAGACTCGAGGGCCGCAGCCGACCATGCGCTCAGAGCAAAAACGCCTGCCTTCAGGGGCCGTCCACATATGATGCCGGGGCGAATGTCGCTTGCTTGGAGCGACGCCATCGCGCTCGGATATCAGAAGCCTGGATTATGCGACCATGAGAGGGGCTTCGCAGCCGCGGGGGCCGACGCCGCGACCGGCGCCGGGGCCGCCGGGCGGGCGACTTGCGCCGGACGCTCGACAGGGGCCCGCTCGCGCAGGCGACGGGGAGCGACAGGCTCGGCGAGCTGATGGCGCTTGCCGGCCCGCGCCGGCCGCGCCGGCTCCTCGTCCTCGTTGCGGCGGGCGTTGTGCTTGGCGGGCTTGGCCGCGGGAGCGATCTCTTCCCGGCTGGCGTCCTTGACGGGCGTTTCCGCCGGCTTGGCGGCGATCGGCGCGGATTGCTGCGGGCAGACGGCCTCGCTCTGACCCTGAAGCTCGGCGACGAGCTCATCGGTCAGCCGGGTCGGCGCGGCCTGACCCTTCTTGCTCGCATAGGCGGCGACGGCGGATTTGGTCGGCTCGTCGAGCCTGCCATTGGCCAAGGACGCATAGCAGCCGAGCTTTTTCAATTGCATCTGCGCCTCGCGCACCCGGGTCTCGACGGAGGCGAGCGCTCTGTCGAGATCGCCGCGCGCGTCGGCGCAGGAGAATTTACGGCCGCGCAGCGCGCCGAGGCGAGACTGCGCGTCGAAGCTCGTCGCATCGACATCGGCGACGCTCTTGCGATCGGCGGCGCAGGCGCCCTCGAGCTCGGCGATCTTCCTGCGAGCGTCGGCGCGCGCCGATTCGCAGCTCATGCCGTCGGCGGCGGCGCGCAGGCCGGCGAGATCGCCGGATTTGGCCTCCAGCGCCTTGCGATCGGCGTCGCAGCTCTCCTTGGCGAGCCGCTGCTTCTTCTCGAGCGCGGCCACCAGCTCCTTGGCGTCCTTGCGCAGGTCGTCGCAGGTCGTGGCCAGCACGGCGGCGCGCAGAGCGACGAGATCGTCGGATTTGGCCTGCAGCGACCGGCGCTCCGCGTCGCAGGTCTGGCGCGCCAGCGTCTCCTGCTCCTCGAGCCGGGCGACGCGAATCTTCGCATCCTCGCGCGCGGCGTCGCATTTCAGGCCGAGCGCCGCGGCGCGCAGCCGCAAAAGGTCCGAACCCATGCCGGCGACGGTCTTGCGCTCGGCCTCGCAGCTCTGGCCCTCGACGCGCAGCGCCTTGCTCTCGAGCTCGGCGATCAGGAGATTGGCGTCATTGCGCGCCGCTTCGCAGCGCATTCTGGCGGCGGCGGATTTGAGCGCGGCGACGTCGCTCGCGCCCGCGCCGGTCAGCGCCTTGCGATCGGCGTCGCAAATGTCGCGCTCGCGCTTCTCTTTCTCCTCCAGCCGGGCGAGCACGAAACGCGCGCCCTCGAGAGCGGCGGCGCAGGTCATGCGGCCGACGGCGGCGCGCATTCCGGGAAGGTCGCTCGGATCGACGGCGGCGAAGGCCTTGCGCTCGCTGTCGCAGGTCTCGCGGTCGCGCCGCTCCTTGGCCTCCAGCGCCGCGACGAGGGGCCTCGCCTCCTCGATCGCCGCGCGGCAGGCGAGCCGCCCGGCGACGGCGCGCAGGCCCGGAAGATCGTCCCGGCCGACGGAGCGCAGCGCCGCGAGATCGGCGTTGCAGATGTCGCGATCCCGCTGCTCCTTCTGCTCCAGAAGGGCGAGCTGCTCGCCGGCGCGGCGGCGCGCATCCGCGCAGGTCATTTTCGCGGCGGCGGCGCGAAGGCCGGCGAGATCCTCGGCTCCCACCGCGGCGAGAGCCTTATTGTCGGCCTCGCAGCTCGCCAGCTCGCGACGCTCCTTCTCCTCGGCCTTGGCGACCAGCGCTTCGGCGCCCTTGCGGGCGGCGTCGCAGGCGAAGCGTCCGGCCGCGGCGCGCAGGCGGGGAAGATCGTTCGGACCGATCGCGTCGAGCTCCTTCTGCTCGGCGTTGCAGCGCTGCACGCTCTCGAAGAGATCGAGACGCAGCTGCGCGTCGCGGGCGCGGGGCGAGTTCGGATAGGAGGCGAGAACGGCGCGGAAATCGGCGGGGTCCTGCGATTTGGACGCTCTCTGCCACGCCCGCTCGGCCATTTCGTCGGGGCTCAGGAAGTAGAAGTCGCCATAGATGCGGCTGGAGATTTCCGGCGACTGCTTGCCCTTCGTCGTGCGCGCGACATCGTCGCTGACGAGGTTGAACAGGCGGCGGATCTCGACCTCCGGCGCCTTCAGATTCTTGAGCAGCGCCTCGGCGAAGGGGCTGTTGCGGCCGGCGCCGTCCAGCGCCACCTCGTGCGGCGCGGCCGCATAGGCGACGAGAATCCCCTTGGCGCCCTTGTTCACCGCGACGCTCATCCGCTCGAGGCCGCGCGGCAGCATTCCGCCATCCACGGAGCGCGAGGCGGTGACGAGACTGTCGAAAGGATTGTTGCGGCAGGCGTCGAGAATGAGAATATTGACGCCGCTGGATTTGGAGAGCGCGAGGCGCACGCGGTCCATGTCCAGCGCCTTGAACTCGACGTCGGCGACATCCTTCACGGCGATGTCAGTCGGCAGCAGATAATTCTTGCCCTCGTTCTGCACGCCATGGCCGGCGTAATAGAACAGAGCGACATCCGCGCCGGCGGCCTTGCGCGAGAAATCGGCGAGCGCGCCGTCGAGCTGGTCCTTGCGGGCGTTGACGAGCGAGATGACCTCGAAGCCGAGGTCCTTCGCCAGCGTCTCGGCGACGTCCTTGGCGTCATTGACCGGATTTTTGAGCCTGGCGATATGGTCGTATTCGGCGTTGCCGAGCACGAGGGCGACGCGCCGCTCGGCGAAGGCGGGCGACGCGAGGACGGCCGCGAGAGCGAGGCTCGCGAAGGCAAGGAAGAGTGATTTCCAATGCTTCGTCATATTCGTCGAACGCCGTTGGGATGAAATCCACAGATTTCCGCGAAGGCTAGCATTCCGCCTTCGCCCTTACAATCGACACTAGCCTCGCCGGCGGGGCGCGGATGTGCGTAATCGCACATCCGCGTCAATTCATGCCGTGTCCCGTATATTCTCGCATCAAGCCGTCGACCTTGGAAACGAAATAGGCGACGGCGTCGGCTTCCGTGGCGAATAGGCGCGGGTTCCGCCGGGCGCCGCGCTCGCTGAAATAGACGGTCCAGGAGCCATCCTCGCCGTGCTCTATGCCCCAGCAATCGCCGTCGCCCAGGCCGCCGATCGTATAGAGATATACCGGCGCCTTCTTGGATTTGAAAAGCATCAATGCTTCGTCCAGCGTCATCGCGTTCCTCCGACGAGATAGCCTTCCGCGATCAGGTCCTCGATCGACATGTCGGTCATATATTGAACCGCGCCGCCGGGTTCGCCGAACCAGGGAGCCGCTCTGCCGGCCGTGACCGGCAGCGGCTTCGCCACCGTGTACCGATGATAAGGCATTTTGGCGGGATCGTAAGGCAAAGCCCGCTCCGAATAGGGAGAGCCGAGCGGCGAGAGAAAGTTGCCGCCTTCGCCGCCATAGCGGTCGAGCGTCGCGCCCGGGGGGAGAACATCGCGATAGGGCTCTTCTCGAAAGCCATTCGGGAGGGCGCCGGGCTCCTTTCCGTCCGGCCATCTCAGCGAGCCGTCCTCCTTGAACCATTCGGGCCCGAGATCTTCCCTCAATCGTGGATCCCGCGGCCTTCGTGGGACCCCTCCCGCCTCGTCGCGCGGGGCGGGGCGCGGCTTTTCGGAAGCGCCTTTCGCGCCTGCGGCGCCTTCTTCCGCCGGCGACGCGGAACGTGCTTTCGGAGAGGGGCGAGGCTCATATCTCTCCGCCTTCGGCACCTTCTCCTGCGGCGTGTTGCGCAGGCCGGGCTTTTTCTCGGTCCAGCGCGCCGCCTTTTTCGCGACGCCGCGAGTGAGCGCGGCGATCAGGACGGCGATCCCGAGCTTGGCCACGCCATCGGCGAAAATCGCCGCCGCTTCATCGAGCTGCTTCACGCTCTGCGCCGTCGCGACGAGCTCCAGCGCATGGAACAGCGCATGGAGTCCTCCCCAGAGCTGCGCGCCGCCGAAATAGAGCCCGGCGGCGAGCAGCACGGCGTCGATCGCCTCTCCCGCGCCGAAAGCATGGGAGACCGCCCAGATGGCCAGCACCTCGACGGTGGTCTCGAGCGCCTGCGGCTCGACGAGCTTGGCGAATTCCTGCTTCGTCGCCCCGCTCAGATGGTTCGGGACGAGTCCCAGCGTCATCGCGATGCGCTCTTTCAGGCCGACGCCGGCGAGCCTCGCGCTGTCGGGCGGACCGGCGGCGGAGACCGGGCGCGCCGGCGGCGCGGCGGCTGCGGAGCTTGCGAGCCCTTTGGAGCGATCCGCGACGACGAAGGCCGCGAGCGATCCGTTGCGGCTCATTCGCGCGACGCGGTCGATCAGCGCGCGATCGTCCGCCTCGCGGATGCGCGCGCCCTCCTCCCGCCAGCGCGCGAAGGCGCGGCGCAGCGCGTCGGCGGTCTCTGGATCGGCGAGGGCGATGCGCAGCCGGCGGCGCACCTCATATTCGCTGAGCAGCGCGCCGCGGTCCCGGCCGGCGACGGCCGCAAAGGCCGCGCGCGGACCGAGGATCAGCGTCTCCGATCCGGCTCGCAGGCGCAAAATCATGCCGCTCTCACCGCGTCCGCGTCTTGGCGGCGCCTTTGGCCGGCCTTTCCGCGCCATTGTGATCGAGGGCCTCGGGCCGGGTCTGCTCGGGTTTCGTCCTGCCCATCGGCGTCGCCGTGGTGACGGCGGCGACCGGCGTCGGCGCGCTCAGATCATTGGCGAGGCCGCGGAAGCGCACCGGGCGATAGCCGCGCGCGAGCAGCGAGCCGAGCGGATAGATGTTGCGGCACACCTTGCCGTTGCAGCCGCCGGTCGAGGATTCGATCACCTCGGCGCGGCGGTCGGGGGTGAAGCGCATGAAGAGCATCACATGCGAGCCCGGCTTGTTCAGCGCGTCCCCCGGCAGGAGGTCCCAAGGATTGCTCAATTCGCGCGAGATCGCCGGAATGGCCATCGTCGTGAAATGCGTCGAGAGGCCCCAGCAGGCGCTGACGAAGGCCGAGCAGTCGACGCCGGCGACATCCGGCCGCGGATCGTTGCGGGTGCAGACATTGCCGGCGAGACGGCCGGCGCCGATCGCCGCCGCTATGCGCGGCAGCGCGCCATGGCAGCCCCAGCAATAGGGAATGCCGACGACCTCTTGGCCCAGCTTGCCGTGCAGATAGCCCGGCCGGCGGATGCGGGCGAAGCCGCTGCAGGCGCGATCCGGGTCGGCCCCATAGGCGCCGGCGTTGACGCGCCAGCGCACATTGGCGAATTGCAGCGCCGTCTGAATGACCTGCGTGCGGTCGAGCGGGCGCACGGCCGCCGCGGCGCCCTTGCGCTTGCCGAAATCGGTCAGCGAATAGGAGGGAGCGGGCGGCGCGAGGTCGATCACCTGCCCATTCTTCATCGGCCGGAAGCCGACGCCGAGCAGATCGACCGCTCCCTTGCGCGTGCGCAGGAAATAGACGTCGCCTTCCGGCGAGACGGTGACGAAACGGCGCGACAGCGCGACTCGGCTGTCGAGCGGCAGCTCATAGACGCCCTCGAGCGCGCCATTGGCGGCGTAGCGGGCGACGAAGGTCGAGGGCTGGTCGGTGGCGTCGGTCGGAATATTCTCGCCGAGCACGAAAGTGCGGCCGCGGTGGTCGACGTCCAGCACCTCCACCGAGCCGATGCGGCTGCGCACCTGCATTTTCAGCTTGGCGAGCGCCGCGCCATCCTTGATCTGCAGAGAGATCGAGACGCCTTTCTTGTCGAGCGGGCTCACATCGGCGACAACCTGTCCGCGCCCATGCGAGGCTATGGTCTGGCGCGCGCGCATGGGCTTGGCCGCGCCGAGACTGCGCGTCGCCTCGTCGTCGATCTCCTGCGAGCCGGTCTGCGCGAAGGCGGAGAGCGTCGCCTCATCGGGCGCCGCCACCGAGCGCGTCACCGCGAGGCTGCGCGTTTGCGCATCCTCGGGGCCTGTCGCCTGCAGCGCGCGCGGGCCCTCGTCCCACACATAGATGGTGTCGCGGGCGACCACGATATCGGTCGGGCGCAGATCGCTCGGCAGTTCGAGCGAGCGCGTGGCCTCGGCCGGCTTGCGCGGATCGAAGCGCAGCACGCGGCCATTGACCTGATCGAGCAGATAGATTTCGCCCTCGCCGCCCGAATAGATCGCCTGCGGGCCTTCGATCTCGGTGTCCGCGCCGGCCTCCACCACCCCGACCGAGGCGACGTCGCCGCCCTGGCGGAAGCTGCGGAGGAGCTCCTCCTCGGCGAGGGCCGGGCGCCCAGGAAACAAAGCCAGCGCCAGCAGGGCCAGCGCCGCGACGAGCGACAGGCGCACCCCTGTCATCGATCGCGCCATGAGGAACCTCCGCCCGGCGCAGCGCCGGAAAATGCGAATTGCAAAGTCCGAGGTGAAAGCATCTCGGGTCATTCTTCGGCTTTCCCGGCGGCGCGAGGCTCGCGCGCGAGCTCTAACGTCCCGAAACCAGCAACACATATTTCAGCGCCACCGCCGGCGGCGGCGACGTCGTGGCGAGCTCATCGGCGAGCCTCGCGAAAACCTCTTTCGCCGTCGCCGCGCGGGCGGCGCCGGCGATCGAGACGGGAGTCGCGCCGGCGATCGCCACCAGCAGCACCGGACCGGGCCTCGTGGCGCGCAGCTCCATCGCGAAGTCGCGGCGCCCGGGCTCCTGTCCGAGCCGACTGCTCAGATCATTCACCAGTCCGTCGTCGTCGACTATGAGAAAACGCACATGTTCGGCGCGCGTCTCGATCGCGCCCTCGAGCCGGTCGCCGCTGCGCTGCAATTGCGTGCGCGCCACGTCGAAGCGCAGCGGCTCGCGCACCGCCAAGAATCGCTTGGCGAAACCCAGCGCCGGACACTGCGGCGCCGTCACCTTGCGAACGCCGATCGCCGCCGGAACGCCCATCGCGTCCTTGAAGGATTTGTCGAGCGCGTCGAAGGGCTCGCGGCCGCGGCCATAGCCGTCGATCTGCACCTCGCCGGCGGAAATCTCGCCGACGACGGCGAGAAAACAATCGCCGCCATCGAAATCGCGGGCGTATTCGCGCAAGCGCACGAAAGGATCGGGCCGCGTCTCGGCCGGCTGTTGCGGCGGCTCGACGACTGGCGGCGGCGGTTCGGCGTTGGAGGCGGAGAGGTCGGACGTCGGAGGAGTTTCCGCCTGCGTGGCGGCGACCGGCGCATCGCGATGAACATAGAGCCAGCCGCCATAGGCTGCGGCGGCCAGCGCGACGACGCCGAGGAGAGAGCCGACGAGAATTCCGAGACGGCGGGGCTTTTCCTCTTTCGCCGTCTCGGCGGGCTTCGGCGGCGGCGGAGCGGTTGCGATCGGAACCGGAATCGGCGGCGGAACGGGGACGGACGTCGAAGACGGCGGGCGCGGCCCACGCGGCGCGAAGACAGTGGAGCCGCGTTCGTCCGCGTCCGGCGTCCAGGCGGCGAGCTCGGCCATGCTGCGCGGCCGCGCGGCCGGGTCCGGTTGCAGCATTGCCGAGATGATCGGCCGCATCATCGGATCGATCTGCGCGAGATCGGGAAGGCTGCGGCGGCGCTCGATGACCTCGACCTGCGTGCCGTCCATGGGCAGCGGCTTGCCGATGAGGCAGGCCGCGAGCACCAGGCCGAGACTGTAGATGTCGGAGGCCGCGCGCACGTCGCCGCCGAAGAGGCCGAGCTGCTCCGGCGAGACATATTTGTATTTGCCGGCGAATCCCGAGCCGATCACGGTGCTGTCGCCGACCCGGAGCGAACGCGCTATGCCGAAATCGATGATGCGCGAGCGGGCGATGCCGGCCTCGGGGACAATGATATTGTCCGGCGAGACGTCGCGATGGACGACATTCTGCTCATGCGCGGCCTGCAGGCCGGCGGCGATGCGGCGCATCAGCGCCAGAACCTGCGGCGCCGGCAGCGGCCCGCGCTCGAGAATGTCGGAGAGCGGCTGGCCCTCGACGAACTCCATGGCGAGATAGTGCCGGCGCAATTGCGGCTCCAAGGTGAAGCCGAAATAACGGACGATGGCTTCGTGATGGATGCGGCGCAGCGCCAGCGCCTCGTTGCGGAACATGGCCAGCATGGCCTCGTCGCCGGCGAGCTGGTCGCGGATCAGCTTTATGGCGACGGTGTCGCCGGTCTCGATCTCATGGCCGCGATAGACGTCGCCCATGCCGCCCGCCTTCAGAAAGGCGTCGATCTCATAATTGGCGTTGAGCCGCGTGCCGGGCGGCAGGGCGCCGTGGATCGAGGGGACATCCGGCGGGTAGGACATTTTATCGCTCTGAAAAACCGGCTCTCGCGCTCAGGACGAATGATAGACCGCTCGCGCGGATTTCTTCAACGCGGCCGCGTCGTCTCTCTGGACTCCTCGCGCCCCGGACGCAAGCGGGTCGCGTCCTGCTCGCTCCGATAGGCGGCGACGAGCGCGGTGACATTGTCGGTCCCGCCGCGCGCGAGCGCCAGATCGACGAGCGCGCGGCAGGCCTCCTCCGGCGCCCGGCCGGCGGCGAGGCCGGCGATCTCCGCCGCCGTCAAATGGCCGGTCAGCCCGTCCGAGCAGAGGACGAACATGTCGCCTTCGAACAGCTCGCCATTGATGAAATCGAGCGCGAGCGTCTCGCCGGCGCCGACCGCGCGGGTGATGACATTGCGGCGCGGCCAGTTGCGCGCCTCCTCGGCGGTGAGCACGCCATCGGCGTAGAGCTGCTCCGCCTCCGTGTGATCTATGGTGATCTGCACGATGTCGCCTCCCCGCAGCAGATAGGCGCGGCTGTCGCCGGCCCACAGGCAGGCATAAAAGCGGTCGAAGGTCAGCAGCGTGACGACAGTCGAGCCCATCGTCGCGACTCCGCGCAGCGCCGCCTGCCGCTTGATGTCGCGATGCGCGCCCTGCAACGCCTCCTCGCATTGCCGGCGCAGCTCGGCCGCCGAATCCTGCGCGGCGACGCGGCTCAGACTGTCGACGACGACCGCGCTCGCCGTGGCGCCCGCCGCATGGCCGCCCATGCCGTCCGCCACGGCGAAAAGGCCCGTCTGCGGCTTGGACAGGAAATTATCCTCATTCTCCGCGCGCACCCGGCCCTTGTCGGAGAGCGCGAAGGCGCGCATCGCGCGGACGTCGGTCATGGCGCTCGAGCCTCGCCGCCGGGCGCTTCGGGCGCGAAGCGGCCGGTGATCATGGCGGAAAAGATCGTGGGATCGGGCAGGCCGGTCGAAGCGAGCGCGACAGGCGCGAAGCCGTCGCCGCCCTGCGTCCACCAGAAGCTCTGATCGGCGACCGCGCGGGCGCGGGCGAGCGCCTCGCGCGCGAGGCGGCAGGCTTCGGCGAAACCCGCTGCGCCGACGCGCGCCGCGGCCGCGCCCGGCGTCACGAGGCGCGCCTCCGCCAAGTCCAACGCCGGCGCGGGCAGCGCCTCCAGCGATTCCAGCACCGATTCGAAGGCCACGGCCGGCTCCAAGGTCGAGAGCAGGAAATCCTCGACCGCGGCGAACCAGCCGTCCTGCGGATCGGCCTCCGGCGGCGGCAGGTTCTCGCCCTCCTCGGCGAACATTGCGACGCTGAGCGGAAAATAGCGGCCGACGCCGTCCACCGAAGGCATGAAGGCGCCGATCGCCGTCGCGCCGCCGCTAAGCTGCGGGCCGAGCCAGAAGCGCCAGATCGGCGCGGTGAGATAGGCGGCCCGCCAATCCGCGCCGAGCTGCGCCCGGCTCGAGGCGACGCCGCCCTGGATCCAGGGCTCGAAGGCCGAAAGAAAACCGCGCGGCGCGCCCTGGGACACGAAATCCCGCTTCGCCTGCAGCTTGCCGAATAATCCGCGCCGCATCCCGCGTCCCTCACAATTGCGTCGGGCAGTGGAATTCGGTGAGCGCCGGCAGGGTGAGCGGCTTCAATGTCGAGCCGGCCTGGAAGCCGAAGATCAGCGTCTGCCTGCCGAGCGAGAAAGTGGCGTTCAGCCGATCGCCGGAATAGGAGCGGCCGGCGGCGTCCAGCAGGCGGAACAGCGCCCAGCCGCCGAAACGCTCCAGCACGATGGCCGGCTGCGCCGCGCCGGCGCCGCCGTCGAGCGAGGCCTGCGCCTGAGGCGCGTCGGTCGAGAGGCTCACCGCCGCGCGGCCGCCGCCCGCGCCCGGCCATTGGATCGCCCGCGGCGTCACCGAAGTGCCGGCGACGGAACTCGCCTCCTGGCCGTTCACCTCGAATTTCGCGCTGCGGCCGGCCCCGCTCAGCGGCGGCGGATAGACGGTGAGCGCGAGGTTCGGCATGTTCCCGCCCATGGGGAAGAAGGCGTCGCGAATCTGCGCGGCGCGCTGGAATTCGCGCAGGCTCGCCGCCGAGAGGCGCGCGGTCAGCGGATATTCCGGCCGGAAGGCCCAGGGCGATTTGGCCGTATCGACATATTTGGCGAGCGACTGCTTGAAGAAGCTGTCGAGTATGCCGTTCGGCCCGAACAGCCGGCCGAATTCGGCGAGGCCGATCTCGCTCGCCGCGCCTTTGACGAAAGGATAGCGCCCCGGCGTCAGCTGCTGGCAGGAGGTCGCGACCTGCTCGCGGAAGGCGGAGGTCAGCCGCAGCAATTCCGAATCGAGCACGGCGCGGTCGAAATCGGAGGCCGCGCCGGTGAGCATGGGGCGGAAGGGCTCGGGCAAGCGATCCGCCGTGCCGCGGAATTTCTTCAGCTGCATGGCGAGCGCCGCATTCGCCTGCGGCGAATTCTCCGGCAAAGTGGCGCCGACGACGAGATTGTCCTTTATGTCGTTGAGCTCGGCGAGCAATTCGTCGATCGGCTTGCGCGGCCCCGAGCCGTCCATCCAAATCTGGAAGGGCGCGAAACGCTTCTCGATCTCCTCGCCCGGCGGCCGATCGCCGCGGCCCGGAAAGAGATCGGAGAGCGCGATCTGCGGCGCGGCGGCGCCCTCCTTGGCGGGCGTCTCCTTGCGCAGCTTGCGCTCCTTGGTGAGCGCGGTCTCCTCCACCACCGATTCGAACAGCGCCTTCAACGGCGAGTTGGAGGCGGTCGCGGCGCCGAGCGCGCGATATTGCGGCTTGTCGGCGTTGAGGCGCTTCATCTTCAGCCGGCCGAGCGCGCCGCGCCAGGCGGCGTCGAAATCGCGCCCATAGAGCGCGAGCAGATCATTGCCGAGCGAGCGATATTCGTCGCCGAGCGTCTCCTCCTCGCCGGGGCGCCCCAGCACCCAGCGCTCCTTGCGCACGCGGTCGGAAATGCCGGGAAGCCCGCGCAGAAAGGCGCGCCTGAAGCCCTCATATGTGTAGAAGCCCGGCACGCGGATCGTGTCGAGATCCTTGCCGCTCGTCTCCTCGAACAATTGATCGAAGAGGAGCCCGCCGGCGCCGGGCGCCGTCCAATCGGCGATGTCGAGCGTGCGCGCTTCCGACTTCAACAGCTCATAGGCGCGCTCGGAGAGCTTCAAGCGCGCGAGCGTCTTCTGGCTCTCGTCGATGAGCGTCTGATTGGGATGGACGAGCAATTCGCCATTGTCGAGCTCGAGCATGTCGTCGAGATGCTGCTCCAGCGCCTTGGCGTTGTCGGCGAGTGGACCGCGGAAGAGATTGTCGCGCCAGTCGCGCCGCTCGAAGGCGAGAATCACCTCGCGGTCGACGGGCGTGCGCGCATGGCCGAGCATCAGATAGACTTTCAGCGCCTCATAGATGAAGCCCGGATCGTCGCGATGCTCCTCGAGCAGCTCCTCGAGGCGGAACAAGAGGCGCGGCCGCAAAAGCCGCTCGAGCGCCAGACGATAGGAGGCCGCCGACGCCTCGACGAGCCGCGCGCGCTGGCCGAACCCCAATCCTTCGAAGAAGGATTCGGGATCGCCCCGATGAGCGTAGCCGGTCGGCGCGTCGCGCAGCTTCTGCAACAGGCCGAGAATCTTGCCATAGTCGCGATCCTCGACGACCATCTGCCGCGTCAGCGGAAAAGCGGCGTCGGCGGCATATTCGCGCGCCAGCCCCTCGGCCGTCGCCGTCAATTCGGCGTTGGCGGCGTAGCTCTTCCACATCGCGAAAGAAGCGCCGACGCCGAGGAGCGCGATGAGGGCGAAAGCCGCGGTCTTCAGGAAGAAGGCGCGCCGCACCGCGCGCGGATCGGTCGACACCCAGGCGGCCTCGCCGATGATGACCTTCTCGACGAGATCATAGAGGAAGAAGCTCTTGCCGAGGCCGCGAAAACCGAGCCCGCCGACGTCGCGCGCGCCGAAATTTTTCACCAGCGCATTGATGAGCTGGTCGATCGGCGTGCCCTCCTGCGTGCCGGAGGTGAAATAGAAGCCGCGCAGATTGGCGTTGGAATGATAGCGCGTCGGCTCGAATATGGCGTTGAGGAAGTCGTGCACCGGGCGCTTCAGCGCCGCCATTTGCGCGGGGAAGCCGTAGAGCGCCACACGATTGGCGGGATTGGGCTCCTCTTGCAGGCGGTCGAGCATGTTCTGGTTCAGGCGCTCGATCAGCGCGTCGAACTCGCGCGGAACCTCGGCGACGAGATTTTGCTTCTTGTCCGCGGTCTGGAAGGTCGCGCCGAAGACGCTGCGCAGCTTGTCATTGTCGAGATTGGCGAAGAATTCGGTGAAGCCGGCGACGAGATCGGCCTTGGTGAAGACGGCGTAGACGGGGAAATCCACCTTCAGCCGCTCATGCAGCTCCAAAAGGCGCGCGCGAATGGCCCGCGCATGGGCGGCGCGCTCCTCGCGCGAGCAGAGCAGGAGGTCTTGAACGCTGATCGCCACCAGCACGCCATTGATGGGCTGGCGCGGGCGATGCTTTTTCATCAGATCGAGAAAGGAGAACCAGCTGCGCTTGTCGAGCGCGGCGTCGGAATCCTGCGTCGTGTAGCGGCCGGCGGTGTCGATGAAGACGGCGTCCTCGGCGAACCACCAATCGCAATAGCGCGTGCCGCCGGCGCCGGCGATCGCCTCGGGCGTCGCGCCGCCGGCGAGCGGAAAACGCAGGCCCGAATTGACGAGCGCCGTCGTCTTGCCGGCGCCGGGCGGGCCGATGATGACATACCAGGGCAGATCATAGAGATAGGTGGAGCCGCCCTTGGCCGATTTCTTCAAAGTCGCGAGCGCGTCCCTCATGCGCTCGCCGAGCACGATCGAATCGTCCTCCGCCTCGGCGTCGGCGACGCCATCGGCCAAGGATTTGGCGTTCTTGCGCCGCCGCCAGAGGGAGAAGCCCGCGACCGACGCCGCAATGGCGACGATCAGCACGATGACGATGTCGCGCACGATCGCATTCTCGAGCGGCCGCCAGCCGCCGAAGGCGACGAACGGCCCGGCGAGATACACGATGCTCGAGATCGACGCGAGGCCGAGGCCGAACAGAATGATGCGGACGATGTCGCCCTTGACGCCGGGCTTGTCGAACATTGGGAAAAATCCTCAGTCTATGCGGCTGACGAGCACTTCGACGCGCCGGTTGAGGCGCCGTCCGGCTTCATTGGCGTTGTCGGCGATCGGCTCGGAGGGGCCGCGGCCGGCCTCCGAGACGCGCGAGGGATCTTTCAGCCGCGGCCGCAGCAGAGCCGCGACGGCGCGCGCGCGCTCCTCCGACAGGCGCTGATTGTCGCGGAAGGGATTGAGCGGGCTCAAGGGCTGATTGTCGGTGTGGCCGATCACCTTGATCGGCCCGGTCTCGCCGTCTATGGCGCGCGCGATGCGCTCGGCGATGGGCGAGAATTGCGGCAGCACCGTCGCCTTGCCGGACTGGAACAGCACCGCGTCGCCGACCTTGATCTGCACCCATTTGCCGTTGCAGGTGACGCTGACGCCGTCGCCCACCTGCTCGCCGATGCGCTTGCATTGCACGGAGGGTTTCGGCGGCGGCTCCACGCGCGGCAGATTGAGCCGCTCCTGCAGCGCGATCTTGCTGGACGGATGCAGCGTCTCGATCTCCTCGGCGACCGCTTCGCCGACGCCGCCGAGCTTGGCGCGCAGGCCGATGAAGACGCCGAAAAGCAGCAGCGCCGCGACCGCCGCGGCGATCCAGACCGGCAGCACGAAGCCCCTGCGCCCGAGCGGCAGCGCCTGGCCGCGCCAGCGCGGCGAGAGATCGAGCACTTGCTTGGGCCGCACGCGGCGCAGCAGCTCATAGAGGTTGCGCTGGATGTATTGCAGCTGATTGGGGCCGCCCTCGGCCGCGCGATATTGGCCCTGAAAGCCGAGCGCGAGACAGACATGCTGCAATTCCAGCACGGCGAAATTGGCGCCCGGATCGCGTTGCAGCCATTCGAGCTGCTTGAAGAAATTCACGCCGCCGAGACGCTCGCCGAAGAAGCGCGAGGTCATGCTGTAGCGCGTCCACAAATGGCGGTCGTCGGTGGGAATGTTCTGCACGATGTCGTCGGCCGTCGCGCAAAGGAGATATTTGGCGACATTGGCCTGCTCCGGCGTGACGCCGGCGCTGCGAATATCCTTGTCGAAAAAGGCGACGGCGGCGGCGACCTGCTCCAGCAGGCTCTCGAGATCGGCGCTGAGCGCCGCGACGCGCAGCCGCCCGAGCAGATGCAGCAGCGGTCCGGCGGCGCGCAGGATCGGATTTTGATGCTGGGCGACGAGCTCGTCGAAATCCAGATCCTCGGCGCGCTGCAAGGGCGCCGCGGCCGGCTGCTGCGCGCGGCCCGTCACCCAGGCGTCGGGCGCCGGCGCGCGCGGCGGGCTCGCCGTCTCGAAAGGCGAGGGCGCGAATTGGCCGTAAGGATTTTCGGCCGGGCGCGGCGCGCCGAAGTCGGGCTGCGGCGCATAGGCCGGGGCCGTCTGCGGCGTGTAGCCGGGCGGCGGCGCAAAAGCGGGCGGAGGAGCGGGCGGCGCGGCCGGGCGCGGCGGCGGACGGCGCCCGCCCGGATTGGGCTGGAACACGGTGCGATCGCCGCCCGGGGGACCAAAAGGATTGCCCTTGTCGCTCATCTCTTATCCTCCCGAATGGCCCAGAGCTCGAGCTCGAGGTCCGGCCAATCGCCCGAGAAATGCAGGCCGATCGCGGCGGCGACGCTGAACTCGGGCCAGAGCGGGCTCTTCTTGTCGATGTAGAAATAGACATGGTCGCCGAGCGCGCGGACTTGCGGCGGCGGCGAGGGCCGATGCACGAGCGGCACGCCGGGCAGATTGTAATGCACGATCTCGTTCATGCGCGTGTCCGGACCGAGCTTCAGCAGATTGGGGAATTGCATCTGAATCTCGGTGAGCGGACGGCGCGACGACACTTCGAGATAGAAGGAGGCGTTCTGGAACAGCGAGCGATCTCTGATCGGCGATTTGAACGCATTCGGCGCGAGCTGCTGGAGCTCGAGGCGAATGGCGCGATGGTCGGCGTCCTTGCTGAGAAAATCCTGCAGATCGCGCAGCACCGGCTCGAATGTCGCCTTCAGATTGTCGTGGTCGTAGGCGCGATAGCTCGGCGCGCGGCGGTCGGCCGCGCAGAAAGTGGCGAGCTCGCCGGCGAGCGCGACGAGGAAGACATAGAGCCGCTCCGGATGCAGATGATTCGCCGTATGCTCGAAATGCTGCAGCGCGGGGATCGCCCGGTTGAGCACCTGCAACAGCATGTAGTCGCGATTCTGCAGGCCGCCGCCCGCGGTCGGATCGGCGGCGTAGCGCGCGAGCGCCTCGAGCTTGTTCTCGATCCAGCCGATGACGCGGTTGAGCCAGCCGACGACGACGTCATGCGCGCGGCAGACGAGCACGGTGGGCGCGAATTCCGGATCGAGCAGGACCGCGCCATTCTCGAGCTTCACGATGCGCGCGACGGGAAGGTTGCCGTAGCCGCGCTTGCGCTCGCTCTCGAGATGCAGCTCCATGCGCGGATGCGCGACCTCGATCTCCTCCTCGCTGCGCAGCTCGGAGGTCGAATCGATGAAGGTCTCGGAGGCGTGGAAATAGCGGCTCGCCGAGGCGCCGCCGCGCCGCGCCACCTCGCGCGTGTTGGGCGAGGCTTCCGGAAAGGCGAGCCAGACGATGCGATTGGCGATCTTGTCGTCGATCGGCAGGGGCTCGGGCAATTCCTCCTTGCCCTCGAGCTGAAAGGGCGTGCCGTCCTGCATCACGCCCCAGGCGGCCTCGAGCCCGAATTTGCCGCGCTGGGCGAGGCCATGGTCGATGTCGAGGCGGGAGAAGCCCCAGGAGAAGGGCGCGAGATTGCGCGTGCGGGCCGTCGTCACCCATTCGAGATAGCGGTCGCTTTGCTGGAAGTGGTGCGGGCGCAGGAACAGGCCTTCGCTCCACACCACCTTGCTGCGCCAAGACATTTGCTCCCCCCGTGATTTCTCGAGTCTTTCCGTGTTTCGATGAAACACGGAAAGACTCTAAACTTTTGTTTTGACGCGTTTCCAACGCCGAACCGGCGTCCACTTCGGCTGGAAACGCTCTATTTCTGGGCGTCGGCCCGATCGTAGCAGTCGGCGAAATTGCGCATGAAGGCGTCGACGAGCTTGTCGCCGGAGCGCGGGCTCATCGCCTCCCAGCGCTCGACATAGCGATCCCACAACCGCGCCTTGCGCGAGCCGACGAGCGAGGCGAGCCCGGCGTCCTTGGACGCGCTCTTCTCTATGCCGGCGGGATCGAGTCCGCCGCTCAACATGCGAACCGCCTCCTGCATGGCCGCATAGGTCCGCAGCTCATGCGCCTTCACATCGACGAAGGCCTGGGCGAAAGCCGGATAGGCGGAGAGATAGCCCGGCCGCGGGGCCCCGAGGACGATGCGCAGCGCCTCTTCCGTCGTCGGCGCGAATTTCAGCGGATTATTGCCCTGCGCCTCGATGATGGTGTGACTGGCGCTGCGCGTGAGCCGCTTGGCCTCGGCGCGGGCGCGCAGCAATTGCCGCGTCTCCTCGGCGAGAAGGCGCGTCAGCGCGCCGAGCTGCTCGCCCAATTGCGCCGGGCTCGCGCCGGCGAATGTCTCCCCCGGCGCGCCGAGCGCGCGTGAAAAGCCCGCCAAAAATTCAGCAAAAGCGTCGTCTGCGCCGGATGCGGCAGGAGCGACCGGCGGCGGCGCGGCGGGCGCAGGCGGATCGGCGAATGCAGGCGAAGCGGCAGCCGCCGGAGCAGGAGGAGCAGCAGGGGGAGGAGGAGGCGACGCCCAGTCGGCGACGGGCGCCGCCATTGTCTCGCGCATCGCCGGCGCGGGCGGCGGCGACGCGCCCCATATGTCGCCGGCGGGAGGCGCGGGCGCGGGGCTCGGCGCGGGAGCGGCCGGAGCCGGGCCCCAGATCGAGGCGGGCTCGGCCGTGGGCCGCCGCGGCGTCGGCGCCACGGGCGTCGGAACGTCGGCGACATGGTCGATCCAATCGACATGCGGCGTCGGCTCCAGCCGCCGCGGATCGAGCGACCGCGGATCGATGGGCGGCGGCGCCGGATCGGAGGCGCTCCAGAAATCGTCATAGGCGGCCGTCGGCTGCGTCGCCGAGACGACGGCCGCCTCGACCGCCGGCGCGTCGCCCTCCACATGAACCAGAACCACATAGTCGCCGATATAGAGCCGGTCGCCGTCATGCAGCCGATGGGGCGATTGGACGCGATTGTCCGGATGATTGACGAAAGTGCCGTTCATCGAGACGTCGGTGAGATAATAGCCGCCGTCGCGCGGCGCGATCTCGCAATGACGTCCCGAGATGAAGTGGTTCTCGTCCGGCAGGCACCAGTCGAGATGCTGATTGCGGCCGATGTCGACGCTGCGCCGGCCCTCCGCGACATAGGTCAGCGGGCCGCCGTCCGGCCGCCGGCTGAAATTCTCGATCGTCAATGTCAGGCGCATGACCCGATGGCTCCCCCTGCGGGCCGCGCGCCCGCGCCGCGCAGCGTCACGACTGGCCGGACGCGCCGATGGCGCAACGCAGCGCCGTCTCGATCCATTCGAGCTGCGCGGCGTCGCGGCGATCGGACGCAATGCCGCCGAGCGCGATGAGCACGGCGCCGCGCGCCGCCTGCGCCGTGGCCTGCGGCGGCGACTCGAGATAAAAAGCCGGATCGGGCGAGACATTGCCGCCCGACCATCCCGCCGCCTGTGCGACCCAGGCCGCGGCGAGCGATTTCTTCGTCTGCCCGGCCTCCTCCAGCGCGCGCCGCCGCCGCGCCTCGCTCGGCTCGGTCACCCATTCGTCCGCCGCCTGCAGGCAGCGCAGCGAGACGGCGTCTTCCAGCGGCGTGGTCTGACGCACGCAGCGGGCGGCCCACCACACCGCCTCGCGGCGGGCGAGAAGATAGGCGCAATAGGACAAAGCCGCGCGCCTCTCTCCCTCCTTCGCGAGCCGCGAGATGAAATCGGCGGAGGGCTCGTCGCAACACTCCACGCCGACATCGACCTCCGCCGTGGGAAAGGCGGCATAGAGGTCGCGCACCGTGGCGAAGCGAATCCGGCTCGACGCGGTCACGGGCTCCCCCCTTCAGTTCAAATCGATCTTGGCGGCGGACAGCGCGATCATCGTCGAGCTGATCTCGATCTTGCTCGGCGTGAGCTTGATCGAGCTCGCGCCCGTCGTCAGCGTGATCGTATCGCCGAGCGATTCGATCTTTATGCTCTGATCGACGGTCGTCGTGTCCTTGCCGCCATGGATCGTCGCCGAGCGCGAGCCGGACTGTAGCGTCAGCTCGTCGCCGCCCTGCTTCAGCGTCGTCTTGCGCGAGGCGCCGCCGCCGGAGAAATTCTCGCCGATCTCGACGGTTTCGGAATTGCGGATCACCACTTCGTGATCTTTCTCGGCGTGCATGCGGATCTTCTCGCCGTCCTTCTTGTCCTCGAACATGAGCTCATTGTAGCCGCCATGGCCTTTCGAGGAGTCTGACTTCAAGCCGGACTGCGTATTATTGTCCGGTAGCTTATAGGGGAATTTGTTGCCGCCATTGTAGACCGCGCCGACGACGATGGGCTTGTCCGGGTCGCCCTCCAGAAATTCGACGACCACCTCCATGCCGATGCGCGGAATGAACTGCGCGCCCCAGCCGGGGCCGGACCAGAGCTGCGCGACCCGCATCCAGCAGGATCGCTTGTCCTCGCGATCCCAATGAAAGCGGACCTTGATCATCCCATGGCCGTCGGGATCGGTGTCGATCTCCTCGCTGTCGGCGTCCTTGCCGCGCGCGACGACCTTGGCGGTCTGCGGCCCGTGGACGAGGGGGCGCGGCGTGACGATCGGCGCGCGAAAGACGCGGTCGGCGGGCTGCAGCTCGTAATTGCCGAGATAGGGCCGCCCCCCGCCGAGCGCGGCGGCGGCGCGAAAGGCCTCGTCGGCGAAATGATGCGCGCAGCGGACGACGAGATATTGCTTGTTCTCCGCCTCCGCCGGATGGCGGTCGAGCTTGGCGAGGCCGCCCGGAAAGAGATTGGCCGCCTCGCCGGAGGCGTAGCGGCGGTAGTCGATCGCCTGCTCCGCTTCGAGCCGCGCATCGGCATAGAGGCGGCCGTCGTTCGTCTTCTCATATTTGCCCGGATAGTCATAATATTCGAAGGCGGTCGCCTTCGCATAGCGCTCGGAGCCTTGCGCATTGGTCTTGAGATTGGCGCCCGGCTCGCGAAACGCATAATCCCGCAATTCGATCTTGCCGGTGCGGAAACGGCGCTCCGAGGACCAGGAATGCAGCGCCTGCTCCTGCTGCGTGAGCCCGGCGAGCGCATTGGCGAAAGCAATGGAGGCCCCGCCCGCGATCGGCTCGTGCGAGGAGCGCGAATCGGCGAGAACGAGCTTATGGGCGCCGTCCGAATGCTTGAAGTAGTAATAGATTCCGTGCTGCTCCATGAGGCGCGAGACGAAATCGAAATCGGTCTCGCGATATTGCACGCAATAGTCGAGCTCGGGATAGCTGCGCTTGGTGGCGTTCTCTATCGAGACATTGCGCTCGCCGAGCACGTCGGTGACGATCGCGAGCGCCGTCTTGCGATGGAAGATCCGACAATTGGTCGTGCGCGTCAGCAGCCAGAGGGCCGGCCGCAGAACGAGACGATAGACGAAGAGATCCTCGAACGAGCCGGTCGCCTGCGCCTCCGCCGCCACGCCGCTGAAGAAGCGCTTCGGCCGATCGAGCAGCGACAGCGAGACGGCGCATTCGCAGCCGAGCAGCCGATCGAAATCGATGTTCGCGTCGGCGCTCACGGCCTCGACGCGAAACTCGAAAAGCTCGCTCAGCCCTTCCGTGGCGTCCAGCGCGGTGATCGCCAGCCTGTCCTTCCCCAAAGGCGTGGACAAAACGGCGATGCGGCCTTCCTGAATCAAATTATCAGCCATCGTGCGTCCAAAGCTCGAGACGACCTAGAAAGCGAAACGGGCAAGCCCTTGACGATACGTAACGACAAAAATAGTGTCGAGCGCTATTTTCGCGACGAGGACGACATATTGCGACGCACGCTCCATCTCGCTCTCGTTCTGTCGCTCGCCGCGGCCTTCCCGTCGTGGACAAAGTGCCGGGCCGAGGACGCGCCGGCCTATTCCGCATCGGATATCGTTCGGCGTTTCTCCTCCGAGCCGTCCTTCGGCGCGTCGCGATCGCTCTGCATCGACGGAGCTGGTTGCGGCGAGGCGGCGCCGGCGAAGGCCGGGACGGAGGCTTTCAACCTCGAAGTGACATTCGAGCTCGGCTCCGACCGTTTGACCCCGGCCGCGCGAAACAATCTGGATGAATTCGTGAAGGCGCTCGCCGATCCGGCGCTCGCCGCGCGCCGTTTCCATGTCGACGGACACACGGATGGGCGCGGGCGCGACGACATCAATCTGCGCTTGTCGCAGCGCCGCGCCGAATCCGTGCGCAACTATCTGGTCTCGGCCGGAATCGACCCGGCGCGCCTCGACGCTCAGGGCTATGGAAAATCGCGGCCGAAGGCGAATGATCCGCTCGACCCGGCCAATCGCCGCGTCGAGACGCGCGCGGCGGATTGAACGGCCATGGCGATCGTCGATCCCGCGCTCCTGTCGTCTCCGATCTCGGAAGCCGACCCCTGCGGCCCCGATCTCGACGAGAGCGGCGACGCCGCCTTCATGAATTTCTTCGCCTTCGCGCCGTTTCAACTTCCCGACACCTTCTTTACGGACGGACGGCCTTTCGATCCGGCCGACAATGAATTCCGAGAGGCCACACAATATATCCCGGCGATGCTCGCGGATGTGATGAAACGCACACGCGATCTGCGCCTGCTCGTTTTTCTGGCGCGCTTCGCCATACTCAAGCGCAATCTGGACGAGTTCGTCGAGACGGTCGCCGCAATGGCGACGCTGCTCGAGCGCAATTGGGCGGAGCTGCATCCGCGCGCCCGCGACGGCTCGGTGAAGGCGCGCGCCGATATTCTCGACGAGCTCGACGCGCCTCTGGTGACGATCTCGCTGCAATTCGTGCCGATCCATTCCGATCGGCGCAAGGGCAATATCGCCTTTCGCTCCACTGTGCTCGCCGAGCAGGAGAAAGCGGCCGAAGGCGCCGAGGGCGGCGAGAAGCCCGCCAGCGGCCGCATAGCGGCGATGACGCAAGAGCAGATCGTCCGCGTTCTCGCCGACGCCGGCGAGGAGGCGCTCGGGGCGACGCGCGCGAGCTTTCAGCGTCTCGACGCCGCGCTGAAGACCATTCGCGCGCGCTTCCTCGCGCAGGCGGGCGCCGCGGAGACGCCGGAATTCGGACAGCTGCTGAAGGTCGTCGGCGGCGTGCTGACGTTCTTTTCTCTGGCCTTTCCGGATCCCACGGCTCCCGAGCCGGAAGAGGGCGAGGACAGTGACGGCGGCGCCGAGGCCGCGCGCGGAGCGATCGCCTGCGCCGCTCACGCGCGCCGGGCGCTCGAGGCGGCGAAAGACTACTTCTGCTTGTATGAGCCCTCCAATCCGGCGCTTCCGCTCATCGCCCAGGCGATCGGCCTGCAAGGCAAGACATTCATCGAGGTTCTCGCCGCTCTGCTGCCCGAGCGGCACGCCTATGCGCAATTCGCGATCGGCGGCGAGCATCCCTTCAAGCTCGCCGTCGCGCCGCTCGGCGACATGACGCCGACCCGCGCGGACTATTTCGAGGAGCGCCAGTCGCCGCGCAGGGCGCGCCGGCGGCGCGTGGAGCGCGCCGCGCCGCCTCCCGAAGCGATCGAACAAGCGCCGCTCGTCGAGGACGAGCCGCCGATGTCGCAAGAGGCGTCGCCGGCCAGCGATGGCTCTGAAACGCAACTCTCCGAATCGACGAGCGCTTCGCCGGAACAGAGCGCCGCCGAGGGCTTCGAGACGGAGCAGACGCTCGCCGAGGACGCGCCGGAGCCGGAGCCGATCATCGTCGCCGAGCCGGAATTCGAGGAATATGAGGAGGAGGAAGCGGGTTCGCCGAGCTTTGCGGCGAGCACGCGCGCGCAGGCTCTGCTGCTGCTCGACGAGATCGCGCGCTATTTCCGTCTCGCCGAGCCGTCGAGCCCGATTCCCTGCCTGATCGACCGCGCGCGGACGCTCGCCGACAAGGATTTCGTCGCCGTGCTCGGCGCCATATTCGAACGTGAGGAGAGCTGACTGCCGTCGCAAGATCGACATGAGTGTGCGCTGCCACACAGCGATTCAAAGCGGTCCGATGAGTATGCGGCGGGCGGCGCGAACACGAACCAACTCGGCGCGTCTACGGCTTGACAGATTCGCGATGCTCGGCTTCTCTATCGCGAATTCATAAAGGATAATTGTACATGGCGAAGATGAGTGGGCAAAAATTCATCGCGCGCAACCGGCCCCCGCGAGTGCAAATCGAATATGTCGATCCGACGGCCGACGAGAAGGTCGAGCTGCCCTTCGTGATGGGCGTGCTCGCCGACCTCTCCGGCAATTCGCCCGGCCATGGCAAGGAAGACTTCGACAAGGGAACAGCGGCGAGCCGCAAGTTCGTCGAGTTCGACATGGACAATTTCGACGAGCGCATGAGCTCGGAGCATGGCGTTCGTCCGGGCGTCAGCTTCCATGTCGAGAACAAGCTGTCGCCGGAGGCGGGCGAGAAATTGAGCGTGAAGCTCGATTTCAAGAGCATGGCCGATTTCAGCCCCGCGGCGGTCGCCAAGCAGGTGCCGATCCTCGCCGAGCTGCTGGAGGCGCGGCAGAAGCTCGCCAATCTGCGCGTCTATATGGACGGAAAGGACGCCGCCAACCAGCAATTGCGGACTCTGCTGAAAGACCCGCAAAAGATGGAGGCGTTGAAGGAGTTCCTCGCCGCGACGCGGCAGGGCGACAAATAATCGAGGCGCGAAATGACGACAGAGCTCACCCAGACCGAAGCCGCCGTCACCGCGACCGGCGGCGAACTCGACGATTTTCTCCAGTCGCTGAAGCAGAGCTTCAAGCCGCCGAAGGACGAATCGGCGGCGCAGGAGCAGAACGCCCGCGTCCAGGATGCGATCTCGATCTTCGTCAATCAGGCGTTGTCCAACACGGACGCCGTGATCAAGGACGATGTGCTGGACACGATCGAGCGGCTGATCGCCTCGATCGACGAGAAGCTGACCGCTCAGCTCAACGAGATCATCCACGCCGAGGAGTTTCAGAAGATCGAGAGCGCCTGGCGCGGGCTGCATCATCTCGTCTACAGCTCGGAGACCGACGCGACGCTGAAAATCCGCGTGCTGAACATCTCCAAGACCGAGCTCTATCAGCATTTGAAGGACTATCCGAAGGCGAAATGGGACCAGAGCGAGCTCTTCAAGAAGGTCTATGAAGAGGAATATGGCCAGCTCGGCGGGCAGCCCTATGGCGCGCTCGTCGGCGACTATTATTTCAGCCATCATCCGACCGATGTGCAATTGCTGCGCGATCTCAGCAAGATCGCGGCGGCCGCCCATGCGCCCTTCATCTCCGCGGCCGATCCGAGCCTGATGCGCATGGACAGCTGGAACGAGCTCTCCAATCCGCGCGACATCTCGAAAGTCTTCGACACGCCGGAATACGCCGCCTGGAAGAGCCTGCGCGATTCCGAGGACGCCAAATATCTCGGCCTGACGCTGCCGCGCGTGCTGGCGCGCCTTCCCTATGGCGCCGCTTCCGAGCCGGTCGAGGAATTCGGCTTCGAGGAGGACACGGACGGCCACAAGGGCGAGAAATACGCCTGGATGAACTCCGCCTATGCGATGGCGGCCAACATCACCCGCGCCTTCAAGGATCACGGCTGGTGCTCGCGCATTCGCGGCGTCGAGTCCGGCGGCGAGGTGGAGGATCTGCCGACCCACACATTCCCGACCGACGACGGCGGCGTCGATCTGAAGTGCCCGACCGAGATCGCCATCAGCGACCGCCGCGAGGCGGAGCTCGCCAAAGCGGGGCTGATGCCGCTCATCCATCGCAAGAACACCGACCGGGCGGTGTTCATCGGCGCGCAATCGCTGGCGCGGCCGAAGGAATACAACAATGATCCCGATGCGACCGCCTCCAGCAATCTGGCGGCGCGGCTGCCTTACATGTTCGCAGTGTGTCGCTTCGCACATTATCTGAAGGTCATGGTGCGCGATAAGATCGGCTCCACCAAGGAGAAGGAGGAGCTGCAAAGATGGCTGCAGAACTGGATCGTCCAATATGTCGACGGCGACCCGGCGAATTCCTCCGACGAGGTCAAGCGCAAGAAGCCCCTCGCCGGCGCGAAGATCACCATCGTCCCGAATGAGGAAAATCCAGGATATTACTCCGCGACTTTCGAGTTGCGGCCGCATTACCAACTCGAGGGCATGAACATCGGAATGCGGCTCGTCTCGCGTCTCCCGATCAAGTAAGGACGCGGCGGCGAGCGCCGATCGCGATTTTCACGCGCCGATCATTCGAACCCGATCAAAGGATAGACTGCTATGGCCACCGATATTTTCATCAAATTCTCCCCCAAGGTCGAAGGCGAATCGGCCGACTCCAAGCACAAGGGCGAGATCGAAATTCAAAGCTATGGATTCGGCGTGACCAACCAGGGCACGTCGCATCACGGCGGCGGCGCCGGCGCCGGCAAGGCCGATTTCCAGGACCTGCACTTCACCAAAGCGGTCGACAAATCCACGCCGAACCTCCTCAAATTCACCGCCGAGGGCAAGCATTTCGACGAGGCTCTGATCACCGTCCGCAAGGCGGGCGGCGGCCAGCAGGAATATCTGAAGATCACGCTCAATGACGTGTTCATCACCTCCTATCACAGCGACGGCCACAGCGGCGCCGTGCCGAGCGAGAGCTTCACGCTCAACTTCACCAAGGTGAAGCTCGAATACAGCCCGCAGAAGGCCGACGGCTCGCTCGAGCCGAGCATCAGCGGCGGTTACAATGTGAAGGAAAACAAGTCCTTCTGATGACTGACCTATCGGCGGCCGTCGCGCGACGAGGCCGCCGACGACATCAGCGCGTCGCGCCTCGGCGGGCGCGCCGAAAGGCGCGCCGCACGGGAAAAGCTCCATGACCCATTCGTCGACGACGAGCGTCCGGCCGGCGGATCGGCTCAGCCCGCCGCTCATGCATGTGTTTCGCGCCGCCCATCGGGACCGCCGCGAGCAGGCGCGCGAGGCGGCGCGACGTCAGGCTCTCGTCCGCTCCGGCGCGGAGCCCGAGCCCGAGCGCAAGACACGACCGCAGAGATCCCCGATCAACGAACAGGAGCTGAAGGTCGAGGTCGAGCAGGATGTCGCCGCGCTGATGAATCACGTCTCGCTCGACTCGACGCTCGACCTCGAATCCTTCCCGCTCGTGCGCCGCTCCATTCTCAATCACGGCTTCCCGGACATCGCCAATCGCACGATGGACGAATTGGAGGCCCGCGATCTCAACGGAGAAATCATCGCGGTGCTGAAGCAATACGAGCCGCGCCTGATCGCCGAGACCGTGCGCGTGACGCGCGACCGCTCGCCCGAATCGCTCCAGGAGATCCGCTATATCGTCGACGGCCATCTTCTCTGCCAGCCGCTGAATGTGCCGATCGAATTCGTCGCCAAATTCGAGGAAACGACCGGCAAGCTCCATTTCACGCGGCGCTGAGCGATGAACCGCGAATTCCTCGACCTCTACAATCGAGAGCTGGACCTCTTCTACGAGCACGCCGCCGAATTCGCGGAAGAATATCCGGAGATCGCCAAGCGCCTCGGCGGCCTCATTCGCGATCGCGCCGATCCCATGGCGGCCGGCCTGCTGGAAGGCGCCGCCTTTCTCGCGGCGCGCGTGCAATTGAAGAT
This sequence comes from Methylosinus sp. Ce-a6, assembly GCF_009811655.1. Taxonomy (GTDB): domain Bacteria; phylum Pseudomonadota; class Alphaproteobacteria; order Rhizobiales; family Beijerinckiaceae; genus Methylosinus. Next base: position 10,069 of record NZ_BGJX01000029.1, on the reverse strand, counting down.
CAAGCACGAATTTCCGGAATTCGCCAATAATCTTCTCGAGCAGCTCGTTCCGAATTATCTCGCGCCGACGCCCTCGGCGATGCTGGTCAAGGCGCTGCCGAAATATGGCGACTCGGCGCTCGCCGAAGGACGTCTGTTTCCGCGCGGCGCGCAGGTCGACGCGACCTATGTCGAGGCCGACAAGGAGATCGCCTGCCGCTACACGCTCACCGCGCCGATCCGGCTCTGGCCCTTCTACATAAAATCGGCGGAATATTACACGAGCGCCGCGGCGCTGCAGCCGCTCAAGATCAATCTGCGACGCGAGACGATCGCCGGAATGCGAATCACGCTCGTCGTCGCGACGACCTCCGACCCGAGCGACGACGCGCGCGAGAAGACCGCGCCGCGCCAGCCCTGGTCCTTGTTCTCCGACAATAAGGCGACCGAGCTGCCGATCTATCTCGCCGGCGCCGAAGCGCACGCCAATCAGATCTATGAGCAGATTTTCGGCCATTGCACGAGCGTATGGTTCCGTTACCTCGACGCCAACAATGACGCGACGGTGATCGAGGCGCCGAAGACCTGTCTCCGGCAGCTCGGAATGGAAGAGTCGGAATCGCTGCTGCCGAAAGACGACCGCATCTTCCGCGGCTTCGACCTCGTGCATGAATATTTCATGTTCTCGCGCAAATTCTTGGGGTTCGAGCTCGCGCTCGACCGCGAGAAGGTGACGAGCCGCCTGCCCTCGCGCATGATCGACATCATCTTCGGCTTCGACGAGGTCAATGCTTCGCTGGCCGCGAGCGTGCAGAAGGACATGTTCGCGCTCTATGCGGCGCCGGCGGTCAATCTGTTCGAGATGGCGACCGACCGCGTCTCCATCAAAGCCAATCAGCACGAATATCACGTCGTGCCCGACAAGAGCCGCTATCTCGACTATGAGCCGCATCGGCTCATCGACGTCTTCGCGCATTTTCCCGGCAGCGTCGAAAAGCGGCCGGTGCGGCCGCTCTACGCCTCCTCCACCGATCTGCGCGAGAAGAACGCGCTGCAATACACCATTCGCCGCGCGCCGCGCCGACGCACGATCGAAGAAAAACGCTATGGTCCGGCGGGCGATTATTTCGGCACGGATCTGTTCATCTCGCTCAGCGACACGGGCTCCTTGTCGCAGGAGAACGTTGGCGTCGCCGAATTGAGCATTCGCGCGCTCTGCTCGAACCGGCATCTGCCCGAGCATCTGCCGATCGGACAAAATCGCGTCGATTTCCGTCTCGCCGACGATGTGGAGCTCGATCTCGTCTGCGTCGCCGGCCCGACCCGGCCGGGCGAGCCGATCGTCTCCTATCAGAAGCGCCGCTCCGAGACCGCGCATACGGGCGCCGTCTCGTGGCGGCTCATCAATATTCTGAGCCTCAATCATCTCGGCCTCACCGAACGCGAGGCGGGCGAGAATGCGCGGGCGCTGCGCGAAATTCTCACCACCTTCACCGAGCCCAATGACGCCGCCGGCGAAAGACGCGTGCGCGGCGTGCTGTCGGTGGACAGCCGGCCGATCGTCAGACGCATCCGCTGCGGCGGCGGCGTCGGCCCGGCGCGCGGCACGGAAGTGACCGTCACTCTGGACGAGAAGGCCTTCGAGGGGACCGGCGCATTTCTGCTCGGCGCGATTCTCGACCGCTTCTATTGCGAATATGCCGCCTTCAACCATTTCACCCAGCTCGTCCTGCGCACGACGGAGCGCGGCGAGATCATGCGCTGGCCGGCGAGGCTCGGCGCGCGGAGGGCGCTTTGAGCTATTTCGAAAAAATGAGGCGCGAGCCCTGGCGCTTCGATTTTCTCGACATGATGCGCCGCGTCGAGCGCAGTCTCGGCGAGCGCCTCGAAGGCGACAGCGTGTTCGCGCAGCCGCGCCCGCGCATCGGCGACAGCGCGACGCGGCGCGACGAAATCGTGCGCCTTCGCGCGGAGGGTCTCGAGAGCGAGGTCGCGATCTCCTTTGGGCAGGAGCCCTGGATGGCCTTTCCCGGCTCGACGCTCCGGGAGATCACGCCGCGCTGGACGAGGCCGCTCGGCCCTTTCGAGAGCCGCGCGGCGCGGGCGACGCCGGCCGACCGCGCGCATGTCGTCTCGGCCTTTCTCGGTCTGCTCGGCCCGCAGGGCCCGCTGCCCTATCATCTGACGGAAGAGGCCTTCGCCTTCGCGCAGGCGGAAGATCCGTCCTTCGTCCATTTCCTCGATCTCTTCAACAATCGCTTCATTCAATTGTTCTTTCGCGCCTGGGCCGACGCGCGTCCCATCGTCCAGGCGGATCGGCCGGAATATGATCGCTTCGGCGCCTATGTGACCTCTGTCGTCGGCCTCGGCTCGCCGGCCTTCGACGCGACGCGCGCGCGAAACGACGGGGAGCGGCGCGCGACTACCGCGCCTGCGGGCGTCGGCCTCTTCGCCGGGCTGCTCGGCCCCCAGGTCAAATCCGCCTCGCGCCTGCGCCAGGCGATCCGCGGCCTGCTGCGCGTCGAGGCGGAGATCGATGAATTCATCGGCTCATGGCTCGAATTCGACAAAGAGGAGCGCTCCTTGCTCGGCGGCCGCAACAGCACGCTCGGCTCGGATTTCCTCGTCGGCGCGGCCGCCTTCAGCGTGCAGGACAAGATCCGCATTCGGCTGTTCGTGGCCGATATGGAGCAATATCGGCGGTTTTTGCCGATCGGCGACGATTGCGATCGGCTCGTCGATCTTCTGTTTTTCTATGTCGGCGACGAGCTCGACTGGGATGTCGAGCTCGCCGTGCCGGCGCGCTGCGTCGAGCCGATGCGGCTGACGTCCGCCGCCGCGCCGGGGCCGGCAGCCGGCGCGCGTCTCGGCTGGACGAGCTGGCTCGTCGACGCTGGCGCATCATCGAGCGACGGCTACCGCGCCGATGCGCGCTTCCACCCGGCGGAGCGCAAGCGGCGCGAACGAGAAATGGCCAGACGCGAAGCACAGGCGACCAACCCATGACCGACATTGGACTCGAGACAGTCACCGGCAAGCTCAATCTCGTCGGATTCGAGACGATCGCCAAAGCGCATCGGCAAGCCAAGAGCCTCGGCAATCGCTATGTGGAGCTCGCCCATTGGCTGCTGCATATGCTGGAGAAGACCGGCTCCGACGTCGATATCGTCGCCGATCATTTCAATCTCGATCGCGCCAAGCTGCTGATCGATGTCGAGCGCGCCATAGACGGGCTGACGCCGAGCCAGACGGAAACGCCCTATTATTCCGGCGCGGTGATCGAGGCGCTCGATCGCGGCTGGCATTATTCCACGCTCTTCTTCGCCGAGGCGCAGATTCGCACCGGCCATGTGCTCGTCGGCGTGCTGAAGACCGAACGGCTGCGCAATGCGCTGCTCTCGATCTCGCGCGAGTTCGGCAAGATCGCCGTCGACGCGCTGCTCGACGAGCACAAGAAGATTCTTTCGCGCTCGGACGAAGAAAATCTGCGTCCCATAGACGGCAGCGGCCTCGCGCCGGCGAGCGGCGCCGGCGCGAGCGAGACGCGCGGCCAGACCGCGCTCGATCGCTTCTCGCAGGATCTGACCGCGAAAGCGCGCTCCGGCGAGATGGACCGCATATTGGGGCGCGACGAGGAGATCCGGAAAATCGTCGACGTGCTGATGCGCCGGCGGCAGAACAATCCGATTCTCACCGGCGAGGCCGGCGTCGGCAAGACGGCGGTGGTCGAAGGCTTCGCCCAGGCGATCGTCTCCGGCGACGTGCCGCCGCCCTTGCGCGACGTCACCCTGCGCGCGCTCGATGTCGGGCTGTTGCAAGCCGGCGCCTCGATGAAGGGCGAGTTCGAGCAGCGCCTGCGCTCGGTCATCGACGAGGTGCAGAAATCGCCGAAGCCGATCATTCTCTTCATCGACGAAGCGCATACGCTGATCGGCGCCGGCGGCGCGGCCGGCACGGGCGACGCCGCCAATCTGTTGAAGCCGGCGCTCGCGCGGGGAACATTGCGTACGATCGCCGCGACGACCTGGAGCGAATATCGGCAATATTTCGAGAAGGACCCGGCGCTGACGCGGCGCTTCCAGCCGATCCAGATCGACGAGCCGGACGCCGCGCGCGCCGCCGCAATGCTGCGCGGCATTCTGGCGCCGATGGAAAAGCATCATGGCGTGCGCATTTCCGACGCCGCCATCACCGCCGCCGTCAGCCTGTCGCAGCGCTACATACCGGCGCGCCAATTGCCGGACAAGGCGGTGAGCCTGCTCGACACGGCGAGCGCCCGCGTCGCCATCAGCCAATCGACGACGCCCGCCGCCATCGCCGACAAGCGCGTCGAGATCGACCGGCTCGCGCAGGAGAAGGCGGCGCTGCTCGCCGACCGCGACCTCGGCGCCGACACGCGCGCGCGGATCGGCGAGATCGACGATGCGACAGCCGCCGCGAAGGACAGGCTCGCCGCGCTGGAAAGCGCCTGGGAGCACGAGAAGTCCATCGTCGACGAGGTGCGCTCGCTGCGCGAGATTCTCGCGCAGACGCCGGACGAGGCCGCGCAGGAGAGCGACCGCGCCAAGCTCGGCGAAAAGCTCGGCGCGCTGGCGGCGCTCGATCCCGAGACGCGCGCCATCTATCCGCATGTCGACGAGCAGGCGGTCGCCGCCGTCGTCTCGGATTGGACCGGCATTCCGGTCGGACGCATGGTGAAGGACGAGATAGAGAATATCCTCCGCCTGCCGGAAATATTGAACGAGCGCGTCGTCGGGCAGAGCCACGGGCTCGCCATGATCTCCAAGCGCATCGAGACCAATCGCGCGCGGCTCGACAATCCCAATAAGCCGATCGGCGTCTTCATGCTCTGCGGCCCCTCCGGCGTCGGCAAGACGGAGACCGCGCTGGCGCTCGCCGAAGCGATCTATGGCGGCGAGCAGAACATCATCACCATCAACATGTCCGAATTCCAGGAGGCGCACACCGTCTCGACGCTGAAAGGCGCGCCGCCCGGCTATGTCGGCTATGGCGAGGGCGGCCGCCTCACCGAGGCCGTGCGCCGCAAGCCCTATAGCGTCGTGCTGCTCGACGAGATCGAGAAGGCGCATCCCGACGTGCATGAGATTTTCTTCCAGGTCTTCGACAAGGGACAGATGGAGGATGGCTCGGGACGGCGCATCGATTTCAAGAACACGCTCATCATCCTCACTTCCAATGTCGGCACCGATCTCATCATGGAGCTCGGCGCCGATCCCGCCTATCGCGACGCGCCGGAGGCGCTCGCCGCCGCGCTGCGGCCGGAGCTGCAACGCGTCTTCCCGCCCGCGCTCTTGGGGCGCATCGTCACCATTCCCTATTTCCCGCTGTCGCCTCAGATGCTGTCCGGCATCGTGCGGCTGCAATTGAACCGCATCGGCAAGCGCATCGAAGAGAACCACAAGGCGACCTTCGCCTATGACGACGCCGTGGTCGATCACATCGTCGCGCAATGCAACGATCCCGATTCCGGGGGACGCATCATCGACAACATCATCACCAACACGCTGCTGCCGTCGCTCTCGCGCGAATTCCTGAAGCGCTCGCTTGCCAAGGACGAATTGCGCGAGGCGCGGGTGACGGTGTCGGATGGCGCGTTCGGTTATGAGTGGGGGTGAGCGCCCGCGTATTTTTCCATAGAATTCCATCGGGCGAACGCTTTTGCGCGCGTCGACGCGATGGAATGATTTTTCGGAGAAAACTCATGGCGAATTTTCAAAAGCATGGAAAAAACGTTCATGGGCAGGTTTTGAGCGCCCCGGGAGCGACTTCCTACGAGCTCGGACTCTGGGGTCCGATCGACATTCGCGACAATAGCGAGCTCACTGTCTCGACGGCTCCGCCGAATCTGCATGTGAAGCTGACGCGGGGAAATATGTTGCCCGGCCAGCCGGTGCGCGTGTGGAAGGCGTCGAGCTTGCCGCTCGGCCGAACCGTGCTGGTGGCTCAGGACGCCGGCGGCCTGGTGTGGACCCAAGTCACGATCGACACATCGCCCGGCGGCGGGCGCGACAGCCCAGGCAAAAAATACACCGACAATCCCAATGAATCTCCCACGACCCGAACGACGCCGACGGCGGCGCAAGTCGTGAATATGCTCCTTTCCACGTGGCCGGACCTCGAGGAGCAGGGCGCGCGCACGCTCACCGCGCAATTCATGGCCGAGACCGGCAATGGCAGATATTGCTTCAATTGGAATCTCGGCAATGTGAAAGCCAAAGCCGACGAGCCGCATATGTATCTGCGCAATGTGTGGGAATGCGACAGCCAGGAGCGCGCCGAGAAACAAGTGGCGAGCGCGCCCGATCTCGCGCATATAGCGACGGCGGATGAAATCGCCAAGCACGGATGGAAATGTCCGAAGACGGTGGTCGTATTCAATCCGCCCCATGCGCAATGTCGCTTCAGAGCCTATCCGTCACTGGCGGTAGGAGCCCAGCGCTGGGTCGCTCATCACAAGAGCACCGCCGCCAAGCGCGCCGAATATCTCGACGCGCTCAATGCAGGCGATGTGGCGAAGGTCGCGCATATTCTGAAATCGGTCGGATATTACACCGCCGCGGAAGCGGATTACGCGCGATTGATGAAACTCAAGAAGGCGGAAGTCGATCGTCAACTGGGGCCTTTGTCATGAAAATCCGTTTCATCGAATTATGTCTGATCGCTCTCGCGCCGCTCGCGGTCTCCTCGACGCCCGCCGCGCCGGCGCAAGGAAAGCCGGGCGTCCAAAGAGCGAAAGCCGGGCCGAAGAGCATGAAGGCGGAAGGCGATCCGCGCCGCCTTCGTCTCGAGGGCGACGCGCTGCGATATTGCGACTTGCGCGGCGCTCGGGAGATCTCGTTGAAGACCGGAGGCGAAACGGCGAGCGGCGGGGCCTGTCCGGCCGCCGCCGGGGAAGGCGACACGAGCTGCGGCGGCGTCGGCAAGGCCGATGTCGATGTGAGGACGCCGCCGGGCTCGCCGGATGATTTCGTCGATGTCGGCGGCGTTTCGGTGCGCGTCGACGGACATGTCGAAGATTGCGTTCGCGACGGCTCTCTCATCGCGGTGGCGGCCGGGTCGAGCGTCGTCGTCATCGACCTGGACAGCGGGAAGAGCAAGACATTGGACCGCGACGGCGCCGACCGGGTCGCGATCAGCAAGGATTGGGTCGCATGGAGTTCCGGGGCGACGATCAAATGGCTCGCAATCCAGCGTCCCTGAACGGCCGCGGAGGGGCGGCGGCGCGCACGGCCGCCGCGAATGATTCGGACGTTTCGACCTTGTTGTTGCCCTCAGCAGGCGAGCGCGAGCTGCTGCGAGCGGCGCCTGCGCCTCCGATGGCGGCGGCTACTGACGAAGCTCCCCGTCATCACGACAACTCGCCTTTCGATCGCTCCGATCGAAGACCGGAACGAAAAGCGCGCGCGAATGATCGGAAACCGGCCGCCACTTGCCGCCGCGGCCCTCGATTGTTCCTGTAACGCTTTTTTGCCTCCTCGGGGCGCAGAAGGCTGCCGCATCGCATCCCGCCGGGGCGGCGATCACAGCCGGCCAGAGCCGTGGACCGGCTCGCCCGAACGGGCTTTTCCGACATCGTCGGCCCTTCGCCTCGCCGTCGTCGCGTATTTCGTCGGGTCTCGATGTAATGGCGCGCCCGAAGAGATTCGAACTCCTGACCCCCAGATTCGTAGTCTGGTGCTCTATCCAGCTGAGCTACGGGCGCCCACGTGTCCGTTCAGCGCCGCCAGCGGCGCGTCGAACCGGTGAGGTGGTCGTTTAGCGGCTGCGAGGCCGCTTGGCAATAGGAAGATATTTCACCGCGAAAGACGCTTGCGCCGCCCTACGGCTGCGATAATTACCGACGGTCCTGATGCCGACGCTCCGTGAATGTAATAAAATAGGATTTATGATGGACGAGTTCGGGTCGCATGGCGCTAAGATCGCCTATATCGATTTTCCGCCTTTGACGGAGGATCGCCATGAGCCGATCGTCCTCATTCACGGCTTCGCCTCGACACATGCGGTGAATTGGCTGTTCCCCCAATGGGTCAAGACACTCACGGAAGACGGACGCCGCGTCATCTTGCTCGACAATCGCGGACACGGCCGTTCACAGAAAATCCACGATCCGGCGGCCTATGACCTCTCGCTGATGGCCGGCGACGTCGCGGCGCTGCTCGGCCATCTCGGCGTCGAGAAGGCCGACGTCATGGGCTATTCCATGGGCGCGCGCATCGCCGTCACGCTGGCGCTCGACCATCCCGAGCTGGTCCGCTCGCTCATTCTCGGCGGCATAGGCGCAAATCTCGTGACCACGGGCCTGCCGCGCGGCCTCGCCGAGGCGATGGAGGCGGAGCGGATCGAGGACATAGACGATCCGCTGCTCAAAATGTTCCGCGGCTTCGCCGAGGCGACGCGCGCCGATCTCGGCTCGCTGGCCGCCTGCGCGCGGGGCCCGAATCAGATGGTCGACCGCGCGCGGCTCGCCGAGATCGCGATTCCCGTGCTGATCTGCGTCGGCACGCGCGACGAGGTGGCCGGCGATCCGCATCCGCTCGAGCCGCTGTTTCCCGACGCTCATATCGTCGACATTCCCGGCCGCGACCACAATCGCGCGGTCGGCGACAGGGTCTATAAGCAGGCCGTGCTCGATTTCCTCGCGCAACGGGAATAGGGGTCGGTGATGGCCGATGAGCGCACCGCAAGGATCATCGCCCTCTCCGGCGTCGATCCGCTCTTCGCCCGCCTCGCCGGCGAGGCCGAGGCGGCGCTCAGCCGCGAGCCCGCCATGGCGGCCTTCCTCTATGCGACCGTTCTGGCGCAGGACAGTCTCGAGGGCGTCATCGCGCATCGAATCGCCCAGCGCCTCGCCGCGCCGGATCTGCCGGCGACGGTCATCCAGCGCCTCTGCCTCGACCAGATGGCCCGCGATCCGGCATTCGGCGAGGCGCTGCGCGCCGATCTCATGGCCGTCCTCGACCGCGATCCGGCCTGCACGCGCCTCATCGAGCCGGCGCTCTATTTCAAAGGCTTCCACGCCATACAGAGCTACCGTCTCGCCCATGCGCTGTGGCGCTCCGGCCGCAGCGATCTCGCGCTCTGGCTGCAGAGCCTGTCGTCGGCGAAGTTCCAGACCGACATTCATCCGCAAGCGCGAATCGGCGCCGGCTTCTTCCTCGATCACGCGACCGGCGTCGTGATCGGCGCGACCAGCGTCGTAGAGCACGACGTCTCCATGCTGCATGGCGTGACTTTGGGCGGCTCCGGCACCGCCGGCGGCGCGCGCCATCCCAAAGTGCGTCACGGCGTGCTGATCGGCGCCGGAGCGAAGCTGCTCGGCGACATCGAGATCGGCGAGCGCGCAAGGGTGGCGGCGGGCTCCGTGGTGCTGGAATCGGTGCCGGCGCATAAGACGGTGGCCGGCGTGCCGGCGCGCGTCATCGGCGATGTGGGCGCCGCCGAGCCGGCGCTGACGATGGATCAGATCATCGACGAATCGCACGATCCGGGGCTGTAGAGGAGTCGGCTTCCACAACTTCTCCTCATGCTGAAGAGCGGCTGAAGACCGCGTCTTTAAAGCACGCCGCATCTCGCAGCTCGCCGCCCGTGCTTCGAGACAGCGGCTTCGCCGCTTCCTCAGCATGAGGGCGAGAATGCAAAGGCTACGCTTCGTCTTGCGGGACCGCGTTTCCAGCCCAGGCGGCAGACCAATCGACCAGCAAGTCGGCTTCATCGGGGTCCGAAGCGATCGCGCGCTCGATCTGCTCTTGGGTCGCGGCTTCCGCGCGCTTCCAGTTGCTTTCGTCTCGTAATCCGCACATTTCTTTATCGGAGTGTCTGACGATACGTTCCGGCTGGGCATTAAGCTTTGCGAAGCTCACAGAATCGCCTCGATCCCCTTGCGATCGGCGAGGGCGAGCAGCTTCAGCGACGGTCCGCTCGGACGCGTCTCGCCGCGCTCCCATTTGCTGACGAGAATCTTGCTCACGTTCAGAGCCAAAGCGAAGGTCGCCCAGGGGAATCGGGTGAAGGATTTCAGGCGGCGACGAGACTTGCGAGGAAGTCGTCGTCCCAGGCGGCGGTCATGCGC
>NZ_BGJX01000028.1 GCF_009811655.1 Methylosinus sp. Ce-a6 | reverse complement strand
GCCGTCGTCTCGGCCAGAGCCTCGAAGTCGCGTCCGCTCGCGTCCATCGCAATCCCCCAAAGATCGAATCAGAGGATGCCGAGAGATTCAGCTCAGACGCGTCTTGTCACCTATTTCTTCACCCGATCGCCCTGGCTGACGACAGCTTTTCCCTTTGCACGAAAAACGCAGCGTGTTATCGACCTCGTGAGGTTGTTCGGCCACGCCGCTCGCGGCAGGACAAGCGAGAAGTTGTTGGCGCGGCTAGCGATGCCCGTCAGTGACAATGCAATTCTGCGGCAGCTCAAACGTCATGCAGCTGAACGTCGCGACGGCGCTCCTCTGCGCGCGATCGCGATTGATGATTGGAGCTGGCGCAAAGGCTTCAAATACGGAACGATCATTGTCGATCTTGAACGTCGGATCGTTGCAGACGTGCTCGAAATTCGCTCCGCCAAAGAGACTGCGGATTGGGTCAAGCAACATTCTGAAATCGAAGTCGTTAGCCGCGACCGCTGCGATCTTTACGCACAGGGCGTTCGGCAGGGAGCGCCGCAAGCCCGACAAGTCGCGGATCGCTTTCATTTGTTGCAAAACTTGCGCGAAAGCATCGAGCGACACACGACCCGCGTCAGCCGCGTTGCCGGGCGTCCCCAAATCTCGAGCGCCTTTTAACGACATGGCGCGCCGGCGGCGTCCAAAGGAAGCAGCCAGAGAAGCAACATTGAAAATTCATTGAGTTCCCGGCAGTCGATCCGGCGACCGGCTGGCAAATCTCTCCTGTGGTCGCCGCTTCTCTCTGCATGAAGCCGACACGGCGATTAACGCCCGCCGAGAACGCCAAGGTCATCGTTTTGAAGCGCGCCTCGCCCAGCTTCGTCATCCTGCGCCAACTCGCGATGCGCTTCTGAAGCATTCTGCGCGGCAAAAATCCTGATAAGCTCAATGACTGGCTTCATGAGGCGAAGCATTCCGGGGTGCGCCTTATGCAGCAATTTGCGCGAATGTTGAGCCGAGATATCGACGCTGTCAGGAACGCCATCGTAGAACATTGGAAGCAGCGGCTAGGCCGAGGGGCAAATCAATCGTCTCAAAACGTTAAAGCGCGCCATGTAGGGATGCGCAGGCATTGAACTGCTGCGAGCTCGAATGCTTCCGTTCGAAACAGCCATCTGCACGTAAAGTGACGCAAACCCCGCCAAAATGGCTCCTGGCAATGCCTGCCGGAATCATCGTCCTGATGTTTCCGCAACACTCACAACCACGGCTCTTGACCGAAGCAGCTTGCGGTGGCTTGAGATCAGCACCTGATTGTCGGGATACATCCTATTGTGAGAAAATCACGGTTCGGCAGGCCTTTGGGCGTCTTATTTGAGAATTTCGAGGGAGAACTTCGTTCCCGGACATCCAAATTGAGAAGCGTCCGCGCTCCGAGAGCTACCAGTGCGATCTGATCGAAGCGCCTGAAATACAACGGTCGGCCGACTGTGCGGAGGAAAAGTGCCGGCCGGAAATTCTCGTTATTGATGTCCATTTTCCCGGCGCATCCGCGGCCAATGTTTGGGAGGCCAATTCTCGAATTAAGCGTAACCGGGCGTTCGGTTTTCTCGGTTCACATGTATATTCTCAAATTTTTCCTGCTCGGCAACCCATTGAATTATCCCGGAATTGGTTCTCGTTTTTAGATGTATCCCGACAACGGCGTTCTCGCATTCACCGACTTCGGCATCGAAACTCTCGTCGAGCTCATCGAAATCCACAAAGACCTGAAGTCACGCGCCGGCGCCTGACGCTTCAGCCTATCCCGCCTGCGGCCCACGCCGGATGCTTACGGTTGATGCCCCTCCTGGTCAGGCCGACAGATTCTGAGATCGAGGCTGTCGATCACGTGGTTTCGAAGATCTCGAACTCCCTTCAGAACGTTTTCCGCGTCGCTGAATAGATACGCGCCATTGGGCTGTCGATCGTATTCGTCCGGCAGCGGCCCCCTTACGAATCAGCGCGTTGGGTAAGACACTGTGACTAGCCACAGGATAGTCACAGAGAGCCATGGATCGCATCGAGGTCATCACGTCGGTCGAGCGACGTCGCAAGCACTCTCTCGCCGAGAAGGAGCGATTGGCCCTTGCGGCCGCGGCTCCGGGGGCTAACGTCGTGGAAATCGCACGGGCGGCCGGCGTCGACCCGAGTCTTGTCTATCGTAAGCGGTGCGGCCGTGCCACACCGATCGGCTGTGGACGGCGGGGGCTGGTGTCAATTGGCAGTTCAATCCGGGACTCTGGATGAATGGTCCGATTTGCGGCATTTCATGCGAGATTTTAGCGGTCTGAGTCTCGAATGAAAGGGTATCGCAGTGCCCCGAATTTTCTTGGGCGAAGCCGCATCGCTCTCGAACATGCCTCGGTCGATCGACCGGTCGACGAGTTTCATTTTGAGTGCTCAAAATGTCTTCGCCAGTCTCAATTGGACTGCCCGGGTGGGCACTGCAGTCTCAGCTATCTCATTGAAATCATAAAATGGGCGAGTCCCACCTTGGAGTGCCAATCGACAGCTGCGCAAGGCTTTCCGCATCGCTTCGACGCCGACATTGGTTTCGACGGCGACATTTTGGAAGCCCGCCGAACGGAACAATTCCCCTATCGCCGCCGCGTCGCGCGGCGGGTTGGGCAGCTGCGCAACCGTCTTGTAGGAGCCGTTGCCGATAACCAAAGCGACGCGCTTTTGGGCTGAGGAAGATGATGCGAGAAATGTCGCTGGCGTCGAAGAAGCCACGGAAGGTGCGGCCGAAGTAACGTTCGTAGAAGGAGAGGCGGCGCCACTTTTAGAAAGCTTGAGCTCGACCCGAGCTAAGGCACCCTTGGTTTCCTCTTCGACCTGCCCCCAATCTTCTTTTCCATAGACTTCCACTTGCTTGCGCAAATCCGTCCTGGCAAGCGTCAGGTGCCCCGCCGCTTCATGGGCGACGCCTCGGTAGTAATAGACATCGGGCCAATGCGGATCAAGCTGGATGAGGTGGTCAAAATCTGCGATGGCGCGGTCATTTAGACCTTTCCTACTGTATGCGAGTCCGCGGAGCTCAAAGAGTGGTCTGAATTCGCTAAGTGGAATCGCTATGTCTAAATCGGCGATGGCGCGATCGTAGTCACCTTTCGCATTGTAAGCTTGCGCACGCCAATGAAGCGCATCCACATAATCGTTGCGAAAAATGATGGGCAACGCAGAGGGCTCTGTCGCAAATTTCAAGTAAAGGCCTTTTTCAAGGCCGATTCACACATTTTCGGCGGACTTAACCGATTGATTCGATAGGAGTTTGATATCAGAGGGTCGTTAGTATATGAAAGTATAAATCGATTTTGCGACAGAACCGTTTGGAAAAGGATGTGCCGTATTCCCTATTTGACGTCCTCGTCAACAGGGGGCATCAAGTGTCGCCCCCGCCCTCAGCGCGACTTCTAGCTGCTTCGCATGAGCGCCGGTAGTCACCCGTTCTCCCATCACCGCCGTCATGCGCAGAAAGATCGTCCTCGCCAATGCCTTGTTGCGCGATGACGGGATTGGGCCGAAAAAGCGCCTTGCGCATAACGGATACTCTAGGGATGATAGTGAAGTGATCCAGTGAAGACAGTCGTAACTCGACCGCCAACTTCACTCGGCTACGAGGTAGAAACAGCAGTCTTCGTTCCACCTCCGTGCTGCGTGGCCCTTGGTCTGCATCGAATTTTTACAACCCCTCGGACGAAGGACTCGTCGGTAGCCTTACTTGACCAGACATATGCTTCCCCTGGCCTAAGATTCGACATCTTCTCGGGCGTCAGCGAGCCGAGGGCGGCGTTGGCCTTTTGCAGGTGCTTGAGCCAAGCTGGCGAGTTGAACTTGTGAAGGATGATCTGGCTCGAGAGCTCGATGAGCGAGACAGGCACCGATGGCGGATCTTGGCTGGCGACCATGATGCTTGTGCCCTTGTGGCGCATCTCGCGAACGACTTCGATCAGTCCAGCGACGAGGTCAGGGCTCTCGATGTATTTGTGGGCCTCATCGAATACGACGAGCTTGTTGAACGAGCGCTCGACCCCCGTCTCGTCGCGATACTTCGCGTCAGCGAAGAGCTCTAGGAGCACAACGAAGAGGCCGAGTGCCTCGTCTTTCTCGATGAACTCGTCGCGGAGGTCGACGATGATTAGGCGACCGGGTCGGATCTCGTCTTTCAGGCGAACCGAGTCGTCGATGTACTCGCTCGCGAGTTCGAGCCGTATCTTCGCCATATCCTTCAGGTGGTCCGGCAACGATGAGGCTTCGATTCCCCGGTTCAACCCCTCGAGTGTGAGGTCGTCACGCAGCGACTTCATCAAACGGTTAAGCTGACGAATGTAGGTCGCTTGGTTGCCGACGGCGCCCATGAGGAAGCGCCAGTGGGTCGTCTGCAGCTCCGCGGCACTGAATTTCAGCGGGAGGATCTCAATGCCCGGGTACTCCCGCTTGCGTTCCTCAAGCTTGTCTGCAGGCGCCAGAAGCAGGACGTCAGCGAGCGAGCACGGCTCGGCGCCGAAGGTCTCCTTCAACGCCTTCACTTGAGCCGCCTCGCTGTTCGGTGCGACCATCGAAGTGAACTCCGGCCGGTAGTCCATCGTCGGGCTGTAGTGGAAGATGACCGTCGCGAGCGGCCGGGGAAGGACGTTGATGTTCGGGATATGTAGCGAAGCCATCTCGGCGATTGTTCCGAGCGTGTAGCTCTTGCCGCCCCCCTGGACACCGAAGAGGCTGATAGTATGAGTCTCGTTGAGATCGATTGCGACGCGCCGCCCTGAGACGTCGCCGAGGAGACCGTACTGGGGCGAGTCGCCAGTGACGCCAAGCATTATGTCGTAAGCGACGGAGGGCGCTGGCTTCGGCTTGGCGCTAGGATCAGCCTGTGGCACCTGCGTTGCCGGCCGCTCGGGAGACGCCGACACGGGCGCCACATCGGCGGTAGGAGCCACTTTAGGAAGCGCTGCGAGGAGAGCATCCGACTCACTCCGGCGCTCTAGGGCCGACACGGCGGGCGCGGGCTGGGGAGCGGCGGATGTCGGCGACGGCGGCCGGACATTGGGATGGTTGTCGCCCAACTCCTCCCACGACACCGAATGGTCGCGCGGCGAGCCGAGGAAGGCTGCCACGTTGAGGGTTGGCACAGAGGGCGCACGCTCGCGGCGGCGGCGAACTTCACTGACGCCTCGTGGAGGCGGGCCACCGCTTGGACCGCCGGTCCCGGAGCTGGAGCTAATGCTCGCCGACGTCTCGGCGTCCGGCGCGGCAGCTTCAACGAGCTGTCGAATGAGGTCGATTCCGATGCGGTGGTACTCGATGCCGCTCTCACTATCTGGCGGCTCGGTGCCGGGCTTGGCGAAGTCGAAGATAAGCGCGCTTCGGGTGAAGGTGAGCTGGTAACCGTCATCGAGGGTGTGGACAAAGTAACGAGCCTCGTCTGCAGCTTCGCGGCTGATGGCGCCATAGCGCTCCGCGCGCTCCAAGTAGAACTCTAGGAGCAGCGCGAGTTCGCGCGTCTTGAACGCGCGGTCTGGGCGATCCTCTGGCGTGCGCTGGGGGTCGTAGTGGTGCGCCAGCACCTGCTCGCTCTGGCCAATCTGCTCCGCAATAGTCGACTTGAGCACGTTATATTTCGCGAGGTCGCCAACGCCCGAATAGCACTTCACCTCGACGAGGCGGCACGTGATCGTACGCCTGGTGATATCGAGGTCGAAGAGCCCGAGGTCCGTGCGCCTGAAGCTGACCTCGTCGCCCAGCTCGTTTGCCTGTGCCTTCAGCACGCGATAGAGTTCGATGTGCGCGTCTAGCGGCACGACGACCTGGTTCTCGAAGACGCCCTGGTGTTCCAAGTAGAGACGCGAGAGCGCGAGGCCGAGGGCTTCTGCACGTTGCGTCGGGGATGAGATGAGCTTCAGCGCAAGCCGCCCCGAAAGGGAGCGGAGCTGATCGAGCAGCACCACGGCGTGGCCCCCGTCGGCCTGGAGCCCATATTGCTCGAGCACCGGGCGCAGCAGCGCTTCGAGCTCTGCGACCGAGCGCGAAGTGATCACGAGCCTGTGTCCCAGCGTACTCGCCATATCTGGCGAGTGGTCGATGAGGTAATCGGGGCGCGTTACGTGACCGCCGTGGTCGAAGAATTCGATGCCGAGGTTCCGATCGAGGGTGAACACCCAGTCGCTCACCTCGTGGACCTGATGCAGGAGCGCGCGGTCATCGGGGCCGAGCGCGAGGCTTACCACGGGCCGCAGGTCGACGCCGCTCTGGCCTGTGGCGATTGTGGCCGTAGCACTCGACATCGCGGCGGCAAGGCTGCCAAGCAGATCGGAAAGCTCGTCGGCATTCTCGATCGGCTTCGCCACGCTATGGCGAGGCTGGCGCCGCCACGCAACGGTCAACTCGTCCTCGTGGTACTCGGTCGCGAACTCCTGCACGAGGCCGTGGAGGAAGGCGGTCGCGTGGCGCGGGTCGGCCTTGCGTGCGGCCACTTCCTCGGCCGGGAACACATCGAAGAGCAGCGACAGGTGCGCTGAGTGCGTCTCGGGGCTGCTGCGAAAGTCCTTTGTAGCGCGCACCGCGAGGCGCAGCTTCGGATGGAGGTGCGTCTCGGCTGGGATGGAGAACGCGTCCGTTTCACGCGCGGCGGTTCCGCCGTCGGTCGTCAGCAGCGTCGCGATCCCCTCGCCGATGCCCGGCGCGTCGGGATCGGGCACGAAGAGCCGGATGTCGTAGCGGAGGTCGGCAAACGCCGACTCCTTCTGCAGTTCGATGAGCATGTCGCCGAGGACGCCCGCGCGGCCAGGGTTGAAGGCGTTGATGGTGAGTGTGCGAACATAGGGGTGCTGCACCAGGTAGCGGCGGACACGTGACGCGAGGTACGAGCCATCGATGAGCGCGCCGCCAATGGCCGGCTCCGGCAGGGCGAGCGCGATGCACACCTCGCCGATGAGCCCGCGTGGATCCTCTTCGTTCGACGCCGCGAACAGCGTCCAGAACGGGTTGATGCTGTCGACTGCGGTCAGGACGTGTCCGGCCTCCGTGGGGATAACCGGCGGGAAGCTCGTCGGCGACAGAAGTCGCAGGAGGGCTTCGCGCGTCGGGACCACATACTCGCGTGGCGCGGTCCGTGCCGCCGCAACCCACTGGGCGCCGAGTTTTGCCCACGCGGCGAACCAAAGCGCCCTGAGCGGGTGCGTAGGGGCAACGAGGACCGCGTCGCGGCGGCGGCCACGGTAGTCGACGATGGAAAGGAGCACTGAGTCGAGCGCGAGCACCTTACGCAGGTCGGAGAAGGCGCGCTGCGAGTCACTCTTCGCGGTGCCCTCCGCCCGCTGCATGAGATCGGCGAGCAGCTCAAGGTACGCCTCGGCGTAGTCTCTCGCGAGGTCCGACTGGGCACCAGCGTCGATACCCTGAGTGATGAGCTCCGAAGTGCCGCACCGTACCGCTTCGAAGTAGCGGCCGCGTGCCCCGAGGAAGCGCTCGGAAGCGAGTCCCAACGGCCAGCCGGTTACCTCGCCCGTGCTCGTGCCGGGCACGCCGAGGTTCAGCGGAATGCGCCAACTGATTGGGCCATCCGGCGCGGTGAGGATCTTCTGCTCGATGCTCTTGAGCGTGCGCGAGACTGGGACGTGTACCGAGCCTTCGCGTCCAAGCTTCACCTCGAGCATCTCCGCACCCGAGACATGGCCCTTCGTCTTCTCTGCCCAGGCGGCATGCCCGAATACGACGGCCGTCGGGTCACGGTCATCGAGGATAGCGGTGAACTGCGCGCGAAAGAGAGCGTGCAGTGCACTTAGCTCACGAGGAACCGCTCGTTGCACAGGCTCGATCACAACCTCAGCGTCGGGTAGGACGTAGAAGAGGTCGCTCTCGTTCGGGCCAGGCAGCGCCGATTCAGTGTCCGCGCTCCACGCCACGGCGAGGCCATTCAAATCGACGAGAGGGATGAAATCTCCGCTCTCAGTCTGCGCGAGCACGCGAACGAAGTGCCAGCCTTCCTCCCACTCGATCTTGTTCAGCGCCAAGAAAGAGATGGTCGCCCTGTCGGTCGCGGTCTTCCATGCGGCCTTGCTGCGTACGAGGCCT
Organism: Methylosinus sp. Ce-a6; assembly: GCF_009811655.1. Taxonomy (GTDB): domain Bacteria; phylum Pseudomonadota; class Alphaproteobacteria; order Rhizobiales; family Beijerinckiaceae; genus Methylosinus. The sequence continues at coordinate 38,843 of NZ_BGJX01000028.1, read as the reverse complement.
ATGGGGCCGTGTTCCTTCGAGATGACCTGAGCGACGAATTTGGCGAGGCCCTGCACCCTCGTCGGATGCGGTTCGACCCGGAAGGCGACGTTGAATTTCTTCAGGCTGCTGACCGGCAGGATCCGCTGCCCGATGAGTTGTGCGAGAGGCTCCTTGGTCTCATCGTCGTCGACGATCGGAAGGTCTGTCTGTACTTCGCCAATGAAAACCGCGTCCGGCTGAATGCCGCCGTCCTCGAACTCCCATTTGTTGAAGGCAAGGGGCCAGAGCGCTCGGTCGACGACAATACGGCGCGCCCACTGCCGTGGGTCGTCGGTGCCCGTCTCCGCGAGGAAGTTGCCGAGGCAGTTGCGGACTGCGCGCTTAACGATGCCCAACTCCCCAACACGTCCTCGCTCAGACCGCGGAGACCAGGTAAGCTTCTCGACGCACTCGCGGTTGCGAAACAGGCGGTGCGGTGCCTTTTCCGGCGGCGCTAGCCACTCGAAATCGGGCACGAGCCCAATTTCGTAGAGCGAGGCGCCGATGGCCTCGGCGTCGTTGCCGTTGACCTTCGCCGTCAGCAGGAAACGCGTCGTCGAGAGCGCATCCGCGAAGGTCCACGGGCTCTCGGAGTCACGGAGCTGCCGCAGGGATTCTTGAACGGCCCCGCGCAGAACCGGCGTGATCTCGCCGATGAGCCGCTGAATGAGCATCTCATAGAGCCCGATAATCGAGACCTCCTCAAACGTCGCGACGCCGAAGGAGTCCTCGGCCGAGGCGCGCACTTCGCTCGGGACGAACACGAGGAGTGGCTGACGCTGTGTGCCGTCGGCGTGTGGGTTCCGCAGCTCGACGAGCTTGGTACTTGTTACCGAGAATTCGGCAGGGATAGGCAGCGTGCCATTAGTGAGTACGACAACCATAGTGCTCGGCAACTCGGCGCGTAGGCGGGCGCAGAGACGAATCATCAATTGGACGTCGAGGTCACCAATACGCATGCAGTGCCCTGCCTCGCGCGAGCGAAGCTGCTCCACGAGCAGTGGCACGGCGACGTTCTCAAGTTCGACCGTAAGTTGCGTCGGAGAAAGTTCCTGGAATCCCGCGCTCAAGGCCGACCTCCCGCAGCCGTATCATCGGCGGCGATGCGATACCTCGGTGTGATGGTCTGCGTGACGTACGCATCGGAGAGGTCTTGGTAGAAGCCGACTTCGCGGAGTCGTCCGATGAAAGCGCTGGTGTTATTGCGAAGCGCAAGGCGGTCGTTGATGCTCGTCGTCAAGAAGCCATCACCTCTAGGCAGTTGATCGATGAAGATGCCGTAACGCTCTCGCAAGAACATCAGCAGCTCGTCGATCCGCAGCTCGCCCGTGTGGAAGCCGGCAGTGCCGCCCGGCTTCATTACGGCGATCTGAAGCAGCACCTCTAAGAGCCGGCTATCGAGGACGAAGCGGCGAGGCGCGTTCTTCGTTCTGCCCTGTGCGAGAGCGGCGCCGGGCCGGTTTTTGAGAAGTAGCGAGTCGAGGCACTCGACGATGTACTGGCGATGAAACCGGCCGCGAAGGGCGACGATCATCTCGATGTAGGCGTCGAACTCGGATAGCCCCATCTCCGTGACCGCCTTCAACTCTGGATCGAGCACGGCGTCTTTTGCGCCCGACGTCTCCTCCACAAGACTCGATATGCGCTGACCAAAGAACTTCTCGCGCTCGGCCTTCAGCGGCGCATCGAGGAGTTGCAGAACCTCTCCCACCGAGAACTCACCGCCCGCCGGCTTCGGTAGTTTGCCACGACGAACGAGGTCGGTCGCGAACTCGTCGAGCTTCTTCGTCGCGAAATAGGCGCGCACAAAGGTCGGGATGCGCCGATAGTGGGTGTCGGCGCTGCGTTGCGCGAGCGCCGCCATCGGCGTGCCAGGTTGGCCTGCGACGTCGACGACCATGCCCAAGCGATAAGGGCAGTCGCCGAAAGGGTTCTCGGCGCTTTTCGGGTTCATCGGGCATGCGCCGGTCGCGCACGTCGGGTCTGCGCCTTTGCGGTGCACTAACGCAGGCAAAAGCTTCAGGAGCCGCAGGTGATAAAGCCCGAGGTGGAAGGCGATGAGCACCTTCAGGTACTCGACCATCACCGAGCGCGGGATGAAGCGCTGGTAGAATAGCAGGCGCTGGGTGTCCTCGGCGAGCAGGTCTGCAGCGCCTACGCACAGCGGCGCGAAACTCTCGCGGCCGGAACTCGTGTCCGGCGCATCCTCGACCTGATCCAGCAGCCGTAGGAGTGCCTGCGTCTCGACGTCGAGGGCGGCCGAGGCGTCGGACCTCCCGGTGACCTTATCGTGGCCCTGGAAAAAGAAGTGGTTGAGGTGCTCGATCGCTTTCTGTCCGGCGCCATTCCGAGCGCCATATAGCGTTTCGAAGAGGTGCTGCGCGGCACCGTAGTCACGCGAGTGCTTAGGGTTGCGGAAGCGGTAAGTAAAACCATGCAACGGCCTCGGGGCGGCCACCGCCTGGGTCGGCTTCCCTCGATTCACGACGTCAAGTAGATGTGTTTCTACCCAGCGTGCGAGGACATCAGGGTGCGCCTGGAACCCCGTAAACCACTCCGGGTGCTCCATGAATTCCTCGACGAAGCTTTCGACGGTTAGTTCCACCTTGCGTCGTAGGCGGCTCGGGAAGCCGTTGTGTGCGAGCCGTGCGAAAAACGCGGTGAGCACGCGGTCCATCTCAAGGTGCTTGAAGTCGAAGTAGCTGATCTTAGGCAGACGGAACTCGCGATCTCGCTTGGACAAGGACATCAGACCGTTCCCCCGTCTGCGCGAGTCATCTCAAGGCGACCGTCTGCGTGCCGCGTGATGCGGTAGAAGTCATGGCCAGACGTGCTAAGCATTACCTCCTGATAAGGCGCAGAGCCGAGCAGGTTCTTGAAGACGGCGAGGCTCAGGTAGTGACCCTGTTCCTCCTCCACGCTGGGTCGGTAGCCCTCGTTTAGGCGCTTGAGCATCTCGTAGACGTCTAGCGAGATGATGAGTTCGGCATTGAGCCCAGCCTTGTCCTCGTAGCGAAGCACGAGGCCCGTCGGCATATGCTCAACGAAGCGAGAGCGCGAAGCCTGGTCGGCGAGAGCCAGCGAGAAGCGCTCGCGATGGTAGAGCCGATAAGAACGAATGCTGCCGCCTTCGACCTGCCGCACCTCGAGTGCGACGTGATTGCCGATGCGTTCAGGCCTCGTGAACCCTTCGCCACGATTGATGGCGACGAGCAGCGAATCGAGCAAGCCCTCCGGCAAGCGGTCACCTCGCACGATGGAAAGCAGCTCATCGGCCATCTTGTATGGCAGCATGGAGCGCCAGCCCGCGTCGCGGCGCTCGAAGAACGTGCGTCGTCGGGCCATCGCGACGAAGCGCCTGTGAGCCTTCGCGCGGTGGCTGCTCGCCCGGCCTGAAACGTCGCGCGGAAGCTCGTCGTAAAGGCTGCGGAGGATCTCGCGGTCATAGTTGCCGCGCCGTTCGAAGCGGAAGAGCGTCCGGTCCTCGGTCGGCGAGACAAAGTCAAGCGCGCGGTCGAGGCGCGGATCGTCTGCTTCCGCGACGTCAATCTCGGACAGCAACGCGAGGAGACGGTCCGCGTTCGGCGAGTCTCCGCCTCTCCAGCTGTTGAAGTAATACCCCTGAACTATCTCGTCGCGTTGTCCTGTCCGGTAAAGCTCGTGAATGCCGTCACAGTCGTGCGTGCCGACGAGCATGAACGCGAGCGCGGAGCGCAAGTCGCGCAGCGTGATATGGAGCCGGCCGCGCAGATGAGTGACCGAATAGATGTTCTTGATCCGCTCGATGACATGCGGGCCCGCCGTCTCATCCTGGATCGTCTGGGCGTTGTGAAAGGCGTAGCAACGGTCCTTTAGGTCGCAGCCTTGGCACGGCTCCCAGAACGTCTCGTGCGTCATGCGACGTAGCAGTCGCTCAAAGATCGAACCGTCGAAGCCCGTAAGGTCGGTTACCACGCTGCGAAGGTTGAGGTTCACGACTGCGACGCCCTCGGCGGGCTCGCCCGTGCGAAGCCCCTCTTTCACGAATGTCCCGAGCGCGGCGAAGTGGGCGCGGTTCGCCTCGAGGAAGTCGACGAGGCGCCCCTCATTGATGGCGATGAGGCGCGTCTCCTTTGGCGCACGCCATTTGGTCGAGTCATTCCCTTTGAACGGAGCGAGGAAGGCACGAAGGACATCGTCGTTCTTTTGTGCGCCCTCGTCCTGGCTGCCGTCGTAGTTCGACAGGAACGTGCGTCCACGCAGCTCAAAGCGTGCACCGTTCGGCAACGAATCGTCGACGGCGGCCCGCTCGTCCGCCGCGCGGCGCTCGAGCTTTTGGAGGAATGCCGTCTTTCCGTCACCGGCGTTGCCCGAGATGATTACGAGCGAGAACTCGCCCGACAGCACGGACGGTATGAGGTCGCGATCGAGTGCGGTCTCGACGTAGGTCTGCTCGCTGATAACGTCGAGACCGCGTGTGCCGGAATTGTTTTGCTTGCTCTGGCTGTAAACCGTCAACAGGTGACGGACGTACGGGTTGGTGTTCGGCGGGACCGGCACGCCCGATCCGGCGATGCTGCCAACGCCCCGGAGCGTCAATGATCGCGTGACGGGCTGGGGGGCACGCCGCGCGGCGGGGACATTTGCAAGAGCGCACCGCAGGTCCCGAGCGGCTGCGAAACGCTCGGCGCGCTTCGGCGCGATGGCCTTGAGCATGACATCTACGAGCTCAGGCGCGAGATCGCTAAGGTTCGAGAACTCGCGCGGATCACTCGCTGGCACGCCCGGCAGCGGAATTTGCGCGTCCCATGGGTAGCGTCCGGTTACCGCCTCGAAGAGAGTGAGGCCAAGCGCGTAGAGGTCGCGGTCTGCAAGATCGCTCGCGGACGGGATCGCGTCGAGATCAAGGTCCGGGGGCAGGTAGCGACGCGAGCCGCCGCCACGACGCTCCTCATCCTTGGCCGCCACGGAAACGTTGAAGTCGATGATCTTGGTTCCACGCCCAGTCCAAAGAAGGTTGCGAGGCTTGATGTCGCAGTGGAAGACCCCGTGCTCATGCAAATGTTCGAGGCCACACGCCACGTGCCGCCCGAGTTCCAACGCGTCCTCGCGGGTGAGCGCGCTATTCTCGATCATCTCTCCGACGTCAAAGCCATCGATGAACTCGAAGACGATGAAGGGCGGACCGCCTGGAATGAAGTCGGCGTCTATCACCTTCACCACGTTTGCGTGCTCGGGGATTTGAAGAAGTGTCCTATATTCCTTCTTGAGCCGCTCGACCGTTGAGACGCGGTCGCGCAGGACCAGCTTCATCGCACGGGAAACGTCGCCAAGCGTGTCGATTACCTTGTAAGCAACGCCGAACGACCCTGGTTTCCCTAGTCGCCTCTCAATGACGTATTTAGCGGTGAGCTGTGTCTGCGCCTGCAGGTTTGCATAATCCAGTTCTGGCGCATCGGGTTCCCGTTCCGCCGAAGAAGGGGAGGCATTTTGCACCTGCGCCGATGCGACGCCCTCGTCGAGGAGGGACGTCAACTCGCTTAAGGCCCATTCAGCTGCCGGACGCTTGCTGGGCTCGAAGGTGCAGAGCTGCTGGAGCCACGCGTCAAAGCTCTGTGGGAGATCGGGGCGCAGCTCACTGGGCTTTACGGCAAACACGGCCTTTTGCTCAAAGAGCTCCATGGTGGTCTTGAAGGGAGGCTCGCCCACAAAGAGCTCATAAAGCACTAGGCCGACGCTGAAGATGTCAGAGAAGGATGATGCCGCCCCTGGCTCGCCATGAATCTCTGGGGCCATGTATTTCGGCTCGAGGTCGTCGACGATCTCTTGCGCGATGGTTCGGCTGTAGTCGGCGCCTGGCCGCGCGAAGTCGAATCCGGTGAGGCGGATGCGGCCGTCGCTACCGACAAGGATGTTCGACGGCGAGATGTTACGATGGACGACCTTATGCGCCTCAAGATGCTCAAGCGCATTCAGGAGGTCTTCGGCAATCCGTATCTTCTGGTCGAACGTAAGTGCAAGCGTTGGCTTTTCGATATGGAGGCGCAATGCTTGTCCGGGAGTGTCCTCGGTGACGAGGAAGTACCGATCCTCCGCTTCGCTCGGGAAGAAGTCCCGTACGGCGACGATGCTGGGGTGCCCGGGCATCGAACTGAGAGCGCGATACGCGTTCGAGATAAGCAGGCGTTGCTTCTCGCGTTCCGCTTGTGGCTTGTACGGGTCGGCCTGATATGCCCGAATGAGCCCGGTCGCCTTCTGCCCGGCATAGGCATTAAACGCACGGTATTCGACGTAGCTGTCGGTGCCTCCGAGCCTCTCGGTGACCTGCCAGCTTCCGAAACGCAGCGGACCGGAGCGCGCCTTCGCCACGCCCTGGATCGCCTTCATTACGATCTTGTGGTGCGCGCCGATGTTCTTCGACCTGCCTGCAGGGAGGCGCGTGGTATTCTGGAAGAACGCCGCCGCCTTTTTCAGCGTCGTGACGTTCTGCGCATCGCGGCCTCCTTGGTCCACGAGCGTCGCGTCGAGAGCCGTAAGCACGACAACCGCGTCGACATAAATGTCCTCGAGGTCTCGGCGGCCTGGTTGGCTGCCTGTGATGACGCCTTTGATGGCGCGCGCGTGCCCGCGCAGCTTGGCGAGCGGCGAACTGAACGGCTGTCGCCCCTCCGGATACCATTTGGGTCCGTAGACATCGATCAGCCCGCGGGTGCCCTTGACGTCTACGAGGTAGACGGCATGCGGCGCGATAATCGCGATATCGACCTCGAAGGCTTCGTCGTCGCGGGGCACCTCGAAGTTGTGTAGGATAACGTAGCTCGTTGGCAGGTGATCACGCAGGAAAGCGATAGCCTGGCGTTCGGCCTCGTTTACTGGCTCGCCGATGGGGATCACCGTGGCCATCAGTTCGCCCCGCCTTCGATTGCGTCTTCTACAATCCGTACGGCGGTGCGCTCGGCGTGGATAGCACGCGTATGTGCATGCACAGCAGACCCAACCAGCCCGCAAAGGTGGCTACGTTTCGCATTGTCGAACCAAGGCACCTTCAGGTCAGCGAGCAGCTCGCAGTCGAGGCTGGGAATGGAAGATCCGAATGCCGTTCCGATCGTTGCGAGGTAGCCCGGTTCAGACGCAAGGACCGCCCAAAGGAAGAACGCATCTTCTTTCGATTTGCACCTCACTCGAACTAGGTGCTCGGATGCTGCATGCCCGTAGTATGTTGGGAGCGGCAGTTCAGCGCGACCGATAATTCCACCTAGCTGTCCACTGCGTGGAATTAGCAGGTCCCTCTCGGATACTATCAGCTTATCGAGGTGAGGTGTTCTCCGTGTTGAAATTGAATATTCCCCAGTGGGATCGAGTCGGAAAACCTCGGATGAGGAAAGAAAAGGAACTCCGAATGACGGATCATCAACCTTCAAGCGCGAACCGCGATTTGGTTCAAAAACCGACTCAACCCTGTTCCCGAGTCGTTCAGCTCCCGACCGATTGAATGACTCTCTCGCTTCGACAACTCTCGGCGTATGGTGGAATGCGTCCATGCGGCGCTCAAGTGTGGAGGCAGAGATCTGCGTGATGTTCGTTGCCGGAGCGGCATTCCATCTGAGCAGTTTTTGAACGTAATTGATGGCACTCAATCGCGACCCAGCAGCTTCATCTCGCAGCCTAGCGGCTTCGTCGATCAGCTCATGCGCGTCAGTCTCAATCCGCTTGTCAAACCGCGGAACTGGGAGGTTCGCGATGTTTTCGGCTTCGATGTGTACAATTATCGACCCGAATGTCCCGCTAACAACCATCGGAACACCGTACTTGGACGAAAGGAATGCATAAAGGTAACCGCTGGCAATTCTATCTGTGTCAGCAACAATCTTCAAGACATCTTGGGACATCGCCAGTGACGCCATACTTGCGCGGCAGTACGCCATGCGCCCGACTGTCCCTGAGCGCGTGACGAGCGTGCTTCCCTCAGGGCATGTAAAAAGGGGATTGTTACGAACTTGAGTTAGCGAGATATACGGCTGATTTGTGAGGTCTGCCCGAAGGATATCTGCGCTTCGCAAAAATGGCACGCCGTGTTCAGGACCGTTTACCCACCGAAGCTTGTCCATGCCTACGTGGTAAATACCAGCCAACCCACCTCGGGTGAGTCCGGCCAGTCTCGTCGTGGTGGTTTTCAATGATTCTAGAGTCTTCTTCGCTTCTATTCCCCCGCGCGTGAATGGACCACAGTCGAATCTATGCCCTTCGTCGACTATCCAAGATATAGGGACACGCGTGGTCTTCATACGCCAGGCTCTGAGTTCTTGGCGCGGAACTCGCGATATGCCTGTGCGATTCGTGGCAGGTCATCGTCAAGGAGCTTTTTCTTTCGGCGTAGTGTTCTTGTAACAAAATGACCATTTGTGCGAATGCGTTCGACCTCCTCAACCTCCTCAAGGAGTTCCTCACCTTCGGGAGTTTTTTTGTATAGCGTGTTGCCGCGCCGATCGAAGCCAACTTTCTCGGCAACGGCCAGGAACACTGGATAGTCAACTTTCCGCCCAAGATCTTCGGCGCGTACTTCGTTATCGGTTTTCTTCTTGAGAAAAATCAGGCTCGTCAATATATTGACATTGGCTTCAACGATAAACACCTCCACCGGGAGGTCGACACTTGCAAGAAGCCAGCTTCGCCGGAGGAGCCACCACCGGAGGTACTCTTGTGCTGGGTTCCCCAGAATTCCGTCGGGAACAACTATTCCCAGACGGCCTCCGGGCTTCAACCAGTGAACGCAGCGCTCGATGAAGAGCACCTCGGGGGCGACGCTGCCCTGGAGCCGTCCTGTGTTCAGAAAGCCGCCGCCTTCCGCGCGCTGCCAGATGTGAGCGAGTTCGAAGTGACGAAGGATGTTTGGGTCGGTAATGGGGATCTCGGAACCAAAGGGTGGGTTCGTCATAATGAGGTCCATTGAGCCAAGCTGGGCAAACTTCTTCGCGTCAGTGATGCCTGGTAAATGGCCAGCGGGAAATTCGAGGGAGTTGATGTTGAAGAGACGAGCCTCGACGTTGCTCGCCATCACCACGTTCATCTGTGCCGCGCGCACGAGGAATTGATCAAAGTCGGCGCCGAACAGATTCTGTTTAACGAATTCGGCGAGACGCTCCTGAATGGAGAGGAAGTCTTGCGTCGACTCAATACCGGGTTCGATGCCCTTTTCTTTCTGAAACCTGCGAGTAAGGTGCGCGAGCGTGGCGATAAGGAAGCCGCCGGTCCCACACGCTGGATCAAACACACGCTCGGTCGGTTGCGGGTCGAGAATGGATACAACGAGCTTGATAGCGCCACGAGGGGTGAAGTACTGGCCGCGATCTCCGCGTAGGTTCGCGCCGACGATCTCCTGGTACGCGGCGCCCTTCGCGTCGACGTCGGTGCGGCCAAAGTCGTACTTGGCCAACTCCGAGACCATAAACGCGAGAGCACGGTCGGAGAGCGTGATCTCTTCATTGCCACGGAAGACGGTCGAGTACTTCTTCTTCACATCGGCGAACAGCGGCTCGATCCGATTACGGATCGCCTTCTGCCCCGCAGGATCGAATTGCTCGTCGATGAGTTGGCCGTTCTTCTCGAAGCGGCCGGCCCAGAATCGGCGCGCCTCATTCGGCTGCCGCTCGTCATACATCTTGGCAAAGATGAGGTAGAGGAATTGCCAGAAGGCCGCGTCCTTCGGCATTCCCTCGTTCCCGTGGATGAAGTTGTGGCACCGCCGGAAGGCCGTGCGCAGCATCTCGGGATCGGCTCGGCGCAGCCTGGCGTGCGACGCGACGTCTCGCGTGCCAATGGACTCGTCCGAGAGCGGCCAGTCGCCGATCGGCTTGAACTTCACGTCGAAGCGTGTGCGCTCGACGCGGAAGAAAAAGAACTCCAGGCCGTTGGTCCAAAGCCCGTACTTGCAGCTCTCACAGGCCGCCATGGCGGCCTTGAGCACGTCAAGGTCCTTTGCTGCGTGCTCGTGGTCACGCATCTTATATGCGCCCTTATCCCCGAGCTTCAGCTCCTTCTGGCAGACGACGAGGCGGCGTACGTTCTCCGGCGTGTGATCGGAGCCTGGCTCAAAAATCGCGATGTCGATCTTCTTGTTCGAGCCATCGACCTTCACCCTGAAGTCCGGCTCCATGTCATCGACCGAGATGCCGTACTCGTGGAACAGAGCGCGGGCAATGCGTTGGCGAACACGCTCCTTGTCGTTCTCAGCGACGGGCTTACCCGTGATGTAGTCAAAGACCTTCCCGTCTTCGATCGTGTCGACGTCGTCGATCGATGCGCCGTCGTCCTGGGGCGCCGTCACCGTCTCCGACTTCGCCGCCTTCCTCGGCTTAGCCATTCTTGCGTTCCTTTTCGCCTAGCTCGTCGGAAGACGCAGCCGCACCACCATCGCGCACCCAGGAGTCGACCTCCTCGCGCTTGAACTTCCAGAAGCGACCAACCTTGTGCCCTGGCATCCCTCTCGAGGTCACCCACGTGTAGACTGTATCCTTGGTTACCCCGAGGTACAACGCGATCTCGTCGGCTGAGAGCCACCGATCAGTCATAAAAGTCCCTCCGAGCTCCCAAATCATCACGCCGCGAATCCTGCCATGCGGGCTTTGAATCGGGTTGAGCTGGTTTATCCCGGTTGAGCGGGGTTACGCCAGCCCCCACGAGGGTGCGTCGACGGACGTTTCTTTCCAGTTCGGATCGGCACGGTAGAGTGATCCCATTCACACTAAGAAATTCAATAACCTATAATGCCAGGCCGCGCATGGACCAAGGCCGATTAACGCGCTGCGACGGCGACGGGCCTTACTGACGCCGGGGCCGCCGGTGATCACGGCCACTTTGGATTGGAGCGCCGTCTCGATCGCTGCGCTCTGCGACGGCGCCAGGGCCTTTCCGGTCCGCTTTTCGACCCAGGGCACGGCCTTTTCCACGTCGATAGCCGGCCAGGGCGGCGAGCCTCGGAGCAGCCCTAGCAGCCGTTCGGCGACCGCGCGCTCCGCGATATGAAGTCCGCGCAGGAAGACGCAAGGCTCGCCGCCGATCGTGTCGCCGACCACTTCCGCGCCGAGGATCTCCAACGCTTGTGCGCCGGAGTGTCGTTCGCGCTGCAGGAGGCGACCGACGACGGTCATTGCGTAAGACCATGAGTGCGATCGCTGCCGCAGACGCCGACGGCGTGAATATATTCGCCGGCCGAGATCGAAGCGGCGTGGCCGACAACCGCCACGAGGTCGCGCTTGCCGCGCGCGTTGACCTTCAGGACGGCGAAACCATTCTCCTCATTGTGAAAAGTCACGCGTTCGACCGAGCCGACCAGCGTTTCCTGCGAAGCGGCGGCATCCGATGGCGGTTCAGGCTTCAAGGCGAGGCCCTGCCGCTTCGAATATTTTGGGGGCGCTCGATATTCTGAGCGTCGCCAGAAGAGGCAGCGCCGCCGGCGACGCGTCGACGACGCGATACTCGACCCCGCAGCGCCGAATGGCGCCTTTCCGGCGGCGCAGACCGTCGCGCACATAAGCGCAGGCCTCGTCCTCCGACGCGAATTCTCGCGCGAATGTCCGCCCCCGGCAGCCGATCCGGCCGAATGACACGCGCACCATCCATTTTCCGAACAGATCGCGCCCCGCCTCGATGCGCCAGGCCCGATGGCGGTTCGCCTCCGCATTGCGGCCCTGCAACAGGATCGCGATCTCGTCCATCGCCGCCATGCCGGCCCTCCATGCCCGCCCGCTTCGCATTCGCACACAAGTGAATCACGAATGGGAATCCGGAGCAAAGGAAGAGGGAACATGGCTACCGCTAGCGCCGACCACGCCGACAAGGGTTCGTCGCCGAGCTCCCGCGCGTTCCGCGCGCCCTTGCGGCGCGGCCGCCTCGCGGTCTGCCGACGGCGTTTTGGGAGAGGAAAAGGAGGATTCGAGGCCTCCGGCCCTTCCCGTGAAACCCGAAGGGAGCGCCGCGAGACCATGAGACATGACGAGGAGATCGAAATCTTGCGCGCGCGCACGAATTGCGCCGCGCTGCTGGAGCGCTCGACGCCGCCATGGCGGCTCGATCGCCGAGAGAGCACGAAGCATTGCCTCAAATATCGGCGCGGGCGGGGAGAAATCCTGATCGTCAATCACGAGGGCCGCGGTTGGTGGGATCCGCAGAGCGACGCGAAGGGCGACGTCTTCGATCTCGTGCAGCATCTCGAACCCGGCCTGAATTTCGGCGAGGTCCGCAAGGTCCTGCGCCGCTTCACCGGCATACAGCCGAGTTTTCCGGCCGCCGACATCGAAAGGAAGCGCTCCCCCGATCTCCCGCTCCCGATCAGATGGGCGCGCCGCCCCCGGCTTCGGCGAGGCTCGCCGGTCTGGCGGTATCTCACCGAGGAGCGTCGCCTTCCCCAGAGCGTCCTGGAGACGGCCCGCGCCGCCGACGTCGTGAGAGAAGGGCCATACGGAAGCGCCTGGTTCGCGCATCACGACGATCGACGCAACGTCACCCATATCGAAATCCGCGGACCGGATTTCAAAGGATCGGTGCGAGGCGGCGACAAGATCCTGTTCCGCTTGCCCGGCGGTTCGGAGCCGCCGACGCGCTTCGCCCTCGCCGAGGCGCCGATCGACGCGCTCAGCATCGCCGCCTTGGAGAACATTCGCGCCGACACGCTCTATGCGGCGACCGGCGGGGGCATGGGTCCGAAAACGATCTCTGAGATCGAGGCGATCGTCGCTCGCCTCGCGCACGTCCCGGGCTCGCGCTTTTGCAGCGCGGCCGACGCCAATCTCGCCGGCGACCGCTACGCGGCCCGCCACCAGCTGATCGCCGCGGCTTCCGGCGTCGCCTTCGAGCGATTACGGCCGCCCGTCGAGGACAGCGACTGGAACGACATGCTCGACCAACGAGAAAGGACGAAACAATGACATCGCATCGCGCCTGGATGGTGCTCAAATCGGGCGGGCGGCTCGACCTGCTCGATCCGAAGCCGGACGCCTGGACCGACGAGGATTTGGCGATCGGATTGTCGCGCACCTATCGCTGGGGCGGATATTCGGCATGGGACCTGCCGCTCAGCGTCGCCCAGCACAGCCTCGCCGTCCTGGCCCTGCGCGAACGCGAAGGAAAGCTCGCGCCCCGTGAGGCTCTGCGCGAGCTATTGCACGATGCGACCGAGGCGTTGGTCGGCGGCTTCGATCCGATCATGCCTTTGAAGCCGCATCTCGGCGAGGGCTTCGCACGGCTCGATCGGCGGCTTCAGCGGGCGGTCGATCGACGCTACCGCCTGCCGCCGTGGACCGACGAGAGCTACGCCCTCCATAAGCGCGCCGATCGCCAGGCGGCGGCGAATGAAGCCTATCACATCGTCGGCTGGAGCCGCGACGACATCAGATCGAGCCTACAGATCACGCTCGATCCGCTCGACGAGGACCCCTTGCCCCTGCCGCCCGGCATGTCGCCCTGGGAGCCGTGGCCGCCGAAGCTCGCCAGCGCACTCTTCCTTCAAAGGCTCGGTGAGCTCGGCGACGCGATCGACGTCACCGACACCGTCGACGAACTCGCGATCGACCACACGCTCGTGCAACTGGCCGAAGCCTTCTCCCAGCTGCCCGAGGCGACGCGCCGTCGTTGCCGACACATCCCGACCGGCAGACGGGAACTGGACACGCTCGTTCAGGTCGAAGCCGATGACGGTTCGCAAATCGTCGAGGGCGTCGTCGTCGACGGCGAACGCAACGACACAGGCGCCTTCTACTTCGACGATCACTTCGTCGTCTTCACCACCATCGACACACAACGCGGAGAACTCATCCGCTGCAATGGAGCGAACTGCCATGTCGAGATACTCTGACATCGACCCGCTCGCCGGCATGGAGGAGTGGGACCGCTTCGAGCCCTGCTTCGACGAACCGGCGGCCGAGCATAGCCCATCCGCCGATGCTTTCGACAGAATGGCCGCGACCCTCACGCCGGAACAGGCGCGCGCGGCGGCGCACACAGGGCCGATCCTCGTCCTCGCCGGAGCCGGCACCGGAAAGACCTCGACGCTCACCGCCGCCGTCGTGCATCGTATCGCCGTCGACCGCATTCCGGCCTCGCGCATTCTCGCCGTCACCTTCACCAACAAGGCCGCGGCCGAGATGGCGTCGCGCATCCGCGCCGCGCTCGACGGCCTGGCGGCGCCCTCCTGGCTCGGCACCTATCACGGGCTCGCCGCACGCCAGCTCCGCGACGCGCCAGAGATCGCCGAGCTACGGCCGAATTTCGACATTGTCGACGCCGACGACAGCCGCCGCTTCGTCAAGCGCGTCATGAAGGCGCAAGGCCTCGACGGCGAGGAGAGCGGCGACGCCAATGCGCGCGATCCGCTGAAGATGATGTGCAACCGCATCGCGAAGTTCAAAGACAATCTGATCACGCCGGCCGGCGCCGCCGCCTGGGTCGAATCCAGGATCGCCAAAAGCGATCATTCCCGCGACCCGATCGATCCCCATGCGCTGCGCGCCGCCGTGCGCGTCTACGCCGATTATCAGCGCGCCCTGCGCGAAGCGAACGCCGCTGATTTCGGCGACTTGCTATTGTGGCCGACCCTCGCCATGCGCAAGGACGACGCCTATCGCGCGCGCTGGGCGTCGCGCTTCGACTGGCTCGCCGCCGACGAATATCAGGACGTCAATTTCGCCCAATACAGCTGGCTGAAGTCTTTTGCGGCAGCGCATGGGCGTGTCTTCTGCGTCGGCGACGACGATCAGGCCATTTATGGGTGGCGTGGCTCTGATATCAAGTATATCCGTCGTTTTCATCAAGACTTCCCGAGCTCTGAACGAGTCAGGCTCGAAGAGAACTTCCGTTCGACCGGACACATACTCGCCGCCGCCAATGCGGTCATCGCTCGCGACAAGAAACGTCTCGGCAAGACACTCTACACCCGAAAGGAGGCGGGCGAAAGAATAGAGATCGTCGCCTATCGCGACGCCCAGGCCGAGGCCGCCGGCGTCGTCGAGGAGATGCTCGCCCGCCACGCCGAGGGAACGGGATGGCAGGAGATCGCCATCCTCTATCGCAGCTCCTTCCTGTCGCGCGGCTTCGAAGAAGCCTTGATGCGCGCGCGGATTCCGCATGTGATCGTCGGCGACGTCGGCTTCTATCAGCGCGCCGAGGTCAAGGACGCGCTCGCGCTTCTGCGTCTCGCCGCGACGCCCGACGATCGTCAATCGGACGAGGCCTTCCGTCGCGTGATCAACGAGCCGCGCCGCGGCTTCGGCGCCAAGGCCATGCAAGCGGTCGAGACGGAGGCCTCCTTCCGCAATGTCTCGCTGCTGCGCGCCCTGGACACCGCCGAGCTGCCGGCCAAATGCCGCTCCGCCGGATTGCAGTTCGCCGACCAGCTGCGCCGCATCGGCGAGGACCGCTCGCACACGCTCGCGGATCAGATCTCGCTGCTTCTCGACGCCAGCGGCTATCGCGCCATGCTGCGAGACAGCAAGGCCGAGAGTTCGGAGGATCGCCTCCAAAACCTGCAGGAGCTGATCGCGCTCGCCGGCGAGTTCCACACGGCCCGCGAGCTTCTCGACCACGCGGCGCTCGCCACCAGTCGTCCCGGCGAGGACGAAACCGACCGCGTGCGCCTGATGACGCTGCACAAGGCGAAGGGCCTCGAGTTCCCGCATGTGTTTCTTCCTGCCTGGGAGGCGGGCGTATTTCCGTCCGACTACGGGGACGGCGATGAGGAGCGCCGGCTGGCGTACGTCGCGCTGACGCGCGGAATGCGCCGCGTCAGCATTTCCTACTGCGCCTTCCGGCGCGGCTTCGGAGCGCCGTCGCTCTTCGTCGACGATATCCCCGATGAGCACAGCGTCAGAGGACGCCTGCGCGATGCAGAGCGGCGCCGTGGGGCGCCACGCCAGCCAGTCGATTGGCGGAAGCTCCCGAGCCATTTGCGGCGACCGTGAGCAAAGGCCGGAAGAAGGAACGAGAACCGAAAATCATTGAAGACACGAGTGCCGCCTGCGCGCCCATCGCCGCAAGGGTTCGTCGCCGAGGCTCCCGCGCGTTCCGCGCGCCCTTGCCCCGACGGGCGTGAGGCGGCCTTCGGGGTTTTATCGGAGAAAACCATCCACTGCTCGAGGAGCAAATCATGAATATGATATCCGCAACCCGATCGCGCCCGATAGGCGCGACGCTGCCCGCGATCTCGCAACAGACTTGGGACGACAAATACCGGCTGAAGGCGCCCGCCGGAGAGCCGATCGACCTGACCATCGAAGACAGCTGGCGCCGTGTCGCCCGCGCCCTTGCGATGGCCGAATCCGATCCCGCGCAATGGGAGAAAACCTTCTATTCGGCTCTGGAGGATTTCAAATTTTTGCCGGGCGGCCGCATCCTCGCCGGGGCAGGGGTCTCGCGCCGCGTGACCCTCTTCAACTGCTTCGTCATGGGAACGATCGAGGACGATCTCGACGCCATCTTCTCGCATCTTCGCGAGGCGGCGCTCACCATGCAGCACGGCGGCGGCATCGGCTATGACTTTTCGACGATTCGCCCGAAGGGCGCGCTCGTCAAAGGGGTTGGAGCCGACGCCTCTGGTCCGTTGTCCTTCATGGATGTGTGGAATTCCATGTGCGGCACGATCATGTCGGCCGGCACGCGGCGCGGCGCCATGATGGCGACGATGCGCTGCGATCATCCCGACATCGAGGCCTTCGTCTCCGCGAAGGCCGACAAGACCCGTCTGCGCAATTTCAATCTCTCGGTCCTCGTCACCGACGCTTTCATGGCGGCCGTCGACGCAGACAAGGATTGGCCACTCGTGTTCGGCGGCGAGGTGTACCGCACGATCTGGGCTCGCGACCTCTGGGACCAGATCATGCGTGCGAACTATGACTATGCCGACCCCGGCGTCATTTTCATCGACCGCATCAACGCGCGCAACAACCTCTACTATTGCGAAACGATCGCGGCGACCAATCCTTGTGGCGAGCAGCCCATGCCACCCTACGCCCCCTGTGACCTCGCCTCGCTTCTTCTCGCCAAGCTCGTGCGCGACCCTTTCACAGCGCATGCCCATCTCGACGAGGAGGAGCTGACCGCTCTCGTTTCGATTGCCGTGCGCATGCTCGACAATACGATCGAAATTTCGCAATTCGCGCTCGAGGCCCAGCGCGTCGAGGCCTTTTCGAAGCGGCGCATCGGTCTCGGCGTCACCGGTCTCGCCGATGCGCTCGCCATGTGCCGGCTCACCTACGGGTCGCCGGAGGCCGCTGCAATGGCGGCGCGCTGGATGCGTCTGATCAGTCGGCAGGCCTATGTCGCGTCGATCGATCTCGCCAAAGAGAAGGGGGGCTTCCCGCTCTTCGACCGCGACGCCTATCTTGCCGGGGAGACCGTTCGCAATCTCGACGACGACATCAAAGCCGCGATCTTCGAGAATGGCATTCGCAACGCCTTGCTCACCTCGATCGCGCCGACGGGGACGATTTCACTGTTCGCGGAAAATGTCTCCTCGGGAATCGAGCCGATCTTCGATCTTTCCTATCTGCGCAAGATCCGCCAACCCGACAATTCCTTCGCCGAGCAGGAGGTCGAAGACTACGCCGTCCGCCTCTACCGCGAAAAATTCGGCGCCGACGCACCACTGCCGGAATATTTCGTCACCGCCCAGACCCTGACGCCCGCCGATCACATTCGTATGCAGGCCGCGGTTCAGGACCACGTCGACGCTTCGATCTCCAAGACGGTGAACTGCCCGGCCGATATCTCGTTCGAGGATTTCAAGACGATCTACATGGACGCTTATCGCTCCGGCTGCAAGGGCTGCACGACCTATCGTCCGAACGAGATCACCGGCTCCATCCTGTCGACCACCACGCCCGCGACGACCGTTCCCACGGCGCTGCCGCATCCGGCGATCACGCCCCGCGAGGAAATGCTCGCCGGCGCGACCTACAAGCTGCGCTGGCCGGAGAGCGAGCATGCGTTCTACGTAACGATCAACGACATCGAAGAGGATGGGAGGCGGCGGCCCTATGAAGTGTTCCTCAATTCGAAGTCGATGGAACATTACGCCTGGGTCGTCGCTCTGACGCGCATGATCAGCGCGGTGTTCCGCCGCGGCGGCGACGTCGCATTCGTCGCAGAAGAGTTGAAGGCGGTGTTCGACCCGCGCGGCGGGCATTGGAGCGAAGGGCGTTATGTCCCCTCCTTGGTCGCCGCCTTCGGCTCCATCATCGAGCGACACATGATCGATATCGGCTTTCTCGCTCCGTCGGAAGCGATCGTCGCGCACGCTTCCGACGAACGTCCGCTGGCGCGCACGCTCGGCGCACTCTGCCCGAAATGCAGCCAGCCTGGCCTCATCAAGAACGACGGCTGCTTGACCTGTCGTCACTGCGGTTGGTCGAAATGTTCTTGAGCGTCCCTTCCAACTGCCCAATTTTCAGGAGATACTCACATGGTCGACTTGATCCTCCGCCCTTCCTCCCTCAGCGTCGATCCCCGAATCCGTTGGGCCTTGCAACTTCGGTATCACGACAGCTGCGGCGAGACCGAGTACGCCACGCTCTGCCGCGTGAGCGACGCAACCGCAGAGGAGATCGTGCGCGCGGGAGGCGCCGACTGGCTCTTCGGCGCTCCGACGACGCGCGCCGATTGGAAAACCGAACTCGATCGGCTCGAACCGGAAGAAATGAGCCGTGACGAAATGGGGCTCGAAATCGTCAGATTGCGCCGCCTCGTCGCGGCTCGCTCCGATCCAGCCGCCAACTACGATCTCGGCTCAAATTGAGAACGGCGATGGAAATCCTTCCCGCCGTCCCCGAGCGCGCGCTCAACGCCCATCTCTGGGCTCGACACCCGGAGGATTGGTACGTCGAAGAAAGCTGGGTCGATCGCCGGCTCTTCGAGGACGAGCCTTTCGAAGGCTCCATCTGCGATCCTGCCTGTGGTCTCGGTCGCATCGTCGAGGCCGCGAGAGCCGCGGGCTACAATGAAGTCCGCGGCGAGGACAAGGTTCGAAGATCCATGTTCTGCGATCGTATCGCCGACTTTCTGTCCGACGAGCCGCGTGACCAGAGGCCAGACAATATTTGTTGCAATCCGCCATTCGGTTTGGCGCGGGAATTTGTCGTTCGCGCGCGGAAGATCGCGAGACGAAAGGTCGCGATGATCCTTCCCCTTTCCTGGATCAGCGGCGATCGCCGCTCGAGGTGGTTGGAGCAAACCTTTCCGCGGCGGGTGCTGATCATAACGCCGCGACCTTCCATGCCGCCGGGGCCAGTCATCCTCGCGGGCCTGAAAGCGCGCGGGGGGCGAACGGACTTCGCATGGTATATCTGGGAAAAGAACCATAGCGGCGAACCATCCTTCGGATGGCTGAGGCGAAGCCCATGAACGACTCCGGCGGAAAGAAGCGACATTCTCTCACCGCGCACGCCGCGACGATCCGCGTGGTCCAGCAGCTCCTGCGAACAGCTGGACCGAGAAAGTGCGGGGGTGTCCGCCAATCGGAATTCGACACATTGCTCGGGGACCTCGACGAGTTACACGATCTCCTGACCTGGTTGGAGCGTCATCGAAGCGAATTCGTCGAATGGCGCGCAGGACGAATACACTGCGAGGGTCACTGAATATCGCGCGGGTCTCGAGCTCTCCCTACGTCTCGCAAACGCGGGATTCTTCGGCCGTATTCCATGAGGAGACGCTCGACGGTTTGTCCTTACCTCGGAATGGTCACAAAAGGATGCGAAAAGCTCGAATCATGACTAAGGCATTCGATCTCCAATACGAAATCAAAAGAGCGGCGGATAGCGGGGTTCCGGCGCCGCTGCTCGATGACTACGGCGTCATCGCCATGGGCCTGCGCATCGATCCCGATGCGCAGGTGCGATTTTGGAGGAAGAACAATGGCTCTAGCTTTTTCACGGTCAGCTTCTCCGATGGATCGAAATCCGTCTATGACGCGCGTGGCTTTCTGACGCCGAGCGGAATGCCGAGCAATTCGGATCATGTACGCCATCGTGCGTCGCCATAGCTCGCGCGCGCGTATGCTCACGCTTTGCAGTCGAGCCCGGCCGCTGCGCCGGGCTCTTTTTTCGAGTGGAGGCTCACATGGGCTGGCTTTATATGACTTCATTGAGAGGCCATGACGGACCGCGCCGCTATCTCGACGCGCAATTCACCTACGAGCGAGAGGATCACCGCTCGAAGGTCTTGAAATCCGCTCTCGTGAAGATGCGCGTCTACTATGCGGGGGTCGAGTGCGTCGACAAATTGTCGGGCTCACGCGAAGTTTGGGCGCTCGTTTGCCTTGTCGACTACAATCCTCGCGATCCTGAAGGCTACATCTTCGGATATAAGGAGCAATGTGAGTCGATGGGACCGAACGAAAGCGAATGTCCCAAGACGATTCTCGATTTGCTCACTCCAACAGAAGACGTGACTGCCATCGAGTGGCGCCGACGATGTCGCGATAGCGCCGTCCATCGAAGCGCCCGAGCACGAAAGCCCTCTCCGCAGCCTGGACAGACTATTTTTTTCGATCGGCCCATCGCCTTTGCGGACGGTCGCAGTTACAGCGAGCTGCAGGTGGTCGCAGATCCTCGCAAAAAGCGTCGCTCGGTGCTTTTTCGCGATCCGAAATCCGGCACGCTCTACAAGATCACGAAGATAAAGGATCGAAATTACCACCTGCGAGCATCTGGAGCCCATGGAGCCGTGACGCTGAAATCCGCCGGTTCCCGAGAATGCCGAGTAGATACGGCGCCTTGACAGAAGCGGCCCGTCGATGAGGATTGCGAAAGGGACATTGGCAGGAATTGCGCTATCCCGCATGTTCGTCGAGAAACTGGCGGCAGGCGTCGAAGTCCTGCTGATAGCCTTCGGGCAATTTCACTTTCTTTGCGCGCGCGAGACTTCGCGCATAGGCGACCATTTTGTCGGTCGGCGCTTTCGAACGCCCGGCGCGCGGGTCGCCGACGCTCTTGGTCGATGCATCCGATTTCACCTTCGACGCCCGACGCGTCTTTGATCCACGACGAAGCGGATCCACGCTCGCGTTCCTCGCTGCGGGTCGGGCGTCCCCCTGTCCGCTTCGTCGTCGACGTCCCGAACGACGCGCCGGCGCCGAGGTGGTCAAATCGACTTTTCCATTCGATTTCTCGACCAACGCATCGATCAATTCTCTAGCAGCCGTGGCGATGCCGCCGATGACGGTTCGAAAGTCCGCCTTTCCGATCAGGATCTCGTCGAGGCGCATCTCCCACAGAGCGGTTGTGGCTGGATCGACGAGCGCAGGCGCCGCGCTACGCAACAGCTCGAACAATTGCAATCCCGCCGCCGTCGGCAGCACGAGCTTGCCATCTGCGGTCAGCAAATTCTGCCGCTTCAATCCCTTTATGATTTCCGCCCGGGTCGCCGGCGTGCCGATCCCTTTGGCTTCCTTCAGCCGGTCGCGAAGGGCGGCGTCTTCGACGAAACGCCATGCATTCTGCATCGCATCCACCAGCGTTCCCTCATTGTAGCGGGGCGGCGGCTGTGTTCTTTTTGCTTCGACACGAACGTCGGAAAGAGTCGCGCTCTCGCCATCGCGAAGGGAGGGCAGCGTCTGCTCCGCCTCTGTCTCGGCATCTGGATCGATCGCCTGATAGACGGCCTTCCAACCGAGTCGCAACGGAATGCGCCCGACGGCGCGGAATTCCGCTGTCGCTCGGCCAGGAATCGGAACGGCCATTGTGACGACGGTCTGGCGATATTCGTAGTCGGGCATTACAGCGGCGAGATAGGAACGGCAAATGAGCGCGAACAGCCGCTTTTCGTCCTCGTCGAGACGCGCTAATCGGGTTTCGAGGTCGTCGAGAACATTGACATTCGGCACGACCGCGTGATGCGACACGCCCTCCAGAGCCTTGTCGCAGAAGTGGCCGGATTTGCCGCGTCGGATCACGGGAGTGGTGATTTCCAGCCGAGCGAAACCGCGCAGGCGCGTCAGCGCAGCGACGATCGCCGGGACGTCGCCGATCTGATTTTCGGTCAGATAGCGCGCTTCCGCCCGCGGGTAGGTGATCAGCTTCTTGCCATCGCCGTCGTAGAGCTCTTGCGCCACAGACAGCGTCTTGTCGGCTGTCCATCCCCAGCGCTGGCCGCACGTCTTCTGCAGTGACGGAAGATCGAAGAGACGCGGCGGCGCCTGACGCTTTTCGTCGACCGAAACGCCGAGTGGACCCTGATAGCCGGCGGCGGCTTTGGCGATCACTTCGGCTTGGGCGCGCTCTTTGATCCGCATCTTGGGCGTCGGAGCATGACGCATCAGAAAGCTGCCGCCCTCGACGGTCGCGGCAGCGACGACCTCGAAATAATCCTCGGGTCGGAAATTGCGGATCTCCAATTCGCGCAGGCAGACGATCGCCAAGGTCGGCGTCTTGACCCGCCCGATCCCGATCACACCGCGAACCCCGGGCGAGAGCAATGTCTTCGTCGCGGTCCGCGTGAGCGACAGATTGAAGATCTGGTCGGCCTGCTGGCGCGCCACCGCGGCCTCGTAGAGCGGGCGCATCTCGGCGTTGGGTTTCAGCCGAGCGAAAGCCTGCTGGAGCGTCTTCGGGTCCTGGGCGGTGAACAGAGCCCGCCGCACACGTCCGCGATAGCCGAGATGGTCGAGGATTTCCTGACCGATCAGTTGACCCTCGCGGTCGCAGTCGGTCGCCAATATGACGTCGTCGCATGTGGAGAGCGCCGTCGCGATGGCCCTGAGCTTCGCCGGCTTATTGCCTTGCGTGGCTGCACGGGTGGGATAGAGCCCATCCGGCTCGAGGACGACGCAGGACCAATTCTTCCAGGCGGGGTTGACCTCTTCGGGTTCGGCCAGACGAAGCAAATGGCCTTCGGCTGGCAAAATTTGCCCGAAGCGGGCGCCGAGAGCCGCGCGCAGATCCTTCGCCTGACTGGCCTTTTCCGTGATGATCAGTGTCGCCATGCGTCACGCCGAATCGGAGAACTATTCAGCGTAACGCAATAATAAGAACAAATGGAGAACTCAACCCCGGCGACCGATCGAGGCTTCCCAGAACAGAGCCTCCTGCGGCCCTCAGGATGTGGCACAGGCCGATCGAACCGCTTCTGGAGTTGCCCGAACCCTCGCCGGACGGCCGGGCGAACAGCGATCTTTCTTTCGAAGTTTTGTAGGACGCCGTCACGGCTGCGTTCCATTTCTGGAACCTCCGTACGTATCCCGAACGGAGGTCGTCCGAATCGAGGACACGCGATTGCGACCGACAGCGCATTTCCGATCCGTTAATGGCGGTTCGAAAGCCGCCGGTTACACCTTTTTCTTGGTCGTGCGACCGCGCTTGGCGGACCCGCTGGCGACCGCCTTAGGGCTCGACGCCGCGCTTTTTCGAAGTCGGCCGAGCCCGAGCGTCTTCGCCATTTCCGATCGCTGCGCCGCGTAATTGGGCGCGACCATCGGATAGTCCGCAGGCAGGCCCCATTTCGCCCGATACTCCTCCGGACTCATGCCGAGCGCCCTCAAATGGCGTCGCAGCGATCTGAAGCTCTTCCCGTCTTCGAGACATATGATGAAATCAGGCGTGATCGACTTGCGGACCGAAACTGCCGGCTCCCGTTTCACCAGCGGCGGCGTTGTATCGATTGGCGCTTTGCCGAGAGTTTCCAGCGCTCCGCGTACTGCGTGGATCAGCGAAGGCAGGTCTCCGATCGGCAGGGAGTTATTGGCGACGAAGGCCGCGACGACCTCGGCCGCGAGCGTGGTCGAACGAGAAGGTTCTGCCTCGGAAGCCGTCATTCGAATTTTCCTCGAAGTTCATGACGAATAAGATTTCGTAACTATTGGCCGCTCCTCGACACCAGCGCAAGCGCTTTCAGCGACTTTTCCTTGAAGGCGTGTCGAATGGACTATTCGTCGCCTCGCCGAGTGGATTCGGCCTCGTGGTAATCGACGCATCCAGAAAATACCGACAGCCGAACAGGAAAAGAGATCGAAAAGCGCAAAGCGCCGTACCCGCATGCGCGTCCACCGCCGCAAGGGTGAAGGCGCGCGCGCCCGTTCTCGCCGCGAGCGGCGAGTCCGCCCTTGCCCCGGCGGCCGTGATGCGGGGCGTGGGATTTCGTTCCGAAACCTGAAACGGAGACGAATCCCATGAATAACAACATCAAGAGCAATGGACGCGCGTCCGCGCGTCGCGATCATTACCAAGACGTCACGGACCGCATCGTCGCTGCTCTCGAAGCGGGCACGGCTCCCTGGCGCAGGCCCTGGGATCCCGAAAAATCGGGCGGGCCGCTCTCGCCGATCAACGCCGTCACGGGGCGCCGCTATCACGGGATCAACGTTCTTCTGCTCGGCATGTCGCAATTTTCATTCGCGAGCGGCGATCCACGCTATTGCAGCTATAAGCAGGCGAAGGCCAGGGGCTGGCAGGTGCGCGCCGGTGAAAAGGGCACGACCGTCTTCTTCTATAAGCAGCTACGCGTCGAGGATCGCGACGCTCCCGCCGATGGCGAGGAGCACACGCGCAACATCCCTCTGCTTCGCGCCTACACGGTTTTCAACGGCTCGCAGATCGACGGTATCCCCGAATTCGTGGCGCCGACGATCGAGGAAGCGCCGTGGCGCCGATTCGACGCGGCTGACGTCATCCTGCGCAACAGCGGCGCCGTGGTTCGCATTGGCGGCGACCAGGCCTTCTACAGCCCATCGACCGACCACATTCAGTTCCCTCCAGAAAGCGCGTTCCGTTCGCCGCAAGGGCTCGCCGCGGTCCAGATTCATGAGCTGACGCACTGGACAGGAGCGGAGAAGCGATTGAAGCGTGATCTCACAGGACGCTTCGGTTCGGCGAAATACGCATTCGAAGAACTCGTCGCGGACATAGCGAGCTGTCTCGTCAACACCGAACTCGGATTGCCGACAGACATAGAGAACCACGCGAGCTATGTGGCATTTTGGCTCCAGCGACTCAAGACCGACAAGCGCGAGATATTTCGCGCGGCGGCGGCGGCGCAGAAGGCGGCCGACTATTGTCTGGCCTTCCATCCCGATTTTGCCGAAAGCGAATTCGGCTCGGATGAAGAGGAGTCCGCTGGCGGTGACGCGCCCCTCGTCGAAGCCGCGTGATCGTCATGACACGCGCCATATCGACGAACCCCGCAGGCGACGAGAATCTGCAAGCTCGCCAGGATACGGAAGCCTGCATCGCTCCCGACGTCAGGAGCTACGATCACATCCTTGTCGCTTGCTCTGGCGGCAAAGATTCGCTCGCATGCGTTCTTCATCTCCTCGATGAAGGCGTCGATCCTTCACGGATCGAGCTGCATCATCATGACGTCGACGGTCGCGGGCCGCCGACGTTCGATTGGCCGATTACCGCAGGCTACTGCCGAGCGATCGCCGAGGCCTTCGATGTTCCGCTCTACTTCTCATGGCGCGACGGAGGCTTGCGCCGCGAGATGTTGCGCGAGGGCGAACCCACCGCCTGCGTGACGTTCGAGACTGCCGAAGGAAGCGTCACGACCGTCGGCGGTCTCGGCAATCCCGGCACGCGTCTGCGCTTCCCCCAGGTCACGGCCGATTTGCGGCTTCGCTGGTGCAGTTCCGTCGCGAAGATCGACGTGATGCGAAGCATGATCTGCAATTCACCGCGCTTCCTCGGCAAGCGGACGCTCGTCGTCACCGGCGAACGCGCCGAGGAGAGCCCGGCGAGGGCTCGCTATGCGACCTTCGAGCCGCATCGCACCGATACGCGCGGCGGAACCCGCCGGCGTCGCCACGTCGATCATTGGCGTCCGGTCCACGGCATGGAGGAACGACAAGTCTGGGATCTGCTCCGGCGTCACAGGGTCGTTCCGCATGTCGCCTATCAGCTCGGCTTCGGCCGCGTCTCCTGCATGCATTGCATCTTCGGCTCGCCCGACCAGCTGGCGACGATCAGATGGATGGCGCCGGAACGCTTCGAGATGATCGCCGAATACGAACGGCGCTTCGGCTGCACCATCAAACGCGACGCTCCCATCCATGCCGTCGCCGATCGCGGCAGACCCTATCCAGCCGCGCTCGCTCGGCCAGACCTGGTCGAGCTCGCCCTCTCTGAGCATTGGTCGCCGGCGATACGCACATCTCCCGAGGGCTGGCGCCTGCCCGCCGGCGCCTTCGGCGACGCCGCCGGTCCCGGCTGACGTCCGCAGTTCTCGACTTCCCTTTTTCACAATCCGTTTCGCGCCTCGCAGAGGAGACATCGCCATGTCCCGCTCCTACACGCATTTTTCCTGCATTCTTCCACTCGGCCGTTCCGAATTCGTCCCTCCGGCCATTGCTCTCTATGTGCAATATGCGGACGAGCTCGACGCGAGATTTGAGCGCGTCTGCTTCACGGTGAAAGCCAGCGACGCCGATAGAGGATGTCTTCGCATCGTGTCGGGCGACGACGGCGATCCCGAACAAGTGATTGCATTCGTTCAGCGCTGTGCGAGGACGTTCGGATTGACCGGCCTATGGGGTTTCCATTGGAGTCAGGGCTGCGTGTTCCCCTCGTTCGATGCATTCGGCGGCGCGGCCTGCCTGCTCGATCTCGGCGCGCAGCGCGTCGTCGACAGGATCGATTGTCGGCGCTGGCTCTCGGAACGTATCGCGCGTGACAAGACGCCAGCGGCTCGGCTCGTCCGGCACCATTCGTGATGCTGCACAATTCGGAGGTGTGAAAAGGAGAAATCGAAAAAAGAAGTACATGAAAGGAATGCGTTACCGCGAACGAACGGCCGCCGCAAAGGGTGGGTCGCTCCGGCCGCTTCGCTGGGCCGGATCGATCCCGGCGCACGAGGCGCCGCCTTTGCCCCAGCCGTTCGTCCTCGGTGCGTGATCGGGGTCTTCGAGAAGAAGATCGAGAGGAGACTCCGATGCGACAGATCAGCACGAATGGATCCGAAAATCGCGACGCCGCCACCGCGGCGACATTCAGTCTCGACGCGTTCGACCACGACGCCGCGCGCCGTGACGGCTGGGTCATATCCGATTGCGGCAGCTATCGCGACGGCGCGCCTCGCATCGAGCTGCAGAAGTTCGATAATCCGCAAGAAGGCCCCCCGAGATTCCACGACGACAGAGAGGCCTGGTCCCATGTCGTCGCGCGTGCGCGCGCCGGCTCCGCGCTTCACATGAAAGCGCTCGACCTCGTCGATCGACGCGAGCGCGTCGCTATCGAAGCCGCCTTCGGACCCTGGTGAGTCCGCCGCGACCCGACCTCTCCTTCGAACATTCGTCCCACTGCCCATGCCCGGCCGCCCATCGCGCGCCGGGCTTTTTCGTGCTCGCCGAAAGGTTTTCTCGCCATGGCCAAGGACAGCAATCAGCTGACGCTTTCTCTCTTCGATTCCACCTGCCTCGCCGGCGGCTTGACGCTCGACGGCGGAAGTTTTCGCCCCTCGACCGATCGCCCCGAAGAAGACGAAACGCCGGCCGTCGCGGCGGCGCCCGCCATTCCCGCGCAGGACTTCGTCTTGCGGGGCGACCGCCGGCTCGCCCACGGATGGAAAGCCCGCGCCGCCGACAATCTCGCCGCCATCCGGCTCGCGCTCGAAATCGAGGCCGAGAAGCGGAATGCGACTTCGGAGGAGCAGGACGTCCTGAGCCGCTTCGTCGGTTTCGGCGCGCGCGACCTCGCCGATATGATGTTCCGGCGCGCCGGTGAGACCTTCGCCGAGGGCTGGGAGGACCGGGGCGAGGAGTTGGAACGGCTGGTCCCGCGAGAAGAGCTGGCGAGCCTCGCCCGCGCCACGCAATATGCCCATTACACGCCCGAGTTCATCATCCGCGCCATCTGGCGCGCGGTCCAGCGCATGGGCTTTGCCGGCGGCGCGATCCTGGAGCCCGGATGCGGGACGGGGCTCTTCTTCTCCCTCATGCCGGAAGCGCTCACCGGCAAATCGAGCCTCACCGGCATCGAGATGGACGCCACCACCGCCCGCATCGCCGCTCAGCTGTTTCCGAACGCCTGGATCCGGCGCGAAGACTTCACCAAGGCCCGCCTCACCGAGAACTTCGACCTCGTCATCGGCAATCCGCCGTTCAGCGACCGCCGCGCGCGTCTCGACGGAGCCGAGCGCCTCGACCTTTCGCTGCATGATTATTTCATCGCGCGGTCGATCGAGCGATTGAAGCCGGGCGGTCTCGCCGCCTTCGTCACTAGCCGCTGGACAATGGACAAGGTCGACGACAAGGCGCGCGCCCATATCGCCGGCATGGCCGATCTCGTCGGCGCGATCCGGCTCCCCGAGGGATCCATGAACGCCGCCGCCGGAACCGACGTCGTCGTCGACATCCTGTTCCTGCAAAGGCGCGCCCCCGACCAGGAGCCCGGCGGCGCGGCATGGGATGGCCTCGCCGAAGCGGTCCCCGCCGAGGATGGCGAGGAGGCTCTCTCGATCAATCGGTATTTCATCGATCATCCAGAGATGGTCATGGGGCTCCATGCGCGGACCAGCAGTGCCTATGGCCCGACCTACACCTGCCTGCGAAAGGATCGCGCCGCGCTCGACGAAGAGATCGACGCCGCCGTTTCGCGCCTGCCGCGCGGAATCCATCAGCCGAGCGAGCCATCGGCCGCGACGGCGCCGAGCCGGACCGCCCTTCGCGTCGGGACGGCGGCGGAAGGCGCGACGATCAAGGAGGGAAGCTTCGTCATCGTCGACGACGCGCTGATGCAGATCATCGACGGCGCGCCGCGCAAGATCGAGGTCCGCGGCGGCAAGGGGGGCGAAGGCATTCCCGCAAAGCACGCCCGCATCATTCGCACGCTCATTCCGATCCGGGACGCTATCCGCGAGGTCCTGCGCGCCCAAGAGGCCAATGAGCCCTGGGGGCCGGCCCAGACGCGCCTGCGCATCGCCTACAACAGCTTCCTGCGCAATTTCGGCCCTATCAATCTCACCACCATCAGCGAGACGACGGATCCGAAGACCGGCGAGGCGCGCGAGACGCAGCGCCGCCCCAATCTCCAGCCCTTCCTCGACGACCCCGACGTCTGGCTCGTCGCCTCGATCGAGGACTATGACGTCGAGACCGGCGTGGCGAAGAAGGGGCCGATCTTCTCCGAGCGGGTGCTGCATCCGCCGGCGACGCCGACGATCGAGAGCGCGGCCGACGCCCTCGCCGTCACTCTGCACGAGCTCGGCCATGTCGACATCGACCGCATCGCCGAGCTGCTCGGCCGCTCGCGCGACGAGGCGCTCGCCGAACTCGGGGATCGCGTCTTCCTCGATCCTCAGACCACGATCGAGGGCTTCGAAAGCTGGCAGACCGCCGACGCCTATCTGTCCGGCCCGGTGCGCACCAAGCTCGCCGCCGTGATCGCCGCGGCCGAGCGAGATCCGGGCTATCGGCGCAATGTCGAGGCGCTCGGCCCCGTCCAGCCCGAGGATCTGAAGCCCTCGGATATTTCCGCGCGGCTCGGCGCGCCCTGGATCCCGACCGCCGATGTCGCCGCCTTCGTCGCCGAGGTCATCGGCGTGGAGGCCTCGATCCGCCACACCGTCGAGATCGCCTCCTGGACCGTCGAGCTCTCCGCCTTCTCCGGTCGCGCCGAGGCGACCTCCGAATGGGGCACCGCGCGGCGCAACGCCGGCCTCCTGCTCGGCGACGCGCTCAACTCCTCGATCCCGCAAATCTATGACGTCTGGAAGGAAGACGGCCGAGAACGGCGCGAGCTGAACGCCGCCGAGACCGAGGCGGCCAAGGAGAAGCTCGCCAAGATCAAGACGGCTTTCGAGCGCTGGGTCTGGACCAATGTCGAGCGGGCCGAGCGTCTCACCCGCATCTATAACGACCAATTCAACAATCTGGTCCCGCGGCATTTCGACGGAGGCCATCTCCAGCTTCCCGGCGCGAGCAGCGTCATCAAATTCTACGATCACCAGAAGCGCGCCATCTGGCGTATTATCAGCGCCGGCAAAACCTATATCGCCCATTCGGTCGGCGCCGGAAAGACCTTCACCATCGCCGCCGCCATCATGGAGCAGAAGCGGCTCGGCCTCGTCGCCAAGGCGATGCTGGTCGTTCCCGGCCATTGCCTGGCGCAGGCCAGCCGCGAATTTCTCCTGCTCTATCCGAACGCCCGCATTCTGGTCGCCGACGAGACAAATTTCTCCAAGGACAAGCGCCAGCGCTTCCTCGCCCGCGCCGCCACGGCGCAGTGGGATTGCATCATCATCACCCACAGCGCCTTCAAATTCGTGCCGGCGCCCGCCGCCTTCGAGCAGACGCTCATTCAGACCCACCTCGCCAGCTATTCCGAATTGCTCGAGAAGATCGACGGCGACGACCGCATCTCGCGCAAGCGCATCGAACGGATGAAGGAGGGGCTCGAAGCCAAGCTCGAAGCCTTGCAGAGCCGCAAGGACGACCTGCTGACCATCGGCGAGATGGGCGTCGACCAGCTCATCGTCGACGAGGCGCAGGAGTTTCGTAAGCTCTCCTTCGCCACCAATATGACGAGCCTGAAGGGTGTCGATCCGGATGGATCGCAGCGCGCCTGGGACCTCTTCGTCAAATCCCGCTTTGTTGACGGGAAGAACTCCGGCCGGGCTCTGCTCCTCGCCTCGGGCACGCCGATCACCAACACGCTCGGCGAGATGTTCACCCTGCAGCGCTTCATGCAGCCGGAGACGCTCGAAGAGCGGGGCATTCACGAGTTCGACGCCTGGGCCGCGACCTTCGGCGAGACGCGCACCGAGCTCGAGCTGCAGCCGTCCGGTCTCTACAAGCCGGTCACGTGCTTCTCGGAATTCGTCAATGTCGCCGACCTCATGGCCATGTATCGCTCGGTTGCCGATGTCGTGCTCAAATCGGACCTGCGCCATTATCTGCGCCTGCCGAGCGTCAAGGGCGGCAAGCGCCAGATCGTCACGGCCGAGCCGAGCGCCGCCTTCAAGGCCTATCAGAAAATCCTCGCCGAGCGCATCGCCGTCATCGAGAAGCGCAAGGGCAAGCCCGAGAAGGGCGACGATATTCTCCTCTCCGTCATCACCGATGGTCGCCACGCCGCCATCGATCTGCGCTTCGTCCTCCCCGGCCATGCGAATGAGGACGGCAACAAGCTCAATGCCCTGATCGACAATGTCTATTCGATCTGGCGCGAGACGGCGGACCGCCGCTACACAAGGGCCGACGGCGTTCCCTATCTCCTGCCGGGCGCGGCGCAGATGATCTTCTCCGATCTCGGCACGCTCAATGTGGAGGCGACGCGCGGCTTTTCGGCCTACCGCTGGATCAAATCCCGCCTCGTCGCGCTCGGCGTTCCGGCCGAGCAGATCGCCTTCATGCAGGATTACAAGAAGTCGAGCGCCAAGCAGCGCCTGTTCCAGGACATCAACGCCGGCAAGACCCGCATCGTCATCGGATCGTCCGACACGATGGGCACCGGCGTCAACGCCCAGCGCCGGCTGATCGCTTTGCATCATCTCGATGTTCCCTGGCTCCCCTCGCAGATCGAGCAGCGCGAAGGCCGCATCGAGCGCCAGGGCAACGAGAATGAGGAGATCGAGCTCTACGCCTACGCCACCAAGGGCAGCGTCGACGCCACGGGCTGGCAATTGCTCGAACGGAAGGCCCGCTTCATCGAAATGGCCATGTCCGGCGACCGCAGCATCCGCCGGCTGGAGGACGCCGGATCGCAGGTCAATCAATTCGCCATGGCGAAGGCCATTGCATCGGGCGACCCGAGGCTCATGCAGAAGGCCGGGCTCGAAGCCGAGATCGCTCGGCTGGAACGCCTGCGCGACGCACATTTCGACGATCAATACGCCGTCCGCCGCACGATCTCCTCGACCGAGGCCTCGCTCCGTCACGCCGAAAAGCGGATCGGCGAGATCGAGCAGGACATCGCCAAGCGCATCCCGACCCGCGGCGACGCCTTCCGAATGGAGGTCGAGGGCCATCGCTTCGTCGAACGCAAGGACGCCGGCGCCGCCTTGCTCAAAGGCGTCCGCGCCAGGGAATTCGAAGGCCAGGGCGGCGACTGGCGCGTCGCCAGTATCGGCGGCTTCGATTTGTCCGTAACGGCAAACCCCGTGGCGCGCCAGAAGCTCGCCGAGGTCGAGTTGACGATGCAGCGCGCCGGCCATGAAACCCAGATCGGCTATTCCGCCGATTTGACAGCGCTCGGAATCGTCTCACGCCTCGAATATGCGCTGAGCCGCTTCGAAGTGGAGTTGGCCGAGCACAAGCGCACCATGCACGACGCCGCCGAACGCCTCCCGGCCTATCGCCGGCGCCTCGACGAAACTTTCGCCTACGAAGACGAGCTCGACGCAAAACGCGACGAGCTGGCGGCCCTCGACGCTTCGCTCGCGGCGAATGACGACGGAAATGCCGAAGCCAGCTCCGCGGCCTGACGCTCTTCGGCGGTTCGCGGCAGCGCGCCCAGACCTCGCGACGATCATGATCGAGATGGAGCGACGCAATCACCGTCGCGGCTTCACGGCCGCTCGCGGGCTCCGGCGGCGATGGTCCTGGTCGGAGCATCTCGGCGCCGGCGATCCGAAGGAGCCCGTATCGCCGCTCGCCGCGCCCGCCCCATTCCAATCAGGAGACCTTCCATGCTCCCGACCGCAATCATTCGATCTCTCCGAACACCGCAACTGACGGCCGCGGACTTCACGCCGACCAAGTTCCATTCGGCTGACGACAAGGCCTGGTTCGCGAACGCGCTGCTGAAATTCCTGGCCGACGACTGTCCGAGGAGCGGTTTCACCGACCGACTGTATGTGCGCCTCTCCAACAGCTTCGGGCATATTGCTCACCACGATCCCCAAGGCTTCTTCGAGCACTTCTTTCTGGCTTTGGAAACGAAGGCGCAATTCCTCGAACAGACGCTACAATGGCCCTGTTATGGCTCCGCAGAATTTACATTTTGCGACGTCGAGATCCTCGTCCAATCGCGGATCACGACGGCGAACCTTCTCGCGATCGTAAAGGCGCAGCGCGACAGTGACGTCGCCCGCCGGGAGCGCGAGTTGTTCGAGCGTCTGAAAGCCAAATACGAACCAATTTCCCGACCGGATTCGCCACCCGACCCGGCGCCGGCGACAGCGCCGATGCTCCGCCAAGGCTCGCTGTTCGATTTCTCCGCGTGATTTTCCGGTCGGATGAAAGGCCCCGGGCTCGCTCATAATGAAGTGAAGTCCTCGAAATATCTACAGAAGGTTGAAAACTATCGCGAGCGATCCGGGACGCAAGGGTCGAGACGTGCGCGCCTGCTCGTGTCGAGCATGCGCGCCCTTGCGTCCCGAACCGTCTCGTGAAGCTCGAATTCTCGATTTCGAAAGGAAATCAAAATCGAAAAGGAGACAAAACATGCGCGCTTTCCAGAACAACGTGGACCAATTGAATGCGACCATTCGGCTGGCGCTCGCTCATCCCCCTTCGCGCCGAGCGCAGGAATAAGAAACAGGAAATCGAGAAGGCGATTTGCCCCATGCGCGGCCATCGCCGCAAGAGTTCGTCGCTCTGCTCCCGCGCGTGCCGCGCGCTCTTGCCCCGCCGTCCGCGATCGGGGCGTTCGATCCTCGTCTTCGAAAAGAAGACCGGCAATCCGAATTGAAAGAGGAGATCATCATCATGGCACAGCCTCACATCGATGCTGGCTCTAACGAGCCCAATTCCAACAAGCACGGCCGCGTCGCTCCCAGCGCGCCTGCCGATCGCCAAATCGTCGCCGAAGTCGAGACCGACGGCGGCGACAATCTCGGCACCGCGGCGGGGCACGCCTGCGTCCGTATGGAATTGCGTCACGTCGATCCACGCTCTCTCAAGCCCAACCCCAACAATCCCCGCCGCATCGCTCCCAGCGAGTATGCCGATCGGCAGATGATCGCCAATATCAAGGCGACCGGCATCACACAGCCTCCCGTGGTGCGTCCCGACGGCGACGATCTCGTCATCGTCGCCGGTCACGGGCGCGTACGCGCCGCCATCGGCGCAGGTTTCGCCGAAATCCTCGTCCTCGTCCGCGGCCCCGACGACGGAGCCGACAATCTCCGCGCGCTCTCCGAAAATGTCGTGCGCGCCCAGATGGGGCCGGTCGACCAGTGGCGCACGATCGAAGCGCTCATTTCCGACAATTGGACGGAAGAGGCGATCGGCGGCGCCCTCGCCCTCCCCGTGCGGACGATCAAGAAATTGCGTCTGCTCGCCCATATTCATCCGGACATGCTCGACCAGATCGCCAAGGGCGACATGCCGCAGGAAAGTCATCTGCGCACCATCGCCGCCGCCGGCGCCGACGAGCAGGCTTCCGTCTGGAAGAAGCACAAGCCAAAGAAGGGCCAAGAGACGGTCATCTGGCACGAAGTCGCTCGCGCGCTGACCAAGCGACGTCTCTACGCCAAGATCGCGAAATTCGGTCCCGACGAAGAGCAGGCTTTCGGCATCGTGTGGGAGGACGATCTGTTCGAGCAGGGCGATCAGGACAGTCGCTACACCACCCAGGTCGAGGCATTTCTCGCTGCACAAGCCGCATGGATCGAGGCCAATCTGCCGAAGAATGGCGCCCTTCTGCAAGTTGACGAATACGGCCAGGGCAAGCTGCCGCCGAAGGCCGAGCGGGTTTGGGGACAGCCGAGAAAGAGCGACACGATCGGCCGTTACGTCGACACACACGACGGATCGGTGAAGGAAATCACCTATCGCCTGCCCAAGGCGGAGCCGACGAAGGGAAAGAATGCAGCCTCCGGCGGGACGTCCGAGACGCTCTCGGAGCCCGCTCGCACCCGTCCCGAGATCACGCAAAAAGGCCTCGCGATCATCGGCGATTTCCGCACCGACGCCCTCGTCAGAGCGCTCGTGGAAAACGAGATCGACGACTTCACGCTTCTCAGTCTGCTCGTCGTCGCCTTCGCCGCGGACAATGTCGATGTGAAAGCCAGCGGCTACTCCTCGCCCCTGCGTCGAGGCCTCGCGCATCGGCTCGCCAATGAGGGACGCATCACCCAGGACGCCGCCCTCGTTCGGAAGGCCGCGCGCGACATGCTGGCCCATGTTCTCAACTGCCGCCCCGGCTATCATTCGAGCGGCGCCGCCGCCCGCCTCGTCGGGGACGCGATCGGCGCGGATGCGCATCTACCCAATATGGCGACGGAAGATTTTCTGTCGTCGCTTTCGAAGGCTGCGCTCGAAAAGGCCGCCGCGCAGCACTCCGTGCTGCCGCGTCCGCGCGCCAAGGAGACGCGCGCCGCCCTCATCGAGCACGTCTCCGGCGGAACATTCGTGCTTCCGGCCGCGCGTTTCGCCCTCTCCGAAGAGGAGCTCGCGAGCGAGCTCGCCCGGCGGACCGAACGCGCCGAGGAGGACGAAGGGAATGTAGACGGCCCGGATCCAGAGATCGGCGCCTCCGACGAGGACTCCGATCCCGAAGAGGATCACCAAGCGGAGGAATTCGCCTGAGCGCAGCGACGGCGCGGCCGGCTCCAAGCCGGCCGTGTTTACTCGGGCGCCAGCGCTCGAACCTCCCTCCGCGCGCCCGCCTATGGTTCCGTCGCCACGGCCGCGCGCGGAGTCGGCGGCGAAGACAGGAGCTCCGACCATGTATTCCTTTCAATTCCAGGACGGAAGCTGGCGCATCGCGTCATTCACCAACAGCCGATCGCCTCGTCCGCAGCCGAGAACCGAGGCCTACGATCTCTTCGAGGCCCCGTACCGCAGCCGCCGCGACGCAGATGCGGCGATCGTGAAAATTCGCGCGCTCGTTGCCGACGACTCTCGTCGCATACATGAGGAGCCCCGATGAAATCGAAATTCTTCACCGAACACGATCTCGCCACGCTCGCCAATATTTGCCGGGTCGCGGCGGAGCGCTTCAAGGATCATGAAGCCGAATTCCGCAAGCTGGCGGCGGCTCCCCCGTCACCCGACCCTAAATCTCTGCTCCCGGCGGGAGACACGGCGCTGAGGCTCGCCGACCAGTTCGCGCTTCAGGCCAAAGAAGCAGCCGCCTTCGCGAGTCTGTTCGACCGCAGTGAACCGTTCAGAATTCGGCATTCCGGCGCCGAGGCCGAGGACTAACCGAAATCGAAGGAAGCCCGACGATGGATGGGATACTGCAAATTGCGTGGCGATGGCGCGCTCCACTTCTGAAACGCGTTCCCAAGACCGAGAGACCGATGAATGCGCAAGATTGCATTCGCGTCTATAACGAGTCGCCGCGTATCGTCGCCGTGCAATTTCGGTTCGGCGACAGTTTCGGACACGCGAGTCTCACCTTCGACGAGACACGAGACCTCGTTCGCATTCTCACGGAGGCGACCGAGATCACGGCGCAAAGCCCCGCGCGTTCATAGCCTTTCGACCAATGGAGAGCCCGAATGCCTACCTACCGCATCCTTCTCGTCGAAGAGCAGGTGGAAAGCGACTGCGCAGAATTCAAAGTCGCCGCTTCCACGGCCCGAGACGGCGCAAAAATCCTCGTCGGCGCCCATGCTCGCGCACGGGAAAAATCGTCCAATTGGGTCTCCCTGCCCGACGGGCAGAGCGCCCGCATCGAACCCGACAATCTCGTTCGAACGCGCGTCTATTGCGTGTTGCTGGACGACGACGGCAACGAAGTCGAGGAAATCGATCTCAATACGCCGACCTCTCCTGCGCGACCGCCTTCCTAGGCGACGGCGGAGCAAAATGGCCCATGATGTGGCGGTCTCACGCCCGCCGTCTAATGCCCCGACGACACGATCTTCAGGGGCGCCTGATCTTGCTCGAAAACCGAGGCGGCAGTCATTCCCACTCTCTCCGCCTCGCTAATTCGGTAGGCCGACTCCAGGAGACACGAAGATGGCCAGGACACACGTCGATGTCACCGCCGAAATATTCGGCAGCGCCACCATCTCGCGCATCTGGCGGAATTCGTATTCGACGGCGAAGACAGCAAAAAGATGACCGTCGAATACGCCATGAGCCTGATCGAAAGAAATTGGTCCTTCGAAATCGATCACGCGAAGACCGAAATCGAATGCGGCGTCGGCGTTCGAGTCGTTTTCAAAGATGGTTCCGTTCTTCGTGTCGGCGCCTGGGCGGACTGACACGGAGGAATTCCGACGGAACGTCTCTAACATTGGAGATGCGAAATGATTCGACAATATTATGCACAGCGCCGTCAGGGCGGCGACAATCCGAAGGGCGTCGGCGTCATCGCCGTCGGAGCCATCTACTATCTGCAGAACGACTCCTATTGGCGCGACCGATTTCGCGGGACGCCTGTGTGCCGCGATCCCTGGATTGTTTTGGCGTTTTTGAATGGCCTCGTCGCCGCCTCCCGCCGCAGCGTCACCACCGGCAAATGGGAGGACGTCTTTGTGAGCGGGCGCTCCGATCTCGCGCTCGTCCGGTCGCTCCGTGATGGCCGCATCCGCAAGATCGCCGTCCGCACCCTGATCCTTCACGACGATCTCGGCATGTGCAAGCAGGCGACGGTCTATCCGACCCTGCCGCGATTGTTAGATCGCAATTTGCCGCTTCGACCTATCGCCGCGTAATGAGGTAAGCCCGGCGCTGGCGACTAGAATCGGACGCAGAGGGCGCCGGAGTGTGTCGAGAATGCACTCGCTCGCAGCCCCACTATCCGCTTGCGAGCGCCAGATGCTCCCGAGTTCATTCATCGCTCAGAAAAGTCGAGCGCGGCTCCATCCGCTTATGTTGCGACAGATTCATGTCCGCGACTTGGGATTCCGAAGCTTCCCTTCGCTCTCTCGCGCTTCTGTCGAATAGTCGCGCCAAATCGTCGCTCACGCGCGAAGCAGGATGAATGAATGGCGCATCCAGCATACGCCCTCGAATTGCGCCCGGACCGTCCATCAGAAGCACGACAATGCCGGCGACAGCGCCTCCCAGCGCGCCCGCTCCGATCGCTATCGAAAGGGCGTCCACAAGCAATCCGACGAGAGAGCTCGAAACCCGACTTACGTTCAGATGCAGACGTGACGCCGACGATTCCTTATTCATGAAAGGCTCCCGAATTGCAGGCGGCCGCTCCAAGATCGTCCGCACTGCAACCGTGCGCTCCATGTGCGCGAATATGAATTGAGGGTCGAATGCTGCGGTTGCACTCGACCCTCCCTCGTAGTTCGATAGTCGACGGGCAGCTCTATTTGCACACCACATGCCCAGGAGTGTACACGCATTGGTCAATCGGACTCTTGAAAACAAAAGTCTCGCGTGTTCCATCCTTATATCGACACATGATTTTGAGCGGCTGATGCGCCTTTTTCAGATTGTGCCAACCTTGCTCCTTCAGAGAACCATCGGGCTTCAGCGATTCCGTGTCCGGCGTCAGTGTCCCTGGCGGATCCGCTAGTCCTGAAATTATGGTGATGCCGGATAGGTTGTTCTTACAAGGTTCGACGGCGAAGGCCCCCGTCGGAACCAACAATGTCAGGATGGCGAGCACCTTAGTGTGAAACGACATAGAATTTATCCCCCGATTCATATTGATTGTTCCCAGTCCAATATATCGTCCGGTAATGGGCCGACTGATTCGTCCATTGGTCCATTACCTGTATGCCTTGGTCATTTTGGCCAAGGTATATCGCAGTGTGGCTTTGACCCGGCGTGTTCGTGTAGGTTCCGTCTTCACCGAATGTCGCGATTACCGTGCCTTCGGGAATGTCGCTCGCCCCCTGAACTTGTTCTCCTGGAACCCAGGTCGACGTGAGGCCGACGTCCGACGTCGCTTGCGCCAGAGCGACGCACTGCCCGCTTCCGACGCTCTGGCCATTGTATTGGGCTTTGGTGCATGGATACGCTTACGCCGTTTCCTGAGGTTATCGTTTAGGAATTACGATGATGCTCGGCGTCTTCG
>NZ_BGJX01000027.1 GCF_009811655.1 Methylosinus sp. Ce-a6 | reverse complement strand
TAAGGAGGCGTAAGGAGCAAGAAAGGCGAAACGGCAAAATGGTCGGGAACCTCGGACGGAACATTCCGATGCCTCAGTGCGCGCCGCAGCGCGTCATCCTGATGGGAATCCGTTCGGCGAAACCCCTTTGGGCCAGCGGTCATGCGCCGCGCGAACAGGCCGGATACATGACCGCTCCCAGCCGAGCCCAAACGCCGATCTTTTTTCTTGCGCAACGGGGGCCGTCCATACATGAGGCGCTTTTTGCGGAACGCAAAAAGCCTCGAAGGATGATCCAGCGCGCCCAGCTTCGACCCTTCGAGACGCCCGCACCCAAGTCGGGCTTGCCCGACTTGGGCATTATTACGCCGATCTCGGGTAAACCCGAGATCGGTGCGGGCTCCTCAGGGTGAGGGGCTGTTGCTTCATCTGCGCATTGATCAACCGGAAATCGTACGAGAGGTTTTTTCCATCGTCGCGAAGAACGCAGCGCGCCGCGATCTAGAGCGTTTCCAGCCGAAGTGGACGCCGGTTCGGCGTCGGAAACGCGTGAAAACAAAAGCTTAGAGTCTTTCTGTGTTTCAATGAAACACGGAAAGACTCTAAGGGCCGCCCCACGGCTCTGGATCGCGTCGCTTCGCTCGCGATGACTGGCGGCGGCGCTATGCGATCGCGATTTGTCTACTGCTGAATTTCGAGGCTCGCCGCTATGCGCTCCGCCTCTTCAATGTCCTCCGGCCGATTGACGTTGAAGAATGGGTCGTAGGGCGCTTCGCTCCATTCGACGCGCGTATTGGCGTGGCGCTCGATGAAGCCCGAGACCTTGCGCAGATCCTCCTTCACCAGCGCATGGCGCAGCGGCTCGCGCAGCGCGACCGGCCACAGCGCCACTGCGTGATGAACGCGCCCGCCCGAGGCGGCGACGGCGATCTCCGCCTTCGCCTCGGCGCGCGCGAGGGAGAGGCGCTGCGCGAGATCCTGCGGCGCGAAAGGCGTGTCCGCCGGAATGCTCAGAACCAGCCGAACGTCCGGGAAATTGGCGGCCACATGGTCGAGGCCGGCGAGCACGCCGGCGAGCGGCCCGGCGAATCCTTCCACCTCGTCCGGCACGATCGGCAGATGGAAATGGGCGAATTGCTCGGGATCGGCATTGGCGTTGAGCGCCAGCCGCACGCATTGCGGCGCGAGCCGGCGCACGACATGCTCGAGAATGGGCGCGCCGCCGACCTCTATCAGCGGCTTGGCGACGCCGCCCATGCGCCGCGCCTGCCCGCCGGCCAGGATAAGTCCGAAACAGCGCGTCATTTTCCCTCGCCCAACGGCCCGTCTCAGAACCTATACCATAGGGCGCCGAGGAGGCCGCGCTCGGCGGATTCGTTGACGCCGCGCACAGCGGCGCGAACGCCGAGCTGCAGGGCGACCTCTCGCGTCACGTCGCAGACCGCGCTCAGCTGGAGCTTCTGCGACGCCATGAAAGGCGCATCGCCGCTCCAGGGCGAAAGAGCGAGGAAGCTCTGGGCGAGGAACAGCACGCCCTCCATCGGCCGCAGGCCGAAGGTCGTCTCGCCGCGGATCTCGTCGCCGCTCCGCCCCGCCGAGCGGAAGCCGAGCTGCGCCTCGCCGAAGCCGGAAATGCCGAACAGCTCCACCGGCCAGCCGAGCTGGAGACGCGCGTCCTCCTGGAGCCGCCGCTTCATGTCGAGATAGATCTGCGCGCCGGGCGTCGCGCCGCGCAGGCTCGCCTGAACCGAGAGGATCGTCGCGCCCCATTCGAGAAGACGCAGGCGCCCGCCGAGCCAGCCGGCGCCGAGCCCTTCGTAGCGCGGGCCGGCGCCGACGCCCGCGGGCAGATAGAGCGGCGCGCCGGCGAGCGCCTCGGCGGTCAGATAGCGCAGCTGCTCGAGCGGGCGCTGCTCGTCGGCGCCGCGAAAACGCATGTAATTCGACTCGGCGACGAAGGTCAGCCCGTCGGCGAGGCCATATTCGAAATAGGCCTGCGTCTCGAATTTCGTGTAGGAAGGCGCCGAGCCGAGCCGGCCGCGCGCGTCATAGGCCTTGTGCGCATCGGCGATGCTCGTCGAGAGAATGACCATCCCCTCGCCCGGCTTTTGCAGAAACGCGCCGGCGCGGCACGCCGTCGTATGATGAATCGACAGCGCCGCGACGATGCAGCAGAAACGCGCACAAGAACGCATGAAAAAAAAGCCGTATCGGCGTCCGATCGAAAAACGCCGTTCGAGGCCGGGACGCTAATGTGGAAAAAATTTCCCGGCAAGCGAAATTGCCGCCGCGCGTCGCTCTATGGTGAAGGCTTCGTCGCGTCGCGTCAGGCGGAGAAGGTCTCCTCGCGCCAACGCACGCTCTCGAGCTGCAAATCGCCTTTGGGCTCGAAAGCGTCGGCGCGCAGGCGCAGCTCGCCGTCGATCATCTCTATGCCGAGCAGCCCGTAAGCGGCCGAGAGCATGCGCGCGGCGGCGCCCGTGTACCAGCTCCAGCCGCCGCGGCCTTCATATCCCTCGCCCTCATAGACGTCGGCCGGCTGCTGATGCGGCGCCAGTCCATAGACGTCCGCCGCCGCCGGCGTCGCGAGGCGCGACAGCGGCGAGATGGAGAACCAAGCCCGCCATGCGCGCTCGAACAGCGCATCGGCTTCGGCGCGCTCGCCGCGGCCTGCGGCCTCCAGCGCGAGGCGCGTCAGCGCGTCGACGAGCCAGGAGACGCCATGCGAATATTGTCCGCCGTTCTCGCGCACGCCCGGCGGATATTCGGCGCTGCGCCCGGGATAAGGGCTCGAATTCTCGTCGAAGAAGGGCGTGACCAGCAGAATGCGATCCGGCCGGCCGAGCTGCGCGAGCGCCGCGTCGAGCGCCGCCTTGCCGCGCGCGAAATCGACGGCGCCCGAGAGGACCGGCCAGGAGGCGGTCATCGCGCTCATCGGCGCGACCTCGCGTCCGTCGTCGGCATAGGCGCGCAGGAAGCGGTCGCCGCGCCAGCAGGAGTCGAGCGCGGCGCGCAACGCCTCGGCGCGCTCGCGATAGCGGGTCGCCCGAGCGGCGTCGCCGCGCGCCTCGTAGAGAGGCGCGATGTCGACGAGAATTCCATGCAGGAAGAAGCCGACCCAGACGCTCTCGCCGCGCCCCTCCGCGCCCAGCAAATTGAGACCGTCGTCCCAATCGCCCGTCCCCATCAGCGGCAGACCATGGGAGCCGAAACGGTCGAGCGAATAATCGATCGCCCGCGCGCAATGGCCGAGCAGCGTGTCCTTGTCGCGCGAGGTCAGCGGCACGCTCGCATGGCCCTCGCGATCCGGCGGGGTGAGATCCGCCTCGAGGAAGGGCTCGATGGCGTCGAGAATGGCGTCGTCGCCCGTCCCTTTCACATAGCGGATGGCGACATAGGGCAGCCAGAGATGCGGGTCGGAGGCGTGGGTGCGGTCGGCGACGCCGCAGCCGCCGTCCGGCGCGTCATGCCACCATTTGACCGCGTCGCCCTCGATGAATTGATGCGCGGCGTGCTTCAAAATCTGCGCGCGGGCGAGCTCGGGCGAAAGATGAATGAGCGGCAGCACGTCCTGCAGCTGGTCGCGATAGCCGGTCGCGCCGGAGCGCTGCGCCGGGCCGGAACGGCCCCAGAGCCGCGAGACGAGCAGCTGATAG
The DNA here is from genome assembly GCF_009811655.1 of Methylosinus sp. Ce-a6. GTDB lineage: Bacteria > Pseudomonadota > Alphaproteobacteria > Rhizobiales > Beijerinckiaceae > Methylosinus. Next base: position 43,983 of record NZ_BGJX01000027.1, on the reverse strand, counting down.
GGCAGCCAGTCGTTGACGAGGCGGTCGAACTCCGGCCGATTGGTCTTCACGCGCAAGACGCCGAGGCGCCGGTCCCAGTCTCGTTTCGTCTCCTCGAGCGCGCGCGTCGCATAGGCGGTGTCGCTGGCGAGCGCCGCCAATATTTTGGAGCTCTCGAGCTCCCTCGTCTGGCCGAGCGCGACGACGATCCTCTGCTCGCCCAGCGCGGGAACGTCGATCGCGCCGGAAAAGCTCGCCACCTTGCGCTGATGCTCCGGCGCGCCCGCATCCGGATGGCCGTGCTCGACCATATAGGGAAGCGCCGGATCGCGGCTCTCATGGCCGAGGAAGCGCCGCCGCGACGTCTCGACGAATTCCGCCGGCAAGGAGGTCGCGGCGAAGGCCCAGCCCTGGACGAAATTATTATCGGGGTTGCGGAAGAACAGAGCGCGATTGTTCTCGCCCGTGACCGCCTCGACGCTGCCGAGACTGTCGTTCGGCGTCTCGGCGAGGACGATCTCCATCGCCGGCGTGATCTGCAGCAGCCGCTCGTGATCCTTATGGTTGACGATGCGCAGCAGCTTGATTTCGACCGGCTGGCTCGGCGGAACGAAAACGGTGAGCTCGAGCTCGAGATCGTCGCGGCGCGCGCGATAGATCGCATAGCCGAGGCCATACTCCACCGAATGCTCGGCGTCCCGCCGCCGCAGCGGGACGAAAGTCGCCGAATGCGCGTCCTGGCGGGCGAGATCATAGACGTAGATCGCTTGCCCCGCCGGCGTCATGCGGCCCTCGCCCATGCGGAAGGGCGTGAAGCCGTTGAGCCGCGAATTACCGTGGAAGGAATAGATGTCGCCGTGATTGCCGAGCACGGCGCCCTGGCCGACCGCATTGGCGATCACATGGGCGTAGAGGCGCGGCGTGTCCGGAGGCAGCGTCAGGCTGCGGCCGTCCTTTGCGAAAGCGAAGCGATGCTGCGCGGGAACGGGCGGCGGGATCAGCGCGCGCTTTTGCGCCAGCGCGGCCTCGACCTCTGCGAAATCGACATCGCGGGAGAGATGTTTCGCGATCGTGCGCGTCGCCGCGGCGGTGTCGCGCGCCCAGCCGTCGACGATGACGATCTCCGCCGCGCCGCCGGCCGAAATCTCGAGCTCGGCGCGCAGGCTCGCGATCGGCTCGAAGCCGAACAAAAGACCTTCGTCGCGAGGGTCGCGCGGCGGCTCGCCGTCGGTGAGGCTGTCCGGCGCGCCGGCGGCGCCGAGGCCGTAGAAGCGGGCCTTCACATCCTCATAGCCGATGAGGCGCAGCTTCGTCCCTTCGCCGGCGCCGATCGCATGGAAGCCGACCTCCGGCGAGAGACGCCGATCGACGTCGCGACGCGCGCCGCCCTTCAGCAGGCGGTTCTGCGCGATGACCGCGTTCAGCCCGCCGACGAACCATGTGCCGATGTGAATGGCGTTATAGGCGGCGTCGCGCTGCTCGACGCCGGTCTCGTTCAGCACCCATTCGCGCAGCGTCGCCAGAGTGATCTTGCGCGGGCGCTGCTCGAGGTCGACGAGACGCAATTTGGTGATTTCCACCGCCTCGTCCGGCGCGAGCGCGATCTTCGCCTCTATCGCGAAACCGCCCTGCTCCATGAGAAAATAGAGGAATGTGCAGCCTTCGCTCTCCAGCGAGACCTTCTCGCAGCGCGCGCAGGTCGGCGCGGAGCCGAAGGACCAGAGCTCGCCGCCCTCCTCGCGGAAGAACAGAAAGCGGCCGCGCGGATGGGCGTGATCGTCCGGCCGGCGGGTGAGGTCGATCGGCGGGCCGCCGCGCGCGACGCCCTCGACGCGCATGGCGCCCTGCCCGTCCTCGAACCATTGCGACGAGACGAGGCCGTTGGTGAGCTCGAAGGGCTTGGAGCCGGGCGCGCCGCCGGCGCCGGTGATCCCTTCGAGCGGCAGCTTGCCGGCCTTGGCGAGCTGCATCAGCAGGAAGACGACGAGGGCGATGGAGAGCACGCCCGCATAGGCCATATAGCCGCCGATGAGATAGGAATAGGACGGCGGCCGCAGATGCGACATGCGCTCGGCCGCGTTCCAGGCCTGATCCCATTCCGCGCCGCGCGGAATGTAGAAGGGCAGCAGCAGCGGCGCCCAGGTCCCGAAACGGCGGAGCCCTTCCGGAATGGCGCGGCTCTTCTGCGCCTTGCCGATGAAGCGCGCCGCCTTCTCGTCGGCGACGTCGCCGCCGACGAAGGAGAGATTGACCAAGGTCGCGACGCGCAGCCCCATATGGTCGAACCAGATCAGCACGCGGATCGCGTCATAGGCGAGCAGAGCGGTGAAGATGTCGAGGCTCCAGGCGCGAAAATCCTGGTCCGGCAACGCATGATTCATCCAGATCGCGACGCCGGTGCGGATGAGGCCGTCCTGATTGTACCAGGCCGGATCCGGCGCGGCCTTCAAGAAGGAATAGATGACCGGCGCCATCCACAAGCCCCAGCGCAGCACGCGCACGGCGTTGTCGACCAGCATGTCGAGCCCCTCGAGGCTCGCGAGCTGGCGCAAAGGCGCGAGGCTGCGGCGCACCAGGGCCGTCAGAAAGAAGAGATTGATCGAGAACAAAGGCGCGGCGAACACCCATTGGATGACGCCCGAGAGCGACTCGTCGAAGAAGAGCCGCACGCCGCCGTCGACGAGGCCGAGATTTGTCGCGCCCCATTTGGAGAACAGCGGACGGATGACGTAATCGGAAACCGGCCTGCCGTCCGCCGCGTAGCTCAGCGAGATATAGGCGAAGAACTTCCTGGCGATCGTCGCGAGCTGATCGGCGTCGAGATACCAGGCGATCGCCCCGCCGACGAGGCCGCCGAGCAGCGCGCCCAGCGCATAGACGCGCCAGTTGCGCAAATGCTGGCGGCGCTTCTCGCAAAGAGCGAAGAGATCGAAGCCCATATCGACGCCGGCATAGGCGAGCAGCCCCGCCCCCGCGCCGAAGAGGAATCGCGCGCCCCCGTCTTCGTTCGGCAGGCCGACGAGAAGCGCGAGGCCGACCGCCGCGCCGGCGACGAGGCCGCGCGGGACATTGGCGACGCGCCGATATTCGAGCCGCAAGCGGGCGTAGAAAGGCGCCGTCGAATCCGTGCTCTCGACAATGGCGCGCGCGAGCGGGAAGGTCGCCGCGCCGATCAGAGCGCCGCCGACCGGCCCCATGGCGACGACGAGGCCGAGCGCCGGCGGGAAGGTCACGACCATGCCGGCCACGAGGAGCAGCAGCATGAAGACGAAGCCATAAACCGCGCCTTTGGCGGCGCCGGTCTTCCAATCGCTGAGCACGATCACGGGAAGAGAGGGGGCTCCGCGCAGCATTCCCGCCATGGCCTGGGTGACGAGATAGGTCTCGCCCCAGAGGCCCGCCTGGGCGGCGGCGGCGAGCAGCGAGGCCGCGACGACGGCGATGGGCGCCGGAAGCAAGGCGACGATGGAGGATGAGCCTATGCTCGCGATCTCCGGCGTGACGGCCGCGATCAGCGCGGCGAGGAGCAGCACGCCATGCGGTCGCCATTGCTGCGGCAGATAGCGGCCGAGCGCCAGCGGCGCTCCCACGATGACGGCCTCGTTCAGCAGGAACAGAATGACCCCGCGCGCGGCGATGGCGCGCGCCGTCTCCGGAACCGCGAGGCCGAGGAAGAGGAGCCCGCCCAATTCGCCGATTGTCGGCGAGCCCAAGGCGATCAACAGGCAAAACAGGAAAGGCAAGAAAAACAGCGCCCCGCGCAGCGCGAAACGGGAGCCGGGCAGAATGGCGACGCCGAGGAGATAGAGACCGGCCGCCGAGCTCGCTCCGATCGACGTCAGCGTAAAGAGGCTCCCGAGCGAATCGGGCGCGCGCCAGAGCACGCCATTCGGATCGCAGAGGAAGGCGAGCGCCCCGACGGCGGCGAAATCGAGCGCGAAATCGACGCCCAGCCGGAGGCGCCCGAGCGCCGGCCGCAGCAGGAACAGCGCCGTCGCCGCGAAGAAGCCGGCGACGAGCAGATGCTCCCTGCCCCCGCCCGCTTCGAGCGCGGAAACGCCCCCGCAGACCGCGCCGAATGCGATCCGCCCGGATCGCGCGCCCGTCATCGGCAGGCCGGCGTCGAAAGGCGCCATTTGGGTCTCCAGCTTGCGGCGCGGCCCGCGGCGGGCGGCGGCCTCCTCCTGCGCGCGAATCTGCGGGCGCCCGCTCTCATCGGCCGGAGATTTGCCGGAAGGCGGCGCAAATGTCGACTCTTCCGCGAGCTCGGCCGTCCGCGAAAACGCAGCGACGTCAGCGGAACGGGTCGTCGGGGTCGCTTCGGGCTTTGTGCGGCAAGATGCAAAAAATCGCCGATAGAACAAAATTGCAGTCTTCGACTATTCGTCTCGAATTATCAGTATTATTCCCGATATCTCATTGGCGCCTTCCTAACGAAGGTCATGCTTTACCCGCCTTTGCGATCCAACGAGCAAAGCTCGCCGCCGATAATGGATCGATTCAGGAGGCGAGCGCGCCGGCCGGACTTTCGACCGGCGCGCTTTCTGGTCGAAACTCGGCTGCGACGGGGTATAATGAAATGCGCTATGCGGTCTTTCGTGCGAATGAGTGACATGGACGAGTCCAAGAGGGACAGCCAACCGGCGACGACGGGCGACGCGCCTGCCCCCACGGCGCTCGTCGCCGACAGGCGCGCGGCGAGAGAGCGGATCGGCTCCGGCCAGCGCGCCCTCGCCGAGACCAAGGAGACGCGCGTCGCCAATCTGACCGGGGCGATGCGGCGGGCGCGGCTCGCCAACGCCGAGCGCTCCGGCGTTCTCGCCGATCTCCGCGACGCGGAAATCGCTCGGCTCGAAATATTGCGCGACCATTTGGACCCCGTCCTCGCCCAGGCGCCGAAGGATTGCGATCTCTTCGACGTCGGCGTCTCGCATGGCGACCGGCCGCGGCTCTTCATCGATCACGTCGGCTTCGTCGAAATGGGGCGCGACCGCCGCACCTATCGTTTCTTGCAGGACACGCGCCATGGCCGCATCACCATCGGCGAGAGCGAGAATGTCGCGACCGTCGTCGACGCGATCACCGAATATATCGCCCATCGGCTGATCGAGCGCGAGAAGGCGCTCGCTTTCGATTTCGCCGGCCAGGGCGGCGCCCGCGCCTTTGCCGGGGAGGCGGCGAAGAAGAAGCGAATTGCGGCTTCCTCGGCGAGCCTCCCGGCTCTGCCTCGTCCTGGCGGCCTCGGCGAGAAGCTCTATCGGGCTATTTTGTTCCTGGCGCAGGGAGCCGGCGCGGCGGCGTTCTTCTTTCTGCTCTGGCTGCTCGCCGCCGATCTTCTCGGGCGCGATTGGGTCCGCTGACGCGCGCGGCGCGCAGCGTTCGGCGTCATTTTTTTTCGTGAGCCGAACTTTTCGCGGCGCGCGCAGCCGGCGCGGCGACAGCCGATCCGAGCAGATCGCGGAGGACGCCGGGTCTGTCGACCGCATCCGCCAGCGAGTAGCGATCCAACGTCTGAAACCATGCGCGGAGCGCCTCTCCGAAGATGCGCTGCAGCCCGCAATTGCCGGCGATCAGACAGCGCTCCGGCTCGACGCCCAGGCAATCGACGAGCGCGAAATCGCTCTCCATCTCGCGCATGACCGCGCCGATCGAGATCTGCGCGGGCGCGACACACAGCCGCAGACCGCCGCCGCGTCCGCGCGCGGCTTCGACCCAACCCGCATGCGCGAGATGATTCACCACCTTCTTCAAGTGGTTCTGCGAGACTCCATAGGCCTTCGCGATCTGCGGAATGGAGCCGCCGCTCTCGCCTGCGACAGCGAGGAAAATCAGCGTCCTGAAGCCGAGGTCGCTATGCAGCGTCAACCGCATCACAGTCTCTCCCTTGCCTCCTCCGCAGCTTTCGCCTAAAACAGGTATCGTAAATACCTGTTTTAAGGAGAGGCAAATGTCCACCCTCTATGAACGCCTCGGCGGCGCTCCCGCCGTCGACGCCGCCGTCGACATATTCTACCGCAAGGTCCTGGCCGACGACCGCATCAACGGCTTTTTCGACTCGGTCGATATGGAGAAGCAGGCCGCCAAGCAGAAGGCCTTTCTCACAATGGTGTTCGGCGGTCCGAACGCCTATACCGGCAAGGACATGCGCGAAGGCCACAGGCGTCTCGTCGCGCGCGGCCTCGGCGACGTGCATGTCGACGCCGTCATCGAGCTCCTCGGCGCCACGCTGAAGGAGCTCGGCGTCCGCGACGAGGACATCGCCGAAGTCGCGGCGCTCGCCAATTCCACGCGCGACGACGTCCTCGATCGCTGAAGGGGACGACGCATGGCCTCGCTCACTTTCGACGATCGGCCCGTTCCGATCGCCCCGAACCAGGACGTGCTGTCCGCGCTGCTGGCCGCAGGCGTGGACGCGCCGCACTCCTGCCGGGCCGGAATCTGCCAGACCTGCCTCAGCCGGGCGGAGGGAGAGATACCGGCGGAGGCGCAGCGAGGCTTGTCGAAAGCGCAGAAGGAGCAAGGCTATTTCCTTCCCTGCGTCTGCGTGCCGAAAGGGCCGCTGAAAGTCCTTCGCGCCGGCCCGTCGCTCGAGGCGACCGAGGTCGGCGTCTGCGCGATCGACCGTCTGGCGCCGACGGTCGTTCGCCTGCGTTTGGAGCCCTGCGCTCCATTCGCCTATCGGCCGGGGCAGTTTCTCTCTCTCGAAACGCCGGACGGCTGCGTCCGCAGCTATTCGATCGCCAGCCTTCCGGAAGCGGAGGCGTTTCTGGAATTGCATGTCCGCCTCTTGCCCAACGGCCGCATGGGTGGATTCATCGCCGAACGCTTGTCCGTCGGCGACCGGCTCGCGGTCCGCGGGCCGTTCGGAGCCTGCTACTATGACGAGGCCGACCGCGACCGGCCCCTCGTTCTCGTCGGAGCCGGCACAGGGCTGGCGCCCCTCTGGGGCATTCTGAGAGACGCTTTGTCGCGCGGCCATCGCGGGCCCATCCGCCTCTATCACGGCGCCCGCGAGCGTTCCGGCCTCTATCTGTCCGAGGAACTCGCCGCGCTCGCCCGCGAGCGCGAGCGCTTTTCCTATATCCCTTGCGTTCTCGGCTCTCTCGGCGCCGCCGATGGCGACGTCGAAAAGGCGGTGCTCGAGGGCGAGCCGCAGCCGGACGCCGCCTCCTATTTTCTTTGCGGCGGCGGTGATCTGGTCAATCGCGTGAAACGGGCCCTGTTTCTGCGCGGCGCCCAATTGGCGAGGCTCCGCGCGGACGTCTTCCTGCCCGCCTCCTGACGGGGTCAGAGCGCAAGCGTCCCGATGTCGCCGATCGACTCGCCGCCCTCGACAAGTCCACGCGCGCGGGCGGAGATCGTCACGGCCTCCCCGCTTCGCTCGATCGAGTAGAGATTATAGGCCGCGCGATGCGTTTGGGTGCCGGAGCGCGCCGAGGCCGAGGCCGCGCCGACCACGGGCGCCGGACCGTGGAGCCCCGGCAGACGGTGGACGCTGATCTTGTGATTATGGCCGTGCAGCACGAGCTCCGCGCCATGGCGGGCGATGATCGCCTCGAGTTCGGCGGCGTCGTCGAGGCCGCGCAGCGGCCTCGCGCCGCCGCGGTACGGCGGATGATGCAGCAGCACGACGCGGACGAGCCCCTCGGCCCTCGTCTTGTCGAGGAGCGCCGCGAGCTTCTCGCGCTGCGCCGCGCCGAGCCGCCCCGTGGCGATGAAAGGCGCTGTGGGAACGGCCGAATCGAGCCCGATGAGCGCGACGCCGCCGCGGCGCCTGAGATAGGGAAAGCCCTCGCCCTCCTCCGAAGTCGTCCAGGGCGCGAAAGTGTCGGCGACGCGCGGGACGGCCGCCGGCACATAGGCGTCGTGATTGCCGGGGGTGAAGCTCACATCCTCTGGACGGCCTAGGCTCGCGAGCCAGCGGCGCGCCGCCTCGATCTCGGCGTCGAGGCCGATATTGACGATGTCGCCGGTCATGACGACATGGTCGGGCTTTTGCGCCGCTATGTCCTCGACGATGCGGCCGAGCAGGCCCATGTCATGCGCCTGCGCGCGCTTGTGCAGCCAGTTGGCGTAGCCGGTCAGGCGCTTGCCGGCGAGCTCGCGCAGCGTCGGCCGCGGGATCGGCCCGATATGGGCGTCGGAGAGATGGGCGAGCAGAAATCCCATGCGAATCCTCAGGCTCCGCCGATGAGAACGCCAGCCGCGAGCACGATCGCGCCGCCGAGCACGATCTGGAACACGGCCTGGAGGAAAGGCGTATCCATATATCGCGCGCGGATGAAGGCGATCGCCCAGAGCTCCACGAAGACGACGGCGCCGGCGACCGTCGTCGCGATATTGAAGGCGTTGGGGACCGCTTCCGGCACGAGATAGGGAAGCGTATGGCCGAGGCCGCCGAGCGTCGTCATCAGCCCGCAGACGCCGCCGCGCAGGATCGGCGAGCCGCGGCCGGTGAGCGAGCCATCGTCCGAGAGCGCTTCGGCGAAGCCCATGCTGATCCCGGCGCCGATCGAGGCGGCGAGGCCGACGAGAAACGTCTCCCAATTATTGTGCGTGGCGAAGGCGGCGGCGAAGAGCGGCGCCAGAGTCGAGACGGAGCCGTCCATCAGGCCGGCGAGGCCCGGCTGCACATATTGCAGGATGAAGAACCGCCGATGGGCGATGTCCTCGGCCGTTTTCGCGCCGGGCGTCAAAATCTGCGCGCCGAGGCGCACGGCCAATGTCTCGTGGCCCTGCTCGGCGGCGGCGAGATCGCCGAGGAGCTTGCGCACGCCGACGTCGGTCGCCCGCTCGGCCGCCCGCTGATAGAAGCGCGCGCTCTCATATTCCATCACCTCCGCTTCCTTACGGATCGTCTCGAGCGAGAGATTGCGCGTGAGCCAGATCGGGCGGCGACGCAGAAAGCCTTTCACATCCTCGCGCCGGATCGGCGGCAGATGGGCTCCGAAGCGCTTCTGGTAGAGGTTGAGCAGGGCGTGGCGATGGGCGGCCTCCTGCTCGGCCATTTCCTCGAAAACCCTGGCCGAAGAGGGATAGCGATCGGAAAGATCTTCCGCGAAGCTCAGATAGATGCGGCCGTCCTCTTCCTCGGAGGCGATGGCGACGGCGAGAATCTCGCGTTCCGAGAGCTCGGAAAAGGATTTCAATCTGGCGCTCCTTGCGCTCGGCGGAACAGCGGCGCTAGTAATCTCGAGACGCCCGTAAGTCGCGCCGGCGGCGATTTGGAGCGGTTCTAGAGTGTCGGGACATGGAACGCCAGAGATTTGAATCGGCGGCCGCTCCCACGCGGGCGTCGCGATGAGCGAGGCCGGCTGGCGGACGCTGCTGACGACGCGCCTCGTGGTGCTCGGCGCCATGGCGTTGCGGCCGATGACGCTCGGCGTGCGCGGCCTCGTCGTCGACGCCGACAATCGCGTGCTCCTGGTGCGCCACACCTATATCTCGGGCTTCTATCTGCCGGGCGGCGGCGTCGAGCCGGGCGAGACGCTGGAGCAGGCGCTCGGACGCGAGCTCGCCGAGGAAGGCAATATCGAGCTCGAAGCGCCGGCGGAGCTGCGCGGGATCTATCTCAATCGCCGCATATCGAAGCGCGATCATGTCGCGCTCTTCGTCGCGCGCGCCTTTCGCCAGAGCGCGCCGCGCGCGCCCGACCGCGAGATCGCCGAGGCGGGTTTCTTTCCGATCGACGCGCTTCCCGAGAGCGCGACCACGGCGACCCGCGCCCGCATAGCGGAAGTCATCGGGGGCGCGCCCGTCTCGCCCTATTGGTGAGCGGCGAGCCGGTCGACATCCCGCCAGCCATAGGCCACCTGCGGAACGCCGCGCCAGAATAGCTCGCGGCCAAAGCGCCGGCCGTCCATCGCCTCATAAAAGCGTCGCGCCGGGAGATTGTCGCGCAGCACGAGGAGGCTCGCCCATTTCAGGCCGCTCGCCCGCATCTCCTCGGCCGCCCGCCGCGCGAGGCGACGGCCGAGCCCCTGCCCCTGCGCGGCGCGGCGAAGATAGATCGCGCAAATCTCGCCGCCGCGGCCGAGCCGGCCGCCGAGGATGAGCTCATGCTCGCGCCAATGCGAGAAGCCGACGGCCTCTCCCGCCGGATCGAGCGCCAGAGCGACGCGGCCCGCTCCCGCGCCGAAAACGCCGCGCCAATGGTCGACACGCTCGTCGAGCGCGAGGCTCGCGAAAGTCTCCGCCGGCAGCAGGCCCGCATAAGTCTCGCGCCAGCAGGCGAGATTGAGCGCGGCGATCGTCTGCGCATCGGCGACCGCCGCCGCGCGTATGAGAAAACCGCTCACCAGGGCTTGGCCGGCGGAGGATCGATGAGGAGGCCGAGATCGCGCCAACCATAGGCGACCTCCGGCACGCCGCGCCACGCGCCTTCGACGCTGATCTTGCGGCCGCCGAGCTTCTCGTAGAATCGCCGCGCCGAAAAATTATGCCGCAGCACCCACAGGCTCCCCCATTCGATTCCGCGCGCGCGCAGCGCCTGCGCCATCTCGCGCATAAAACGTCGGCCGCCGCCGAGGCGTTGCGCCTCCTTCAGCAGATAGATCGCCTGAAACTCGCCGGCGAAGCCCCGCTCGCCGAGTATATCGCTCTGCTGCGCGCCGCTCGCGCAGAATCCGACCGCCGCGCCCTCGCCGTTCAGCGCCAGGAACACATTCGGCGGCGGCTGTTGCGGCCCGGCTCCGCCCAAAGTCTCGCGCCATTGCGCGAGGCGCGCCTCCAGAGTGAAGTCGGCGAGGACCTTGGCCGGGACCAGAGCCGAATAGGTCTCCGCCCAGCAAGCGACGTGGAGGGCGGCGATCGTCTCGGCGTCCTCGGGCGTCGCGGGTCTGATCTCGATCGCGCTCATGCCGACGCGCGAGCAAGACTCGGGCCGGCGCGGCCCTCGATTCCGTCGTTTCGGCGTCTCGAGCGTTTCCAGCCGAAGCGGACCCCGGTTCGGCGTCGAGCTCGAGGATCGATCGGGGCGATGCTTTGTCCTTGCCATCCGCCATGTTATGCGCAGCCATGATCGATCTCGTCATTCGCTTCTCGCCGCAGACGCCGGCCGACGCGCCCCAAATCGAAAAGCTCGAGGAGCGGGCGTTCGGTCCGGGACGCTATGCGCGCACGGCCTATCGGCTGCGCGAGGGCGTCGAGCCCGATTTCTCGCTCTCCTTCGTCGCCCATGTCGGCACGCTGCTCGTCGGCGCCAATCGGATGACGCCCATCCTCATCGGCGAGACCCCGGCTCTGCTGCTCGGCCCGCTGACGGTCGAGCCGGCCTTCCGTTCGCAGGGCCTCGGCGAGGCTCTGGTGAAGAAGTCGCTCGACGCCGCTCGGGCGGCCGGCCATGGGCTCGTGCTGCTCGTCGGCGATCTCGACTATTACGCGAGGCTCGGCTTCGCCCGCACGCCGCGCGGCAAGATCGTGATGCCGGGCCCGGTCGATCCCGAGCGCCTGCTCTATTGCGAGCTGCGCGAAGGCGCCTTCGAAGCGGCCAATGGCAGGATGCGCAGACTGTGAGACGCGTCTTCGGGCGGAAGGCGCCCGGCGGTCGGCAACCGCAGTCGGCGAGCTGCATCTCCGCGCCCACGCCGCGGCCGCTCCTCATTCGCTATGAAAATCTCGTCGCGAACGGCGCGCTCGAGCGCGACGGCGCGCAGCTCGCCGCGCTCGAGCGGCTGGAGGCGCTGGCGCGCGAGCTGACGCGCCGTCCGCCGCCGCCCGCGAGCGGCCTCGCCGCGCGGCTCGGCCGACTGCTCGCACGCCGCGCGCCCTGCCGGACGCCGCGCGGCCTCTATATTCACGGCCTCGTCGGGCGCGGCAAGACGACGCTGATGGACCTTTTCTTCGCGGAGCTGGCGCTCGAAGCAAAGCGCCGCGCGCATTTCCACGCCTTCATGGCCGAGGTTCACGCGCGCCTCGCCGCCGCCCGCCGCAGCGCCGCGGCCGATCCGCTCGCCCACGTCGCGCAGGAGATCGCGGGCGAGACGCGCGTGCTCTGCTTCGACGAATTCTGCGTCGCCGACATCGCCGACGCGACCATTCTCTCGCGCCTCTTCACGATGTTGCTCGAGGGCGGCGTCATCGTCGTGGCGACCTCCAATGTCGAGCCGCGCCGGCTCTATGAGGGCGGCCGCAACCGCGACCTCTTCCTGCCCTTCATCGCGCTGATCGAAGAGCGGCTGGACATTCTGCGCCTCGACGCGCGCGCCGACTTCCGCCTCGAGAAGACGCCGCTCGGCGAGACCTTCTTCGCCCCGGCGGACGCGCGCGCCCGCGCCGCGCTCGACGCGCTGTTTCTGCGGCTGACCGGCGTCGCCGAAGGCGCGCCTATGAGGCTGCGCGTCGCCGGCCGCGACCTTACGGTCCCGCAGGCGGCGGGAAGCGTCGCGCGCTTTCATTTCGAGGAGCTCTGCGCGCGTCCGACCGGCGCCGCCGACTATATGGCTCTCGCCGAGGCTTTCGACGCCATCATCCTCGACGAGGTTCCGGCGATGACATTGGAGCGCCGCAATGAGGCCAAGCGCTTCATCACTCTCGTCGACGTGCTCTATGAAAAGAAGACGCGGCTCATCCTCTCCGCGCAGAGCGAAGCGCGCGACCTCTATCGCGCGCCGACGGGACATGAGGCGCAAGAATTCGCCCGCACCGTCTCGCGGCTGATCGAGATGCGGTCACAGGACTATCTGGCCGACCGCGAAGCGGCCGGGGCCGTAGAATAACCGACTCTTTCGGGCCGGCGGAATCGGATAGAGCGTTTCCCGCCGAAGCGGACGCCGGTTCGGCGTCGGAAACGCGTCGAGACAAAAGCCACAAATCTTTCCGTGTTTCATCGAAACACGGAAAGATTTGTGGCCTCGCGCTCGCGGTCGGCGCGATCGACGGCGTTTCTCGTAAGTATGTTTCATTGGATTTTTTCAAAGGAGAGGCGCGCCTCCTTGTGGTCGAAACTCGACGGTCGAGACTTCTGGCCGGCGTCGTCGCGACGACGCTCGCCGCCGCTCCCGCTTCGGCGGAAGACGACGATGATCGCGCGCCCCTCGGTTGGCCGACGTCGCCCGCCGCGTCCAGCGCGCGAACTCCATCGCGCGCGAGCTCGGACAAGAAATCGGATCGGAAAAAACTGCCGCCGTCCTGGCTCGACAGCTTGACGATGACGGGCTTCGTCGAAGGCGGCTCCACCTTCAATTTCGACCATCCCTTCAACAAGCTCAATTGGGGGCATCTCTTCACCGATCGCGCCAATCAGCCGCAATTCAACGCAGCCGTGCTGACCGCGCAGCGCCTTCCCGACCCGAAAGCGACGAAGGAATTCGACATGGGCTTCAAGATTCAGGGCATGGTCGGCTCCGACGCGCGCTACACGCACTTTCTCGGCGAGCTCGATTATGCGATGCATGACCGCACGCAGATCGACGTGCTGCAAGCCTTCGCGACCGCGCATCTTCCCTGGATCCTCGAAAATGGATTCGACGTGAAGATCGGCCAATTCGTCACGCTCGAAGGCGCGGAACTGGTGGACAGCCTGTTCTACAGCCATTCCTATATTTTCAATTTCGGCATTCCGCTCAAGCAGACGGGCGTGATGCTGTCCGCGGATCTCGCTTCTTGGCTCTTTGTCCATGCGAGCGTGATGTCGGGCGAGAGCACGGGCCTGGGATGGCCGGGCGACAATAACAATTCCGCCTCTTTCCAAGCCGGCCTGCGCATAAAGGCCTTCGACGGAAAGCTGACGATTCTCGGCGCGACGCATATAGGTCCGGAAGACCCCAGGCAGCTCGATCCGCTCGGCGTCGGCTGGCCGAACATTCCCTATGAATGCGCCTGCGACCCCAATCGAGCCTTGTCCTACAGCAATGATCTCACCCTCACCTGGAAGGCCACCGACAGGCTCACTCTGAGCACGGACATAAATTACGTTCTCGACGACGGATGGAATGCGCTGTCCGTCACCGGCTTGTCGGACGGCGTGTTGAGCGCGCTCGCCGACATCCATCATTTCGACGCCTCGCTCATTCCCCGCCGCGCGCGCGGCGTCAAAGGCTATGGCGTGGCGCAATACGCCTCCTATAAGCTCGATGATGTGTTCCAACTGAACGGCCGCGTCGAATTCTGGCGCGATCACAATAACTATTACGTCGGCGCCTATCCCGGCTATTTCGATTACATCAATGTCGAACATGGCTTCTACGCGCCTTCGGCGATCTTCCAGCCGGAGGGGCGCGGCACGAGCTATCTGGAGATCACCGCGGGACTGACGATCACGCCGCAAATCCCCAAAGGCCTGCCGATCACCGGCCTGACAATTCGGCCGGAGCTGCGCTACGACGCATCCTTGACCGGCGCGGCGCCTTTCTTCGGCGCGAGCGGCTTCAGGCGGTCGACCGGCATGTTCGCCATCGACGTGATCGCGCCGTTCACGCTGAAGTGAGGAGTAAGCGTTTCGAAGCGACGCCCTTCGAGAACTATTTGAATTCACATGTTTTTCTGAAAATCGCTTCGCACTTTTCGGGAACATGCTCCAGACGGAAAAGCCCGGTCGCCAGGACCGGGCCCTACATTCTCGAACTCGCGAGATCGCTCACCTTCCCGACAACATGCGGGACATCATGATGAAGGCGGCAATCGTAGCAAAAACCATAATCGCAGGAATGAACAAGCCGTCCATCTTTTCCTCCTGTCCATTATAGCCTCGAGGGCCGTCGCTGGCCGCATTCTCGAATTTGATGCCGTCCGCTCAGGATTCAAGCGGGCGTCGAGCCGAGCCGCTCGAGAAGCAACGCGATTTTGCGCCGACGCTCACGCTACCTCCTCCCCTCCCACCCCCACGCCAGCACGATCGCCCCGAGCAGCGCCGCGAGGCCCCACAGCCCCATCGCCAGCGGCGCGATCTCGACGCCCTTCAACGCGCTCGCGCCGGTGCGCTTCACACCGATATAATCGGCGCCGCCGAAGCTCGAGGCCTCGCGCATCTCCACGATCCGCGGCAGAAAAATCGCGCCGCTCGCGTCTTTCGACAATCGCCGCGCCGTGCCGCCGGTCGCGTCAGCGAGCGGCCGCAGCTTCTCCGTCGTGGAGACCACTTCGCGGAACTCGCGCGGATTCTCCGGCCCGACATTGACGAGCGCGGTCAATTCGCCGCTCTGGAAGCGATAGAGCCCCGTCTCCTTCGCCGCATGATGCGCGCGAGAGAGGCCGGGCTCGGCGGGCGCCGGCGTGATTTGCGACGTCGCGCCGGACGGCGTCGTCATCGTCACGGATGCGGCGTCGTCCTTCAGGCTCTGACGCTCGATCGTAATGTCATGGCCATGGGCGCTCGCGCGCAGCGCCTCCTCCTCGAGGTCCGGCTCCTTCATCAGCCAATGGGCGAGGCGGCGCATCAGATCGACATGCGGGCCGCCGCCCTCAAAGCCGCGCGCCCATAGCCACATCTGATCGGTGAGCAGCGCCGCGACGCGCCCCTTGCCCTCGCGCGAGAGCACGAGCAGCGGCTTGTCGTTTGCGCCGGTCAGAATCGAATTGCCCTTCACCACATCCGCATCGACCTGACGGAACCATTCGCCCCAGGCGGGCGGCTCGCTTTTCGCGCCCTCGAGCCCGCGCGTGACCGGATGTTTCTCCCCCTCCTTGCTCACCCGCGCGCGAAAGGCGCGCTCGAAGAGCGAGCCGTCCGGCCGCGCCGGTATGATGCTCTCGAGCGGCGAGTAATAGAGGCCCTGCACGGTCGCGAAATCCGGCCCCGTGGCGACGAGAAAGGCGCCGCCATTGTCGACGTAACGCAGGATATTGTCGAAATAGACGGACGGAAGGATCGTCTGGTTCGAATAGCGGTCGAAGACGATGAGGTCGAATTCGTTGATCTTGCGGCCGAAGAGATCGGCCGTCGGAAAGGCGATCAGCGAGAGCTCATGCGGCGGCGTCCCGTCGAGCTTCTCCGGCGGCCGCAGAATGGTGAAATGCACGAGCTCCACATTGGCGTCGGAGCGCAGCAGATTGCGCCAGCTGCGCTCGCCCGGATGCGGCTCGCCGGAGACGAGCAGAACCTTCAGCCTGTCGCGCACGCCCTCTATGGTGACGACGGCCTTGTTGTCGACCGCCGTCAGCTCGCCGGGCAGCGCCTCGACCTCGAGCTCGACGACATTGGCGCCGCCATGCGCGACGCGCACGGGAATGTCGACGATCTCGCCGGCGCGCGCGACGATGGGCTCGAGCGTCTCGCCGTCGCGGCGCGTCGCGATGACGACGGGCTCCGTCCCGCCGAGATTGCTGTCGACGACGCGCGCGCGAATCGTCTGATCCTTGCCGACAATGCCGAAGCGCGGCGCCTCGACGAGCTCCAAGCGACGGTCGCGCTCGCCCTCATGGCCGGTGACGAGCGCGTGCAGCGGCGCCTTGAAGCCGAGCGCGCCGGCATTGGCCGGAATATCGTGGACGACGCCGTCCGTCACCAGAATAGCCGCGCCGATGCGCTCGCGCGGGACGTCCTTCAGCCCCTCGTCCAGCGCCTCGAACAGTCTGGTTCCATCCGCCTCGCCGCCCGGGCGCGCGGCGTCGATGAAGCGCGGTTCTATGTCGCCGAGCTTTTGCAGCGCCGCTTCGAGCGCCGATTTCGCGGCCTCCAGCTGCGCCATGCGCTCGCCGAAGCTCTGGCTCTCGCTGCGGTCGAGCACGATCGGCACGATCGTCTTCAAAGGCTCGCGCTGCTCGCGCACCAGCGAAGGATCGGCGAGCGCCAGCAGCACCAGCGCCAATGTCGCGAGGCGCAGAGGCGCGCCGCGGCCGCCCGCGCGCAGCGACAAGAGCGCGACGAGGGCCGCCGCGAGAAGGAGCGCGGCGAGCGCCGGCCAGGGCAGGAGCGGCGTGAAGGAAAGGGAGAGCTCGTTCATTGGCCGAGCCGCTCCAACAGGTCGCGAACATGAACCTGATCGGATTTGTAATTGCCGGTCAGCGTATACATCACGAGATTGACGCCGCCGCGGATCGCGAGCTCGCGCTGACGCGCGCCGCCCGGCGTCAGCGTGTAGAGCGGCTGGCCGTTGCGGTCGGCGGCCCAGGCGGCGGCGAGATCATTGGAGGTGATGACGACGGACGACACGCTGTCGGTCGCCCGCACCGGCCGCGTGGAATCGTCCTTGCTATCCCGCGGCAGCGCCTCGACCCAGGTCTTGCCGTTGATCGTGCGGCCGTAGAAGCCGTCGAGAAGATAGAAGGTCTTGGTGATGACGTGATCGCGCGGCGTGACCTCGAGCGGCGGTATGTCGAGATGGCGCGTCAGATCGCGCAGCCATTGCGTCTCCGGCGTCGGCGCTCCGCCCTCATGCGCGGTGAGCGCGTCGCGCGTGTCGAAGACGATGGTGCCGCCCTGCTTGAGATAAACGCCGATCTTGGCGATCGCCTGCGCCGAAGGCAGCGGCGCGCCGGCGACGATCGGCCAATAGAGCATGGGATAGAAGGCGAGCTCGTCGCGCGCGGGATCGACGCCGACGGGCGGTCCGGGCGCGAAGGAGGTGCGCTGATTGAGCGCGCGTGACAGCGCTTCGAGACCGAGCCGGCTCGTCTCGTCGACGCGCGCGTCGCCGGAGACGACATAGGCGAGCCGCGTCGTCAGCGCCGCCTCGCGGTCGCGCGTAGTGGCGATGGAGGGCGCGTCCTTGGCGTGGGTCTGCTCGGGAGCGGCGCCGAGAACAGCGAGCGCGCAGAGCGCGCCGACGACAATGGGCGCGGCGCGGCGCAAGGCGCCGGACATCATGAGCAGGATCAGCCAATCGGCGAGGAGGCCGAGGAAAACGAGCGCCAGCAGGAAGGGGCGAAGATCGATCGGCGCGCCGGCCCGCAGAGGCGCGACGGAGAGCCCCTGCCCCGCAAAATCGAACGCGCGCAATTCGTCGCCCGGACGCAGCGGCTGCACGGCGACGGGCGCGTCGGCCGCGCCGTAGAAGCCCGGCGGATGGTCGCGGCGCGCGCCGCCGTCATAATCGCCGGCGATCGGACGGGCGGAGGGCGGCGGCGCGCCCAAACGTCCGCGCCCGTCCAGCGTGACGAGCGGCGCCAGCGCCGGCGCGTCGTTGCGGGCGCCGTCTTCGGCGCGGCGCGCGGCGGCCTCGCCGCTGTCGGCGGCGATCCGATGCAGCATGTCGACGAAGAGACCGGAGATCGGCAGATTGGACCAGGCGGCGTCGGCGCTCACATGGAACAGCACGACGAGCCCCCTGCCGCGCCGTTCCGCTGTGACGAGCGGCGTGCCGTCGGTGAGCGCCGCCCAGGTCTTGGCCGGCAGGCCCGGCTCGGGCTCGGCCAGCACCTGCCGCGTCACCGTCACCTCGTCGGGGACTGTCAGGCCATAGAAGGGGCTCGACGGCTCGAAGGGCGCGAGCTTCTTCGGCGTGTCCCAGGACATGGCGCCGCCGAGCACGCGGCCGCTGCGCCGCAGCCGCACGGGGGTGAGATCGTCGCCGCCATTGGCGAGGCGCGCGCCGGCGAAGCGCAGCAGCAGGCCGCCCTCCTCGACGAAACGCACGAGCGCCTCATGCGCGTCCTGCGGCAGCACGCCGACATCGGCGAGCGCGACGATATTGGGCTGCTCGGCGATGAGGCCGGGCAGCGGATCGGCGGCGCCCGGCCGCGGCTCGCGCACCTCGGCGAAAGGCGCGAAGGCTTTTTGGAGATAATATTGCGGCTCGAGCAGCGGCTGCGCGAGATCGGCGCTCGTCCCGCTCAGCACGGCGACGCGGCGCACTTTGGAGCGCCCGTCGAGCAGCGCCGCGGCGCCCGCCGAAGCCTCGCCGTCGAGGCGCAGCAGCGCGGCTTCATTGCGCAGCTCGATCGGCAGATCGAAGCGCGCTTTCGCCGTCTCCCCGGATCCGAAATCGAATCGTGACTGCGCCAGCACGCGGCCTTGCGCGTCATAGGCGGAGACCGAGCCGGAGGAGCCGGCCTCCGGGGAAGCCCGCGCAATGTCCACCTCGAGGCCGGCGGCCGTGTTCTGCGGGGAGAGAAGCGCGCGCGGAATGTGAGCGCCGGTCAGTGTGTCGACCTTTGCGCCGGCTGCGGCGGCCGAATTCAGGGCTTTCGCGAAATCTTTCGCTCCGCCCTGCTCCAGCCCGTCGGCGATCCAGACGAGACGCGTATGCGGATGGGCGGCGACGAACTCGGAAAGCCGCGTGGCGGCGGCGGCGCGGTCGGGGATATAGGGCTGCGGCGCCAGCGCCCGCAGGCGCTCGTCGATCTCGCCGCCGTCCTGGAGCGCCGGAGCGGCCTCGGCCTCCGACATGGGCAAGAGCGCGACGGAAGCGCCGGAGCGCGTCGCGTCGGCGGCAATGGCGCGCGCGGCCTCGAGCCTTGCGTCGAAATCGGACGCCGCCGGCCAGCCGTCATCGATCGCGATCAGCAAGGGCGCGCCCGAGAAGGACGCCGTCGCGGTGGGCGTGACGGCGGGGCCGGCCATCGCCAGCACCGCGAGGCCGGCGATCGCGAGGCGCAGCGCCAGGAGCCACCAGGGCGTGCGCGACGGCGTCTCCTCGCGGCGCAGCAGGTCGAACAGCAGGCGGATCGGCGGAAAGACGATTTCCCGCGGGCGCGGCGGCGTCACCCGCAGCAGCAGATAGATCGCCGGCAGGGCGAGGAGTCCGAGAAGCGCGAGCGGCGCGGCGAAGGCGAGCCCCATCAGACGCGCTCCAATCCGGACGTAAGCGCGAAGCTCAACGAGAGCGCCGCCTCCGCCGCCGGCCGGTCGGTGCGGTGAACATGCAACGAGAAGCCGACATTCGCGGCGGCTTTCACGATCTCGTCCCTATGCCGCGCGAGGCGCTCGACATAGGCCTCGCGCCAGGCCTGGGCGCGGCCGGCGTGCAATTGCGCGCCGCTGTCGGTGTCGAGGAAGAGCGTCTCGCCTTCGAAAGGAAATGTCTCCTCGACCGGATCGGCGATCATCAGCAGAGCGCCGGCCGCGCCATTCGCCGCGAGCGTGGTGAGGCGCTCGGCGAGCGCCTGCGGATCGCAGAGGAAATCCGATATGAGGAGCGCCTTCGCGCCGGCAGGCAGAGCCGCGGCCCCGGGCAATTCGCCGCGCGCCGCCGCGCCGGCGGAAAGGAGCGCCTGCGCGAGCCGCTCGATGATGTCCCGCGTCGATATGGGCTGGGTGAGACCGAGCAGCCCCACGCGCTCGCCGCCGCGCATCAGCACGTCGGAGAGGGCGAGGCCGAGCGTCAGCGCGCGGTCGAGCTTGGGCTCGAGCGCCAGCGAGGAGACGAAGGCCATGGAGGGCGAGCAGTCCATCCATAGAAAATAGGAATGGGCGGCCTCCCATTCGCGTTCGCGCACGAAGAGGCGATCATCGCGCGCCGAGCGGCGCCAATCGATGCGATGTGCCGACTCGCCCGCCCCGAAGGACCGGAACTGCCAGAAATTCTCGCCCGTCCCCGCGCGCCTGCGGCCATGCGCGCCATGGACGACGGTCGCCGCCACCTCGCGCGCGCGGATCACGATATCCGGCAGCCGGCTCGCGAGCCCGGCGGCGTCTATGCCCCGCGCGCTCGCCGCGAGCCGCTCGGAGGCCTCGAAGGCGCGGGTCGAAACGGCGGGGCCCGCCACCTCAGCCGATCCTCTCGACGAGCTTTTCGACGAGTCCGGCTATCGTCCTGCCCTGGGCGCGCGCGGCGAAGGTCAGCGCCATGCGGTGGCGCAGAGCCGGCGCGGCGAGCGCGGCCACATCGTCGAGCGAGGGCGAGAGCCGCCCGGAGAGGAGCGCGCGGGCGCGGGTCGCCAGCATCAGCGCCTGCGCCGCGCGCGGGCCCGGGCCCCAGGCGACATGGGCGGCGATCTCGGCGTCGCCCTGCCCCGGCCGGGCGGCGCGCACGAGATCGAGAATGGCGTCGACGACCCTGTCGCCGACCGGCAATTGCCGGACGAGCCGCTGGGCCGCGATCAGCTCCTCGGCGGAAAGCGTCTTTTGCGCCTCGATCACGCGGTCGCCGGTCGTCTCGAGCAAGATGCGCCTTTCGCTGGCGCGATCCGGATAATCCACGTCGATCTGGAGAAGAAATCGGTCGAGCTGCGCCTCTGGCAGAGGATAAGTGCCCTCCTGCTCCAGCGGATTCTGCGTCGCCAGCACATGGAAGGGACGCGGCAGATCGTGGCGCTCGCCGGCGACGCTCACATGATATTCCTGCATCGCCTGCAGAAGCGCCGACTGCGTGCGCGGCGAAGCGCGGTTGATCTCGTCCGCCATCAGCAATTGCGCGAAGATCGGGCCCTTCACGAAGCGGAACACGCGTTTCTTGTCGGCGGTCTCCTCGAGCACTTCCGAGCCCAGAATATCGGCGGGGAGAAGATCGGGCGTGAATTGAACGCGCCGCTCGTCGAGGCCGAGCACTCTTCCCAAGGTTTCGACGAGCTTGGTCTTGGCGAGGCCCGGCACGCCGACCAGAAGCCCATGGCCGCCGGCGAGCAAAGTGACGAGCGCCTGCTCGACCGCCTCCTCCTGGCCGAAGATCACGGTGGAGACCGCCGCGCGGGCGCGGCCGATCTCATCGAGGACACGCTCGGCGGCGGCGACGGGAGCTGTCTCCAACTCTTGCTCGGTCATTGCTTGTCCTTACGATCGGCGACGCCGGCTGGGTCGCATTTTCCCTCTAGGATAAGCCGGAAAGGAGGCTTGTCGATGTTAAAGAATGATTAATTTCAGTCTGCTCGGCGACGAGAACAGGCGCTGCGGCGAATGCGCCCCGCCATGCTATGATCTTCCACCGAAGCGAGACATCACGAAGGCGGATCGAAAATGTGGCGGGTCATCGTTCAACCGGCTCTGCTGTTCGTCACGCCC
Source organism: Methylosinus sp. Ce-a6 (assembly GCF_009811655.1). Lineage (GTDB taxonomy): Bacteria > Pseudomonadota > Alphaproteobacteria > Rhizobiales > Beijerinckiaceae > Methylosinus. The sequence continues at coordinate 22,190 of NZ_BGJX01000027.1, read as the reverse complement.
TTCGTCGTCTACGCGCTCTATGTGCTGACGCGGCGCCGCTGGCCTTTCGTGGCGGCGCTGTGGACGCGCGGCGTCGTCTCGTCGCTGACCATCGCCGGCCTCGCCACGGCCGTCGCCGGCTTCATATTTCTGGCGCTACTGTCGCCGCGCAACGAGGGGACTTATGTGCCGGCTCATATAGAGGACGGCCGGCTCGCGCCCGGCCGCTTTCAGTGACTTGCCGATTCGGCTGCTCGACAATCCCAAGATCGTCCGCCTGTTCGAGGCGTTGCGCGCGACCGGCGGCGAGACGCGCATCGTCGGCGGCGCCGTGCGCGACTCCCTGCTCGGCCGCCCGCCGCATGAGATCGACCTCGCCACCACCGCTCTGCCCGAGGCGGTGACGCAGGCCGCCCGCGCCGCCGGCCTCAAAAGCGTGCCGACAGGGATCGATCACGGCACGATCACAGTGGTCGTCGAAGGGACGCCTTTCGAGGTGACGACGCTGCGCGAGGATGTCGAGACCTTCGGCCGCCACGCCAAGGTGCGCTTCGGCGACGATTTCGAGAAGGACGCGCTGCGGCGCGACTTCACCATCAACGCTTTGTCGCTCTCGCAGGACGGCGAGCTCCACGACTACGCCGGCGGCCTCGCCGATCTCGAGGCGCGGCGCGTGCGCTTCATCGGCGATCCGGCGACGCGCATCGCCGAGGACCATCTGCGCGTCCTGCGCTTCTTCCGCTTTCACGCCGCCTTCGGCGAGGGCCGGCTCGACGCCGCCGGGCTGCACGCCGCGATTATCGCGCGCGCCAGCCTGCGCCGGCTCTCCGGCGAGCGCATCCGCGCCGAGACGCTGAAGCTCCTCGCCGCGCGCCGGGCGGTGGAGGTCGCGCGCGAAATCTCGCAGGCTGGCGTGCTCGAGGTCGTCGTCGGCGCGACTTTTCCGGCGCGGCTCGAGCGGCTCGCGACGATGGAGGCGGCGCTCTCCCGCGCCGCCGATCCACTGCTGCGCCTCGGGGCGCTCTCTATTCTCGTCCCCGAGGACGCCGACAGGCTGCGCGAAAGGCTCAGGCTCTCGAACGCCGAGCATCGCCGCCTCGCCCATGCGGCGCGGCTTCTGGAGGGGCTCCACGGCGCGAAATCGCCGCCGCCGGAGCTCGAGCTGCTACGGCTTCTCTTCGAGCAAGGACGACAGAGCGCGCGCGACGCGCTGGCGCTCGCCCATGCGGAGAGCGCCGCCGCGGCGACGGAGGCCGCATGGCTGCGCGCGGCGCGCTTTCTCGCCGAGGCGCCGGCGCCGGATTTCCCCGTCAAGGCCGCCGACCTTCTGGCGCGGGGCTTGTCGCCCGGCCGCGCGCTCGGCGCCGTGCTGAAGGAATTGCAGGCGCAATGGATCAGAGCCGGCTTTCCGCGCGACCCGGCGACAGTGACGCGGCTCGTCGAGGAGGCGGCGCGCGACGCCCTGCGGCCGCCACCGCCCTGAGCGCGCGAGAGACGCCGCCCGAAACGGCCGCCACCATCGCGGCGCGGCGAGAGGTAAAAAAAAACCACGCGTTTTCCCGTATGGCTTTTCTTTTTGGCGGCTTACGCGCTATCATCCCCGTGTCGGCCGCGGGAGTTTTGCGTATGGGCGTCGAGACCAGACAGCCGAGAGACGTCGCGCGTCGACTCGCCGAACGCGCCCGCATCGTCAAGAGCGCGCGCAGCGACGGCTGGCGCCGCGAGACCTTCACGCTGGAGCGCGGCGAAGCCCGCGCCAAGGCGCGCGAATGGTTCGACCTCTATCCCAAGGCCGCCTATATGACGGAGATCGAGTTCTGGCGAGAGCTCGACGACGGCCGCATCGAATTCACCATCCGCCGCCTGCCCAGCGCCGATTGAATTGTTTCGACGCGTTTCCGGAGCCGAACCGGCGTCCGCTTCGGCTAAAAACGCTCTATTCGATCTCCACGTCGAAGCTCGGCGCCTCGCTCGCGCCGGTGAACGCATAATGCCACCATTCGGTCGGCAGATTGTGGAAGCCATGCCGGCGCATCAGCGCCTCGAGGCGGCGGCGATGCTCCTGCGCCTCGCGGCTGACATCCTTGCTCGCCGTCCAGGAGCGCTCGTCGAAAAAGTCGAAGGGCGTGCCGAAGTCCCAGCCGCGCACGCCGAGATCGACCGCGAGGCCGGTCGAATGCGTCGATTTCTCGGCGATATAGCCGCGCCCGAACAAATCGCGCTTGGTCTCATGCGGATAATATTGCGCCTTCATGCTCTCGTCCGGGCTCTCGGCCCAATCGATGAAGGCGGCCACCGCGCGGCGGGGGCGATAGCAATCATAGAGGATCAGCTCGAATCCTTGCGCTTTCGCCTCCGCCTGCGCGGCGACGAGGGCTCTGGCCGCATCTTCCCGCAGCCAGCATTGCGCGGCCTTGTAGCCGGGCACGGGGCGACCGGTGAAATTGTCCGAGCCGGCGTAGCGCATGTCCTGCACGATCTGCGGCGCGAGATCGGCGAGGCGCACGAAGCCGGGCGGGAGGGAGGCCGCCGCCGCCGAGCAGGCGACGCAGGCGCTCGCGGCGGCGACGATGTCGCGGGTGGATTTGGAGGTCATGGGACGGGCTCGACATTGACGGCGGCGCGGCGTGTCGGCAGTCTTACCGTAGAGACAGGCTTGTTCAAAGGCGGCGAGACATGCTGATCCGAGACGAGACCGCAGCCGATCGCGCCGCAGTGCGGGGCGTTATCGCCGCCGCCTTCGAAGGCCATCCATTCAGCAATGGGCGGGAGGGCGATCTCGTCGACGCGCTGCGCGACGCCGGCGCCCTCACTCTGTCGCTCGTCGCCGAGGACGCCGGCATTCTCGGCCATATCGCCATATCGCCGGTCACGATCGACGGAGCCTCGCTCGATTGGTTCGGGCTCGGGCCGGTCGCCGTCCTGCCCGAACGCCAACGCCGAGGCGTCGGCGCCGCGTTGATCGAGGCCGCCCTATCGAGGCTGCGCGCCCGAGGCGCGGCCGGCTGCGTCGTCTTCGGCGAGCCGAGCTATTATAGCCGCTTCGGATTCGAGAGCCGTTCCGGGCTTCGCTTCGCCGGCGGCCCGCCGGAACTCTTCATGGCCTCGCCTTTCGCACCGACGATCGCGCGCGGCGCGGTCGATTATCATCCGGCCTTCGCGCTCGTCGGCTGAGACGTCAGCGCCTGCGCAGCGTCACCACCCGATTTGTATTGGTGCCTTTGGCGTTGTTGCCGACGCCCCAGCAATTGCTGGTCTTGGTGAAGCTCTGGCTGTTCACCAGCACGAAGAGCCGCTCGAAGGGCAGTCCCTCGGCGGCGCGCCAGACGAGCCGCTCCAGCAGCACCTTGCCGCCGCGCACCTCGCCGACCTCGAAAGCGACATGGCCGCCCGGCGAAACGACGCGCGCGAATTCTTCGAGACAGGCGCGCACCATTCTCTCCCATTCGGCCTCGCTGCGATGGCAGGAGATCCGCACCGCCTCCGTATCTATGCCGGCAAACCAATTGCGCAGCCAATTGTCGCTCGCATAATGCACGACATCGAGAAAGGGCGGCGAGGTGACGACGAGCCGCACTCGAGCATCTTCGACATAAGGGGCGCGCCAGGCTTCGCCGGTGGCGAGCATAGCCTCCGGATGCGACGGCGGCGCGCCGTCGGAAAGCAGCGCGCGCGATTTGCGCGCGATGAGCGCGGCGACGTCGCGCGAAGGCGGCGTCTGCGCGCGCTTGGCGTTGATCCTGGCCTGGGCTTCGATCGAGACGGCCTGGTTCGGCGGCAGCGAATAGACCGAGAAAAAGCCCGGCGAATGGCCGGTCAGCCGATTGATCGCGACCATTCGGATCCAATCGTCGACGTCGTCCGGCTCGGCGCGCGCGAGGAGATGGCGGCGCAGCGCGCAGAGCCGCCGCAACGTCTCGGGATGATAGAAGACGAGCAGATCGTCCCGCTCGATCGCGCCTTTCTCCCAGGGGATTTCAGCGAGGCGCTTCTCGATCGCGGCGATGGACGGCGGCGCGAGGCGCGGCCGCGTCAGCAGAATGGAGAGCGGATTGATGTCCGCGCCGATGGGCCGACGTCCTTGCAGCGCGGCCTCGATCGGCGTCGTGCCGCGGCCCATGAAGGGATCGAACACGGATTCGCCCGGCGCCGTGAGACGCGAGATGAAAAAGCCCGGCAATTGCGGCTTGAAGCAGGCGCGATAGCTGATCTCGTGCAGCGAATGCGCCTGACGCTGCGCCGAGGTCCAGAATTCATTGACGAGATAGCGGACGCCATCCTCCTCGATCCGCCGCGTCGGCGCGCCGAAGGCGTCGAAGGCGAGCAGCTCGTCGCAAAGGGAGGCGCGCTCCAGCGCGCGAATGGCCATGGCTCAGGCGGATCGGCGGTCCGCCAGACGCGGCAGCTTACGCAATGTGGGACCAATTTCCTTCTGGGCGAGCCGCAATTCGTACAACTTCTGGAGGTTCAGCCAAAATTCCCCGCTCGTGCCGAACCAATGGCCGAGGCGCAGCGCCGTATCGGCGGTGACGCCGCGCTGCCCTTTCAATATCGCGGTGATGCGGTTGACCGGCACGTCGATCGAGCGTGCGAGCTCGGCCGCCGAAACATCGAGCTCTTGCAATTCCTGCGCGAGATGCTCGCCCGGATGAATCGGTGTTCTCGCCATTCGAAGGTCTCCTCTCGCTTCCCACGGCCAGCGCTACCGTCTTTTGCTTTGGCGCGTTTCCGACGCCGAACCGGCGTCCACTTCGGCTGGAAACGCTCTAATGGTAGTCGACGATTTCGACGTTCCTCGGCCCCGGTGAGTCTTTCGGCCATTCGAAGCAAATGCGCCATCGGTCGTTTATGCGAATGCTGAACTGGCCCTTTCTGTCGCCTTTCAATGTTTCGAGGCGATTGCCGCCGAGCGCCGCCAAATCTTGCAGATCGGCGGCGGCGGCGAGACGATCGAGACGCAGCTCCGCCTGTCGCGCGAAGCCGGAAAACTCCCTCACTGTCTCGCCACGGGCGAAGCGCTCCGTTCTCTTGTCACGATAACTGACGATCATCGAAACGTACCATGAAATTATGGATTACGTAAGTCGTAATTCGCGACCTATCGCCGTGCTTCCTCTCGCGCCCATCCTTCCTTCGTCTCGTCGATGAAATCCGCGAGCCGCCCCTGCTCTATCGCCTCGCGCAGTCCCGCCATCAGCTCCTGATAATAGGCGACATTGATCTGCGTCAGCAGCATCATGCCGAGGATTTCGCCGGCCTTCACCAGATGATGCAGATAGGCGCGGGAATAATCGCGCGCCGAGGCGCAAGCGGCGCCCGCGTCGAGCGGCGCGGGATCGTCCGCATGGCGCGCGTTGCGCAGATTGACGCGGCCGAAGCGCGTATAGGCGAGGCCATGGCGCCCGGCGCGCGTCGGCATGACACAATCGAACATATCGACGCCGCGCGCCACCGATTGCACGATGTCGTCCGGCGCGCCGACGCCCATCAGATAACGCGGCTTGTCCTCCGACAGATGCGGGATGACTGTGTCGAGCATTGCGAGCATCACATCCTGCGGCTCGCCGACGGCGAGGCCGCCTATGGCGAGGCCGTGGAAATCCATGGAGGCGAGCGCCTTCGCGCTCTCGACGCGCAACGCCTTCGATGCGCCGCCCTGCACGATGCCGAAAATCGCCTTGCCCTTCTGATCGCCGAACGCCTTGCGCGAGCGCTCCGCCCAGCGCAGCGACAGGCGCATGGCGCGCTCGGCCTCCGCCTCCGTGCAAGGCAGGCGCACGCATTCGTCGAATTGCATGTGAATGTCGGAATCGAGCAGGCGCTGAATCTCCATCGAGCGCTCAGGCGTCAGCATATGGCGCGAGCCGTCGATATGAGACTGAAAGGCGACGCCCTCTTCGTCGAGCTTGCGGAGCTTCGCCAGCGACATCACCTGAAAGCCGCCGGAATCGGTCAGGATCGGATGCGGCCAGTTCATGAATTTATGCAGGCCTCCGAGCGCGGCGACGCGTTCCGCGCCTGGCCGCAGCATCAGATGATAGACATTGCCGAGCACGATATCGGCGCCCGTCGCGCGCACGTCCTGCGGGAACATGGCCTTGACCGTCGCCGCCGTGCCGACCGGCATGAAGGCCGGCGTGCGTATGTCGCCGCGCGGCGTCGAGACGAGGCCGCGCCGCGCCGCGCCGTCTTTCGCCAGCAGCCGGAAGGAGAATTGCTCGCTCATGCGTGTCTCCTCGCTCAATTCAGCTCTTGGCGCCGAGAGACGCCACTTTGACGATCTCATAGACGCCGACATCGCGCTCGTTCCAATGCACGGTAAAGCGCTCGCCGACCTTGATCGCGACATTGCGCAGATCGGTGCGCCAGGCTTCCCTCGCGAGCGCGCCGAAATCCATCGCGCCGTCGCGCCGCAGCACGAAAGGCCGGCATTTGTCGCCATTGAGATCGCAAGCGCCGAATGTCTCCCAATGCGAGATCACGCGGCGGCTCTCCGCGTCGATGCGCAGATCGAGCGTCAGCGGACATTCGGTGCGATCGTCGCGCCAAAGCGCGAGAATGCGCACATCGAGAAAGCGGGTCTCGCTCATTGTCGCAGCAACAGGCAAGCGTCGCCGTAGGAATAGAAACGATAGCCCGAGCCTATCGCATGGGCGTAGGCCGCCTTCATGCGCTCGAGGCCGGCGAAGGCGGAGACGAGCATGAACAGGGTCGAGCGCGGCAGATGGAAATTGGTGAGCAGCGCGTCGACGGCGCGAAAGCGATAGCCGGGCGTGATGAAAATCGCCGTCGCGCCGGAAAATTCCTCGAGCTGTCCATCCTCGCGCGCGGCGCTCTCCAGCAGCCGCAGCGCCGTCGTGCCGACCGCGACGATGCGCCCGCCGCGCGCCCGCGTTTCGTTCAGCGCCCGCGCCGTCGCGGCGTCGAGCGCGCCCCATTCGGAATGCATCTCATGCTCGGCGGTGTCGTCCGCCTTCACCGGAAGGAAAGTGCCGGCGCCGACATGCAGCGTCACACGATGCAGCGAAACGCCCATCGCCTGCAGCGCGTCGACCAGACGCGGCGTGAAATGCAGTCCCGCCGTCGGCGCGGCGACCGCTCCGGCGCGGGCGGCGAAAAGGGTTTGATAATCATTTTCGTCGCGCGCGTCGGCGGCGCGTTGTCCCGCGATATAGGGCGGCAGCGGCATTACTCCGGCGGCCTCGACGGCCGCGTCGAGCGCGGCGCCTTCGAGCGAAAAGCCGAGGAGGATTTCGCCATTCTCGCCCTTCTCGAGCGCCTTGGCCTCGAGCGCGCCGTCGGCGCCGAAGCGAACGGTCTCGCCGATCGCGAGCTTCTTCGCCGGCTTGACGAGCGCGCGCCAGCGATCCGCCGCGACGCGCTCTATGAGCGTCGCCTCCATATGAGCGCGCGTTTCGCCGCGGGCGCGAAATCCCGAGAGGCGCGCGTGAATGACGCGCGTGTCATTGACGACGAGCGCGTCTCCGGGCGCGAGAAATTCCGGCAGGTCGCGAATGAAACGATCCTGGAACGCGCCGTCCGGCGGAACGACGAGCAGGCGCGCGCCGTCGCGCGGATCGGCGGGACGCAGCGCGATCTTGTCTCGAGGCAGTTCGAAATCGAAGAGATCGACGCGCATGTGTAATTTTGCGGAGACTGCGTGCGCGACTCCTTCTCCCACTCGTGGGAGAAGGTGGCCCTCGCGTCAGCGAGGGTCGGATGAGGGCCGACGCGGCGCGACAAATGTGGACGACATTCGGACCGGATCGGGGAAAGCCCTCATCCGACCCGGCTTCGCCGGGCCACCTTCTCCCGCAGGCGGGAGAAGGGGTCCGCGCGCTTTCCGGCGTCTCGCTCTGGCAGTCTCAGACCAGCGTCGCCTTGACGATCTTGTCCGGGTCCTGCACCGGCTCGCCGCGCTTGATCTGATCGACATTCTCCATGCCGGAGATCACCTGGCCCCAGACGGTGTATTTCTTGTCGAGGAAGCGGGCGTCGTCGAAGCAGATGAAGAATTGCGAATTGGCCGAATCGGGATGTTGCGCGCGCGCCATGGAGCAGGTTCCGCGCACATGCGGCTCGGCGTTGAACTCCTGCTTCAGATCGGGATATTTGGAGCCGCCCGTGCCTGTGCCATGGGGGCAGCCGGTCTGCGCCATGAATCCGTCGATGACGCGGTGGAAGACGATTCCGTCATAGAAGCCTTCGGAGACGAGCTTCTTGATATGCGCCACATGGTTGGGCGCGAGATCGGGGCGGAGCTTGATGAGAATATCGCCCTTTGTCGTCTCGAGCTTCAGATTTTCGGCTTCGGACATGTCCACTCCTTGATGTCTTGCTTCCCGTCATTGTGAGCGAAGCGAAGCAATCCAGGGGCCGCAGGGCGCGATCTGAACTGCTTCGTCCTTCGCTCGCGGCGGCTCAGCTCGCGTCGCCGGCGAGGCGCAGCTTGATGATCTTGTCGGGGTTCGACACTTTGCCATTGTCGGCCTTGTCGCCCTTCTTGATCTTGTCGACGACGTCCATGCCGGAGACGACCTCGCCGATCACCGTATATTGCTCTTCGAGATAGCGCGCCGGCGCGAGGCAGATGAAAAATTGCGAATTGGCCGAGTCGGGGTTCTGGCTGCGCGCCATGCCCAGCGTGCCGCGCACGAATTTCTCCTTGGAGAATTCGGCGGGAATATTCGGCAGGTCGGATTTGCCCATGCCGGTGCCGGTCGGATCGCCGGTCTGGGCCATGAAGCCGTCGATGACGCGGTGGAAGACGATCCCGTCGTAGAAATGGCGCTTGGCCAGCGTTTCGATCTGCGCCGTATGCTTGGGGGCGATGTCGGGACGCAGCTTGATGACGATGCGGCCGTCCTTGGTGTCGAGGTAGAGCGTATGGGGCGGCGCGTCCTCCGCGCTCGCCGCGCCGGCGAGGGCGGCGGCGGAGAGAGCGGCGAGCGTGAAGCTGCGGCGATCGATAGGCAATCGAGCCTCCCTTTTAATTGTTTCTCGTCAGCGGCCGGAGAGCGCGCGGCGCAGAACCTCGATCGCCTCGGGCGGAACGAAAGGCGAGACATCGCCTCCGAGCGAGGCGATCTGCCGCACGAGCGTCGCGGTGATGTGCCGGACCGCCGGAGACGAGGGGTGAAAAATGGTTCTGATCTCCGGCGCCATGGCGAGATTCATCCCCGCCATCTGCATTTCATAGTCGAAATCGGCGCTGTCGCGCAATCCGCGCAGGATCAGCCCGGCGCCATGGGCGCGGGCCGCCTCCACCGCGAGGCCGGCGAAGGAGACCACCTCGAAACGGCAGGAGCGGGCCTCGTCGAGCCCGGCGCAGACCGTTTCGATGAGCGCGACGCGCTGCTCCAGCGGAACCAGAGGCGTCTTGCCCGGATGCGCGCCAATGGCGATGACGAGGCGGTCGCAAAAGCTCGTCCCGGCGCGGATCACATCCACATGGCCGAGGGTGACGGGATCGAAGGAGCCTGTGTAGAGCGCGGTGCGGATCATAGCGCGGATATAGGCGATTTCCCGTTTCGCGTAACCTCTGCGCGCATCCTTCTCCCACTCGTGGGAGAAGGTGGCCTCGCGAAGCGAGGTCGGATGAGGGCTATCTGAGAGCCGCGGCCGCCCTCATCCGTCGCGCAGTCGCGCGACACCTTCTCCCATAAATGGGAGAAGGAAGGGCGCCGCCCTTTATCCCAGGCTCGCCTTCACCGTCTCGATGAGCTGCTTCAGGCTGAAAGGCTTAGGGAGAAAGCCGAAATCGCCCTCGGGCAGATTCTTGGCGAAAGCCTCCTCCGCATAGCCCGAGACGAAGACGACCTTCGCCGTCACGCCGCGCTTGCGCAATTCCGCGAACATTGCGGGCCCGTCCATCTCCGGCATCACCACATCGGAGACGATGAGGTCTATGCGCTGGCCCTCGCTCTCCACCACTTCCAACGCTTCGAGGCCGGAGCCGGCCTCCAGCACGTTGTAGCCGCGCGAGACGAGCGCCCGCGCCGCGAAAGCGCGGACGGCGTCCTCGTCCTCGACCAGCAATATGGTCCCCTGCCCCGTGTAATCGGCGGCGGGCTTGGCGGCCTCGGGCTTCGCCGCGACCTCGCCTGCCTCGGGAACGTGCCGCGGCAGGAAGATGCGGAAGACAGTGCCGCGCCCGAGCTCGCTCTCGGGAAAGACGAAGCCGCCCGACTGTTTGACGATGCCGAACACCATGGAGAGGCCGAGGCCCGTGCCCTTGCCGACCTCTTTGGTGGTGAAGAAGGGCTCGAAAATCTTGGCCATCACCTCCGGGGCGATGCCCGAGCCATTGTCCTCGACCTCGATCAGCACATAGTCGGCAGGCGTCAGCGAGGCCTCGCCGAAGGCGGCGCATTCATTCGCGGCGACATTGCGGGTGCGCAGCTGAATGCGCCCGCTCGACTCCGGCATGGCGTCGCGGGCGTTCACCACCAGATTGATGATGACCTGCTCCAATTGGTTGATGTCGGCCTTCACGAACCACAGATCGCGGCCGTGCTTCAGATCGACCTCGACCTTCTCGCCGACGAGACGCCGCAGCAGCAATTGCAGCTCGCTGAGCACATCGCCGAGCTGCAGCACCTGCGGGCGCAGCGTCTGGCGACGCGAGAAGGCGAGCAGCTGGCGCGTGAGCCCGGCGGCGCGATTGGCCGTCTGCTTGATCTGGATGATGTCCTGGAAGGACGGATCGGTCGGCCGGTGATTGGCGAGCAGAAGGTCCGAATAGCCGATGATGGCGGTGAGCATATTGTTGAAGTCATGCGCCACGCCGCCGGCGAGCTGGCCGACCGCCTGCATCTTCTGCGACTGGGCGAAGCCCTCCTGCAGCTTGCGATGCTCCGTCGTGTCGAGCGCATAGATCGTCGCGCCCTTCTTGCCGGCGTCCTCGGAAGGCGCGACGAAGAAGCGCGCCGAGCGCGTCGGCATTCCGTCCTCTTCTTCCAATGCGGCGTCGATCGGCGGCACGTCGCCGCGATTGTCCAGCGCGGCGGCGATGGCGTCCTTCAGCGCGGCGCGGTCGCGCTCGACGACGCTCGACAGCACCGGCCAGGCGGAGGCGCCGCTTTTGAGCGCCCGAGGCAGCAGCTTGGCGAAGGCGGCGTTGGAGCGCGTGACCAGGCCTTCCGGGTCGATGGCGGCGATCGCCATGGGCGTCGAATTGAAGAAGCGCGCGAAACGCACCTCGGCGGCGCGCAAATCTTCCTCCGGCTCCTCGCCGGCGGCGCGGTTCAGCACCAGCGTCCGCGACGCTCCCGGCGCGCCGTCCTGGCCGAAGGCGACGCGATGCAGCAGCCGCACCGGCAGCGAACGGCCGTTGCGGCGCTTCAGATCGAGATCGATCTGCGAGGTCCGCACTTCGCCCGAGCCGCCGGTGATGGCGGTGAGCAGCGTCGAGCCGTTGTTGGCGACGATGTCCGCGAGCGAGACGCCGCCCGAGCCGACCTGGGTCAGATCGTAGCCGAGCCAGCCCGCGAGCGTCTTGTTCATATAGGAGATGGCCCCGTCCGGTCCGGCCGAGAAGAAGCCCGCGGGCGCATGATCGAGGAAGTCGATCGCATGCTGGAGCTCCTGAAACACATTCTCCTGGCGTTGACGGTCGGATGTGGCGTCGACGACGGTCCACAAATTCGTGTGGCGCGCGCCGTCGCGATCGAGCGGGCGCACGCGGATGCGATACCAGCCGACCTCGGCGTCGCCGGTGAGCGGCGGCGCGAGGCGCACATCCTCGGCGTGGGCGCGTCCGGCCCGCGCCGCCTGGGCGAGGCGATAGATCGCCTCCGACACTTCGGCGGGCCCCGAGAACAGCCGCTCGACCGTCAGCAGACCGGCGGGATCGCGCGCGCCGCAGAGCTCGAGATAGGCGTCATTCGCATAGACGATCTGCGTGTCGCCCTCGGTGACGAGCAGCCCTTCGGAGAAAGTGTCGGCGATCTGGCGGGCGATGTCGCGCCGCGCCGCCCGGCCGGGGAAACGCAGGAATCCGACCGCATAGGCGAAAGCGCAGAAGACGCCGGCGACGGCGAGAAGCGCCAACAGGCCGACGGCGAATTTCGGCGCGACCGGCGCCGGCAGCAGCGAGGCCACGACGATCGCGCCGACGAGGGCGATGGCGAGGGCCAGAACCAAGCCGACGTTTCCGGGGCGTTCGGTGCGATCGTAAGCGGGAGGCGCCGTCCTGTCGGTCACGGGAATCGTCTCATGGGCTCCCGCGCCCCGGCAGACGCGACGGCGCAGGCAGAATCAGGCGGAACAATGGCCCCGGCCGGGGCGCATGGCAATCTCCTTGCGCATTTTCCGCAAACGCGAATCGTCGAGAATGCGCTATTAACCATTGATTAACCTTTGGGGCGCGCTTGCGTCCAAAGCTGATAGACTGCATTCTCGCGCCGCGCCACGACGAAAGAAAAATCGATTCATGCCGTCCAGCATCACACAGTCGCAGCTCCTGCCGATACTCGCCGCAATAGTCGCGTTCCTGTTCGCGGCGCTGCTGCTCGTCTATATCTACCGGCTCCTGTTCGGACGACGCATCAAGGCGCCCGGGTCGCGCAACCGCCCGCGCCGTCTGGATATCGTCGATACTTTCGACGTCGACGGCGACCGGCAGCTCGTCATCGTGCGGCGCGACAATGTCGAGCATCTGCTGCTCATCGGCGGCCCCAATGATCTGCTGGTCGAAGCCTCGATCAGCCGAGTGGAGGCGCGCGAGCAGCGGCCGCGCGAGAAGGAGGCCGCCGGACCCGGCTGGCCGCTCGGCCCGGTCGCGCCCGCTCCGACTCCGGCCCCCGCGCCAGCGCCGATCTTGCCGCCGATCAGCCCCGCCCCGCCGCCGCCGGAGAGCGAGGCGCCGAAGCCCGAGCCCGCCGCGCCGACCCTCGCTCCGCTGCCGCCCGATCTTTTCGCTCCGCCGCCGGCGAGGCCCGCGCCACCGCCCGCTTCGGAAGCGCCAGCCGCGCGTCCGGGCGCGCCACGCTTCACGCCGCAGCGTCCGCCCTTCACCCCGACGCCACGGCCGCCGCGACCGGCGCCGCCATTCCTCTCGCGCGCCGCCAAGCCCGCCGCGCCGCCTGCCGCAGAGGCTCCGCTTCCTCCTCCGCCCCCCGCGCCCGAGCCGCCGCCTCCGCCGCCCGCTCCCGAGCCTCAACCGCTGGAGACCGTTTCCGTCGAGCCGCCGTCCCCTCCGCCGCCGGAGGAGCCGCCGCCGCCCGCCCCTCCCGCAGCGCCTGTCGATCCGCTCGACTCGCTCGAGGCCGAAATGGCGCGACTGCTCGGCCGGCCCGACGCCAAGCACTGACAAAAGACGCACTGACAAAAGACGACGCCCGCGGATTTACTTTCCGCGGGCGTCGTTCTTTTTTCGATGTGCGGCGGAGGAAAAAATCGACGCCGTCAGTCGTCCCGATAGACGCGCTCACGGCGCTCGTGCCGTTCCTGCGCCTCGATCGAGAGAGTGGCGATCGGCCGCGCGTCGAGCCGCTTCAGCGAGATCGGCTCGCCCGTCTCCTCGCAATAGCCATAGGTGCCGTCCTCGAGCCGCGCCAGAGCGGCGTCTATCTTGGAAATCAGCTTTCTCTGCCGGTCGCGCGCCCTGAGCTCGATCGCCCGATCGGTCTCGGAAGAGGCGCGATCGGCGAGGTCTGGGTGGTTCTCGTTCTCGCTCTGCAGAGTGGCGAGGGTCTCACGGCTCTCCTGCAGTATTTCGTCCTTCCACACGAGCAGCTTGCGCCTGAAATATTCGCGCTGCCGATCGTTCATGAAATCTTCTTGCTCGGACGGTCTGTAGCTCGCGTCTAGATCCACCGCCATCGCCGCGAATCCTCCCTAGCCTGAACGCGGCGTCTATATAGCCGCGCCGCTCGGGTAGCACAATCACTTCGTCGGCGTCTCAATTACCAGCCGTGAGCGCTGCCGCGAGGTTCGAATCGATCTTGTCGAGGAAGCCGGTGGTCGACAGCCATTTCTGATTATGGCCGACGAGCAGCGCGAGATCCTTGGTCATGAAGCCCTGCTCGACCGTCGAGACGCAGACCTGCTCCAAGGTCTGAGAGAAGCGCGCCAGCGCATCATTGCCGTCGAGCTTGGCGCGATGCGCGAGCGCCCGCGTCCAGGCGAAGATGGAGGCGATGGAATTGGTCGAGGTCTCGTGACCCTTCTGATGCTCGCGATAATGGCGCGTCACCGTGCCATGCGCGGCTTCCGCCTCGACGGTCCTGCCGTCCGGCGTCATCAGCACGCTGGTCATCAAGCCGAGCGAGCCGAAGCCCTGCGCCACCGTGTCCGACTGCACGTCGCCGTCGTAATTCTTGCAGGCCCACACATAGCCGCCCGACCATTTGAGCGCCGAGGCGACCATATCGTCGATCAAGCGATGCTCGTAAGTGAGGCCGAGCGCCTGGAACTGCGCCTTGAACTCGGCGTCGAACACGTCCTGGAACAAATCCTTGAAGCGCCCGTCATAGGCTTTGAGAATCGTGTTCTTGGTCGAGAGATAGAGCGGGAACTTGCGGTTCAGCGCGTAATTCATCGAAGCGCGGGCGAATTCGCGGATCGACTCGTCGAGATTGTACATCGCCATGGCGACGCCGGCGCCGGGGAAACGGAACACTTCCTTCTCGATGACGGTCCCGTCGTCGCCCTCGAATTTCATCGTCAGCCGGCCCTTGCCGGGCGTGCGGAAATCGACGGCGCGATATTGATCGCCGAAGGCGTGGCGGCCGATGACGATGGGCTGCGTCCAGCCGGGCACGAGACGCGGGACGTTCTTGGCGATGATCGGCTCGCGGAAGATGACGCCGCCGAGAATATTGCGGATCGTGCCATTGGGAGACTTCCACATCTCCTTGAGGCCGAACTCCTTAACCCGCGCCTCGTCCGGCGTGATGGTGGCGCATTTGACGCCGACGCCATGGGTCTTGATCGCCTCGGCCGCGTCGATCGTCACCTGATCGTTGGTGGCGTCGCGATTCTGGATGGAGAGATCGTAGTAGAGCAGCTCGAGATCGAGATAGGGTTCGATGAGCTTGTCCTTGATATAGGCCCAGATGATCCGCGTCATCTCATCGCCGTCGAGCTCGACGACCGGTTTCTCGACCTTGATCTTGCTCATGAAATGCCTCTCCCGCGTGAGCCGCCGGCCTTATAGCGCGCGCGCCGCGCGAGGCAAAGCAGGCGCCGAGGGCAAATCTGCGCGGTGGAGCCTGTCGGCGCGTCTCGGAACCGGCGCCGGCGGCCTGGGACGTCTTTCGGAGAGCGCCGGCGATGACATATTATGCGCATATCGTGCTATAAACCCGCAAGGAGGCGCGCTATGAACGTATCCGTCGGCAAGCATTGGGAAGAGTTCATCGACTCCCTCGTCAAGCAGGGCCGCTACGCTTCGGCGACCGAGGTGATGCGCGAAGGCCTGCGCCTCGTGGAAGAGCGCGAGGCGAAGCTGAAGGCGCTGCGCGAGACGATCGAGGCCGCGATCGCCGAGGGGGGCGAGCATAGCAGCGAAGACGTGGCAGCTTATCTCGACAGGAGAGCAGCGGAGCTGAAAGCGCGAGGGTACTGATTTGCGCCGTACTGCGCGAGAACGAGCATTGATCCCGTGACCGGCGCCGGAACCGACCACACCAAGCAAAGGCTCGAAGGCGGCCCTGCGATCGTGCTCGTGCGGCCGCAGCTCGCCGTCAATATCGGCATGTGCGCCCGCGCCATGGCCAATTTCGGCCTCTTCGACCTGCGCCTCGTCGCCCCGCGCGAGGGCTGGCCGACGCGCGATCCCGTCTATCGCGAGGGCTGCTACGCCGCCGCCGCCGGCGCCGCGCATCTGCTCGAGTCCGCGAAGCTCTATGAGAGCGTGCGCGAGGCGATCGCCGATCTCTCCTTCGTCTGCGCCGCCACCGCGCGCGGGCGAGGCCAGGTGAAGCCCGTGCTGACGCCCGCCGCCGCAATGTCGGCGACCGCCGACCGCATGGCGGCGGGCGAGCGTCACGGCGTGATGTTCGGGCCCGAGCGCACCGGGCTCGACAATGACGATGTCGCGCTCGCCGACGCGATCCTGACTTTTCCGGTCAATCCCGCCTATGCCTCGCTCAATCTGGCGCAGGCGGTGCTGCTCACCGGCTATGAATGGTTCCGCTCCGCCCATGGCGAGACGCTGCCCTTCGACGTCACCGAGCGCTCGCCGCCGGCGAGCCGCGAGATGACGCTCGCCTTCTTCGATTTTTTGGAGAAGCAGCTCGACGAGCGGCAGTTCTTCCGTCCCGAGACCAAAAAGCCGGTGATGTCGCGCAATCTGCGCAACATGTTCCACCGCATGAACATGACCGAGCAGGATGTGCGCACGCTCTGGGGCGTGGTGGTGCGGCTGGTCGAGGGGCCGCGGCGCGAGCCGAAAAAGGCGAGCCGCCGCAAGCCCGACGAGCCGAGCTGAGCCTGCGCGCGACTCCTTCTCCCACTCGTGGGAGAAGGAGTCCGCGCCGCTCGGTTGCTGATATAATCCCTTTCGTGTCCCGCTACGCCGAACTCGCGACTGCGACCAATTTCACTTTCCTGCGCGGCGCCTCGCATCCGGAGGAGATGGTCGCGCGGGCGATGGCGCTCGGCCATTGCGGCATAGGCATAGCCGACCGCAATTCGCTCGCCGGCGTCGTGCGCGCCTTCTCCTATTTGCGCGAGCATACGGAAGAGGCGCCGGGCTTTCGCCTCGCCATAGGCGCGCGATTGGTCTTCGCCGACGCGACGCCCGATATTCTCTGCTATCCGAAAGATCGCGCCGCCTATGGGCGTCTCTGCCGGCTGCTGACGCGCGGCAATATGCGCGCCGAAAAGGGCGCGTGCCGGCTCTTCCTCGACGATCTCGTCGAATTCGGCGAAGGCCAGCAGCTCGTCCTCATGGAGGGCGCGCCGCTTCCCCCTGCCCTGCTCGACGCCTGCCGCGGCCGGCTGTGGCTCGCGGCGACGGCGCTCTATGGCGTCGACATGCGCGCGGCGCTCGCCCGCCGCATCGCGCTCGCGCGCGAAACCGGCCTGCCGCTCATCGCGGTGAATGACGCGAATATGCACGCGTCCGAGCGCCGCCCGCTGGCCGACGTCCTCGCCTGCGTGCGCGAGAAGACGACGCTCGACAATGCGGGCTATCTGCTTTCCGCCAACGCCGAGCGCTCACTTAAGAGCAGCGAGGAAATGACGCGCCTCTTCGCCGAGGCTCCACGAGCAGTGGAGGAGACGGCGGGCTTTCTCGATGGCCTCTCCTTCCGCCTCGACGAGCTCGCGCATAATTATCCGAGCGAGCTGCGCGAAGGCTTTTCGAGCGAGCAGGAGGCGCTCGCGCATTATGCGCGCGAAGGCGCGAAGCGGCGCTATCCGGACGGCGTGCCGGAGAAGGTCGAGACGCTCTTGCGTCACGAGCTCACTCTCGTCGCGGAGCTCGGCTACGCCGCCTACTTTCTCACTGTGCACGACATCATGCGCTATGCGAAGGACCAGCGCATTCTCGCGCAGGGGCGCGGCTCGGCGGCCAATTCGGTCATTTGCTACTGCCTCGGCGTCACCGAGGTCGATCCGACGAAGCACGATCTTCTCTTCGAGCGCTTCGTCTCCGCCGCGCGCAATGAGCCGCCCGACATAGATGTCGATTTCGAGCATGAGCGGCGCGAAGAGGTGATGCAATATATCTACGCGCGCTATGGCCGCGAGCGCGCCGGGCTCACGGCGACGGTCGTCTCCTATCGCTCGCGCTCGGCCATTCGCGAGGTGGGCAAAGCCTTCGGCCTCTCGGCGGACGCGATCGCGCGTCTCTCCGACAATGTCTGGGGCGCGTCGCGCGGCGGCGTCTGCGAGGAAGGCGTCGCCCGCGCCGGGCTCGACGCGCGCGATCCGCGTCTCGCCAAGGCGCTGGAGCTGACGCGCGAGCTCACCGGCTTCCCGCGCCATCTCTCGCAGCATACGGGCGGCTTCGTCATCACGCGCGATCGGCTGGACGAGATCGTGCCGCTCGCGCCCGCCGCCATGGAGGGCCGCACGACGATCGAATGGGACAAGGACGATCTCGACGCGCTCAGAATATTGAAGATCGACGTGCTGGCGCTCGGCATGCTCACCTGCCTGCGCAAAGGCCTCGCTTTGCTCGCCGAGCGTTATGGAATCGTCCACCGCCTCTCGTCGATCCCGGCGGAAGAAGAATGCGTCTATGACATGATCGCGCGCGCCGACACGATCGGCGTGTTCCAGATCGAGAGCCGCGCGCAAATGTCCATGCTGCCGCGCCTGCGCCCGCGCGAGTTCTACGATCTCGTCATAGAAGTGGCGATCGTGCGGCCCGGCCCCATTCAGGGCGATATGGTGCATCCCTATCTGCGCCGTCGCATGGGCAAGGAGGATATTTCCTTTCCTTCCCGAGAGCTCGAGGAGGTGCTGCGCAAGACGCTCGGCGTGCCTTTGTTCCAGGAGCAGGCGATGCGCATAGCGATCGTCGCCGGCGGCTTCACGCCGGACGAGGCCGACCGGCTGCGCCGCGCCATGGCGACATTCAAGCGCGTCGGCACGATCGGAACCTTTCGCGACAAGATGCTCGCCGGAATGGCGGCGCGCGGCTATGACCGCGATTTCGCCGCGCGCTGCTGGGGACAGATCGAAGGCTTCGGCTCCTATGGCTTTCCGGAGAGCCACGCGGCCTCCTTCGCTCTGCTCGTCTACGCCTCCGCCTGGCTCAAATGCCGCTACCCGGACGTGTTCTGCTGCGCCTTGTTGAACGCGCAGCCCATGGGCTTCTACGCGCCGGCGCAGATCGTGCGCGACGCGCAGGAGCATGGCGTCGGCGTTCATGAAGTCGATGTGAACTTCTCCGATTGGGACTGCGCGCTGGAGGCGCGCGTGGAAACGACGCCGCTGCATCCGCGCCATGCCGCCATGGCGGGCGTCATTCGCGCGACGCGCGACGTGCGGCTCGGCTTCCGCCAGATCGTCGGCCTGAGGGAAGAGGACATGCGCCGTCTCGTGGCGTGGCGTGGCGCGGGCTATGATTCCGTGCGCGACCTCTGGCTGCGCGGCGGGCTCGAGCCGGCGGCGCTCGAGCGGCTCGCGGAAGCCGGCGCCTTCGCCTCGCTCGGCCTGCCGCGCCGCGACGCGCTCTGGGCCGTGCAGGCGCTCAACCGCGCCGGCGACAAGGACGATCTGCCGCTCTTGCGCGCGCTCTCCTTCGCCCCGCAGGAGGCCGATGCGCATCTTCCGCCCATGCCGCTCGGGGCGGAGGTCATCGAGGACTATCGCTTCCTGTCGCTGTCGCTGAAGGCGCATCCCATGTCCTTCCTGCGCGCGCGCCTCGAGGCGAAGGGGATCGCGCCCTGCGCTTCGCTCGGTGGCGGCCCCCTCTATTCTCCCCCTGGAGGCCCCCTCCCCAGCCCTCCCCCGCGAGCGGGAGAGGGAGCAGGCGCCGCGCGTCATGGAGATTACGCACGACGCTCGCCTCCCCTCTCTCGGGCGAGGGCTGGGGAGGGGGCCGCGCGCGAGGGGGCGCGCGTGACGGTCGCCGGCCTCGTGCTGGTGCGGCAGAGGCCGGGCTCGGCGAGCGGCGTCATCTTCATGACGATCGAGGACGAGACGGGGATCGCCAATATCGTCGTCTGGCCGAAACTGTTCGAGCGGCAGCGCCCCCAGGTCATCGGCGCGCGGCTCGTCGCGGTCACGGGACGCGTGCAGAACGAATCCGGCGTCATTCACGTGATCGCCCAAAAGATCGAGGATATGAGCGCCGATCTGCGGCTGCTCGAGAATGCGCGCGGCGCCAAGGCGCGCGAGGCCATGCCGAAGGGGCGAAATTTTCAATGAAGAAACTCATGCCGTCACGCGGCGCCCGCCTGTCAGCGTTTCATTCGCCATGACCGATCGGAACGACAATCTCACCTCCTTCGACGCGCCGCCCGGCGCTCTGCGGCGCCTGTCGCCGCTCGTTCGGCGCATTGTCGCGCCCAATCCCGGCGCCTTCACCTATACGGGCACATGCAGCTACATCGTCGGCGAAGGCGATGTCGGAATCGTCGATCCCGGCCCCGCGGACGCCTCGCACATTGAGGCGCTGCTCGTGGCCATCAAGGGAGAGCGGCTGCGCTATCTCCTCGTCACCCATACGCATCGCGACCATTCGCCGGCCGCGCGCATTCTGAAGGAGAGGACCGGCGCGACGATCGCCGGCTGCGCGCCTTACGCGCCGCCGCCAGATCTCGAATTGACCGGCCCGGGCCTCGACGCCTCGCACGACCGCTCCTACGCTCCGGATATCCTCCTCGCCGACGGCGAGCGGCTCTCCTTCGGCGCCCTCACGATCGAGGCCGTCGCGACGCCGGGGCACACCACGAACCATCTGTGCTTCGCGCTCGCCGAGGAGCGCTCGCTCTTTACCGGCGACCATGTGATGGGCTGGGCGACGACGGTCATCGCCCCGCCGGACGGCTCGATGGGCGACTATTTCGCCTCGCTGGAGAAGCTGCGCGGGCGCGACGATCGCCTCTATTGGCCGGCTCATGGCGGCCCGGTGAAGGAGCCGCAACGCTATTTGCGCGCCCTGCTCCATCATCGCCGGCAGCGCGAGGCGGCGATCCTCGAGCGGCTCGAGGCCGGCGACGAGACGATCGCCGCCATGGTCGCGCGCATCTATGAAGGCTTCGATTCCCATTTGCAGCGGGCGGCGGCGCTCTCCGTCTTCGCCCATCTCGAGGATTTGATCGAGCGCGGCCTCGCGAGAGCGGACGGGCCGCCGAGGCTGGAGGCGCGGTATTTCAGAGTGAGTGAGTAGTGAGTGGTGAGTAGCGAGAAAGCGCGCCCCACTACTGACCACTCACCACTCACTTCTCGTTCAGCCCCGCTTGCAGCTCCTCTGCGAACTGCCGAATGCGTTTCGCATTGGCGCCGAAATCGTGCCGCCCATAGCGCGAGGCGGAGCGCACGTCGATGCGCGTCTGGCCGGCGAGCGGGCGCAGCCGCACGGCTATATCCTCGGAAAATCCCATCACCAGCGTGCGGTCGAGGAAATCGAGATGGCCGACGCCCGAGCGGCCGCCCGGCGGGCGCTGGTCGATGACCCGCCAGCCGCGGCTCGCCGCCGTCTCCAACACGAGCTGATAGGCCTCGTCCGGCTCGAGGTCGACGACGATCGGCTCGACGTCTGGATAGCTGTCGCGCTGCCGCTCGGCCAGGTCCGGGTCGAAAGCCGCCGGCGTGAAGCCGCCGCGCGCCGCGAGGGCGGCGCGGGAGGCGGAGAAGCGCGGCGGATCGGAGGTGTCGGTCGAAACGTCGGAGAGCACGGGCAGGCGCACGGCTTCGAAGGCGAGATAGGCCGGATAGCCGAGCGTCGCCGCGGCGAGAAAAGCCCCGCCCAGCGCCGCCCCCAGTCCGCGCCGGCCCTCCTGCCAGACGACGACGCAAGCG
Source organism: Methylosinus sp. Ce-a6 (assembly GCF_009811655.1). Lineage (GTDB taxonomy): Bacteria > Pseudomonadota > Alphaproteobacteria > Rhizobiales > Beijerinckiaceae > Methylosinus. The sequence continues at coordinate 785 of NZ_BGJX01000027.1, read as the reverse complement.
GCGAAAAAAAGCAGAAGCGCGATGAGCGCCACGACGATCGCGCCGCCGAGCACGGCGAGACAGGCCTGCGGCTCGACCGCATTCGTGCGCGCGAGCAGCACGGCGATCGCCGCGACGGGCAGCGAGAAGACCGCGAGGCGTCGGCACCAGACGGCGGCGTTGGAGACGGGCTCTTCCGGAATATGGCGCAGCATGAGGCGATCATAGCATCGATCGCGTCCCGGCTCACGCGTCGCGAGCTGTGGAAGAGACACGGCCGGGCTCCGAGATTTTACGAATAGTTTACCGGAGCAAGGGAGACTTTAAATCAAATGCACGACAATTCTCCAGCGTCCCCCAACCGTCAGTAGAAGAGTCTCGCCATGTCGAATTTCGTCGCCGCCGATTTCAGCGAAACGCAACCCGCCGATCGTCCGCACGATCTGCTCGCCAAGCTCTATCGCGAGATCGGCATCTCCGCCGTCGCCGCAGCGCTCGAGGCGATGACCTATTCGAGCCCGGAACATGTCGAGCATGTCGAGGATGCGCGCCTGCCCGCGATCCTCCTCGACGAGCAGCTCGCGGCCTGAAGACGCGAACCGCCCGAGCGAGCGGCCGTCGCTTCTGATGCGAGCCTGAAGGCTCGCGGTCCAAAACGCGCGCTGGACCGCGAGCCTTCAGGCTCGCAGTCCACTCTTTTCAAAGCGAGCCCGGAGGCTCGCTTTTTCTCTTATTCGATGATCGAGGCGACGACGCCGGCGCCGACGGTGCGGCCGCCTTCGCGAATGGCGAAACGCAGCTTCTCC
>NZ_BGJX01000026.1 GCF_009811655.1 Methylosinus sp. Ce-a6 | reverse complement strand
CGAATCATTCTCCGATGCTTCGGAACCCCAGAATCACGCAACTGCGGCGCGAACAAGAAACTTTTGGGTCAGGTTCTTAGAACGCAGCCTGGATTTTTACGCTTTGTTTGGCTACAGATAAAGCGCCTTGCGCCGGAAGCCGTCAATCGTAGCGCCTGACGCCTCGAATGCTCTCGCGTCGCGCGATGAATTTCTTCAATAGGGGGTAGGAAGAAGGCGCGGCTGAATCGGCCTAGCGATGGCTCTGGCTCCAGGTAGAAGGAGCGGCCGATCGCGTCCTCGTTGAACTCGTCGAGGATGATCCACAAGGGTAAGTCGGCGTCGAGGCCAGCGCGGCGCTTTTCGATCTCCGGCACTTGCACTGCGAAGCGTCCGGCCGTTGGCTGCTTGCTGGTGATCGGGAACAAGAGCAACACCTCGCCGCTCGCGCGCGGGACGCGGAATCCGACGGCGACGGGTCGCGGCTTGCGGCCCTCGGTCGAGGCGGCCTCGGCTTCATGTGACCACAAGAACGGATAGCGGATGACGGCGCCAGTCGTGAAGTCGCTAAAAGCTCACGGCTCGTCGGACTCGGCCTCATAGGCCGCGAGCGCCGCCTCGGCGTCGTCGAAAAGATCGTCGGGCATGGTCTCGATCCGATGAGCCTTTCGGCTGTCGGCGCCCGATCTGAGCCGCTGATAGTCCTCATAGCTCAAGAGGACGAGGCGCGGCTTGTTGCGTTGCGTTTTGGTGACGGGGCGACGCAACGCCTCGGCTATTATGTCGCCGGATTTGCGCGAAAGGTCGCTGGTCGAGAAAGTGCCTGGCTCGGACATTTCAGCCTCCAACAATGCTGTAACATACAGCAAATACAACATTGCTGTAAGTCCGCGCCACAAGGACAATGACCATCGCCCTCGTGCTGAGGAGGCGGCGTAGCCGCCGTCTCGAAGCACGAGGGCGAGTTCCAGATGGCAGTGCATGAAGGCTTCCTCGTCCTTCGAGACGCCCGCTGCGCGGGCTCCTCAGGATGAGGAAACCTTCGCCCGATCGCCCTGGCTCTGGCCGGACGTCGCCCGCGACCGGCGCGACCTTAACCGCGCCTTAACCGCGATCGCATATAGGGAAAATCAGCGCGGCGAGGCGAATGAGCGTCCCTGCGCGAGGCGTGCCCCCATGTTCTCCAGCGAGTTCTCCACCGATTTTCAGCGTCTCGTTCTGCCGCGTCTCGCTATTCCGCTGCTCGGCGGATTGCTGCTCGCGGCCGCCCAGGGCGGCGCCCGCGCCGTCGAGGCCCCGAGAAACGTCTATCTGATTTCCGGCCACGAAGGCTATGGCGTCGTCGAATGCATCACGCAGAAGAAGGGTTGCGGGAAGATCGTCGCCGACTCCTGGTGCGAGTCGCATGGTCACGGCCCGGCGGTGGCCTATGGCCGCGCCGACGACGTGACCTCGGCGATCGGCCCGGCCTCGGCGCGCAGGCCCGCGACGGCGGAGGCCGCCGTCGTCTCCTGCAACGACTGAGCACAGGGGGCGGGCCCAGAGTCGTTCCGCGTTTCCAACGCCGAACCGGCGTCCACTTCGGCTGGAAACGCTCTGGGCCCGCCCCTTGGTCATTTCTTCAGGAACTCGCCGCATTGCGCGGCGTCGCCCGCGCCCCAGGGCTGGATCGGCACGCTGGAGGTGGAGTTCTCCGGCGAGCCCTCGATCAGCCGGTCGGAATAGGCCATATAGACCAGCGCGTTGCGCTTGGCGTCGCAGCCGCGCACAATATGCAGGCGCTTCCACAGCGCCGAGCGGCGCTCGCTGAACACCTCGTCGCCCTGTCCGAATTTGTCCTTGAATTTCACCGGCCCATATTGGCGGCAGGCGAGCGAGACGTCGGAGGTCTGCTCCGCCACGCCGAACATTCCCGCGACGCCGCCCTTCTCATGCACGGTGTAATAGCAGGCGACGCCGTCGACTTCCGGGTCGTCGAGCACATAGGTCGCCAATTTATCGTTCGGAGTCAGCAGCTTGAAGTCGGTCGACTTGCGAAAGATCAGATCCGGCCCATCGGCCCATGCGGGAGCGGAGCCTGCTGCGGCGAAAAGTCCCGCGACGGCGAGAGCGGACAGGACCAATTTGGACGGCTTCATAAGTGCGTTCCTCCAGAGCGCCGGGAAATTCCCTCGGCAAATGTCGTGATGCGCCTTGTTCGCGACAAGAAGCTCACGAATATCACGAGCCGATTGATCGGACGGACGATATGCCCGAAATGGTCCCGCGCTCGCCGGTTTCGGATTCGCCTGCTTCCGGCGCCACGCCTTTCGAATCGCGCAATATAGGACCGATGTCGGCCAAACATATCATTCGGCGCGAGCTTTCGCGGAAGAGCGCGCTCGCGCGGGCTTTCGGCGCGCTCGCCCTTTGCGCCGCCGCGCTGCTCGCCTCGCCGGCGATGTCGCAATCGGCCTATTGCGACAATCTGCGCGCGCAGATCGCCGCCGCCGGCAATAATGCGGGCGCCGCGCGTTATCGCGCCGCCGCGGCGACCCAGCAGAGAGAGATCGACCGCACCGTCGCCTATGGCCGTTCGATCGGCTGCGACCGCCAGCAATTCCTGTTCTTCGGCAGCGCGCCGCCGCCGCAATGCGGCGCGATCAACGGCCGCATCGCGCAGATGCGCGCCAATCTCGCCTCGCTCCAGAACAGTTCCGGCGACGGCCAGCGGCAGGCGCTGCAGGCGCGCTTCGATCAGCAATGCCGGCAGATGCGCGTCGTCCCCCGCCAGCGCAACATCTTCGAGGAGCTGTTCGGCGCGCCGGAGGAGGAGCCGCAGCCCGCCCGTGAGTTCCCCGCCCAGGACAGCGACGACAATGGCGGCGAGACGGTGGCGCGCGGCGGATCGATGGCGGTCTGCGTGCGCGCCTGCGACGGCGGCTTCTTCCCGGTCAGCTATTCGGCGCGGCGCGCCAATCTCGCCGATCTCCAAGAACTCTGCCGGGCGCAATGCCCGAATATCGAAGTGACGCTCTACACGCGCTCGCCTTCTCGCGACATAGAGAGCGCCGTATCGATCGACGGCGAGCCCTATTCCGACCACCCGAACGCGCTCAAATTCGCCAAGAGCTACGATCCGGCCTGCTCCTGCCGCCCGGCCGGCCGCAGCTGGGCGGAGGCGCTGGCCGAGGCCGAGCGGCTGCTCGCCGAGCGAAACAAGGGCGATCTCGTCGTCTCGGAGGAAAAGGCGGAGGAGCTGTCGCGGCCGATGGCCGCGCGCGGCGCAGTGTCTCCGAGCCTCCCCTCCCCCGGCCCGGAGGCTGCTCGGCCGGAGAAAAGACCTGCCGAGGTCCGTGAGACGACGCGCGAGATCGTCGGCGCCGACGGCGTGAAGAAGCGCGTGCGCGTCATCGCCCCGACCTTGTGACCTCTCCTCCTCGCGCGCATAGAGCGTTTGCAGCCGAAGCGGACGCCGGTTCGACGTCCGGAAACGCGTCAAAACAAAAGTCTAGGGTCTTTCCGTGTTTTCAATGAAACACGGTAAGACCCTAGAGCGTCCAGGCGAAACCCGAGAGGCCCGGCGGCGTCGCGATAGCGGCAGAAAGAGCCAGGCGGAATTGGCGTCGCCCTGTTTCTGCGAAACATTGTCTCACAGGAAACGTCGACAAAAGCTCACGCCTCCGCCTTCAGCGGCCGCATCAGCAGCGTCTCGATCGCCTGATCGACGCCGATCGCGCCCGACAAAATCGCGTCCACCTGCTCGGCGATGGGCATTTCGACGCCATGCTCCTTCGCCATCGCCACCAGCGCCGCGGCGGTGAAGGCGCCCTCGGCGAGCTTGCCATGGGCGGCGTCGAGCGGCGCCTCGCCTCTCCCCAGGGCCGCGCCCAGCGCGAAATTGCGCGATTGCGCCGAGCCGCAGGTGAGCACGAGATCGCCGAGGCCGGAAAGGCCCATCAGCGTCTCCTGATTGACGCCATAGGCGCGACCGAGGCGCCGCAATTCGGCGAAGCCGCGGGCGATCAGCGCGGCCTGGGCGCTCGCCCCGAGCCCCCTGCCCGCCGCCATGCCGCTCGCTATGGCGAGCACATTCTTCGCCGCGCCGCCGATCTCGACGCCCAGCGCGTCGGTCGAGCGATAGAGGCGGAAGGCGCGCGTCGACAGCAATTCGCAGAGGCGCTTGGCCAGCGCCTCGTTTCGGGCGGCGAGCGTCACCGCCGTCGGCAGGCCGCGGCAGACGTCGGCGGCGAAGCTCGGGCCGGAGAGGATGGCGATCTCGACCTGCGGCAATTCCTCCGCCGCGACCTCGCTCATGAAGCGGCGCGAGCCGCGCTCTATCCCCTTGGAGCAGACAATAAAGGCCGTTCCCGGCGCCAGAATGGCGCGAAAGCGCTTTGCGACCTCGCGCATCGCCTGGGCGGGAACGACGGCGAGGACGACGCGGGAGCCCGCGACGGCCTCGGGCTCGGCGCGCGGCTCGACGCCCGCGGCGAGCGGCAGGCCGGGCAGATAGGCGCCGTTCTCGCGGTCGCGCGCGAGCGCGGCGACATGGGCCGGATCACGTCCCCAGAGCGTGACGCCGCTCCGCCCGGTCGCGGCCACATTGGCGAGCGCCGTGCCCCAGGCGCCGGCGCCCAGAACGGCGATCTTCTCTTCGCTCATCTCGTTCCGATCTTCTGATTGTCCGAACGCGCCCAAAGCCGCTCGAAAGTGTCCTCGAAACGCTCGACCGCGGCCGGGCTCTCGATCAATATGAGGTCATTGTCCTGGAATTCCTCGCCCGAGACGGAAAAGTTGGCCGAGCCGCTGCGCAGCACGCGCCCGTCCACCTGGTAGGATTTCAGATGCATGAGGTCGCGCGAGCGGCCCTTGCGGCGGATTTCCAGATTGGGCGCGGAGGCGATCGCCTCAAGCGCGCCGCCGGCGCGGCCGCGCTCCCCCTCCCCGTCGAGATAGAGGCGCACGCGCACGCCGCGCATGGCCGCGGAGCCGAGCGCCGCGACCAGCGCGCGGTCGGAGAGGACATAGGCCGCCATGTCGATGGTTTTCTTCGCGCCGCCGATGAGGCGCAGATCGATGTCCGCGAAGCCGGGGCGCGGCCCGTAGAAGACGCGGACGCCCACGGCTAGCGGCTCCTGCGACAGCAGGCCGCCCGGCTGCGGCGAGACGGAGACTGTCGCCGCCGCGGCCAGCAACAGCCGCTTCATCCGCCCGGCCTCGGTCGCATCGTCCGGCTCACGCCTTGCCGTGGTGGAGAGGTCCGGCGTTGGCGTCGAGCGGCCAGCGCGGGCGCGCGGCGAAAGTGAGATCGTCGGTCATGCCGCGGGCGAAGCGCTCGAGGCCGGCCCAGGCGACGACGGCGCCATTGTCCGAGCAGAGCGCGGGCGGCGGCGAGACGAAGCGCAGGCCCGTCTCTGCGCAAAGGCGCGTCAAGGCGCGGCGGATCGCGCCATTGGCGCCGACGCCGCCGCCGATGACGAGGCCATTGGGATGGCCGCCCTGCTCGCCGAAGAGGCGCAGCCCCGAGCGCACGCGGTCGACGATGACATCGACGATCGCCGCCTGGAAGGAGGCGGCGAGATCGGCCACGTCGCGCTCGGTCGGCGCGCCGAGCCGCGCGATCTCCTGGCGCACCGCGGTCTTGAGGCCGGAGAGCGAGAAATCCGCCCCCTCGCGGCCGAACATGGGACGCGGAAAATCGAAGCGGGCGGGATCGCCCTCCTCGGCGACGCGCTCGATCTGCGGGCCGCCGGGATAGGGCAGGCCGAGCATTTTGGCGACCTTGTCGAAGGCCTCGCCGGCGGCGTCGTCCACGGTGGAGCCGAGACGGCGATAATCGCCGACGCCCTGCACGGCGACGAGCTGCGTGTGGCCGCCGGAGACGAGCAGCGCGAGATAGGGGAAATCCAGCCGCTCGGTGAGGCGGCCGGTGAGCGCATGGGCCTCGAGGTGATTGACGGCGATGAAGGGCTTGTCGGCGGCGAGCGCCAGCGCCTTGCCCGCGGTGAGCCCGACGAGAATGCCGCCGATGAGCCCCGGCCCGGCCGAGGCCGCGATAGCGTCGACGCCGGCGACATCGGTCCCGGCGACGTCGAGCGCGCGGGCGATGAGGCGGTCGAGCACGTCTATATGGGCGCGCGCGGCGATCTCCGGCACAACGCCGCCATAGGCCGCATGCTGGGCGATCTGGCTCATCACCTCATTGGAGAGAATCTCGCCGCCGTCGCCGCCGATGCGCGAGGCCACGACGGCGACCGCCGTCTCGTCGCAGGTGGTTTCAATGCCGAGAACGCGCATGAACGGGTCCTTGATCGCGGGCGCAGCCGAATCGGCGCGCCCACAAAAGCGAAGAGGGGCTCCAACCTATAGGCGCAGGAGTGGACAAGGCAAATCAGCGGGCGGATGCGCTGCGCTCACTCGGCCGCCAGTTTCACATCCGGCCGAATGGCGTGATACTCGCCGTAGAGCCGCGCGATCTCGGCGCGCGCCTCCAGCACGCCGCGCGCGCGTATGTGGCCGAAGCCGCGGACTTTCTCCGGTATGCGCGCGAGCGCCACCGCCGTCGCGTGATTGGCGGGCGACAGACGCGGTAGAATATCGTCGAGCAGCGTCTCATAATCGGCGAGCATCTTGCGCTCGGCGACGCGATCGCTGTCTGGACGGAAGGGGTCGAAGATGGTGCCGCGCAGGCCTCTCGCGCGCGCGAGCCATTTCAGCACATGGAACATCCATGGGCCGAAAGTGATCTTGCGCGAGCCGCCTATGTCGTTCTTGCGCTGGAAGGCGACGAGATTGGGCGCGAGATGCAGCTCCATGCGCAGATCGCCCTCGAAGATTTCGGCGATCTGGCGCTGGAACGAGCCGTCCGTGTAGAGCCGCGCCACCTCGAACTCGTCCTTGGCCGACATCAGCTTGAACAGGCCGCGCGCCACCGCCTCGGTGAGCTCCTTCGTTCCGGGAACGCGCTCCTTCTCGAGCCGCGCCACGGCGTCGACGCGGGCGCGATAGCGCGCGGCGTAAGCGGCGTTCTGATAATCGGTGAGGAAAGCGACGCGGCGCTCGATCGCTTCTTCCAAAGTGCGCGAGACGTCGCGCGTGGGATTGCGCTCGCGCAATGAGGAGACGACGGAGGTCACGCTCGAAAGATCATGCGCGGCGCGGCGGCCCCAGGCGAAGGCGGAATGATTCATCGCCACCGCCTCGCCGTTCAGCTCTATGGCGCGCAGCAGCGCGGCCTCGGAGAGCGGCAGCAGGCCCTTCTGCCAGGCGTAGCCGAGCATGAACATATTGGCGGCGATGGAGTCGCCGAGGAGCGCCAGCGCCAGCTCCGTCACATCGAGGAAATCGACGCGCTCGCCGGCGGCCTCGCGGATCGCCCGCTCTATGCGCCGGGCCGGCAGCACGAAATCCGGATCGCGCTCGATATCGCCCGGAAAGACTTCCGCGCTGTTGACGACGACATGGCTGCGGGCAGGATCGATCGCCGAGAGAATCTGCTTGCCGCCGGCGACGACGAGATCGCAGCCGAGCACGAGATCGGCCTCGCCCGCCGCTATGCGGATCGCATGGACGTCGCCGCGCGCGCGGCCGATCTTCACATGGCAATAGACCGCCCCGCCCTTTTGCGCGAGGCCGGCCATGTCGATGACGCCGACGCCCTTGCCCTCGAGATGCGCCGCCATGCCGAGAATGGCGCTGACCGTCACGACGCCGGTTCCGCCGATGCCGGCGACGAGCACGCCGTAAGGCGCCACGCCGATCTGCGGCACGGCGGGCTCGGGCGGCGGCGGACATTGCGTCTCGCTCGGCAGCGCGGCTTTCTTCATGCGCGCGCCATGCACGGTGACGAAGCTCGGGCAGAAGCCCTCGAGGCAGGAGAGGTCCTTGTTGCAGCTCGACTGATCGATGCGGCGCTTGCGGCCGAATTCCGTCTCCAGCGGCTGCACCGACACGCAATTGGAGGCGCGGCCGCAATCGCCGCAGCCCTCGCAGACGAGCTCGTTGATGACGACGCGCACGTCGGGGTCTGGATATTCGCCGCGCTTGCGGCCGCGGCGCTTCTCCGTCGCGCAGGTCTGATCGTAGATCAGCACCGTGACGCCCTCGGTCGCGGCGAGCTCGCTCTGCACGCTGTTGATGACGTTGCGGTGATGGATGGCGAGGCCCGGCGGCCAGCGTATGTCGGAGGAATATTTATGCGGCTCGTCCGAGACGAGCGCGATTTTCGCGACGCCTTCCGCCGCCACCTGATGGGCGATGGCCTCGACGGTGAGCTCGCCCTCATGCGCCTGACCGCCGGTCATGGCGACGACGCCGTTGAAGAGAATCTTGAAGGTGATGTTGGTCTTGGTCGCGACCGCGAAGCGGATGGCGAGCGAGCCGGAATGATTGTAGGTGCCGTCGCCGAGATTCTGGAACACATGCTTGCGCGTCGAGAAAGGCGCCTCGCCGATCCAATTCGCCCCTTCGCCGCCCATATGGGTGTAGCCCTCGGTGGAGCGGTCCATCCATTGCGCCATGTAATGGCAGCCGATGCCCGTATAGGCGCGCATCCCCTCGGGCACATGGGTGGATGTCGAGTGCGGGCAGCCGGAGCAAAAATGCGGCACGCGCACGCCGGCGTCGGTCAAGGCCCTGCGCCGCTCCTGCATCTCTTCGAGCCGGCGCACGCGCGCCTCGAGATCGTCGGAGCGAACGTAGTTCAGCAGGCGCCGGCCGATGGCGATGGCGACGTCATTGGCGTCGAGCGAGCCTTTGACGGGGAAGAGCCATTCGCCGACCTCGTCCTTCTTGCCGATGCAGACCGGCTGATGCGACGACCCATAGAGCTCCTCGCGCAGCTGCACCTCGATGAGCGAGCGCTTCTCCTCGACGACGATGACGAGATCGAGCCCGCGCACGAATTCGCGCAAGCCTTGCGGCTCCAGCGGCCAGGGACAGGCGATCTTGTAGAGGCGCAGGCCGTAGTCGTTGGCTTTGACCTCGTCGATGCCGAGATCGTCCATCGCCTGGCGCACGTCGAGATAGGATTTGCCGACGGTGATGACGCCGATTTTCGCGTTCGGCCCGCCGGAGGTGACGATGCGATTGAGGCGATTGGCTCTTATCCAGGCGAGCATGGCGTCGCGCTTGCTCTCCTGCATGCGCTCTTCCTGCGCCAGCACTGGATCGCGCGGACGTATGTTGAGGCCGCCCGGCGGCATCAGAAAATCGAGCGGCGCGACGGGACGCACGCGATCGAGCGAGCCGTCGACGGAGGCGGTCGATTCGACCGTGTCCTTGATGAGCTTCAACCCGACCCAGACGCCGGCGTAGCGCGAGAGCGCAAAGCCCATGAGGCCGTAGTCGACGATCTCCTGCACGCCGGCCGGCGAGAGGATCGGCATCATCACATCGACGAAATGATATTCGGATTGATGCGCCGTGGTGGAGGACTCGGCCGTATGGTCGTCGCCCATCAGCGCCAGCACGCCGCCGCTGCGGGAGGAGCCGGCGAGATTGACATGACGCAGCGCGTCGCCGGAGCGGTCGACGCCCGGTCCCTTGCCGTACCAGACGGAGAAGACGCCGTCATATTTGCCTTCGCCGCGCATCTCGGCCTGCTGCGCGCCCCATATGGCGGTGGCGGCGAGGTCCTCGTTGAGGCCCGGCATGAACAATATGTCGTTCTTGTCGAAGAGCGGCTTGGCGCGATGCAGCTGCGCGTCTATGCCGCCGAGCGGCGAGCCGCGATAGCCGGAGACGAAACCCGCGGTGCGCAAGCCGGCGCGGCGGTCCATCTCCTTCTGCATGAGCAGAAGCCGCACGATCGCCTGCGTGCCGTTGATGAGCACGTGAGTCTTCGAGAGATCGAAACGGTCGGCGAGGGAGACGTCGCCGATGGCGGGGCCGGTTTTGGTGGCGCCGGCGACTACATCCGCCATTCGTATTTTCTCCTCGCTCGGCGCGAAGCCCTCGCGGGGCAAGAGCCCCGCTCGCGCAGGGCCGCGCGACGCCATCGTCTCGGAGAGGGGCGCGGGCCGGCTCTCCACATGAAGCGTTCCCGCTCGAAAGCTCTCGCGCGGATCGCTTCCGAAGGTCATATTGCGGATTTGCGCGTCGGCGAAAAGACTCCCGTCCTCCGCATCCGTGGAAATCCGTATTCCGTCCGCCTCGGCGCGGCCGCTTCCGCCCCGCCTTGTCTTTGCGGCGTCGGGCGTGACATTATACGTCACGACGCGCGACGCCAGCAAGCGAGCCGTCGACGCGATCGAAAACCCTGCGAAACGGGCCGCCCGGCCCTGTTTCCGCCGCCTTCGGCGCCTATGGACGGCGCGCGGAACGCAGGCGATTCGCGAGACGGACACGAGCGCCGCGGCCCCAAAGGCGAGAGCCCCCTATGCCGATGAGATCTGGAATCGCTTCGCTGACGATCGCCGCCGCGCTCGCCGCCGCTGCGCCCGCCGCCGCGCACCCCCATGTCTGGGTCGCCGTGCGCAGCGAGGTGCTGTTCACGCCGGACGGCAAGATCAAGGGCGTGCGCCATTCCTGGACCTTCGACGAAATGTATTCCGCCTTCGCGCTGCAGGGGCTCGGCAAGGACGGCAAGCCGCCGAGCCGCGAGGAGCTCGCGCCGCTCGCCAAAACCAACGCCGAATCTCTCGCCGAATTCGACTATTTCACCTTCGCCAAATATCAGAATGCGAAAGCCGCCTTCGGCCCGCCCGAGGAGGTGTGGCTCGAGGCCGACGACAAACGCATCGTCACCATGCATTTCGTCCTGCCGCTGCAACAGCCCCTGTCGGCGCAAAAGCCCTTCTCCTTCCAGATCTATGACCCGACCTATTTCGTCGCCTTCGATCTCGAGAAGCAAAATCCCGTCGCGCTCGCCGCGGCGCCGGCGGGCTGCTCGACGAGCGTCGTGGAGCCGAAGCCGCTGCTCGCGATCGACACGCAGAAGCTGAACGAAGCTTTCTTCGCCAAAATGTCGCCCGGCGCCGATTTCGGCATGAAGCTCGCGGCGCGCGTCGTCGTGGCCTGTCCGTGAGGGTCTTGTCGCGGGATTGCGCGCTGCTCCTCGCGGCCTTCGCCGCGCTGCTTCTGCTGCAAGATGCGGCGTTGGCGCAGGCCGCGCGCCATCCTTTCGCCGTCGGCCCCTCGGAAGGCCCCATCGGCGCGACAAGCGGCGTCACCGGCCTGCTGCTCGCCTGGCAGAGCAAATTCCACATGGAGCTGCAGAGCGCGGCGAAGGCGCTGAAGACCGATCCGTTCGCCTTCGCGAGCCTGGCGGCGGCGAGTTTCGCCTATGGCGTGTTCCACGCCGCCGGGCCGGGTCATGGCAAGGCGGTGCTCGCCTCCTATATGATCGCCAATGAGACGGCGCTGCGGCGCGGGCTGCTGCTCGCCGGTTTCGCGGCGCTGCTGCAGGGCGCCGTCGCCATCACGCTCGTCGGCGTGGCCGCCGTTCTCTTCGGCGCCACGGCGCAGCGGATGACCGACGCCGCGACTTGGATCGAGACGGCGAGCTACGCCGCCATCGCCGCGCTCGGGGCCCGCCTCGCCTATGTGAAAGGGCGCGCGCTGCTCGCCGCGGCGCGGGAGCCGGCCCTCACGCCGGCCATCGCCGTGGCGCGGGGCGGCGCCTTCGCCTGCGAGGCGGTCGACGATACGAGCCATATCCATGGCCCCGACTGCGGCCATGTTCACGCGATCGACGCCGCGCGCCTCGGCGCCGGCTTTCGCTGGCGGGACGCGCTCGCCGCCGTCGTCGCGGCGGGGCTCCGCCCCTGCTCCGGCGCCATTCTCGTGCTCGTCTTCACTTTGTCGCAGGGCGCGTTCATGGCCGGCGCCGGCGCGACGCTGCTGATGTCGGCCGGCACGGCGGTCACCACCGGCGCCTTGGCGGCGACGGCCGTCTTCGCCAAGGATTTCGCTTCGCGCCTCACGAGGCGCAAGTCGCGACGCGCCGAGCTTCTGCTGCGCTGCGCCGAGCTTCTCGCCTCTCTCCTCGTGCTCGCTTTCGGCGCCGCGCTGCTTCTCGGCGCGCGCATGGGCCCTTCCATGAGCTAGAACGTTCCCAGCCGAAGGGGACGCCGCTTCGGCGCCGGAAACGCGCCCAAAGCCGAGAGTGGTAGCGCGATTGCTGCGCCGCGGCGACGATCTCCCCGCGCGCGGGGCTGCGCTCGCGCCCGCGGCGCGCTATGTTTTCATCAGCGAATTGTCCCTATTCCTGGAGCCGACAGCGGGGCCGCCGTCAGTCGCGCCCACGCCCGGAGTCTCTGAATGACTACCGCCACGCTCACCTCCGATCCCTACGCCGCTCGGCCCTGGGTCGCATCCTATCCGTCCTTCGTCCCCGCCGAGGTCGACCCGAAGAGCTATTCGACGCTCGTCGACATGTTCCGCCAGAGCGTCGTCGAATTTTCCGGCCGCACGGCCCTGGAGAGCTTCGGGGCCGAGCTCACCTACGCCGAATTCGGCCGCGCCTCGCGCGCCATCGCGGCATGGTTGCAATCGCAGGGCATAGCCAAGGGCGACCGCGTCGCCATAATGGCGCCCAATGTGATGGCCTATCCGCCCGCGATCTTCGGGGTGCTGCTCGCCGGCGCGATCGTCGTCAACGTCAATCCGCTCTACACGCCGAAGGAGCTCGCCCATCAGATCGAGGACTCCGGCGCGCGCATGATCTTCGTGCTGGAGAATTTCGCGCATACGGTCGAGGCCGCCTGGCCGTCGATGCGGCTCGAGAAGGCCGTCGTCATCGCCCCCGGCGATCTTCTCGGCCTGCGCGGCCATCTCGTGAATTTCGTCTCGCGCTATGTGAAACGCGCCGTGCGCCGCTTTTCCCTGCCGCAGAGCGTGCGCTTCTCGCGCGTTCTGCGCCTGGGCGCCGAGGCGCCGCTGCGCGACGCCGAGGTCGGCCCCGACGATATCGCCTTTCTGCAATATACGGGCGGGACGACCGGCGTCGCCAAGGGCGCGATGCTGCGGCATCGCAATATCGCGGCCAATGTGGCGCAGTCGGCGGCCTGGCTCGCCCCCTATCTGCCGGAGCCGCGCGATCAGGTGATGGTGACGGCGCTGCCGCTCTACCACATCTTCGGCCTCACCGCCTGCTGCCTGCTGCTCGTGAAGATCGGCGGCTCCTGCCTGCTCATCGCCAATCCGCGCGACATAGCGGGTTTCGTGAAGACGCTGCGCAAATCGCGCTTCACCATGATTTCCGGCGTCAACACGCTCTATGCGGCGCTCGCCAATCATCCGAAATTCTCGCTCGTCGACTTCTCTGATCTCGTCTTCTGCATTTCCGGCGGAATGGCGACGCAGGACGTCGTCGCGCGCAAATGGAAAGAGATCACCGGCCGTCCGATCATAGAGGGCTACGGCCTCTCGGAGACCTCGCCGGTCGTCGCCTGCAACCGGCCCGATCTCGTGGAGTTTTCCGGCTCGATCGGCTATCCCTATCCCTCGACGCAAGTGTCGATCCGCCTGCCGACGGGCGAGCCCGCGCCTTTCGGCGAGCGCGGCGAGCTCTGCGTCAAGGGCCCGCAGGTGATGGCCGGCTACTGGAACAGACCGGAGGAGACCGCCGCGGCGACGACGGAAGACGGCTTCTTCCGCACCGGCGACGTCGCCGTGATGCTGCCCGACGGACAATTGAAGCTCGTCGACCGCCTCAAGGAGGTGATCCTCGTCTCCGGCTTCAACGTCTATCCCAATGAAGTCGAGAATGTGCTGACGCGCCATCCCAAGGTGAAGGAGGCCGCGGTGATCGGTATTCCCGATCCGCATTCGGGCGAGGCGCCGCTCGCCTTCATCGTGCCGCGCGACGCGAATGTCACCGGCGAGGAGCTGCACGACTTCTGCCGCGAGACGCTCACTCACTACAAGGCGCCGCGCCATTTCGAATTTCGCGACAGCCTGCCCAAGACCAATGTCGGCAAGGTTCTGCGCCGCATTCTGAAGGAGGAGTATCTCGCGCGCGGCAAGTAGAGCCGCCTCGCGTTTCCCCTTCTCCCGCCTGCGGGAGAAGGTGTCGCGCGAATGCGCGACGGATGAGGGCGCGTGAACCCTGAGATTCATATTGCGCGCACAGGGCCCTCATCCGACCCGGCTGCGCCGGGCCACCTTCTCCCACGAGTGGGAGAAGGGGCGCGAACCTTCAATGATCAGCGAAAACGATCCGCCGCCTCGTCGATCGCCGAATAGAGAGAATCGAGCTCGCTCGGCTCTATGCAATAGGGCGGCAGAATATAGATCGTATTGCCGAGCGGCCGCAGCAGCAGGCCCCGCGAGACGAAGAATTCATAGAGCGTCGGGCCTATCGTCGCGAGATAGCCCGAGTCCGCGACGCGCAGATCCAGCGCCGCGATCGTGCCGATGCGCCGCGCATCCGAAAAGCGCGCGTCATTCGCGAAGCGGCGCAGCCGCTCCTCCTGCATCGCCGCGAGACGCGCGATGCGGCCGCGCACGTCCTCGCTCTCCCATATGTCGAGATTGGCGAGCGCCGCCGCGCAGGCGATGGGATTGGCGGTGAAGGAGCTCGAGTGAAAGAATGTGCGCGAGCGGTCGGTCGAATAATGCGCCTGAAAAATCTCCGCCGAGCACATTGTGACGGCGAGCGGGACCGATCCTCCCGTGAGCCCTTTCGCATAGCAGGCGATGTCGGGAACGATTCCGGCCTGCTCGCAGGCGAAGAGCGTTCCGGCGCGGCCGAAGCCGGTCATCACCTCATCGGCGACGAAGAGCACGCCATGCGCCGCGCAAATGCGCCGCATCTCGCGCAGCGTATCGGCGCCATAGACGAGCATTCCGCCCGCGCCGAGCACGAGCGGCTCGACGACGAAGGCCGCCGCATCCGCGCCGCGGCAAGCGGCTTCCAGAGCGTCGAGCGTCTGCCGCTCGCGTCCGGCGTAGGGAAAAGGAATGCGCGTCACATCGAACAACAGCGGCTCATAGGCGGCGTTGAAGACGGAGCGCGCGCCGGTCGACATGGCGCCGATCGTGTCGCCGTGATAGCCGTGCTCGAGCGCGATCACGCGGGCGCGCGCGGCGTCGCGATTGCGGAAGAAGCCGAGCGCCATTTTGATCGCGACCTCCACGGAGGTGGAGCCGCTGTCGGAATAGAACACATGATCGAGCCCCGGCGCGGTCAGCGCGACGAGGCGGCGCGCGAGCGCCTCGGCGGGCTCATGCGTGAAGCCCGCGAAGATCACCTGATCGAGCCGATCCGCTTGCGTCTTGATCGCCTGCACGATCTTCGGGTGACGATGGCCGTGGGTGATGACCCACCATGAGGAGATCGCGTCGAGAATGCGGCGGCCATCCGCGCATTCGAGCCAGGCGCCCTCGCCGCGCGTGACGAGAATCGCCTCCCTCTGCAGCGCGTGCTGGGTGAAAGGCCGCCAGACGGGCGAGGTCATTGCCATCTCCTTTAACCGTCGTCATTGCGAGGAGCGAAGCGACGAAGCAATCCAGGAGCCGCCCCGCGACTCTGGATTGCTTCGCTTCGCTCGCAATGACGGAGCGGCGTCATTGCGAATTCGTCCCGGCGAAATCGGAGCGGTGAAAATGCGCGGCGAAAGTCGCGCGCAAATTCTCGGCGTCGAGCGGCGCGACGAAGGGCAGACGGCCGAGCGCGCGCGCGCCGGAGAATTTCGCGATTACTCGCTGCGTCTCCTCATTCTCCTCGCCGATGAAGGCGACGCCGAGGATCGGAATGTCGCGCCGACGCAGGGCCTCGAGCGACAGCAGGCTGTGATTGATCGTTCCGAGCGTGGTGCGCGCGCAGAGAACGACCGGAAGCCGCCAGCGCGCGAGCAGCTCGATCGTCGAGAACGCGTCGGTCAGCGGCGTCATCACTCCGCCGGCCGTCTCGATGACGAGCGGCGCGCGAGGCGGCGGAGAGAGGCGGCCGGGATCGATCTCCACGCCGTCGAGGCGCGCGGAAAGATGCGGCGAGGCCGGAGTTCGGAGGCGATAGGCCTCGGGCAGAAGCCGGTCGGCGGAAAGCCGAGAGAGTCGCGCGACCGCCATCGTGTCCGTCTCGCCCTCGAGGCCGGACTGCACGGGCTTCCAATAAAAGGCGCCGAGCGCGCCGGCGAGGGCGGCGGAGAACACCGTCTTGCCGACATTGGTGTCGGTTCCGGCGACGACGAGGCGCGTCACGGCGGCAGCCTCGCGAGCTCATGCGCGAGATCCTCGACCATGGCGGAAATCTGCGCCTCGCTCACATGCAGAGTGAGGGAGAGGCGCAGCCGCGCCGTTCCTTCCGCCACCGTGGGCGGGCGGATCGCGCGAATGTCATAGCCCTGCGCCTGCATCGCCGCGGCGAGCGCCAGAGCGCGGGCGTTGGAGCCGACGACAATGGGCGCGATTTGCGAAATCGCGGGCGCGAGCCCCGCCGCCTGCAATTCGCGCGCGGCCACGGCGACGCGCGAGCGCAGCGCGGCGCGGCGGCCTTCCGCCTGCTCGACGATCGGCAGAGCGGCGCGAACGCAGGCGGCGACGAGCGGCGACGGCGCGGTGGCGAAGATGAATTGCCGGCAGCGGTTGATCAGAAAATCGCGCAAGATCGAGGGCAGCAGCACGAGGCCGCCGAAGACGCCGAGCGCCTTGCCGCAAGTGTGCAGCGTGACGACAGTCTCGCGCCCCTCGAGCGCGGCGGCGAGGCCGCGTCCGCCGGGGCCGTAGACGCCCGTCGCATGGGCCTCGTCGATGAGGAGGAAGGCGTCGTGACGCGCGGCGATCTCGGCGAGCGAATCGAGCGGCGCGAAATCGCCGTCCATGCTGTAGAGGCTCTCGACGACGATCCAGGGCCGGCCCGTTCCGCCGCCGCGGCGCCATGCGGCGATCTCGTCCGCGAAAGCGTCGGCGTCATTGTGCAGAGCGGCGACCGTCTCCGCGCGCGAGAGGCGCATGCCCTCATGCGCGCTGGCGTGGACGAGCGCGTCATGGACGATGAGATCGCCGCGCTGCGGCAGAGTGGAGAGCAGCGCCTCATTGGCCGAGAAGCCGGCGCCGAAATAGAGCGCGCTTTCGGCGCGGAAGAAGGCCGCCGCCTCGCGCTCCAGCGCCTCATGCTCCTCGTGATTGCCGCGCAGGAGCCGCGAGCCGCCGGCGCCGATGGGAACGCCGCGCGCGAGCGCCGCGGCCGCGGCCTCGCGATAATCCTCCGACGCGGCGAGGGCGAGAAAATCATTGGAGGTGAAATCGAGCCCGCGGCGCGGCGCGAGCGCGCGCAGCCGGTCCTGCGCGGCGAAACTCGCGAGATCCGCGGCGTAGACGTCGAGCATCCCGCCCTCGCGCTGATCTGTCGTCACGAAATCCTTCCCGAGCGGCCCGGCCGACGCGCCGAGCTCGCGATTTCTTCCTTCACGGCCGCGGCTTTCGTCGCGCCGGAGCGGCGGTTACATAGCCGGCCGGCGGCAGGACGGCAAGGAAGCCCGACAGCAGGCCCGACGCCTCGCTTCTCCGCCGCCTCTCGGCTTGAAATTTGTTCGCGCCAACGCGATCTGAGCAGAAAGAGGATCCCCATGCCCAAGACCGACAGCCGAGCCGAGGCCGAGCCGCCGTCGCCGATCGCATGGCCGCCGCTGCTGCTCCTCGCGGCGATCGCGGGAGGGGCGGCGCTCGACGCGCTGCTGCCGCTCGCCGAAGGCGCCTGGCCGCCGGCCGCGCGCATCGCCGGGGGCCTCATTGTCGCGCTGGCGCTCGCCAACGACCTATGGTGCGCGGCGCTGATGCGCCGGCAGGGCACGACGATAAGGCCCGACCGCGCGGTCTCGAGCCTCGTCACCACGGGCCCATACCGCTGGTCGCGCAATCCGATCTATGTGTCGCATGTGGCGCTGGTCGCAGGGCTAGGCCTCGCGCTCGGATCGGCTTGGATGCTCCTGCTCACGCCCGCGCTGGCGTTCTCGCTCCAGCGACTGGCCATAGAGCGCGAAGAACGCCATTTGTCGCAGCGATTCGGCGCGGAATTCGACGCCTATGTCGCGAGAACCCGCCGTTGGCTGTAGGCTGACGCGCGAGAGGAGCGAATCCGCATGAACGACGTCTCGACTCGCGCCCGCCCGCCCGCCGTGGAGGCCACGCATCTTTCCTTCGGCGTGCGCGGCATGACCTGCGCCTCCTGCGTGTCGCATGTCGAAAAGGCGCTGCGCGGCGCGCCCGGCGTGCTCTCGGCCTCGGTCAATCTGGCGACCGAGCGCGCCGATGTCGCGCTCGCGCCCGGCGCCGATCTCGCGCGCATCGCCCGAGCCGTCGAGGAGGCCGGCTATGAGGCGGGCGTCGAGACGATCGAATTCGGCGTCGGCGGCATGACTTGCGCGTCATGTGTCGCCCATGTCGAAAAGGCGCTGCGCGCCGTGCCGGGCGTGATCGCCGCCGAGGTCAATCTCGCGACCGAGCGGGCGCGCGTGCGGGCGCTCGGCGGCGGCGAGACGGCCGAGGCGCTGCGCCGCGCCGTCGCCGAGGCCGGCTATGAGCCGCGCGAGCTGGAGACGGGAGCCAGAGCCGCCGATCACGAGAGGGAGGCGCGCGAGCGGGAGGCGGCGTCGCTGCGACGGCGCCTCTTCGTCGCGGCGGCGCTGAGCGCGCCGGTCGTCATCCTCGAGATGGGCGCGCATACGATCCCGGGGCTCGGCGATTGGATCATGGCCAATATGGGCCACGAGACGACGCTCTATATCTCCTTCGCGCTGGCGACGCTGGTTCTCGCGGGGCCGGGCCGCGCCTTCTACGAGAAGGGCTTTCCCTCGCTCTGGCGCGGCCATCCTGATATGAATTCGCTCGTCGCCATCGGCACGATGAGCGCCTATCTCTATTCGGTCGCCGCCACTTTCGCGCCAGGCACGCTGCCGCAGGGGGCCGCGGACGCCTATTACGAATCCGCCGTCGTCATCGTGACGCTGATCCTGTTCGGCCGCGCGCTGGAGGCGCGCGCCAAGGGCAGAACCTCGGAAGCGATCCGCGCGCTCGCCGCGCTGCAGCCCAAGACCGCGCGCCTGCTGCGCGGCGGGGAGCGGATCGAGCTGCCGATCGGGGATGTCGTCATCGGCGACCTCGTCGAGGTGCGGCCAGGCGAGCGCATCGCGACGGATGGAGTGGTCGTCGACGGCGCCTCTCATGTCGACGAATCCATGATCACCGGCGAGCCCGCCCCCGTGGGCAAGCGCAAGGGCTCGGAAGTCACCGGCGCCACGGTGAACACGACCGGCGCCTTCACCTTTCGCGCGACGCGCGTCGGCGCCGACACTGTGCTCGCCGGCGTCATTCGCATGGTGGAGCAGGCGCAGGGCGCGAAGCTGCCGATCCAGGCGCTGGTCGACCGCGTGACCGGCGTCTTCGTGCCCGCTGTCCTGGCCATCGCCTTCGCGACTTTCGTCGCCTGGCTCGCCCTCGGCCCGCAGCGCGACGCGTCTTACGCGCTGGTGACGGCGGTGGCGGTGCTCATCATCGCCTGCCCCTGCGCCATGGGGCTCGCGACTCCCGCCGCCATCATGACCGGCACGGGCCGCGCGGCGGAGCTCGGCATTTTGTTTCGCAAGGGCGAGGCGTTGCAGAGCCTGCGCGACGTCACGCTGATCGCCTTCGACAAGACCGGCACGCTCACCCGCGGCAAGCCGGAGCTCACCGATCTCGAAGCCGCGCCCGGTTTCGAAGCCGGTGAGGCGCTGCGGCTCGCCGCGAGCGTCGAAGCGCGCTCGGAGCATCCGATCGCCATCGCGCTGGTCGCCGCCGCGAAGGCGCGCGGCCTCGTCCTCGTCGAGGCGCGGGACTTCGCGGCGACGCCCGGAATGGGTGTCCGGGCGAGCGCCGAGGGGCGAAAGATCGCCGTCGGCGCCGCCCGTTTCATGCGCGCGCGCGGCCTCGACACGGGGGCTTTCGAGACGGTGGCGGCGCGGCTCGCGGCGGAAGGCAAGACGCCGCTCTATGTCGCGATCGACGGAACGCTCGCCGCCATACTCTGCGTCGCCGACGCGCTCGAGGAGACGAGCGTCGCGGCGGTCGCGGCGCTGCACGCCCAAGGCGTCGCGACGGCGATGATCACCGGCGACGACGAGCGCGCCGCGCGCGCCATAGCGGCGAAGCTCGGCATAGACGAGGTCGTCGCCGGCGTGCTGCCGGAAGGCAAGGTCGCCGCGCTCGAGCGCCTGCGCAACGGCCGCATGGTCGCCTTTGTCGGGGACGGGGTGAATGACGCGCCGGCGCTCGCCGCCGCCGATGTCGGCATTGCGATCGGCACGGGAACCGACATAGCGATCGAGGCCGCCGATGTCGTGCTGATGTCCGGCCATGTCTCCAAAGTGCCGGCCGCGCTCGCCCTCTCGCGCGCGACGATGCGCAATATCGCGCAGAATCTCTTCTGGGCCTTCGCCTATAATGTGGTTCTGATTCCCGTGGCGGCGGGCGCGCTCTATCCTGTCAATGGAATGTTGCTCTCGCCCATGCTGGCCGCCGGCGCCATGGCCTTTTCCAGCGTTTTCGTGCTGACGAACGCGCTGAGGCTGAGACGCTTTCGCCCGCCGGGGGAGTCGAGCGCAACGGCAAAGGCGCAGGAGAGCGCGCCCGTAGGCTCGCCTTCGAGCATCGAAGAAGAGGAAAGACCGATGACGACGACTTTCGACGTTCAGGAAATGTCCTGCGGCAAATGCGTGAAGCATGTGACCGAGGCGGTGCAGAAGGCGGAGCCGCAAGCGCAGGTGAAGATCGATCTCGCCACGGGCAAGGTGGAGGTCTCGCCTTCGCCAGAGGATCCGGAAGCCCTCGCCAGGATCATCACCGAGGCCGGCTATCCGGCCCGCGTCGCGGCCTGAGCGCGCCACCATGGCGGGATCGCTCGCAGGCAAGACGCTGTTCATCACCGGCGCGAGCCGCGGCATCGGCCTCGCCATAGCGGAGCGCGCCGCGCGCGACGGCGCCAATGTGGCGATCGTCGCCAAGAGCGTCATCGAACATCCGAAGCTGCCGGGGACCGTCTACACGGCCGCCGCGGCGATAGAGAAAGCCGGCGGGCGGGCGCTCGCCCTGCCCTGCGACATTCGCTTCGACGCGCAAGTGCAGGAGGCTTTCGACAAGGCTGCGGCGATCTTCGGCGGCGTCGATATTCTCGTCAATAATGCGAGCGCGATCGATCTGCGCAGCGTCGAAGCCATAGAGATGAAGCGATTCGATCTGATGCATCAGATCAATGCGCGCGGAACATTCCTCTGCGCCAAGCTCGCCCTGCCCTATCTGAAAAAATCCGACAATCCCCATATTCTCACTCTGTCGCCGCCGCTCGACATGAACCCGCGCTGGTTCGCTCCCAATCTCGCCTATACGATGGCGAAATACGGCATGAGCCTCGTCACGCTCGGCCTCGCGCGCGAGCTCGCTGGGAAAGTCGCGGTGAACTCGCTCTGGCCGGAGACGGCCATCGCCACCGCCGCGATCGGCAATCTTCTGGGCGGCGAGGCCGCGCTGCGGCGCGCGCGCAAGCCTCAGATCGTCGCCGACGCCGCCCATGCGATATTGACGCGCGACGCGCGCGCCTGCACCGGCAATTTCTTCATCGACGTGAATGTGCTGGCGCAAGAAGGCGTGACCGATTTCACGCGCTACGCGGTCGACCCGAGCGCGCCGGCGATATTGGATTTCTTCCTCGACGCGCCGATCACCGCCGGCGTTCAGAAAATCCCCTTCGGCGGCGCCTAGAGTCTTTCCATGTTTCATTGAAACATGGAAAGACTCTAGGCTTTTGACGGGTCTCCGACGCCGAACCGGCATCCACTTCGGCTGGAAGCGCTTTAAAGCGCGACCGTTCAGGCGAGGGAGGAAAAACCCGAATAGAGCGTGTAGAGGCCGACGACAAAGATCAGCGCGCTCGAGAAATAGGGCGCCTTGGCGGCGATCTCCTCGAAGCCGGACCAGCGATTCGACGCATGGCGCACGGCATGGCGCACGCCGAGCGCGGCGGCGACGCCGACGGCGACCATGGTCAGAGCAAGGCCGATGCTGAAGCACAGAACCAGCGCGGCGCCGAGCGTCAATTCGCCGAGCTGCAGGCAGAGCAGGAGCACGGTGATCGAGGCCGGGCAAGGGATCAGCCCGCCGGTGAGGCCGAACAGAATAATCTGCCCTGTCGTCACATGCCGATTGGCGAAGCGCCGCCGAATATCTTCCGCATGGGCGCGCTCATGCGCGTCCATCGTCTCTTCGTCGAGCGCGAGCAGGGAATTCTCAGATTCGGTATGGTCATGCGCTTGATGGCGATGCGCGTGATCATGGTCATGCGCATGAGAGTGATCGTGCGCATGATCGTGACCATGCTCGCGCGGCCGGCGGTCCCGCCGGACGCGCCATGTCATCCAGGCGGCGACGCAGAGGATCAGCGCGCCCGAGGCGATCTGCAGATAGGGCTCGTTGGCCTCCGCATTCCAATGGGAGCCGAAATAGAGCCCGGCGAGCGCCACGATCCAGACGATCGCCGTATGGGAAATCGTCGCCGAGACGCCGAGCAGAGCCGCCTGACCGACCGTGCCGCGCACGGCGACGATGAAGGCCGCCATCATTGTCTTGGAATGGCCGGGCTCGAGCCCGTGCAGTGCGCCGAGCGCCACCGCCGTCGGCGCGAACAGCCAAGCGTTGGCCGCGCCGTCCCGAAACAGATCCGCGATGTTCGCCATGCGACCTCAATTCCCCGCCCCCGGGCGCATATACTTATTTTTGGCCCGGCGGTTAAGGGCCTGCCCCGCGGCTGCGACGCTTTTGCCGCGGTAAGGATGAATAGAAAATTGTCCATATTCGCCATATCTGATATCGGAGCCCCCCCCTTGACCGGCTCGCCCGGAGAGCCGAAACTTGCCCCACCGAACCCGAAAGCCTCAGGGTTTCATCGTCATGGATCGCCTTCTCGCATCGAGCGCAGCCGCCCAGGAGGCGGTGCGACGGGCTTTGCGGAGACGAGGCGGCGAAGGGCCTCGCATCCGTTTTGGAACCGATCGCGCCGGCATGAGCGCCGCCCAGCGCAGCGAGAGCCTTTCCGTCGGCGCCGTCTCGCGGCCGACGCGGCGCATCCGCTCGATCACCTTCGACACCGCCGTCCACGACCTCGGCAAGCAGCATATTCTGCTGCGCGGCTATGAGATGCACGGCGCCGCTTTTGTGGAACTCAGCTGGGCCCGGCCGATGACGCCAGACGGCGCTCGCGGCTCGATCGAATTGCGCGTGCCGACGCTCGAGGTCGGCAAAATGCTGGGGCTTTCCGAACCTCTGCGTCGATCCATCGCGGACCGCCCGCTGGAGGCGCGCAGCGTCGCCGAGACCGAGCGGCGGGAGCGCGTGCTCGAGCGCGCCGACACGCGCATCGCCGTCGGTTTCGACGACGGCTTCGTCGAATGCGGCGGGCGACGCTCGAATTTTCACGAGATCGAGCTGCAGCTCCTCGAGGGCGCGGAAGACGAGCTGTGGCGGGTCGCCGCCGAATTCGCGCGACAGGCGGAGGCGCGCTTTCTGCCGGCGAGCGAGGCGGAGCTCGCGCTCGCCCGCGCGAGCGAAACGGGGATAGCCCCGGTGAAGGGCCGCCGCCCCGCGCTCGCCCGCGACGCGTCGCTCGACGAGGCGATCGTCGTGACGATGTCCGCCTGTCTCGATCAATTCGTGGCCAATTGGCCGGCGCTGCAGTTTCACGCGCCCGAGGAGGCGATTCATCAGATGCGCGTCGCCTTGCGGCGATTGCGCGCGGGCGCCGGAATGCTGCTCGAAGGCGTCGCCAGCCGAGCGTTGGAGACCGCTTGCGCGCGTGCGAAAGAAATCGCGGCGACGCTCGGCGCCGCCCGCAATCTGGACGTGCTCGCCGACATGCTAATCGCCGGCCCGCTCGCTGAGGCCGATGGCGAGCCGCGCTTCTATGCGCTGCTCGACGCGGCCGAACGCCGGCGCATCGAGACTCACGCCGAGGTCGCCGCGCTGATCGCGGCGCCGCAGACGACGCAATTCGTCGTCGATCTTCGCGCCGCTCTGGCGGCGAAGGATTGGGCTCCGCTCCCCGCAAACGGAACGACGACGGCCGCCCTCGATCCGAGCGCGCCCGGCTCGGCGCGGGAATTCGCCATTCGGTCGCTCGATCGCCTGCATCGGCGCGCGATGAAGAAGAGCCGCGACCTCGCTTCGCTCTCGCCGGAGCAGCGCCACAAGGCGCGCATCGCCTTCAAGAAGGCGCGATACGCGGCGGAATTCTTCGAATCCCTCTTCGACGCGCATGACGAGGCGCGCCGCTATCTGCGGCGGACGGCCGCGCTGCAGGACAAGCTCGGCGTCTCCAACGATCTGGCCGTCGCGGCCGAGCTTTTACGCGAGCTCGGCGAAGCAGATCCGGCTCTCGCGCCGGCGAGCGCTTTCGCCGTGGGTCGGTGCGCCCATGCGCGCGACCGCGGCGCCGTCGATTGGAAGAAGATCGAGAAGTCCGCGAGGAAGCTCGAGACCTTCTGGCGCTGACACGCGCGAGGAACCATGAGGCGCGCCGAACGTTGATCATTACGGGGAGCGGGCCGGTTTCTCGAAATGAACAACATGTCGCCGCAATGGCGCGACCCGATCGAATGGACGCGTCCGCAGCCTCTCAAGATCGCGCAGATCGCGCCGCTGATCGAAAGCGTTCCGCCTCGCCTCTATGGCGGCACGGAGCGCATCGTCTCCTATCTCACGGAAGAGCTCGTCGCGCAGGGCCATGAGGTCACTCTGTTCGCGAGCGGCGGCTCGGCGACCTCCGCGCGCCTCGTCTGCTGCAGCGATCTGCCGCTGCGCCAAAAGGGCGGCGTGGATCCGACGCCCTCCTATCTGCTGATGGTCGATCGCGCGCGGCGCATGGCGTCGCAATTCGACATTCTGCATTTTCATGTCGACCATCTTCATTTCCCGCTGTTTCGCGACATCGCCGCCCATACGCTGACGACGCTGCACGGGCGCCAGGATCTGCCGGATTTCGAACGCCTCTACGCCGGTTTTCCGGAAATGCCGCTCGTCTCCATCTCGAACGCGCAGCGCGAGCCCATTCCCCACGCCAATTTCGTCGGAACCGTCTCGAACGGCCTGCCGCTCGATCTGCTCGCGCCGACGCTTCGTCCAAAAGGCGATTATCTCGCCTTTCTCGGCCGCGTCTCGCCGGAGAAGGGGCTCGCCAATGCGATCGCCATCGCCAAGGCCGTCGGCCTGCCGCTCGAGATCGCAGCCAAGGTCGACGTTCCGGACAGGGCCTATTTTCACGACGTGATCGAGCCGCTGCTGTCTCCTCCCGACGTCACATTCGTCGGCGAGATCGACGACCGCCGCAAATGCCGCTTTCTCGGCGACGCGCGCGCGCTGCTGTTTCCGATCGAATGGCCGGAGCCCTTCGGCCTGGTGATGATCGAGGCGATGGCCTGCGGCACGCCCGTGCTGGCCTTTCGACGCGGCTCGGCGCCGGAGATCGTCGAGGAAGGCGTCACCGGCTGCCTCGTCGACAGCGTCGAGGAGGCGATTCAACGCTTCGACCGCCTGCTCTCGCTCGATCGCGGCCGCGTCCGGCGGAGCTTCGAGGCGCGCTTTTCCGCCGCGCGCATGGCGAAAGAATATGTCGCGATCTATCGCCGGCTGTTGCGTGATCCTGCGCCCGCAGAGCTGCGCGCTCGTCCCATTGTCGTTCCGCCGACCTATTTCAACGAACATGTCGAGGACACAATCGAACCGGACCACCCCTATCCCACGCCCTAGCTCGAACGGCGAAGACGTCGCGGCTCCGGCCGCCGGAGCGCCGCCCGAGGCGGGCGGCGACACGCCACAGGCGCATGAGCTGCAATTCTATATACCGGCGACCGGCCCGCCATCGCGGCCGCGCCGGACGCTGAAGCACGACGACACATTCGCCGTCTTCGACAGCCATGGCGACATAGGCGCGACCGCAGGCGGGCCGGATGGGCTCTTCGATCACGATACCCGCTATCTCTCGCATCTCGAGCTGCTGATCGAAGGGGCGCAGCCGCTGCTGCTCGACTCGGCGCTGCGCGACGACAATCTGAGCTTCTACGTCGATCTCACCAATCCGGATATTTTTCGCGACGACAAGATCGCTCTGCTCAAGGATTCCGTCTATGTCTCGCGCACGCTCTATCTGAAGGACGGCTCGCTGCGCGAGCGGCTCGAAATCTCCAATCAGAGCGCCGAGGAGGTTCGACTCAATCTGTCGATCGGCTTCGCCAATGATTTCGCCGACATATTCGAGGTGCGCGGCGTGCGGCGGGCGCGGCGCGGACGCGCATGGACGCAGCTTCTCGCGGCCAGCGCCGTCGCGCTCTATTATCGCGGCCTCGACGGCGCGCTGCGCGAGACGGCGCTCTCCTTCGAGCCCGATCCGTCGCTGCTCATCGACAGCCTCGCCACCTATTCGCTACGGCTCGCGCCGCGTCAGGCGCAGACGATCTTTCTCACCGCGGCGAGCCGCGGACGCTTGCCGAAATCGACGCAATCCTTCTTCAACGGCCTCACCGGCCTGCATCGCGAATTGAAGGCGACCACCATCCAGAGCGCGCATGTCGAGACCGCTGATCCGACGCTCAACCAGATTCTCTGGCGCTCGACCGCGGATGTGCGAATGCTGCTCACCAAGACGCCGGAAGGTCGCTATCCTTATGCAGGCATTCCCTGGTATTCGACGACGTTCGGACGCGACGGAATCATCACCGCCCTGCAGATGCTGTGGTTCGATCCTTCGATCGCGGTCGGCGTGCTGAAGCGCCTCGCCGCCCATCAGGCCGATGATGTCGACGCGCGCGCCGATAGCGAGCCGGGCAAGATTTTGCACGAGATGCGCGACGGCGAAATGGCCGCGCTCGGCGAAGTGCCTTTCGGCCTCTATTACGGATCGGTGGACTCGACGCCTCTGTTCGTCGTGCTCGCCGGCTATTACGCCCGGCGCACGGGCGATTATGCGCTCGTCTCCGAGCTCTGGCCGGCGATCGAGCGCGCGCTCGCCTGGATCGACGGGCCCGGCGATCCGGACGGCGACGGGTTCGTCGAATATGCGCGCCATACGGACCAGGGCCTGCGCAATCAGGGCTGGAAGGATTCGCACGATTCCGTGTTCCACGCCGACGGGCGTCTCGCCGAAGGGCCGATCGCGCTCGTCGAGGCGCAGGCCTATGTCTATGCCGCGCGGCGTCTCGCCGCCCATTGCGCGCGCGAGCTCGGCCTCGACGATCGCGCGAAGGAGCTGACGCGCGCCGCCGAGACCCTGCGCGCGCGCTTCGAGGACGCGTTCTGGTGCGAGGAGATCGGAACCTATGCGCTGGCGCTCGACGGCGAGAAGAAGCAATGCAAGGTGCGCACGAGCAATGCGGGACATGCGCTCTATGCGGGGATAGCGCAGCCGGATCGCGCGCAGAGAGTCGCCGAAGGCCTGCTCGACTCCGCATTTTTTTCCGGCTGGGGCTTGCGCACCGTGGCGCGCGGCGAGAGCCGCTACAATCCCATGTCCTATCACAACGGCTCCATCTGGCCGCATGACAATGCGCTCATCGCGCATGGCTTCGGCCGCTACGGCTTCAAGGACGAGGTCGCCGCGGTTTTCGATTCGCTGACGCGCGCGGCGAGCTATATGGAGGCGCGCCGCATTCCAGAGCTCTATTGCGGCTTTCGGCGCCGGCGCGGGCGCGGTCCGACGCTCTATCCCGCCGCCTGCTCGCCGCAGGCCTGGGCGGCGAGCGCGCCCTTCCTCTTCATCCAGACGATGCTCGGTCTCGAATTCGATCACAAGGCGCGACAGATCCGCCTCGTCAATCCGGCCGTGCCTCCCTCGGCGGGCGAGATCGTCATACGCGATCTCTCGCTCGGGGAGGCGCGCGTCGATCTGGCGCTGCGGCAAGACGTGCGCTCGGCCATCTCGCTGCATGTGCTGCGCACGATCGGCGACGTCCAAGTGTCGCTCGTCTTCGATCCGGACGTGCGGGAGCATCCGCTCACGGTGAAAGGCTGAAACGCGGCGCCGCGTTCACAGCGTGACGGAACCTTTCGCGCGGCTCCGCGTTGCTTCGGGACGATCGAGCCCCCACAAAGGAGCTGACAATGGCGAGCGCCAATCCGGACTTCAATCTGGTCTCGAGCGAGGACGTCGCGGGCGCCACGGTTTTCGATCGCCTCGGCAATGAGCTCGGCGAGATCGACCATCTGATGATCGACAAGGTCTCGGGCCGCGTGCGCTACGCCGTGATGAGCTTCGGCGGCTTCCTCGGCCTCGGCCACAGCCATTATCCGCTGCCGTGGAACTCTCTCTCCTATGACAGCGAGCGCGAAGGCTATGTCGCCGACATTGTCGAGCAGCAGCTGCAAGACGCGCCGGAGTTCAGCGACGACAGTTGGAGCGATCGCGACTGGGAAAAGCGGGTCCACGAGCATTATCATGCGCGTCCCTATTGGGACGAGCAGCAGACGCAAGCAAGCGAACAGCAGCCGCGCCCGCGCGGTTGAATCTCGTGGATCGACAGACTTCGCCGCGATGCGTTAAAAATCTCGACCGGTCGATTCGCGCTTCGGCTTTTTCCAGACTTCTCGTATTTCGAATGGAGATTGCAGGTGACAATTCAACGCTTCGCGGCGGTCGGACTCGCGGCCGCGCTTTCGTCGGCGCCGTCGGTCCCCGCCTATGCGCAGGCCGACGGCTTCTTCGTTCCCGATCGGGTCGGGCTCCTCGCCGCCGCCCCCTACTCCTATCTCTACCGATATCCGGCGCCCTATCCTTACGTCTACGCCCGCAACGGCTGTCTCGTGAACGCGGCGGTCTTCGATGGCTGGGGCGCGTTTGTCGGCTATCAGAGACTGCGCGTCGCCTGCTGATCGGCGACCTTCTTGTCGAGCAGTATCTGATTGGCGTCGAGCGAGAACTCCTTCCACGCCGCCGCTATGTCGAGCAGCGTGACATTGAGATAATCCTTCGACGGCTTGTGCTCCTCGGGGAAATTGGAGAGCGCGCAGGACGTGCGGTTGTAATCGATGACGCCGTCGAGCAGCTCCTGGATGAAGCCGTCGAAGGACTTTTGCACGAGCGGCGTCAGATCGGACCGCCCCTTGTCCACCGCGACGACCGAATGGTCGAAGGGAAGGCTCTCGAGCACGGCGAGCGCCTCCTTCAGCGCCGCCTCCATCGCGCCGAGCATGGCGCGCTGGGTGATCTGCTCGCGCTGGCCGTTGGAAAGGCCGAAATTGAGCCGCTGCCGATAGCTGGCGAAAGTCGGCGCGCGCTTGGCGTTCACCCATTCGCGGAAGCGCGCCAGGCTGGCTTCGTTCAGCGCCTCGCCCGAGGCGCCTTCGCTGGAAATTATCATCGACGTCTCCTTCTGGTCGAGAAGGCGCCGCCGGATGCGCTCCGCCGCGACCAGCGCGCCCTCGAGATAGCCGCCGCCCTCGCGCGCGGTCTCCGTGCCGCCGAGATAGAGCTTGCCCTCCCAGAACGCTTGCCGCAGCAGCGGATCGCCATAATCGGGATGCTCCGAGGGCGGCGTCAGATCGATCGTCGCGCAGGTGAAGGGCTCGCGCGCCCAATCCTGTATATGCTGCTCGCCGCCGGCCTCGAGCGACTTGCCGAACAATTGGACGAATTGGCTGTCGATGAGCATGGGCATGCCGCCGCCGAAGGCTTCGCGCAGCTCCGCCGAGAGCGCGAAGAAGCCGCCGACCGCCGCGCGCTCGCCCGTCGCGTCGCAGGCGTCGAAGATTTCGCCCAGCACCGCCTGCTCATGGGTGGCGAAAGCATTGCCGGAATGGCCTTCCGCGCGCCAAGCGGGAGGGCCGGAAAAGCCGACGACGGCCTTGGCTTGCGCCGCCATCCAGGTCGGCGCGCTGCGCATCGCGTTGCGGCTCAGAGCGTCGAGCTCCGGCGCGAAGGCGAGATGCTCCGCGAGCAGACGCGGCGGAACGGCGAGCACCGCCCGCTTCGCCGTCACCGTCTCGGTTCCGCCTTCCGTCTCGAAGGAAAGCTCGACATGATCGCCGCGATCGGAGATGGCGCGCAGAGCCGAGGAGAGATGGATCGCCTCCGGCGGAATCGCCGCCGCCAGGGCCTCGATCAGCGAGGCCATGCCGCCATCGAGGCGGCGCGCGCCGGAATGGAGATCGGGCGTCATGCGCGTCTCGGGCTTCTTGTCGCCGAAAGCGAGCAGCAGCGCCGTGCCCGGATCATATTGCGGAAAATCCGTGAGCCCGAGCTCCTTCACCAGGGCGGCGATGGTCGGCTGCGTGGCCGGCCAGAACCAGGTCGGCCCGAGATCCACGCGCAGTCCCGAGGCTTTGTCCTCGACCGACAAAACGCGGCCGCCGAGTCGCGGACGCGCCTCATAGAGCGCGAAATTCACCCCCGCCACGGCGAGGCCGCGCGCCAGCGCCAAGCCGCAGGCTCCGCCTCCGACAATCACAACGTCCAGCATCGTTCAGCTCCCGAGCCATCAGGCCTTTTGCGGCACAGCGACGCAAAGCGCGTGCCGGGGATTTTGTCGCTTTTGCGCCCTTGCCGCTGGCGCCCGACATGCAACGCGCGACGCGCCCTCCGACGAGAGAGACGACAGTGACTGAGGACCGCAACCGCCTCGGCGAGGAGACGAGCCCCTATCTCCTCCAGCACAAGGACAATCCCGTCCATTGGCGGGCCTGGTCGGCGGAGACGCTGGCGCTCGCCAAGGAGCGCGGCAAGCCGATCCTGCTCTCCAGCGGCTACGCCGCCTGCCACTGGTGCCATGTGATGGCGGCCGAGAGCTTCGCGAACGAGGCGATCGCCGCGCTGATGAACCAGAATTTCGTCAATGTGAAAGTCGATCGCGAGGAGCGGCCGGACATAGACCATCTCTATCAGCAGGCGTTGCAGCTCACTGGCCGGCGCGGCGGCTGGCCGCTCACCATGTTTCTCACTCCGGAGGGCGAGCCCTTCTGGGGCGGAACCTATTTCCCGCCCGAGCCGCGCTACGGAATGCCCGGCTTCGCCGATATTCTGAAGGCCGTCGCCGAGCTCTGGCGCGAGAAGCCCGAGGTCGTCACGCGCAATGTGACGGCGATCGGCGACGGGCTGAACCGTCTCGCCGAGACCGCCCCGGCGGAGCCCATCTCGCCCGAGCTCGTCGAGACGATCGGGGAAAAGCTCGACGGCTATATCGACCGCGTGCATGGCGGCGTCGGCGGCGCGCCGAAATTTCCGCAGGCGGCGAGCCTCGAATTCCTCTGGCGCGCGTGGAAGCGCACGGGCCGCGCCTCCTATCGCGAGGCGGCGCTGACGACGCTCGACCATATCTGTCAGGGCGGAATCTACGACCATCTCGGCGGCGGCTTCGCGCGCTACTCCACCGACGAGCGCTGGCTCGTCCCGCATTTCGAGAAGATGCTCTATGACAACGCCCAGCTCGTCGATCTGCTGACGCTCGTCTGGCAGGAGGAGAAAAAGCCGCTCTACGCCGCGCGCATAGAGGAGACGATCCAATGGGCGCTGCGCGAGATGCGCCTTTCCGAGGGCGTCTTCGCGAGCAGCCTCGACGCCGACAGCGAGCATGAGGAAGGCAAATTCTATGTCTGGACAGCGGCGGAGATCGACGCCGTCCTAGGCGACCGCGCGGCGGCCTTCCGCGCCGTCTACGACATCGAGGACGGCGGCAATTGGGAAGGCAAATCCATTCCCAATCGCCTGCGCGGCATGGATCTCCTTGCGGCGGAAGAAGAGACGGCGCTGGCGGCGGATCGCTCGAGACTGATGACGGCCCGCGCGGCGCGCGTGCGGCCCGGCCGCGACGACAAGGCGCTCGCCGATTGGAACGGGCTGATGATCGCGGCGATAGCGACCGCGGCGCAAGTCTTCGAGCGGCGCGACTGGCTCGCCGCGGCGACGGCGGCGTTCGATTTCATCGCCGCGCAGATGACGACCGCCGATGGCCGCTTGCTGCACTCCTATGGCGCCGGGCGCGCGAAACATATGGCGGTGCTCGACGATTACGCCGATCTCGCCCGCGCCGCGCTGGCCCTCCACGAGGCGACGGGCGAGACGCGCTTTCTCGAGCGCTGCCGCGACTGGGTGGAGATCGTCGAGACGCATTATCGCGATATGAGAACCGGCGGCTATTTCTTCACCGCGGACGACGCCGAGGCGCTGATCCGCCGCGCCAAGATCGCCGAGGATGCGCCGCTGCCCTCCGGCAATGGCGCAATGACGCAGGTCCTTGCGCAGCTCTATCATCTGACCGGCGAAGAGCGCTACCGCGCGCGCGCCGAGTCGGTTCTCGCCGCTTTCGCCGGCGTCGCGCGGCGCGGCCTGCTCGGCTATTCGACTCTGCTGAACGGCGCCGAGACTCTGCGCGACGGATTGCAGATCGTCATCATCGGCGAGCGCGACGCGCCGGATACGGAGGCGTTGCTGCATGTCGTGCATCACGCGAGCCTGCCCGGCCGCACGCTCGCCGTCGTCGCGCCGGGCGCGGGCCTGCCCTCCGCGCATCTCGCCGCGGGCAAGACGCAGATCGACGGAAAGGCCGCGGCCTATGTCTGCCGCGGCGCGACCTGCTCGCTGCCGATCGTCGAAGCGGAAATGCTCGCGCGCGAATTGCGCGCGTGAGCTAGAATCTCTCCGTGCTTCATTGAAACACGGAGAGATTCTAGATCTTTGTTTCAACGCGTTTCCGACGCCGAAGCGGCGTCCACTTCGGCTGGAAACGCTAGGGCGCCCTCCAGGCGAGCGCCGCCGCATAGCCCGGCGGCGCCTCGAGGCGCGCGGCGCGAAGATCGCCCCACTCCGTCTCCGCATGGCGCAATTCAAAGAGATCGCCCTGCCCCGGCCAGACCGAGAAAGCCTGCAATTTCTCGCCTATGCCGAGCCCCAGCGCCTTCAACGCGGCCTCCTTGGCGACCCAGCGCTCGAAAAAGCCGGCGACGTCGATCGCGTCGCGCTCCTGCGGCGTCAATGCGATCGATGCGAGGCCAGCGACATCCGCCGTCTCGTCCATGCGCTCGATGTCGACGCCGACGGGCAGATGCTCAGCGATCGCGATGAGCGCATGAGCGCCCGAATGCGAGACATTGAACTCCAATCCGCCTTCCGCGAGGCGCGGCTTGCCGTGAAGCCCGGCCTCGAAGCGCAAATCCGCCGGCGCGACGCCGATCCTCTCGCCGAGCAGGCGACGCAATGCGGCGCGCGTCGCGATCATGCGCAGCCGATCCTCATGTCGCAGAAAACGCAGCGCGCGCTCCCGCTCCTCCGCGGTAAGCACGCCCCAATCGGCGTCGTCCCAAGGCGCGGCAAGGTCGAGATCGAGCCGCATGACCTCGATCCGACCTTCGCCGACTATGGGAAACCTTCGTCTCGTCACCCGCCCTCCTCTAACCCTGCTCCGCGCGCGCCTCTTGCGCCTCTACGACCGGCGCGCCGAACGTCTCGATCGCCTTCTCGAAAGCCGAGGCGCTCGCGCTGCGCAAGGGACAATAGGGAATGCCATGGCTCTCGCACAGGCTCTTCACCGCGCCGACCGCGCGATGGCTGACGCAATCGACGGGAAAGAACACCGCATCCGCGCGTCGCACCAGCTCGCTCAACATGGCGCGATTGTCCTCCATGCCGCCGTCGTGATGAATCAGCGAGCCGTTGCGGCGCGCGACGAGTCGCTGCAGCCGGCAGACCGTGCGCGGCCGCCCGCCGACATAGAGCAGGCAACGCCCGCAAAGATCGCTCTCGCGCGATTCTGCGGCAATTGCGATCTCGGATGTCACGGCCGGCGGCGCGATTCGCCGCGCCGACTCGACCTCGACGACACGCGCCTCTTTCGCTTTCAACCTCTCCAGGCGCCGTTCGAGACGCGCATGATCCTCGCGCAGATCGGCATGAGCGCAGCGCAGCGCCGCGAGCTCGCGCAATGTCTCGTCGCCCCTCTCTTCAGCGCGCAGCGCGTCGATCTCCCGGCGCAGGCTCACGCATTCCGCCGAAAGCGCGCGCGCTTGGCGAAGCTCTTCGCCGAGCCGGCCGATCTCGCCGCGCAGCCGCGCGAGCTCGTCATTGCGCTCGGCGATGACATTGGCGAGACGCCGCGCGATCTCGGACTTCGCGCGTCGCGCCTCGGCGACCTCGCGCGCCTCGCCGCGATGCGCCGCGCCGCTCAGATGCGACATCATGTGAATGTCGCCAAAGATGCGCGTCTCGACGCCCGCAGGCAGGCGCGGATGCCCGATCAGAGCCCAATAGGCGCCCGGAACGAAACCATTGTCGACGGCGCTCTCCCAATAGTCGAGGAATTCCTCCTCGCCGTCGAGCGCCTTGGCCTTGCGGACCGCGCCTTCATATTTGGCGTCGAGATGCTTCTGCACCGCGCGGGAGACGACATTCTCCTCATGCATTTTCTCGACGAAGAGGCCATGGATCTGATAGTCGCCATAGCGCGCCTCATTGCCGAGAAAGCCGGTGCGCCTCGCGATCTTGCGCAATTCCGCGACCGTGAGGCAGGTGCCGACGATCGAGCAATGCGACGCGCCGATGATCTCCCATATGCGCCGGCGCGCGTCCCGACGAACGAGCGGCGCGAGCTCGAAGCTCTCGACCGCCAGGGTCGATTTCAGCGCGCTCAGCGAAACCAGCGGACGCCGCTCGCTCATATCGCCGTCTCCGCGACCGCGTCGCCGCGCGGATTTGTCTGCTCGAGAACGGCGTCGAAGCCTTCGAACTCCGGATGCCCCACATAGAGCGGCTTGTTCTTGCCGGCGTCCTTGTGCGAATCGCGAAACTGCTGCGAGGTCGTCCAGGCGAGGAAGGCCGCCTTCGTCTCCCACATCGTATGCGAGGCGTAGAGCGTGTGATCCTCCCGCTCCGGCCCCCTCAGGAGATGAAAGGAGACGAAACCCTCCATTTCCTCGAGGCGCGTGCGGCGCGACGCCCAAATCTGCTCGAACGCCTTTTCTTCGCCTTTGACGACCTTGAAGCGGTTCATCGCGATGAACATGTCGAACTCCATTTTTCCGGCCGCGCCCGGCGGCTCGCCTTTCGACCATCGTCGCTCGGCGCCGCGTCGCGATCAAGTCCCGGCGGCGGAAAGGAAGCTGCAAGATTTCCAAAAATCTTCTCTGCAAGCTTTCCAACCCTCTCTCCACGATGTCGCCCGAAACGCCGCGATCATCGGCGGCGATGGAACCGACGCGAAGGAGAAGGCAAAAATGTGCGACATCGAAGGAGAAAGACGCAAGATCGACGCTCTGCTCGAGCAGGCGGCGCGCGCGGCGCCTGCTGGCGTGCGCACGGACGAGAGCGCGCTCGCGGAATTCTGCCTCGTCGCCGCGAGCGAATATTACTCGACCGAGTGCCCGGACGAATGCCTGCGTCGGCGCTGCGTCGATTTCGCGGCGCGGGTGATGCGGCGCTGCGCCTCTCGAGCGCATTCGGACAAATCATGTCCGAATGCGCTCTAAGTTTATTTGGATTCGCATGTTCTTTTCTGAAAACCGCTTCGCACTTTTCGGGAACATGCTCTAATGCTCAGGAAAAGGCCTGAGCGATATCGGCGACGAGATCGTCGGGATGCTCTATGCCGATCGACATGCGCACGAGCGCCGGCGTTATGCCGATCTCGCGCCGCGCCTCTTCCGTGAGCCCCGAATGCACAGTCGTCGCGGGATGGCACACGAGCGATTCGGTGCCGCCGAGGCTCACCGCGAGCTTGAATATCTGTAGCCGATTCAAAAAGGCGAAGGCGTCCTCCTCGCCGCCTTCGACCTCGAAGGAAAAGGTGGAGCCCGCAGAGCTCGACTGGCGCAGCATGAGCGCGCGCGCCGGATGATCCTCCGGCAGCAGCGGCGGATAATGCACGCGCGCGACCCTTGGATGGGCGGCGAGAAAATCGGCGACGACCGCAGCATTGCTCGCGGCGCGGCGCATGCGCAGCGACAATGTCTCGAGCGAACGCGCCAGCATCCAGCAGGAATGCGGATCGAGCTGCGTGCCGATGGCGTTGCGCATCGCGCGGATCGGCGCGAGCGCGGCGCGCGCGCCGATGACGGCGCCGCCGATGAGATCGCTGTGGCCGCCGACATATTTGGTGAGCGAATAGAGCGACAGATCGGCGCCATGCTCGAGCGGCGATTGGAACACCGGGCCGAGCAGAGTGTTGTCGCAGCACAGGATCGGACGGCGTCCCTGACGCGCGCCGATCTCCTGCGCTATGGCCGCCACCAGGGCGATGTCGACGAGACTGTTCATCGGATTGGACGGCGTCTCGACGAAGATCATCGCGACGCTCCCCGCGGCCATGGCGCGCTCCGCCGCGCCGCGCACCGCGCTTTCATCCAGCCCGTCCGTGAAGCCGACGCTTCTCACGTCGAAGGGCGCGAGCGTGCGGCCGATCAGCACTTCCGTGCCGCCATAGAGTGGGCGGCTGTGCAAGATGACGTCGCCGGGCTTCGCATAAGCGAGGATCGTCGTGACGATGGCCGACATGCCGGAGGAGAACACGAGGCCCGTCTCCGCGTTCTCATGCGCGGCGAGACGATCCTCGAGGATCTCGAGATTGGGATGATTGAAGCGCGAATAGACGAGCCCCGGCTGCTCGCCGCGCTCGGGCGCGCTGCGGCCGGCGAGATAATCGAAATAATCGCGCCCCTCTTCGGCCGTGCGGAAGGCGAATGTCGAAGTGAGAAACACCGGAGGCTTGACCGAGCCTTCGGAGAGAGCCGGATCGTAGCCATAGCCGAGCATCAACGTCTCCGGGTGGAGACGATGCTGGCCGATGCGGATCTTGTGATAGCGCTCGCTGCTCATGACGGCTCTCCTCTCGTCGACGCGTTCGATGAATGTGTTGCGATTCACAATCGTCTTTCACGCCATCGCCTTCGTCTCGCGCACATGTCCACACAAATGAGTACCTAGTTTTTTCCGCTAAGGTCGCATGCGCGTCACACTCGCCGGAAATCGACGACAGATCACGCGATTGCGGCTCGCCGTCGTTGACCGAATCTCGGAGCGGGACTTAGCATTTCAATAGCCACATGATCGTCGGCGAGCGGACAGCGACAGCGCGCGGCCTCATGTGGCGCCGAACTTTGTTGAAAAAGGATTCTCCTCGATGAAGAAATTATTCTCGGCCACCGCGATAGCCCTGGCTCTATCCGCTGGAGCGGCGCTCGCCGCGGATCTCCCCGCCATCAAGGCGCCGCCGCCGCCTCCGCTTCCGCCGCCGCCTCTGTGGACCGGATTCTACGCCGGTTTGAACGCCGGCTATTCATGGGGCGCGACGAACACCATCGACGTCGCGACGGTCAATGTCTTCGACTCGTTCGGCCCCGCCGGCTTCCTCGCTCCGATCGTCATCGATCCCCGCGCCGGCTCTGCGGCGCTGGCGGCGAGCGGCACCGCCAACGCCCAGCGCAACGGCTTCATCGGCGGCGGCCAGGTCGGCTACAATTATCAATTCGGAAACAGCTTCCTGGTCGGCCTCGAAGTCGATTTGCAAGGAGCCGGAATCCGCAGCGAAAATAGCTTCATCGGCGCTTCCTCGTGGAACGCCTTCGACATCGGTCCCGGCCTTATCAGATTCGATCGCGCCGCCGCGTCCGCGACGACAGTGACGTCGCGCACCGACTGGCTCGGCACGGTGCGCGGCCGTTTGGGCTACATCTGGGGACAGTCGTTCCTGCTCTATGCCACCGGCGGTCTCGCCTATGGCGGCACTCAGGCGACGACTCAACAGTCGCTGTTCTTGAACAACACGCTGTCCATTCTCCCTCCGCTCTTGTCGATCAGCGTCCCCTTCGGCTCGATCGGCGGCTTCGCGCGCTACAACGAGTCGCGCATCGGCTGGACGGTCGGCGGCGGCCTCGAATGGCTGTTCGCGCCGAACCTGAGCCTCAAGGCCGAATATCTCTACTATGATCTCGGCACGGCTCGCTATCTGAACGGCCCGCTGGCCGCGGTCGGCCCGCAGATCTCGGTGCTCGGCTTCACCACGCCGCTCCTCACCTCGGTCAACCAGGGCGTCACGCGCGTGAAATTCGACGGCCATGTCGCGCGCATCGGCATCAACTATCACTTCTTCACGGCGCCGCCGCCGGCCCCGGTCGTCGCGAGATACTGATCCGATCTCTTTTGGCTCCCAGATCGCGAGAGCCCGGCCTCACGGCCGGGCTTTTCGTTTTCGTCGCAGCGAAATCGGCGTGGATATTTCGTAGCGGATCGCGCGAGGGTCTTTCCGTGCTTCATTGAAGCACGGAAAGACCCTCGGCATTTGTATTCACGCGTTTCCGACGCCGAACCGGCGTCCACTTCGGCTGGAAACGCGCTAGTGGCTTGCGTCGATGAAAGTGAAGACGCTCGGCCCCCTCCCCAGCCCTCCCCCGCTGCGCGGGAGAGGGAGCAGATTCGGCGCTTCATCGAGAATATGCGAAACGTCGACGCCCCTTCTCCCGCAAAGCGGGGGAGGGTGAGGGAGGGGGCCTTCGGGTCTTCAGTTCGAATGACGCAGGCCACGAGAGCCATTCGAGCTCGCATGTTCTTCTCGGAAAACCGCTTCGCACTTCTCGGGAACATGCGCTAGAAGCGCGCGACGCAACGAAAGCTCTGCTGTTTATGACCTCCGCTCCCGCCTGGGCCTGGGCCGTCTTCACGCTGACCGCCGCCGGGGGTCAGACAATGCGCAACGCTCTGCAACGCGACCTCACCGATTCTCTCGGCGCGGCCTGCGCGACATTCGTGCGCTTTCTCTTCGGCTGTCCCTTTTCCTTGCTCTTTCTGGCCGCCGCCTGCGCGATCGTCGGCGCGCCGCCGCCGACGCCGGATGCGCGCGCGCTGCTTCTCATCGCCACGGCGGCCGCGCTGCAGATCGCGGCGACGGCGCTGATGCTCGTCTCCATGCGCGAGCGCTCCTTCCTCATCGTCACGGCGCTGCTCAAGACGGAGGCGGCCCAGATCGTCGTCTTCGGACTCGTGTTCATGGGCGAGCCGGCGACGCCGCCGCTCGCGCTCGGCGTTCTCTCGGCGACATTCGGCGTGCTCGCGCTTTCGCTGCCGGACCCGGCCGCCGCGCTGCGCGGCGGCGCGCCATGGCGGCCGATTTTCTACGGCCTCGCCTCGGCCGCGCTGTTCGGGGTCTCCACCGTCTGCTACCGCGAGGGCGTGCTGGCGCTCGGCGGCGGCTCCTTTGTCGTCGCGGCCGCGACCGAGCTCGTTCTCGGCCTCGTCTTGCAAACGGCGCTGATCTTGCTCTATCTGAGCGTCTTCGACCGCGGCGGTCTCTCCGCCATCCTCGCCCATTGGCGAGAATCTCTTTCGGCGGGGCTGATCGGCGCCTTCGCGACGCTGTTCTGGTTCCTGGCCTTCGCTCTCGAATCCGCGCCGCGCGTTCGCACGCTGGCGCTGATCGAGATCTTGTTCGCGCAAATGGTCACGCGCCGCATGTTCGCGCAGAAGACCGGAGCGCGGGAATGGCTCGGCGTGGCGATGCTCGTCGCCGGCGTCGCGGCCGTGTTGAACGGCGGATGAGG
The DNA here is from genome assembly GCF_009811655.1 of Methylosinus sp. Ce-a6. Classification (GTDB taxonomy): domain Bacteria; phylum Pseudomonadota; class Alphaproteobacteria; order Rhizobiales; family Beijerinckiaceae; genus Methylosinus. The sequence continues at coordinate 9,726 of NZ_BGJX01000026.1, read as the reverse complement.
CTTTCGGTCTCTTTCCGCAGAATTGCGAGATCGATATGGCGTCCCAGATCGACGGCCCCCGAATTCAGCCCAATTCCGGCAAGGCCAAGCAGCTCGTCGTCTTCCTCCACGGCTATGGCGCGGACGGCAACGATTTGATCGAGATCGGGCGGCAATGGCGCTCCTTTTTGCCGGACGCCGCTTTCGTCTCGCCTCATGCGCCGGAGCGCTGCGCGCTGTCGCCCGCCGGACGGCAATGGTTTCCGCTGACGATGCGCGACCCGGAGGAGCGCTGGCGCGGCGTGGTGGCGACGCGGCCGCTGCTCGACGCCTTCCTCGCCGAGGAGCTGGCCCGGCACGAGCTCGAGGAGAGCCGTCTGGCGCTCGTCGGCTTCAGCCAGGGGACGATGCTGGCGCTGCATGTGGGCCTGAGGCTTCGCCGGGCGCCCGCCGCGATCCTCGGCTATTCGGGCATATTGGTCGCGGGAAGCGATCCGGCGGACATTCCACCGCAATTCGGGACCAAGCCGCCGTCGGTCCTGCTCGTCCATGGCGAGGAGGATTCGATGATTCCGGCGGAGGCGCTGCTGCTCTCCGCCAATGCGCTCGCCAAGGCCGACGTGCCGACGCAATGGCATCTCTCCGCCGGTCTCGACCATGGCATAGACAACGCCGGCCTGCTGCATGGCGGCCTGTTCTTGGCGAGAAGCTTCGGCCTGCCCGTCGAATTCGGCCGGCGCGGCGGACGCTGAGCCTCGGTCAGAGCATGGTCCCGAAACGCGTGAAGCGGTTTTCGGGACCAATGATTCTAGAGCGCCGGCGCGCCGTCGCGGCCGGCGCCCGCGCCGACCGGGGCGAGCACCTCGTCGAGCGGCGCCAGCGCGCGGCGCACGGCGCGGCGCAGGCCCGCGGGCCTGTAGAGCTGCTTCGTCGCCTCGACGATATGGACGCCGCCGCCGGGCAGCGAGAAGCGGCCGGCGATCCGCTCGAAGGCCGGCGCCGAGCGCAGCAGAAAAGCGCGAGCGAAAGGCGGCACATAGAGCGCCTCGCCCCAGAACACCGGCAATAGCAGCGTCTCCTGCAGAAGACTCTGGAGCTGGCCGCGCGAATAGGGATGGCCGTGGCCGAAAGGCGTCGTGTCGACGCGCGCCCAGAGGCCCGAGCGGCTGGGAACGACGACGATCACCCGTCCGCCCGGCGCGAGGACGCGCCAGATCTCCTCCAGAATATCGCGCGGCGATTCGCCGACCTCGAGCGCATGGACGACAAGAACGCGGTCGACGCTCGCATCCGGCAGCGGCATCATCGTGGTCTCGACGAGCGCCGAGGCCGAGCGGCCGCCATTGGGCCAATGGACGACGCCTTGGGCGGCCGGCATGAAGGCGAGCACGCGCTGCGCCCGCTCCTGGAAATCGACGAGATAGGGCGTGGCGTAGCCTATGCCGAGGACGCGCAGGCCCGCATGGTCCTCCCAACGGCTTCGCACCATGCGCCCGACGAGGCGCCACGCCGCCTGGCCGAGCGGCGATCCGTAAAAACTCCGCAGGTCGACGACGTCGAGAGACATATTTGCTATTTCGCAATATCTTCCGCGCGACGCAAGCGCGAGCGACAGCCGCGGCAGGGGCGCCTGCGTCGCTCGACCTTCCTCGAGGGGAAGTGACAACGCCTCGAAAGGAGCGGCCCGATGGGCGTGGAAGTCGTTCAATTCACTTGCCTCGCCGATAATTTCGGCTTGCTGCTGCGCGACGAGGCCACAGGCGCCGTCGCCTCCATCGACGCGCCCGACGCGCGCGCGATCGCGGCCGAGCTGTCGCGGCGCGGCTGGCGCCTCACCGACATTCTGGTCACGCATCATCACGCCGACCACATCGGGGGCGTGGCGGGGCTGAAGGAACTCTATCCGCAGGCGCGCGTCGTCGGTCCGCGCAAGGATCGGGCCCGCATTCCGGGCCTCGACCTCGAGGTCGGCGAGGGCGACCTTGTAAAGGTCGGCGCCGCCGCGGCGCGGGTCATAGAGGCGCCGGGACATACGATCGGGCACATTCTCTATCACTTCGAGGAAGATGCGATCCTCTTCGTCGGCGATGTGCTGTTCTCCTTGGGCTGCGGCCGCGTCTTCGAGACGCCGATGGACGTCATGTTCGCGACGCTCGAGAAGATCGCAGAGCTGCCGCCGGAAACCCGCGTCTATTGCGGCCACGAATATACGCAAGCCAATGCGCGTTTCGCCCAGACCGTCGATCCGCGCAATCTTCTGCTCGCCGATCGCGCCCGCGAGGTCGACGCGCTGCGCGCGCAGGGCAGAGCCACTCTGCCGACGACGATCGCGCTCGAGCTCGCGACCAATCCCTTCCTGCGCGCGGAGGACCCCGAGCTGCGGCAAGCGCTCGGAATGGAGACCGCCGATCCCGTCCATGTCTTCGCCGAGATGCGCGAGAGAAAGGACGTTTTCCGATGACGACCTCGCCCGACGCCCCGCCCTCGGCGGCGGAAATCGTGCGTCTGCTGGATCTCGCGCCGCATCCGGAAGGCGGCTTCTATCGCGAGACCTTTCGCGATTCCCGCATCGTCGAGGACGGCCGCGCCGCCTCGACGGCGATCTATTATCTGCTCCGCGCCGGCGAGATCTCCGCTTGGCATCGTGTCGACGCCGCCGAGATCTGGCATTTCTACGCCGGCGCGCCGCTCGCTCTCGATCTTTCGGCGACCGGCGACGCCGCCCATCGGCGCATTCTCGGGCCGGACGTCATGCGCGGCGAGCGCCCGCAGATCGTCGTTCCAGCCGGACATTGGCAGAGCGCGCGGAGCCTCGGCGCCTGGACGCTCGTCGGCTGCACCGTCGCGCCGGGCTTCGAATTCTCGCGCTTCGAGCTCGCGCCCGCCGATTTTCCGCCGCCGCGCGCGAACGGCGAAGAATAGGCCCTCAGACCAGTCGAAGCGAATTCGGGTCGCTCGAACGATTCCGTTCGAGCGGAACGCGCTCTAAACGCCGCGTTTACTTTTTGGCCCCAATAGTGGCGCCCTTACGTATTCGATCGATCAGGCCCGCCGATGCAATTGCGCCACCTCGCCGACAAGGCGGTTTCTTCCGGATTGCCGGAGGCCTCCACTCCCTCCGCGGCGGTCGCGGCGACTGCGCCGCCACAACCTACGGGCCACGATCCCCACGCCATCCTGCTTTCGATCGGGATGTTGTCCTATGAATGGGACATCGCCACCGACCGGCTCATATGGGGCGAAAATCTCGCGGAAGTGCTGGCGCCCTTCGCCCAGCTCGATCTCTCGTCGGGCCGCGCCTATGGCGAGCGCCTCGCCGCGCAGAGCGCGACCTCGCGCTTCGACGCCATCGTCATGTCGACGGGCGCCGACGACGGGCGCGGCGTGTTCTTCAACGCGATCTACGCCCTCGCCCCGCCGCGCGAGACCGGCGGCGGCCCGCTCGTCTGGATCGAGGACTACGGCAAATGGTTCGCCGGCCGCGACGGCCGCCCGGCCCGCGCCATCGGCGTCCTCCGCGTCATCACCGAGCGCCACGAGATGGAGCGCCGGCTGTCGAGCAATGCGCAATTCGACGCGCTCACCGGAGCGATGAGCCGCGCGCTGCTCGCCGAACATTCGCTGCGCCTGCTCGGCCAACCGGAAAAATCGCGCAAGCCCTTCGCCATTCTGCTGGTCGCGCTCGAAAATCTCTTCGCCCTCAATCGCACCTACGGCTATGACGCCGGCGACGAGATCATCGTCGGCCTCGCCTCGCGGCTGCGCGCCAATGTCCGCGTCAATGATCTCGTGGCGCGCTACGCCGGCAATAAATTCGCCGTGCTGCTCGAGAATTGCGACATCGAGCAGGCCAAGGCGACGAGCCTGCGGCTCATCGAGGTCATCGCCCATTCGCCTTTCACGACCGACGCCGGCGCGATTTCCGTGACGGCGCGGATCGGCGCCGTCGTCGCGCCCCGCGACGGAAGATCGCCCTCCGTGCTCTTCCAGCACGCCGAGGAGGCGCTCGACGCGGCGCGCCAGCGCAACGCCCAGCGCCTCGTGTGCTACGCCACTTCGCTCGCGCGCGACAATGGGCGGCTGCACGCCCTGCAGATTTCCGACAGCGTCGTCTCCGCGCTCAACGAGCGCCGCGTCGAGCTCGCCTTTCAGCCGATCGTCTGCGCGCAGTCCGGCGCGACGTCCTTCTACGAGGCGCTGCTGCGCGTGCGGCTCTCCGACGGCTCCATCGTCGCGCCCGGCGACATCATGCCGATCGCCGAGAAATCGGGCCTCGTGCGCCTGCTGGACCAGCGCGTGCTGGAGCTCGCGCTCACCCGCCTGCGCGCCGACCCTGCGCTGCATATTTCGGTGAACGCCTCCGTCGCCACTCTGCACGATCCGGAATGGCCGGAATGGCTCGCCAATGTGACGCGCGTCTATCCGGGCGTCGCCGATCGCCTCACCATCGAAATCACCGAGACCACTCTGATCGACGATTTCGACAAGACGCGGCAGCTCATCGGCGAGTGCAAGCGCTTCGGCATCAAATTCGCCATGGATGATTTCGGCGCCGGACACACGTCGTTCCGCAATCTGCGCTTGCTCGACTTCGACTTCGTCAAGATCGACGGAGTCTTTATCCAGAACATCGTCAAATCCGAGGACGACCGCTTCTTCGTCCGCACGCTCACCGATCTCGCCAAGCATCTCGGTCTGAAGATCGTCGCGGAATGGGTGGAGGACGAAGTGACAGCGGGACTGCTGCGCGGCTGGGGCGTCGACTACTTCCAAGGCTCGCTGTTCGGCTCGGCGGTCGTCGCCGCCTCGCCGTCCGAGGCTCACGACATCTCCCGCCGCGCCTGACGCGATACGAGCGTTTCCAGCCGAGGCGGACGCCGGTTCGGCGTTGGAAACGCAGTCGAGCGGCTCGGCTCGCGCCAACGACGGCGCGGGAGCGGAATGCCGCTCGCCGGCGCTCAGCCGCTCTTGCCGGACAATTGGTCGATGCGCTTGTTCAGCTCGTCGAGCTGACGTTTCATCTCGTCGAGATCGGAGCGGGGCGGCGTTTCGGAGGCCGCGGCGGGCTCGGCGGAGGCGGCGGGCGGCTCGGCCGGCAGGCCGAAGGGGTTGAACATGGTCAGCGCATGGCGGAACACCGCCATATTCTTGCGCGCCTGCTCCTCGAGCGACTGAAAGGCTTGACGGGTCGGCTCGCCGAAAGGCGCGCCCTCGAGCGCCTGGGACACCTGATCGCGGAACTTCTGCTGATCGCGCGTCAGCCGATCGATGCTGAACTCGAGATAGCTCGGCACCAGCATCTGCATCGAATCGCCGTAGAAGCGGATGAGCTGGCGCAAAAATGCGATTGGCAAAAGGCTCTGCCCGTCCTTGCTCTCCTGCTCGAAGATGATCTGCGTCAGCACGGGACGGGTGATGTCCTCGCCGGTCTTGGCGTCGCAGACGACGAAATCCTCGCCGCGCTTGACCATGGCGGCGAGGTCCTCGAGCGTGACATAGGTGCTCGTGCCCGTGTCGTAGAGACGCCGATTTGCGTATTTCTTGATCGTCGTCGGCTTCTTCTCGGTCGCCATTTTTCGCCCGCCGCCTCCGTCATCCTGGCGCGCCGCCACGATCTTTTCGGCTCCGGCGGGCTGAGCGCCGGTCCCCTTCTCATATTTCGGCGTGCGTAGCAAAATACCCTCGTTCCTGGTACGGCGATCGGAATTGCGACCGCAACTCTTCCCCGAACGATAGCCGCAACCGGACGCATCCCGCAATAAATTCGTCGAGAAATGGTTTCGCGGGGGCCGCCGCGAGCGCGCGCCCCTCGATCCTGGCCGCGGCCTCGGCTATACTGCCGATAAATCATTCGCGCTCCCGCCGGGAGCCCGCGACGCGGATCGGAGGACGACATGCAGATCGCCAAGCTGCCGATCGCCAAGCTGCCGGTCGTCAAGCTGCCGGTCGTCAAGCTGCTCGTGGCGGCGGCCGCGGCGCTCCTCGTCGGCGCCTGCAACACCACGAGCCTGGCCGAGCAGCGCGCCGCCGACGAGGCGCGTTGCCGCTCTTACGGCTTTCGAACCGGGACCGAAGCTTTCGCGAAATGCCTTCTGCAGGTGGACCTCGACCGCGCCGCCGAGCGGCGCGCCGTCCGCTACGACTATGCCTATGGCTTCGGTCCACGGGGCTCGCACTGGGGCCGAGGCTGGTGGTGACAACCGCCGGCGGGCTCCGATCCCGGCGAAAATCTGGTCGGAAATCGGCGATTTCACGATTTTTCGCCACATCGCAGCAAGGCTTTTCCTGCAAAGCGGCAATGCGCTAAGAGAGGCGTGGCCGGCCGAGAGCCGCGCGCTTGAGACAGGCCTGCCTATGTGCGAAACACGCGCAGCGGTCGATTCGCCTCAAATCGGCCTCCCGAGAAAGCCGCGAGGACGCCGGCGAGGGCGAGACGGGCCGGAAACGGAATTGGGCTCATGTTGTTCAACATCGAAGCCGACCGTGGCGACCAGATCGTCGGCTATGTCGTTCCGGACGACTATTCCGCCTCGCCGACCCTGCGCATCACCGAGAGCGGCATTCAGATCGCGGAGCTCCCCTGCCGCGAGGCGCGCCCCTCGCTCGTCGCCGCCGGCCGTCACGCGACGGGGCTCTGCGGCTTCACCGTCGACGATTCGATCGTTCCGGGCCTCGCCCTGAACCGCAGCCTCGAGATCAGCGAGGCCGAATCCGGCATTCTGATCTATCGTCGGCGCAATGGCTCGGAGGTCACGCATCAGCGCGTCTTTCGCCTGGAGACGCATCTCTTCCCGCTCTGGCGACTGGACGAGAAGGTCGAGCACAAGTTCCAGTTCTTCCACAAGGGCGTGGAGCGGCACGGACGCGAGACCGCGCTTCAAGTCTTCATGCTGGACAATGTGTCTTCGCTCTATGTGAGCGGCCGTCTCACATTCAACACCTATTCGAACTACATACACGACAAGTTCAAGACCATTATTCTGATGCACGATCCTTATCTCGAGCTCGCCGAGCGGCTGCTGACCTTGAAGCATGTCTCGCGCTTCGGCGACGAGCTGCTCGGGGCGAGAGACATGCTCTCCTATCAGCGGGCGATCGAATTCGCCCAGCAGATCGAGCCGGACGGCGCCGGGCTGCGGCGCGCCTTCGACGCCATGCCGCGGGACGTCATCGGCGTGCTGGCCAATCCGCTGACACGGCAGCTCTCCGCCGATTCGCTCGACGAGCCGCCGCCCAAGAACGGCATAGCCAAGGCGCTCGCGGCGCTCGCCAGCTTCTCCGTGGTCGGGCTGCGGGAGACCCAGGACCGTTTTCTCGAGGAGGTCGAAGCCCTGCTGGACATAGAGGCCGCGACGCTTCCGCCTCTCCCCTATTTCGCGGCCGTCGGAGAGCTGGCGCGCGAGCTGCGCCGGCTGCCGGAGGTCGAGCTGCTGATCGAGCAGGATCTCGAAATCTACCACACCGCCAAAGCTGCGATCGAGGAGGCCTATTGACGACGACGCATGACGCCGCGACGGCGCTGGACGCCTCGCGCTCGCCGCATTCGGCGCAAATTGTCGGCCGGCTCCGATGATCGAGATCAGGCCGCCGAAGGAGAGGCAGGACGAGGGCCTGCGCCTGCGCCCGGACGCTCCGCGGCCGTCGCGCTCGCTCGTCCCGATCGGATGGCTGCGGCCGCTCTCCCATGCGCCGGAGGCCGCGCGTCAGATCGTCGTCCAGGTCGAGCGCATCGCGACGGAAGCCAATCGCGCGCTCGAGAGCCGGACCAGGATCCCGCCGATCTGGCTGAGCTTCATCGCCTTCGTGCTGGTTCCGTCCTTTGCGGCGACCTTCTACTTCGCGTTTCTCGCTGCCGATCAATTCGCCGTCGAGACGCGGTTCGCCGTGCGCGCGATCGAATTGGAGGCGGTCGCGACGCCCAAGGGAGAGTCGGCCAGCTTCACCTTCACGCCGTCGGGCCAGAACGCCTATATCGTGACGAGCTATATCCGCAGCCGCGCGATCGTCGCCGACGTGATAGGCAAGCTCGACCTGCGCGCGATCTTCCGCAGGCCGGAAGCGGATTTCCTGACACGCCTGCGCCGCAACGCGACGATGGACGAGCTGACCGAATATTGGCGATCCATGGTCGAGACCACCGTCGACGCCCAGTCGAGCCTCGTCACCGTATATGTCCGCGCCTTCCGCAAGGAGGACGCCTTCGCGCTCGCCTCGGCCGTCGTCGCGGCGAGCGAGGCGCTGGTCAACCGCATCTCCGAGCGCGCGCGGCGCGACGCCACCGCAATGGCGGAAAAAGACGTGCGCCGCTCCTTCGAGGCCGTGCAGGCGACGCTCGCCGATCTCCACAAGTTCCGCGACGAATTCGGCGTGATCGATCCGACCCTGACCGGAGCCGAGATCGGCCGTCTGCTGGCGCCGCTCGTCGCGCAGAAGATCAAGCTCGAGAGCGAGCTGTTCGTCGCCGGCCACGAGCTCGCCCCGGACGCGCCGACGGTGCGCGTGATGCGCGAGCAGCTCGATTCGACCGAAAGGCAGATCAAGGAGCTCAAGGGCAAGCTCACCTCGAGCCAAGGCGCGAATTCGCCCGGCTCCACCGTGGCCGCAAATCTGGCGAAATTCGAGGAGCTCGAGGTTCGCAAGGCGATGGCCGAACGTTTCTACGCGCTCTCCAAAGCCGATCTCGATCGCGCCACGCTGCGCGCCAATCGGCAGAGCATCTATCTCACCGTCTTCGTTCCCCCGGCCGCCCCCGAAATGTCGCGCTATCCGCATCGGGTGAGCTATTCCCTGCTGGTTTTCCTCGGCTTAGCCATCGTCTGGGGCATCGCCGCCCTGCTCCTCGCCACGATCGACGATCACAGGCTCTGAGCGGGATTTTGCAAAAGCGGTCCGGCGCGACAAAAGGCTTTACCCGAGAGGGGAATCGAACGAATCTGGAGCGCGAAAGGAGAGGTCGACGATCGATGGCGACAAGGGACGGCGATTTCTGGGACGGCGATTTCTGGGTGTTCGGCTATGGTTCGTTGATGTGGCGGCCCGGCTTCGAATTTCGCGAGAGCGCCCTCGCCTGGGTGCATGGCTACCACCGATCGCTCTGCGTCTTCTCCCATGTCCACCGCGGAACGCGGGAGCGCCCCGGCCTCGTGCTCGGCCTCGACTATGGCGGCTCCTGTCTCGGCGTGGCCTTTCGGGTCGCCGGCGCGGCGCGCGAGGAGACGATCGACTATCTTCGCGCCCGCGAATTGGTGACCTCCGTCTATCTCGAGCGCACCGTGGGGCTTCGCTTCGCCGAGGGCGGCGCGGCCCGCGCGCTGACTTTCATCGTCGACCGCGCCCATGAGCAATATGCCGGGCGTCTGTCGATCGAGGAGATGACGCGCCTCGTCGCGGGGGGCGTCGGCGCCTCGGGCGACAATCCTTCCTATGTGCGCAACACGCATGATCATCTGCGGCGGCTCGACATTCGCGATCCCGCCCTCGCCGAGATCGTGCGCCGCCTCGCGGCGCAGGCGGCGCCCCTCGCCGAGAGCGCTTGAAAAGCGCCTCGCCTTCTCCCCGCGAGCGTGGAGAAGGTCGGCGAAGCGATCGACGCCCCATCCCAAACCCTCCCCCGCTACGCGCACGGCTGTCCGGGGAAAATCAGGCATAGTGGAGTTCCAGCTGGTCTGGGGATTTCCATCGGCTCGGGACGAGGTATTTGGGCGGCGGCTCGTCGAGGAGCGCGATGGGTCGGCGGGCGAAGAGGAA
>NZ_BGJX01000025.1 GCF_009811655.1 Methylosinus sp. Ce-a6 | reverse complement strand
GCCGTCGTCTCGGCCAGAGCCTCGAAGTCGCGTCCGCTCGCGTCCATCGCAATCCCCCAAAGATCGAATCAGAGGATGCCGAGAGATTCAGCTCAGACGCGTCTTGTCACCTACTTCTTCACCCGATCGCCCTGCCATTTCTTGCGGTCTGTGTTGACGAAAAGCGCGCAACGCCTCAGTCGAGCTCATGGAGGCCGCTCCGTCGCCGACATACGTTGGGGGGATGTGAACCGGGTCGAGATGGCCCATCCCTTCGCCGATGCTTTGCCTGTTCTGGCGTCCTTTCTGACGATGCCGCGCACGGGGCTGGCCGGATGTCCGCAATGCGTGCGGTACTATTTCGCCGAGAACGGCAAGGGTTCTGGCGCCAATGCGCGCATGGTTGTCGCGCCGGGGCGCGAAGCGGATGGGCTGATGCAAATGGCGGCGGGACAGTCCGGGCAACTCCTTTCGGACCACTACGCCGACCAGCAGTCCGATTGGGTCGCAGGCCGCTCGAGCCCGTTTCGCCGAGCAGATCTCACAGGATCGATCATGCTGAAGCCTACCTCCCTCCGATGAGGCGAGGGGTGAGACGCCGCGCGGCTGCATGGCTGCGTCTTTCCGGCCGACCTCATTCTCGACGATCCGATCAATGGGTCAACGGTTCAACGCCTATGTCGAGCAGGTCCTCGTCCCGACGCTCGCGCGCGGCTATATCGTCGTGATGGATAATCTCGACGGCAACAAGGGCGCCGGCGCGTGTCGGTCGATCGAGGCGCCGGTGCGACGGCGCTCGTTTTGACGGGCAATGAGGCGCGATCTATCCTAGGAACAAGCTCATCGACCATCCGCGGCGCATCATGTCCATCGGGTCGCGCGATTGGGCGCAAAGATCATCACACGTCCAGATTGGCGACGTTCAGCGCATTCTCTTGGATGAATTCGCGGCGCGGCTCGACGATGTCGCCCATCAGCTTCACGAAAATATCCTCGGCCTCGGCGGCCTCCTTCACCTTCACTTGCAGCAGCGACCGCACCTCGCGGTCGAGCGTCGTCTCCCACAATTGGTCGGCGTTCATCTCGCCGAGTCCCTTGTAGCGTTGGATGGCGAGGCCCTTGCGGCCCTGCGCCGCCATAGCGTCATAGAGCGCGAGCGGGCCGGAGAGCGCGATCTCGTCGCCGCGCCGCGCCAGCGCCGCCGGGCCGAAGAAAATCTCGCGCAGCGTCTCGGCGCGCTCCTGCAGCTTGCGCGCCTCGCTCGAGGCGAGCAGAGCGGCGTCCAGCGTCACCGCCTGCGTGACGCCGCGCAGAGTGCGGCGGAAGACATAGCCGCCCTCGCGCAATTCGCCGGTCCAGCCGCGCTCGGTCTCCTCGGCGATCGCATCGAGACGTTCCGCTATTTCCGCCGCCTTCGCGTCGTCGGGCGGCGATTTGAGCGCGTCGGCCATCGCCGTCTGCTCGACGACGCCGCGGTCGTAGCGCGAATGCAGACCGTTCATGATGGTGCGGAAGGAGCGTGCGTCCTCCAGCGCCGCGCGCAGATCCTTGCCGACGCGCGTTTCGCCATTGCCGCAGCGAAGCGCGGCGCCGTCGAGCAGGGAGTCGATGAGATAATCCTCGAGCGCGCGCTCGTCCTTCAAATATTGCGTCGACTTGCCCTTGGTCACCTTATAGAGCGGCGCCTGGGCGATGAACACATGGCCGCGCTCGATCAGCTCCGGCATTTGCCGATAGAAGAAGGTCAGGATCAACGTGCGAATATGGGCGCCGTCGACGTCGGCGTCGGTCATGATGATGATCTTGTGATAGCGCAGCTTATCGGCGTTGAACTCGTCGCGGCCGATGCCGGTGCCGAGCGCGGTGATGAGCGTGCCGATCTGCTCCGACGACAGCATTTTGTCGAAACGCGCGCGCTCGACATTGAGAATCTTGCCGCGCAGCGGCAAGACCGCCTGGAACTCGCGATTGCGGCCCTGCTTGGCCGTGCCGCCGGCCGAATCGCCCTCGACGATGAAGAGCTCCGCCTTCGCCGGATCGCGCTCCTGGCAATCGGCGAGCTTGCCGGGAAGATTGGCGACGTCGAGCGCGCCTTTGCGGCGCGTCAGCTCGCGCGCCTTGCGCGCCGCCTCGCGCGCGGCCGCCGCCTCGCAAACCTTGGAGACGACGCTTTTCGCCTCTTGCGGATGCTCCTCCAGCCATTGGTCGAGCATTTCATTGACGACATTCTCGACCGCCGGACGCACTTCCGAGGAGACGAGCTTGTCCTTCGTCTGCGAGGAGAATTTCGGGTCCGGCGCCTTCACCGAGACGACGCAGGTCAAGCCCTCGCGGCAGTCGTCGCCTGTGAGATCGACCTTCTCGCGCTTGGCAAGGCCGGAACGTTCGGCGTAGCCGGTGATCTGCCGCGTCAGCGCGGCGCGAAAGCCCGCGAGATGCGTGCCGCCGTCGCGCTGCGGAATATTGTTGGTGAAGGCCAGAACAGTCTCGTGATAGGAATCGTTCCACCACAGCGCCACTTCGACATTGATGTGCTCGCGCTGCCCATGGATGAGAATCGGCGCCGAGACGAGCGGCGTCTTGGCGCGGTCGAGATAGCGCACGAAGGCCTCTAGCCCGCCTTCGTAATAGAGCTCCTCGCGCTTTTGCTCGGCGTGGCGCGCGTCGGTGAGCACGATGTGCACGCCGGAATTCAGAAAGGCCAATTCGCGCAGGCGCCGCTCGATCGTCGCATAGTCGAATTCGACCATTGTGAAAGTGGCGGGCGAGGGCAGGAAGGTCACTTCCGTTCCGCGCTTGACCTTGCCGTCCTCGATCGGCGCGTCGCCGACGATCACGAGCGGCGCGACGGAATCGCCATTGGCGAATTCCATGAAATGCTCGCGCCCGTCCTGCCAGATGCGCAGCTTCAGCCAGGAAGAGAGCGCATTGACGACGGAGACGCCGACGCCGTGCAGGCCGCCGGAGACCTTGTAGGAGTTCTGATCGAATTTGCCGCCGGCGTGCAGCTGGGTCATGATGACCTCGGCCGCCGACACGCCTTCCTCCTTGTGGATGCCGGTCGGAACGCCGCGGCCATTGTCGGTGACGGTGCAGGAGCCGTCGGCGTTGAGCGTCACCGTGACGAGCGTGGCGTGGCCGGCGAGGGCTTCGTCGATGGCGTTGTCGACGACCTCATAGACCATGTGATGGAGGCCGGTCCCGTCGTCGGTGTCGCCGATATACATGCCGGGACGCTTGCGGACGGCGTCGAGGCCACGCAGCACCTTGATCGAATCCGCGCCATATTCGGGCGGCGTCGTCGCTCCGTCTTCGGTGTCGGTCATCTTTTCGGGGACTCCTCGGGCAGGGCGGGGACGGCGCGATTCGAGAATGTTGATTTTACCGCTAAAAGCGGATGGAAAGCACGAAAAACCGAGCGGCCGCGCGGGGGCCGCTCGGCGCCGATATCGGCGACCGCGAACGGCCGCGAGCTCGAGCGCGCGCCGGGGCTGAAGGTCGTGGATCGGGGTGACGGCGCCGCTTTGGTCACGCCCCCACGAAAGCCCCCGGCAGACGTAAAATCCGGCAGGCGCCGCCTGTGTCCACCGTTGGAGCTCCCGCATCGCGAATGAGCAGCGCTTGCGAGCGCGCGAGCTCGGTCAGCAGCGAGGAATCCTGCAAGGCCTGCGGCGTGGCGACGAGGCGTCCCTCGGCGTCGCGCGTCAGCGTCGCGCGCATATAGTCGCGTCGGCCTTTATTGGCTTTCAGCGGCGCGCCGGCGATGGCCGCCTCGCTCTCGTCCGCGCCGGCGCGCGGATCGCCCTGCAGCGCGCGAATGAGCGGGGCGAGAAAGACCAGCGCGCAGACGAAAGCCGCCACCGGATTGCCCGGCAGGCCGAGAATGCGCGTCTCGCCGAGCGTCCCGTGGATGAGCGGCTTGCCCGGCCGCATGGCGATGCGCCAGAAATCGAGCGCCATGCCCTGGCGGGCGAGCGCCGGCCGCAGGAGATCATGGTCGCCGACCGAGGCGCCGCCGAGCGTCACCACAATATCGGCCTTCGCCGCGCGCGCCTCTTCGAGGCCTCTCTCCAATTCGGCGATGTCGTCGCGGAAAATGCCGAGATCGATCACTTGCGCGCCGGCGGTTTCGGCGATGGCCGCCACCGCATAGCCATTGCAGGCGATGATCTGGGCGGGGCCGGGCTCGGCTCCGGGCGGAACCAGCTCGTCGCCCGAGGCGATGAGCGCGACGCGCGGGCGCCGCGCCACCGGCAGCAGCGGATGATTGATCGCGGCGGCGAGCGCCAGCTCGCTCGGGCCGAGCCGCGTTCCGGCAAAGAGCGCGGCGTCACCCTCGCGAAAATCGAGCCCGCGCTCGCGAATATGCCGGCCGGGCGGAGGGGGGGAGGGGGAGGCGGAGCCGACGCCGGCGGCGTCGATCGTCGCATCCTCCTGCAGAAGGATCGTATCCGCGCCCGCGGGAACGGGCGCGCCGGTGAAGATGCGCGCCGCCTCGCCCGCTCCGAGCGCCGCGCCATAGCCATGCCCCGCGGCGCTTTCGCCCACGACTTTCAATCGCGCGCCGGACGCGGCGAGATCGGCGGCGCGCAGCGCATAGCCGTCCATGGCGGAGACGGCGACCGGGGGCTGTGTGCGGCGGGAGACGAGGTCCGTCGCCAGCGTGCGGCTGAGCGCCTTCGAGAGGGGGACGTCTTCCTCGCCGGAGAGGCGCGTCACGCCGGCGAGCACGCGGGCGAGGGCCTCGTCCACGGACAGCAATTTGTCGTCAGCCATTTTGGTCCATTTCGTCGCGACGCCATTGGCCGGAGCGTCCGCCGCGCTTTTCGACGAGCTCGACGCCCTCGATGCGCATGCCGCGATCGACGGCCTTCAGCATGTCGTAGATCGTCAACAAGGCGACGCCGACCGCGGTCAGCGCTTCCATTTCCACGCCGGTCTTGCCGGTGACTGAAACTTCCGCCGTCGCGCGCACGCCCGGCAGGCTCGCGTCCGCCTCGAGATCGACGGCGATTTTGGTGACGGGCAGAGGATGGCAGAGCGGAATGAGCTCATGCGTCTTCTTCGCCGCCATGATGCCGGCGACGCGCGCGACGCCGAAAACGTCGCCCTTCTTCGCCTGTCCCTCCACTGCGAGAGCGAGAGTCGCCGCATCCATCATTATGCGCCCGCGGGCGATGGCGACGCGCTTCGTCTCCGCCTTGTCGGAGACGTCGACGATATGCGCTTCGCCCTTGTTGGAAAGATGCGTCAGCGATCCCATTGCTACGCGCCCGCCCGCCTGTGGTCGCCCTTCGCCGAGCCATGCAGCAGCTCGCGCGTCGCCGTCGCCACATCCTGCTTGCGCACCAGGCTCTCGCCGACGAGGAAAGTATAGACGCCCGCCTTCTCGAGCCGCAGACAATCCTCGTGGCTGGCGATGCCGCTCTCGGCGACGATGATCTTGTCCTTCGGAATTTTCTCGGCGAGACGCTCGGTCGTCTCGAGAGAGACGTCGAATGTATGCAGATCGCGATTGTTCACGCCGATGAGCCGCGTCTCCAGCGCCAGCGCGCGGTCGAGCTCTTTCTCGTTATGGACCTCGACGAGCACGTCCATGCCCAGATCATGCGCTGTCGTGTTGAGGATCTTCGCCTCGTCGTCCGATACGGCGGCCATGATGATCAAAATGCAATCGGCGCCATAGGCCCGCGCCTCGAACGCCTGGTACGGATCGTAGAGGAAATCCTTGCGAATCGCCGGCAGGTGAGCCGCCTTGCGGGCGGCCTCGAGATCCTCGAGCCTGCCCTGGAAGGAGGGGCCGTCGGTCAAAACGGAGAGACAGGCGGCGCCGCCGGCCTCATAGGCGCGCGCCAGCGCCGCCGGGTCGAAGTCGTGGCGCAGAACGCCCTTTGACGGGCTCGCTTTTTTGATTTCCGCGATCAGCGCGATGCGGCCTTCGGCGAGTTTTGCCTCGATCGCATGGACGAAGCCGCGCGGCGGATCATGGTCGCGCACATTGCGCTCGAGCGTCGCCAGCGGCATGCGCACCTTGGCGTCGTTGATCTCGGTCCGCTTATAGGCTTCGATCTTGTTCAGAATGTCGGTCATGCCGCTTCGGGTCCTTCGCGCTTGTCGAGGATTTCTATCACGAAGTCACGAAGGACACGACGTCTTTCCCGCCAGCGCGGCCCCGCGCCGCAGGGATTTCACCGCGTCGGCGCGGCTTGCGCATTGGAGACTCGAATGAGCGCCTCGAGCTTCGCGAGCGCGGCGCCGCTGTCGAGCGCGCGCGCGGCGAGCTCGGCGCCCTCGCCAATGTCCGCCGCCGCCTCGGCCACCACCAGCGCCGCCGCTGCGTTGAGAACCGCTATGTCGCGATAGGCGTCGCGCGCGCCCTCGAGAACCGCCCGCAGGGCGCGGGCGTTATGGGCCGGGTCGCCGCCGATCAGCGCTTCCGGCGCCGCCCGCGCGAGGCCGGCGTCCTCCGGCGAGACCGTGAAGCTTCTGACGACGCCGTCTTCGAGCGCGACGACATGGGAGGCCGTCGTCGTCGTCAATTCGTCGAGCCCATCCTCGCCATGGACGAGCCAGACGCGCTTGGAGCCGAGCTCGGCCAGCGCGCGCGCCAGCGGCTCGAGCAGCGCGCGCGATGAGACGCCGAGCAGCTGCTTCTCCACGCGCGCCGGATTGCACAGGGGACCGAGCAGGTTGAAGACGGTGCGCAGGCCGAGCTCGGCGCGGATCGGCGCGGCGTGGCGCATCGCCGGATGGTGCGTCGCCGCCGCCATGAAGCAGACGCCTGTCTCGGCGAGGCAGAAGGCCGCGTGCTCGGGCGCGACGCCGACTTTGACGCCGAGCTCCGCCAAAACGTCGCTCGCTCCGGAGCGCGAGGACGCCGCCCGGCCGCCATGCTTCGCCACGCGGACGCCGCAGCCGGCGACGATGAGCGCCGCCAGAGTGGAGACATTATAGGTGCCGGCGCCGTCGCCGCCCGTGCCGACGATGTCGATGGCGTCGGCCGCGCCCTCGACCGGCGCCATCGCCGCGCGCATGGCTTGCGCCGCGCCGACGATCTCGTCGATGGTCTCGCCGCGCTGGCGCAGGCCCATCAGCAAGGCGCCGAGCTGCGCCGGCGTCGCGCCGCCCCCGAGCACGACCGAGATCGCCGCGCGCGCCTCCTCGCGGGAGAGCGCCGCGCCCGTGGCGATGGCGGCGAGAAATGGCTTGAGGTCGGTCATCGCCGAAGGTCTCGGTTGAAGGATGCGCCGGAAGGCTCGTGGTCCAGGGCGGGGGTCGGACAGCGAGCCCTCGGGCTCGCTCGGCTCACGCGACTTTGGCGGGGCGGCGCGTCGCGTTCCACTCTTGCGCGAGATCGAGGAAATTGCGCAAAATCTTGTGCCCGTGCTCGGAAGTGATGCTCTCGGGGTGGAATTGCACGCCATGAACGGGGGCGCTCTCATGCGAGAGGCCCATGATGAGCCCGTCCGGCGTCTCGGCGGTGACGCGCAGGCAGGCGGGCAGCGTGTCGCGCGCGACGATCAGCGAGTGATAGCGCGTCGCCTGGAACGGCCCCTCTATGCCGCGAAAGATCGTCTCGCCCCGGTGCAGGATCGTCGCCATCTTGCCATGGACGGGGAGGGGGGCGCGGATCACATCGCCGCCGAACGAGAGGCCGATGGACTGATGGCCGAGGCAGACGCCGAAGATCGGCACATTCGCCCAGGCCGCAGCGATGAGATCGAGGCAGATTCCCGCTTCCTTGGGCGTGCAGGGGCCGGGCGAGAGCACGATGGCCTCAGGACCCGCGGAGAGCACCTCGGCGACCGAGACCGCATCGTTTCGCCACACCGTCACCTCGGCCCCGAGCGAGCCGAAATAATGCACGAGGTTGAAGGTGAAGCTGTCGTAATTATCGATGAGCGTGACTTTTGTCATTCGCGCAGGGTCCGGTTCTCGGCGGGGCGGGCTTCCACTTGGCGGATTTTTTCGGCTCTTCGGCCCGTTGAGTCAATTCATTCGCTCCGCAGGGCCGGGGCGATGATTCACTTTTCCCTTCCAGGGGGAGGCGGAAGCCCATGGGGAGGTGGAAGCGCGGACTTGCGAGGTTTGTCGCTCACCAGATCGGCGGTCTTTCATGCTCTCTACCCGCGCCGCGCGAGCCGCCAGTCCGGCCGCAGATTGGCGATGAGCATGATCTCGGCGATGCTCTGGCGCGTCAGCAGGCCGACGAGCCCTCCCTCGGCGTCGAGCACGCCCATGGCCGAGGCGCCGGCGAATTTCTCGATCGTCTCGTCGAGCGGCACGGCGGCGCTCACGGTCGGCGCGTCGCGCTGGACATGGGGAGCGATCGGCGCGCCGCGATCGTCGCCCTTCAGCGCGTCGATGATGTCGGCGCGGTCGAGCAGCCCCATGAAACGGCCGTCCGCCGCGACGACCGGAAACTGATCCTGCGATGTGGCGAGCAGGGTCTCGACCGCCTCTGCGAGATCGGCGCCCCAGCGGATGGCGGCGATGCGCGTCTCCATGGCGTCGGCGACCGAAAGGCCGCGCGCGGCTTCGCTCGCCATGGTCATCTGCGCCTCGCCGCTCGCGGCGATGTAGACGAATATGGCGATGAACACGAGCACCGGATTGCCGAACAGGCCCAAGAAGCCGAGCGCGAAGGCGAAACCTTGGCCGATGAAGGCGGCGATGCGCGTCGCCTGCCCGCGCGGCAGCCACATGGCGAGCGCCGCGCGCAGCACGCGGCCGCCGTCCATGGGGAAGGCGGGGATCATGTTGAACAGCGCCAGGAACAGATTGGCGGCCGCGAGCCGGGCGACGACATTGAGATGCGGATCGTCGAGCTGCGCCAGCGTCTCCGGCTGGAAGGCGCCGAGCGCGATGAACAAAATCGCGGCGATGACGACGTTCACCGCGGGTCCCGCGAGCGCGACGAGCAATTCCTGATAGGGTTTTTCCGGCATATGGTCGAGATTGGCGACGCCGCCGATCGGCAGCAGCGTGACCTCCGTCGAGACGATGCCGAAGCGTCGCGCCGTCAATATGTGCCCGAATTCATGCAGCACGACGCAGGTGAAGATGAGCGTGATGAAGATCACGCTGTCGCGCGCCGCTGGCGCGCCGCCGACGCGATAGGCGGAAAAGCCGATCCAGGCGAGCAGCAGCAGGAAGGTGATGTGAATGCGGACGGCCGTGCCCTTGAAAGACCCGAGAGTGAGCGACCAGCGCATGGAAGAGGCCTCTGTCCCTTACGTGACGTCCGCGACGTCTTCTCATAGCAGAAATCCCCGCCGATCGGCCATGAAAAAGGGCGATCGACGCGAGATGCGCAGATCGCCCGAGTAGAGCGGAGTAAGTCTGGGAGGGGAAGCGTTAGAGGCGATAGCGTATCTGATCGGTCCAGAAACGCTCGAGGCGCGTCAGAGCGGTGTTGACGGTGCGGAACTCGGCCGGCGACACGCCGCCGATCTGCTCCACGGTGGTCGCATGCTTCTCATAGAGAGCGGCGACGATGTCGTGCACTTCCTTGC
This sequence comes from Methylosinus sp. Ce-a6, assembly GCF_009811655.1. Taxonomy (GTDB): domain Bacteria; phylum Pseudomonadota; class Alphaproteobacteria; order Rhizobiales; family Beijerinckiaceae; genus Methylosinus. Next base: position 41,797 of record NZ_BGJX01000025.1, on the reverse strand, counting down.
CCTTGGGCGTGAGGCTGATGCGCACGGAGCGGCGGTCGACGCGGGAACGGGCGTGGTGGAGATAGCCCATCTCGACGAGCTTTTTCACATTGTAGGAGACGTTGGAGCCGAGATAATAGCCGCGCGTGCGCAGCTCGCTCGCGGTGAGCTCCTTGTCGCCGATATTGTAGAGCAGCAGAGCCTGAACGGAATTTACGTCGCCGCGATTGCGGCGGTCGAACTCGTCCTTGATCACGTCGAGCAGACGGCGATGCAGACGCTCCACCAATGTGAGCGATTCGAGATAGATCGGGCGTATCTCGTTGATCTTCTCCGCGCGGGCCTGCGCGGCCTCGGTCTTCGACGCCGTATTCATGAACTAGCTCCGTCTCGTCTTTTGCGCCGGATATTCGAGGTCCGGTCCGTTCTCCATGGACAGAAACCTATCCGCCGCGAATGAAGACCGCTTTAAACAACAGTCTGAATCCGCCGTTTACCTCCACTACCGTCGATGGGGTGAACGGTCTGTGAATCAAATTGTTAGAATTGCATTAGGCGTGTTTCGGCAAGAGCCGCGCCGCCCTATTTGCCGAGCCGTCCGAAGAGCGCGCGCAAATAGCGCTGCGCCCGGCCGAAGACGCCGCCCGCCGCCTCCGCCTCGGGGCTGCGGCGTCTGCGTCTCTTCTCGCGCAGGCGCCGCGCCTCATAGTCGCGGCCGGCCGCGAAGGTGAGGAAGAAATAGAGCCCGATGAGCGCGAGGTCGAGGGCGACGAGCCAGTAGCCGCCGGCGAAAAATCCCGGCACGCTCAAGGTCACGAATATTTGCGCGCCGGCGATGAGCAGCCACAGCACGCCGCCCCAGGGCGTCGCCAGCCAGAGCCCGACGCCGGCGACGAGATCGAGCACGGCGAAGAAGACGATGGCGATCGCGGCGTTGGTCGGGGCCTCGTCGAAGATCGGCCGGCTGGCGGCGAGCACGATGACCCACTGCATCACGCCCTGCAGCAGCCAGAACAGCGCCATGATGCGCATGAACAGCGTGAGCATCTGGCCCCAGCGCGCCGCCTCGCCCGCGGCGCCCGCGTCGCCGACGCGGATCGGCCGGTGAGGGTCGTCCGCATCGTCGTAGAGCGAATTGTCGGTCACGCCGCGCCTCTTTGGCGGTGAATCAGGAATCTCGACGCGCGACCCCTTCTCCCGCGAGCGGGAGAAGGGAGCGCCCTTTGCTGCGCGCTTCTCTGTTTCACTTGCTCGGCCGCCTCTCTGGCGAATGCGCCCTCAAATGCTCGATGGGTTGCAGACTTGCTCTCGCTATTGCCCGCGCCTCGCACGCGTCGCGAAGCGCACGGCTTCTTCGGCGGCGCGGAACAGCGCCTTCGACTTGTTCACCGTCTCGCGATGCTCGTAATCGGGATCGCTGTCATAGACGACGCCGGCGCCCGCCTGCACATGCATCGCGCCGTCCTTCACGATCGCGGTGCGCAGCACGATGCAAGTGTCCATCTGTCCGCCGGCGCCGAAATAGCCGATGCAGCCGCCATAGATGCCGCGCTTATCGGTCTCCAATTCGTCGATGATCTCCATCGCGCGCACTTTCGGCGCGCCGGAGACGGTGCCCGCCGGGAAGCCGGCGGCGAGCGCGTCTATGCAGTCGCGCGCGGGATCGAGCGCGCCTTCGACATTGGAGACGATATGCATGACATGGCTGTAGCGCTCGATGGCGAAGCTCTCCGTCACGCGCACCGTTCCCGTCGCGGCGACGCGGCCGACGTCGTTGCGTCCGAGATCGAGCAGCATCAGATGCTCGGCGCGCTCTTTCTCGTCGGCGAGGAGATCGGCCGCGAGGCGCTCGTCCTCCGCCTTCACGGCGCTGCGCCAGCGCGTGCCGGCGATGGGGCGGATCGTCACCTTGCCTTCGGCGACGCGCACGAGAATTTCCGGCGAGGAGCAGACGATCTGGAAATCGCCGAAATTCAGGAAGCAGAGAAAGGGCGCCGGATTGACGCGGCGCAGCGCGCGATAGAGCGCGAAGGCCGGCAGCGAGAAGGGCGCGGTGAATCGCTGCGACAGCACGACCTGGAAAATGTCGCCGGCGCGAATGTAGTCCTTGGCGCGCTCGACCATATCGAGGAATCGCCCGGGCGCCGTGTTGGAGACTGGCTCCTCGGCGAGCAACAACGGATCGGCCTCGGCTTCGCGCTGCGTCAGCGGCGCCTCGAGCGTGGCGACGACGCAGTCGAGCCGCGCGAGGGCCGCCTCATAGGCCGCCTCTGCGGAAACGCCCGCCGCGGGACGCGCGGGCGTCACGACGATGATCTCGTCGCGCACATTGTCGAAGACCACCATGACCGTCGGCCGCAGCAGGATCGCGTCGGGAACGCCGATCGCATCCGGTTTGGCCGGCGCGAGGCGCTCCATCAGCCGCACCGTGTCATAGCCGAGATAGCCGAACACGCCCGCCGCCATGGGCGGCAGATGCGCGACCTCCTCGATCGCCGATTCGGCGAGCAGGTCGCGCAGCGCGTCGAGCGGCGGCTCGGCGCAGGGCTCGAAGGCGTCCCGTTCGCGCAGCGCGCGGCGGTTGATCTCGGCCTTCTCGCCATGGATGCGGAAGACGACGTCCGGATCGAGGCCGATCATCGAATAGCGGCCGCGCGCGGCGCCGCCCTCGACCGATTCGAGCAGGAAGACATTCGCCTCCCGCTCGCGCGCGAGCTTCAGATAGGCCGCGACGGGCGTCTCGAGATCGGCGACGAGCCGCGTCGCCACGAGCGAGGCGCGGCCCGCCCGATAGGCGGAGGCGAAATCGTCGAACGCCGGTTCGGACAATGCGCTCACTGGTTCTGATCCGCTCCGGCGGTCGCCGCCTGCAACGCATGCTCGTTGATGGAGACGTTGAAGACCTTCTCGAGCGCGCCGACATATTGCTCGAGAATGTCGTTGGTGAAGGCCGGTTGCATCTGGTCGGCCGCCGCCTTGGCCTCGATCGAGGCGGGATCATAGGCCGGCGTCGTCGCGCTCTTCACTTGGAAAACGAGCCGGCCGCCGTCGACGGCGGCGGAGCCCGCGCCATGCGGCGGCGCCTCGAAAATGGCGACGATCGCCGCGGTCGAGAGCTCGGGATGCGGCGCGCGCTTCACCTCGTTCACATGTTTGGGCGCGGCGCCCGCGCCCTTGGCGACGTCCTCGAGCGTCTTGCCGGCGCGCAGCTCCGCGGTGAGCGCTTCGGCGCGCTCGGTCAGCGCCTTCTGCTGCTTCTCCGCGCGCAGCGCCGTCTCGACGGCCTCCTTCACCTCGTCGAAGCCGCGCTGGCGCGCCGGCTCGACTTTGGCGATCTCGAACCAGACATAGCCGCCGTCGCGCGTCGCCACCGTGTCATTGTCGACGCCGACGTCGGAGGCGAAGACCGCCTTCAAGAGATCCTCGGAGCCGAACAGGCCGGGGACCGGCTTGCCGGCGGGATCGAGGCCGGTCGAATCGACGGCCTCCACCGCGGCCGCCTCGAGCCCGGCCGATTTGGCGGCCTCGCCGAGCGCCTTGCCGCCGGCGCGCTGATCCTCGATCGCGTCACGCAGCTTGCGAACGGAGGGAGCGGCGCGCTCCCGCGCGATCTCGCCGCGCAGCTCGTCCGTCGCCTGCTCATAGCTGCGGGTGAAGACGCTCGGCACGATCTTCTCGACCTGGAGGATCGCCGAGCCGAAGGCCGTCTGAACGGGGCCGACGAAGCCCGGCTCACGCGAGGCGAAGACCTTGTCGGCGATCTGCTTGTCGCCGAGATCGTGGGCCTCGAGCAGGCCCAAGTCTATGTCCTTTTGCGAGAGCTTGCGCTCGGCGGCGAGCTGGTCGAAGGAAAGGCCTCCCTTCAGCCGCTCCAGCGCCTTGTCGGCCTCGTCCTTGGAGGCGAAGAGAATCTGGCGCAGATGGCGCTTCTCCGCCGTGCCGTAGCGCTTGGCCTTGACCTCGTCATAGAGCTTGCGGACATCCGCCTCGCTCACCTCCCGCGGCTCGGCGAGCGTCGCCGGCGTCACGGCGAGAAGGGCGAGCTTACGATATTCGCGCGCGCGAAAGCTCTGCTCGCGATCGGCGAAATATGTCTTCAGCTCTTCCTCGCTCGGCTTGGCGATCTCGCCGACGGCCGCGGCGGGAAGCAGGAAATAATCGACCTCGCGGATCTCGTTGCGGAAGCGATGCAGCGCCTCGAGCACGAGGCGCGGCGGCTCCAGCCCGGCGACGACGGAATCGGTGAGCTCCTTGCGCAGATAGCTGCCCTTCTGCTCGAGGAGGAAGCTGCGCTCCGTGTAGCCGGCGTCGCGAATGAGCTGCTTGAAGCGGTCCGCGTCGAATTTGCCTGTGGAGCCCTTGAACACATTCTCGTCGCGGGTGAGGCGCAGCGTCTCGTCCTCGGAGATGGCGAGGCCGAGCGATCTCGCCTTCTGGTCGAGCGAGACCTCGGTGATGAGGCGCTGCAGCACCTGCTGGTCGAGGCCGAAGCGGCGGGCCTCCTCATTGGTGATGGCGCGCCGGGCGCGCTGCTGCAGCCGGCGCAGCTCGTTCTGATAGGCGCTGCGATAGGCCTCGACCGAAATCTCGCCCGAGCCGACCTTGGCGAGGCGCGTGGAGGTGAAGCCGCGGAACACGTCGCCTATGCCCCAGACCGCGAAGCTCAGCGCGATGAAGCCCATGACGAGCCCGAGGATGATGCGGCCGATCCGATGTTGCGAGGCGATGCGCAGGCCTTCCAGCATGATGTGGGGCTTCCCTTGGGCGTTGCGGTCTCCGGCTCATTCGGCTGATCCCGGCCGGAATTCGCGCGGACTATAGGTAGCGTCGCCTCCACTTGCAATCTTGCGCTCGCCGCCCGCTCGGGCGGGTTCTGGGCGGCGGCCGGCGGGCCGCGGCGGAGGAGCCGTCGCCGCCTCCCGACCTTTTGGTCGCGCGAGGAGGCCGCGGCCGCTCGCGAGTCGACCTTGGGTCCGCGGTTCGTCTCGTTAACGGGCGGTTAACCGTGAGACCGGAGACTTTCCTATTCGAGGCATCGCCTCGGCGCTCACGAGGTCTCCCATGTCGACGATTGCGGCGCGGCCCTCCCTCACTCGATTTTTTCAGCCCTTCGGCCTCGTCGTCGCCGCCGTCCTCGCGGGGGGCGCCACAGGCTTCGTGCTGGGCTCGCGCACGGGGGTGGGGGAGCCGATCCGCGCGGCCAGGCCGTCCGGCGCGCAAGCACTCGCCAAGGCCCTCTCCTGGAAGCGGGAGACAGCCGACGAGTCGGAGCAGCGTCGCGAAATCGCCGACCTGCTCGACGAGCTGCGGACCGCTCGCGCGCTGATCGAATCGTCGCGCCATGACGAGGAGGGGCTGCGCATCGCGTCGCGCCTGCGCGCATTGGAGGCCGCGCGCGATGCGGGCGCCGCGCGCATGGAGCGGCTCGAGTCGCATCTCGAGCGGCTCGAGAGTCAGCGGATCGATTTCTCACCCACAGGCTCGGCGCCCAGCTCGGCGTCCAAGAGCGAGCCGCGCCGCAACGGCCGTTGAGCTCCGGCCGGGCGCCGACCGCCACGCGCTTCCGCGAGGCGCTCGAGGGCTTTGAAGCCTATGGGGTGATGACGCTGAAAAGCGTCACCACCTGGGGTCGTTATGGCGAGATTTTCGCATGTGACGAAGGCGCGCCGGTCTTCAGCCTGGAAAATCCGCGATAGGCCGGGCGGCTCGCCCGGCTCATCGCACGCGCATCAGCTGTCCGCGCAGCTCGCCCTCGGGATGTTTGGACGAGTGGAGGTTGAAATACCATTTGCCGTCCTCGAGCTGCTTGATCTGCTGCGCGTCGAGCGTCGCCGATCCTTCGAATTTTCCGCCCGCGGCCGGGGCGGGCAGCACCGGCCCGGCGTTTTCGCCCGCCTTGGCGGGGCCGTGGAAATGCGCCTGGGTCTCCTGTCCCTGCAGGCCCTGGTAATGGCCTTTCCAGGTGATCTTCTTGGTCGAGGGATCGAGCGTGACCTCGATCGATCCCGTGCCTTTGCTCATGCTCGGCGGATTCTCCGCTCCGCCGGAGAGATCGCCCTTGAACATCATGACTTCGGCGACGGCCGGCGAGGCCGCGAGGGCGAGCGCGACGGCCGCCGCGAGCGACGCGTTCAGCGATGCGTTCCTGGACATTTATCGACCTCCTGTGCCAAATGGCGGGAAGAACGCCCCCGAGGCGCCTTCACCTAACGCGCCGGCGCGGCGCTTCAAGCCGACGGCGAAAGCCGCGGCGCTGGAGGAGCGAAGCGCGAGCTCGCGCATCGATTTGGGAAGAAACATCATGGCCGAGTGGTATAACGAGATCAGCCTCGAGGATTTGAAGAGCGGCATTGCCGACAAATCGATCATTCTCGTCGACGTGCGCGAGGCGGACGAATACGCCCAGGGCCATATAGACGGCGCTTTGTTCGTGCCGCTGTCGAGCTTCGATCCGACGAAGATTCCGACGCCGGCGGCAGGTCAGAAGGTCGTCGTCTATTGCCGTTCCGGCAAGCGCTCGGTGAACGCCATGGAGCAGGCGCGCCTCGTCGGCCGCCGCGACGTGAACACGCATTTCGGCGGCGGCATCATCGGCTGGCAGAAGGCCGGCGAGCCGGTGGCGACGGGAATGTGAGCGGTGGGAGGCGGAGTGTCTTTTTGCGCGCTCGACAATCCGCCCCGCCTGGGCCCGCGTGCGACGACCAGTGGCCCGACACACGACCGATAGAAGCGCGAACACGTAATTTTAACAGTTTTCTCTAAAATGCGGCGGTCTGGACTTCGAACGGAGCCGGTTTCGGAGCGCCCTCGGCGGCGCGACGAGCTGCGCGGGACCAATTCGGTCGAATTCCGCCTCCAACTCGCGCATCGATCCGCGATCGCGTCGTAACGTGGCGCGCGGGAGAGTCGTTGCGCGTCGTCATTCTGGGTTTCTCCCAGGAACACACAAGGCGTCGTCGCATATGAGGATTGCTCCCAAAATTCTTGCTCCCGCTATCGGCCTTTCCCTCATCATGGCCATGAATGTGGGCCTTGCGCTCTGGCTCGCGCAGGATGTGGCGCAGGCCAACGCCCAGATGGCGAAAGCCGCCGACGAGGCGCTCGAGGCGAGCGAAGTGCGCGCGCTGAGCCGCGCCATCCAGCGCGACATGGTGAAGCTGACCGCCGACGCCTGGAAGGAGTCGCAGCACAAGCTCGACGCTTCCATCGAAACGCGCGCCCGCGCCTTGCTCGAGCGGGCAAAGAAGCTCGCGAATATGGTCGATCCCGCCAATACGGCGATGCATCGCGATTTCGTCGCCTTGCAGGAGACGGTGGTGAAAGAAATTCTCGCGGCGAAGGCGACCGTATTCGCCGGGGATCGCGGCAAAGCGACAGCGGAATTCGTCGGCCGTGTCGAGCCTGCGGAAAAAGCGGCGTCTGCATTGACCGACGCGTTTCTCGAGGAGACCGAAAAGCGCATCTTCGCGCTCGCCGCCGAAGTTCGGCGCGTGCAGGCGTACTCGCAGACGGCGCTCATCGGCGTTTCGGTCGTTTCGCTCGTCTTGGCGTTGGGCGCCTCGCTCTTGATCGTGTTCCGCGGAGTCGCCGGTCCCTTGCTGGCGCTGGCGACGGCGATGCGGCGCCTCGCCGCCGGGGATTTCGATCTCGAATTGCCCGGTCTCGACCGAAGCGACGAAATCGGGGAGATTGCGACGGCGGTGGAGCGGTTCAAGGCGCAGGCCGCCGAAAAGGCGCGGCTCGAGGCCGAGGAAATGCATCGGCGGCAGCAGGCGGACGCCGAGACTCATGCGGAAATCGCAGCCAATAATGCAAGGATCGCGGCCGAGCAGGCGGCGGTCATGAAGGAGCTCGGTCACGCTCTCGGCCGTATCGCCGAAAAGGATCTCACCTATCGCATCGACGAGTCCCTGCCAGACGCCTATTCGCGTTTGCGCGATGACTTCAATTCGGCGATCGGCCAACTCGAAGCGGCGATGACGGACGTCATCGGCGCCGTGGAATCTATAGGAGCCACGACGCATGACATAGCCGCGGCGTCCGACGATTTGTCGCGGCGCACGGAACAGCAAGCGGCCGCGCTGGAAGAAACGGCGGCGAGCATGGAAGAGATCGCCCAATCTGTCGGCCGCACCGCCCAAGGCGCGACGCACGCCAGCGACTCTGTCGCTTCGGTGAAAACGGAAGTGCAGGCGAGCGGCGCCGTCGTGGGAATGGCCATCGACGCCATGAGCCGCATCGAAAAATCCTCGCGGGAAATCGGGCAGATCATCAATGTGATCGACGAAATCGCGTTCCAGACGAATCTGCTCGCGCTGAACGCTGGCGTCGAGGCTGCGCGCGCTGGCGAGGCGGGCAAGGGCTTCGCCGTCGTCGCTCAGGAAGTGCGCGCGCTCGCCCAGCGCGCGGCGGAGGCGGCGAAAGAAATCAAGGGCCTCATCTCCGCGTCGAGCGCGGAAGTGGGCCAGGGCGTCGATTTCGTCAATCGCACGGGCGCGGTGCTCGAAAAGATCGTCGGCCAGGTGCTGGCCATCGATCAAATCGTCGCCGACATCGCCAGCGGCGCCAATGAGCAGGCGTCCAGCCTGAACGAAATCAGCGCCGCCATCACGCAAATGGATCAGATGACGCAAAAGAACGCGGCAATGGTGGAGGAGACGACCGCAGCGAGCCACAGCCTGCGTCATGAGGCCGGCGCGCTGGCGACGTCGGCCGGAGCCTTCCGAATTTCGGCGGCCTTGCGCCGGGCTTCCGACCACGCTCGGCCGACCTCCGTCGCGCCGCTCGCAATCGTTGCCGGCGCGTCGCGCAAACGCGCGGTCGGAGACAATGGTTGGGCGGAGTTCTAGACCAGCTCAGCTTCCGATCCTTTTGGATCGGAAGCGGGTCTGACGGGAAAGATGCCGCAAGCGCTCGGTGGCTTCACTCCCACTCGATCGTCCCCGGCGGCTTGCTGGTCACGTCATACACCACGCGATTCACCCCGCGCACCTCATTGATGATGCGCGTCGCCGCCCGGCCCAGAAAGCTCATGTCGAAGGGATAGAAATCCGCCGTCATCCCGTCCGTGCTCGTCACCGCGCGCAGCGCGCAGACATGATCGTAGCTGCGGCCGTCGCCCATCACGCCGACTGTGCGCACCGGCAGCAGCACGGCGAAAGCCTGCCAGATCACGTCATAGAGCCCGGCCTTGCGAATCTCGTCGAGATAGATGGCGTCCGCCTTGCGCAAAATCTCGAGCTTCTCGCGCGTGACGCCGCCGGGGCAGCGGATCGCCAGGCCGGGGCCGGGGAAGGGGTGGCGTCCGACGAAAGCCTCGGGAAGGCCGAGCTCGCGGCCGAGCGCGCGCACCTCGTCCTTGAACAATTCACGCAAGGGCTCGACGAGCGTCATATTCATGCGCTCGGGCAGGCCGCCGACATTGTGATGCGATTTGATCGTCACCGACGGCCCGCCAGAGAAGGACACGCTCTCGATGACGTCCGGATAAAGCGTGCCTTGCGCCAGAAATTGGGCGTCAGTTTGCTTCGCCTGCTCCTCGAATGTCTCGATGAAGAGGCGGCCGATCGTCTTGCGCTTGACCTCCGGGTCCTCGACGCCGTCGAGCGCTCGGAGGAACAGCTCCTGCGCCTCCACATGCACGAGCGGAATATTGTAATGGTCGCGGAAGAGGCTGACGACCTCTTCCGCCTCGCCGGCGCGCAGCAGGCCGTGATCGACGAAGACGCAAGTGAGCGCGTCGCCGATCGCCTCATGGATCAGCACGGCGGCGACGGCGGAATCGACGCCGCCCGAGAGGCCGCAGAGCACGCGGCCGGCGCCGACCTGCCGGCGCACGGCGTCTATCGCCTCGCCGCGAAAGGCCGACATGGTCCAGTCGGATTTCAGCCCCGCGACATTGTGAACGAAATTGGCGATGAGCTTCGCCCCATCCGGCGTATGCGCGACCTCGAGATGGAACTGCACGCCGTAATAGCGCCGCGCCTCGTCGGCGATGGCGGCCATGGGCGCGTTCTCGGAGGCGGCGATGACGCGAAACCCCTCCGGCAGGCGGGTGACCCGGTCGCCATGGCTCATCCAGACGGGATAGCGGCCGCCCTTCGTCCAGACGCCGGCGAAGAGCGGGCTCTCCTCGACGACGCCGAGCTCGGCGCGGCCGAATTCGCGATGATGGCCGCCCTCGACGGCGCCGCCCAATTGCGCGGCGAGCAATTGCTCGCCGTAGCAGATGGCGAGCACGGGGATTTTCGCGTCGAAAATGCTCTGCGGCGCGCGCGGCGAGCCGTCCTCGGTGACGGAGCAGGGGCCGCCGGAGAGGATCACCGCCTTGGGGCGGATGTCGGCGAAGGCCCGCTCCGCGCTCTGAAAAGGCGCGATCTCGCAATAGACGCCGGCCTCGCGCACGCGCCGCGCGATGAGCTGCGTCACCTGCGAGCCGAAATCGACGATCAGCAGCTTGTCGTGGCGATCGGCGATGTCGTGGTGGAAGCTCTCAGTGGCGGTCATGCTGGTCTTTCGTGATGGGGGCGCGAGACGTAGTGACTACCTCGCGTAGTCGATAGTGACTACCTCCCGTAGTCGGTCGTGTGCAAGAGCGCGGCGCGCCCCCTCCCCAACCCTCCCCCGCTGGCGCGGGAGAGGGAGCAGATTGCGCGCTTCATCGAAACTGCGCAAATATTTGCCAATAGACCAGCGACGCCGCCGTTCTAACCCTCTCCCGCGCAGCGGGGGAGGTGGCGAGCGCAGCGAGCCGGAGGGGGCCCCGGATGCGCCAAACACGCTTGATGACCAAGCGCGCACGGAGCCTCAGGCGTGAGCTGACCGACGCCGAACGCAAGCTGTGGTATGCGCTCCGCGCGCATCGTCTCGCTGGTCTGTCCTTCCGCCGACAAGCGCCTTGTGGGCCTTACATCGCCGATTTTCTCTGCGCCGAAGCGCGGCTCGTGATCGAGGTCGATGGAGCGACGCATTCGACAGAGGAAGAAATCGCTTACGATCGACGTCGAGAGGAATGGTTCGCTGCGAATGGCTATCGTGTGCTGCGTCTCGCCAATGACGAAGTCTATCGAAATCTCGACGGTATTTGCGAAACGATACTTTCTTCCGCTCACCCTCTCCTCGACACACAAACATAAAACCCATCCGTCCCCGCCGTTCGCGGCGTCAGCCGGAATCCCGCCCCATGCGTCGAGCCGAAGCGGGCGAGCTCCGGCAGCCCGGCCTTCGCCGCGGCCTCCGCGGCCGGCACGGCGGAGAAATCCGCATGTTCCGCCAGAAAGCGGGCGATCTGGTCCTCGTTCTCGTCGAGGAGCAGCGAGCAGGTGACATAGACGATGCGTCCGCCCGCCTTCACGAAGCGGGGCGCTTTATCCAGCAGCTCGCGCTGTTCGGCGAGGCGCTGCTCGAGCGCGCCGGGAGCGAGGCGCCATTTGGCGTCCGGATGGCGCCGCCAGGTCCCCGTTCCGGTGCAGGGCGCGTCGATCAGCACGAGGCCGCAGCGACCCTCGAGATCGGCGAGAACATCAGCCTGCCCACGCGGGGAGCGCACCTGCACATTGCGCGCGCCGGCCCGCTCGAGGCGAGCATAGATGGGGGCGAGGCGCCGGCCGTCGTCGTCATAGGCGTAGATTTGCCCGCGATTATGCGTCTGCCCGGCGAGCGCCAAAGTCTTGCCGCCGCCGCCGGCGCAAAGGTCGAGAACCTGCTCGCCGGGCTCGGCGGCGCAGAGCAAAGCGGCGAGTTGCGAGCCTTCGTCCTGCGGCTCGACGAGGCCTTTGACATAGGCCGGCTCGGCCGTGAGCGCGGGTCCGCGCCCCTTGGCCGTGGGCGCGATGCGCAGGCCGAGCGGCGAGAGCGGCGTCGGCTCGGGGGTAAGATGCGCGAGGCGGCGAATCGCGTCCTCGCGCGAGGCCTTCAGAATATTCGCGCGCAGATCGACGGGGGCCCGTTCGGCGAGCGCGCGGCCCTCCTCCGCGGCGGCGTCGCCGAAGGCGGCGGCGAAGCGCTCGGCGAGCCATTCCGGATAATCGCCGCGAATATGGGCCGGCGCGCCCTCGAGCGTCGCTGTCGCGAGGCGCTCGCGCTCCTGCGCCGTGAGTGGGGCAGGGGCGTGGCCCTCGCCGGTGAACAGCGCCGCGATGTCCTCCGCGCCGAGGCCGCGCGCCTCGCGCAGCGCGCCGACGACGATCGCGCGCGGCGTCTCCGACCCCATCAGAAACGCCGCCGAGGCGCGCTTTCGCAGCGCGTCGAAGACGAGGCTCGATATGGCCGCGCGGTCCTTGGAGCCGGCGAATCGATGGGAGAGGCCCCAATCCTTGATCGCGTCGGCCGCGGGACGGCGGCGCTCGGCGAGCTCGGCGAGGATTTCTATGGCGGCGGAGACTTGGGCGGCAGGCGTCATGATCGGCTCAGCTTTACGGCCTGCGGGGCCGGCAGGCCAGCGCCGCGCGCCCCTGGGGACCAGATAGAGCGTGGAAAAACAAAAAGCCTCAGAAAATGGCCACAGCCGCGCTCACGGCCACATTCTGGCCTCAATGGCTCCGTTCAACGCATGTTGCGCTGCGGAATCGGCGGCGTTTTCCCATCCTCGTTTTCCCATCCCCCATCGACGGAAGCACCAATGCGCTCTCTTCGTCAGCTCGCCGCCATTCTGCTCGCCCTCTCCCTCGCCGCCTGCGCGGCTCAGTCGCAGCCCGACCCGACCCCGCCGCCGAAGAAGCCGCTCGACGCCAAGACGCAGCTCGAGACCGGCCGCAAATACTAAAGGTTTCGCTTCGCCGCGCCGGAGCGTCAGGAAAGGACGATCCGGGCGGCGAAGATCGCCCACATGAGAACGAGCAGGGCGAAGCCTGCGGCGAAGACGAAAAATCGCCGCGGCACATGATTGCTCGTCACATGAATATAGGCGTGCGCGAAGCGCGTCGCGACAAAGGCCCATTCCAGCGCGACGAGAAGACGATCGGCTTTCTCCGTGACGAGCGCCAGAACGACCAGCGCATAGAAGAGCGTCGGCAGCTCGAACTGGCTGGCGTAGGAATTGGCGAGCTGGACGATCGGGTCCGGCCAGTTCCGATTGAGCGCTATGTCTTTCGGCTTCACCGCGCCGCTGCGCAGAACGCCGATGCGCGTCAGCGCCAGAGCGGTGAGCAATCCGAAGGCGAGAGCCGCCAGGGCGAAGACGGGAATGAGAACGGCTTTCGCGGACATCGCTCAATCCATCCCGAACTTTCCCGTCGCGCGATGCTCGGCGCAGATGCGCCGCACCGTGCCGGTCGAAGAGCGGTAGACGAGCGTCTCCGTCTCGATCGAATCCTTGCCGAACACGACGCCGAAGAGCAGCGGTCCGTCGGTGACGCCAGTCGCGCAGACGACCACATCGCCCGAGGCGAGTTCCTCGAGCTCGTATTTTTTTCGCGGATCGCGCACGCCCATGCCGGCCGCTCGCGAGACTTTCTCGGCGCTGTCGAGAAGGAGGCGGCCCTGCATCTGGCCGCCGACGCAGCGCAGCACGCCCGCCGCCAGCACGCCTTCCGGCGCGCCGCCGGCGCCGAGATACATGTCGACGCCGGTCTCGGTCGGCTGGGCGGTGAAGATGACGCCCGCCACATCGCCGTCGCTGATGAGCCGCACGCGCGCGCCGGCCGCGCGGCATTTGGCGATGAGCTCGGCGTGGCGAGGCCGGTCCAATATGCAGATCGTCACATCCTGCGCGGCGACGCCCTTGGCCGCGGCGAGCGCGGCGATATTGGCGCAGGGCTCATTGTCGAGGTCGACGACGCCTTGCGGATAGCCCGGCCCTATGGCGATCTTGTCCATATAGACATCGGGGGCGTTGAGCAGCGAGCCCGAAGCGGCGATGGCGACGATGGAGATAGCGCCCGGCATGTCCTTGGCGCAGAGCGTCGAGCCCTCGAGCGGGGCGACGGCGAGATCGACGCGCGGGCCGCCGCCCGAGCCCACCTCCTCGCCGATGAACAGCATGGGGGCGGAGTCCCGCTCGCCCTCGCCGATGACGACGCGGCCGCGAATCGCGAGCTTGTCCAATTCGCTGCGCATGGCGTCGACGGCCGCCTGGTCGGCCGCCATTTCGTCGCCGCGCCCGCGCCAGCGCGCCGCCGCCACGGCCGCCCTTTCGGTGACGCGCGCGAGCTCGAGGGTCAGATTGCGATCGAGGGCTTTGTCTGCGGCCGAGGGGGGGCGCGCCATGCCTTTTTCTCCGGCGATGCGCGAGAGTCTTTTCGTGTTTCATTGAAACATGAAAAGACTCTCGCGCTTTGTTTTTAATGCGTTTCCAACGCCGAACCGGCGTCCACTTCGGCTGGAAACGCTCTATTCGCGCTCGATGCGGATGACCTGCGCCGGCTCGGCGATCGTGCCGTCGGCGTAGATGGCGTCGAGCGCCTCGCGCACGAGCCGCTCCGTCGTCGCATGGGTGATGAGAATCACGCCGACCGGCGAGTCGCCGATGCGCCGCGTGGCGCGGCCGCCGTGCTGCATGATGCTCTCCAGCGAGATCTTGCGCTCCGCCATGCGGGTGGCGATGGCCGCGAAGGCGCCGGGCACGTCGGGCACCGCGAGGCGGATGTAATAGCCGCCCTCGTGCAGCGCCGCCGGCGCGCGCTCGAGCTTGCGCAGCGAGGCGCTCGGCAGGCCGAAGGGCGCCGAGCGCACGCCTCTCGCCACATCGGCGATGTCCGCGACGACGGCCGAGGCGGTGGCGTCGCCGCCGGCGCCGGGGCCGACCAGCGTCAGCTCATGCACCGCGTCGGCGTCTATGGTGACGGCGTTGGTGACGCCCATTACTTGGGCGATCGCCGTCGTCTTGCGCACCATAGTGGGGTGCACGCGCTGCTCCACGCCCTGCGCGGTGCGTTGGGCGACGCCGAGCAGCTTGATGCGGAAGCCGAGCTCGCCCGCCGCGTCTATATCGGCCAGAGTGACGCGCTCTATGCCTTCGATCTCGACGGCCTCGGGCGCGATCTTCGCGCCGAAGGCGAGGGAGGCGAGAATCGACAATTTATGCGCCGTGTCGAAACCGCCTATGTCGAAGGTCGGGTCCGCTTCGGCGTAGCCCAGGCGCTGCGCCTCCTTCAGACAGTCCTCGAAGGAGAGGCGCTCGGCCTCCATGCGGGAGAGGATGTAATTGCAGGTGCCGTTGAGAATTCCATAGACGCGCTCGATCGAATTGCCGGCGAGCCCCTCCCGCAGCGTCTTGACGATGGGGATGCCGCCCGCGACCGAGGCCTCGAAGGCGAGCGCGACATGGCGGCTCTCGGCGAGCTCGGCCAGCGCCGAGCCATGGGCGGAGAGCAGCGCCTTATTGGCGGTGACGACGGAGCGGCCCTTGCCCAGCGCCGTCTCGACGCTGGCGCGCGCCGGCCCCTCGGCGCCGCCGATGAGCTCGACGAAAAGGTCTATCGTATCCGAGGCGGCTAGCGCGATCGGGTCCTCATAGAAGGTCGCGCCGGAAAGATCGACGCCGCGGTCCTTGGCGGGATCGCGGGCGGAGACGGCGGTGACGACGATCTCTCGTCCCGTGCGCGCCGAAAGCGCCTGCGCCTGCCGCTGCAAGAGCCGCACGACCGAAGCGCCCACCGTGCCCAAGCCCGCGACGCCGACGCGCAAAATATCCGCCATTTGACCCAGTTCCGGAAATGGAGTTGGCGTCGCGGCGATAGGGCCGCGACGTGGGCTGTTGTGACTTATTCCGGCGGGCGGATCAAGGAAAGCCTCGTTCCGGTGGCGGGCGGGCTCGGCCGTCGCCTTCCCCGGCCTCGAGCTCCTTCGGTCTGCGGCTTGACGGAGGGCGAGGGAGCGCGCATGTTAGCGCCCATGACGAGCACGCTCCGTTTCCGCATTCCTTGTCGGATCATTATCAGCTAGCGCAATCGCTGGCCGGAGCCGTCACGTCTCTCTCAATGACACGCAATGACGCCCCGGGCCGGCAGGCCGAGGGGAAATTCATGTCGTCCGACGCTCCTGTTCTGAAGCTCTACAATACGCTGACGCGCGCCAAGGAGGAGTTCCGCCCCCTCGATCCGGCGAATGTGCGCATGTATGTCTGCGGTCCTACCGTCTATGACCACGCCCATATCGGCAACGCCCGGCCGCTCATCGTCTTCGACGTGCTGTTCCGCCTGCTGCGTCATCTCTATGGCGCGGATCATGTCACTTACGTCCGCAACATCACCGACGTCGACGACAAGATCAACGCCCGCGCCGCCGAGCGCGGAATCTCGATCCGCGAGCTGACCGAGCAGACGAACGCGATCTTCCAGCAGGATGTGAGAGCGCTCGGCTGCCTCGAGCCGAGCGTGCAGCCGCGCGCGACCGAGCATATCGCCGAGATGATCGCCATCATCGAGAAGCTCATCGCCGCCGGCCACGCCTATGCGGCGGACGGCCATGTGCTGTTCGACGTGCCCTCCATGGCGGATTACGGCCGGCTGTCGCGTCGGCCGCTCGACGAGATGATCGCCGGCGCGCGCGTCGATGTCGCGCCCTATAAGCGGGGCGACATGGATTTCGTGCTGTGGAAGCCCTCTAAAGAGGGCGAGCCCGGCTGGGACTCGCCCTGGGGACGCGGCCGGCCCGGCTGGCATCTCGAATGCTCGGCCATGTCCTGGAAGCATCTCGGCGAGGTCTTCGACATTCACGGCGGCGGCGTCGATCTCGTGTTTCCGCATCACGAGAACGAGATCGCGCAGACGCGCTGCGCCTTCGGCCATGAGGTGATGGCGAATTACTGGATGCACAATGGATTTCTCCAGGTCGAGGGCAAAAAAATGTCGAAGAGCCTGGGGAATTTCGTGACGATCCATGAGCTGCTGAAGGACTGGCCTGGAGACGTTCTTCGACTGAATATGCTGAGAACGCATTATCGTCAGCCAATAAATTGGACAAGGGAGGGGCTCGAGCAGAGCGACTCGTTTTTGGACAAATGGCGCTCTGAGGCCGATGGCGTCGCTCCGACCACGGTTTCATCTGACGTGATTGCTGCTCTCACAGATGACCTCAACACGCCTTTGGCGATTTCCCACTTACACAGAATTTCGGACCCAGGAGTGCGGAAAGCTTCACTGCTTCTGATGGGGATCAATGTCGAAAGCAAAGATACGACGCGTCGACGAACAATCGAGGCTGCTGTGGTGGAACAGTTGATCGCAACGCGCCTCGCCGCCCGCGCCGCCAAGAACTGGGCCGAATCCGACCGCATCCGCGACGAGCTCGCGGCGATGGGCGTCGCGCTCAAGGACAATAAGGACGGCACGACGACATGGGAGGTGCGGCGGTGACGCTTCATCCATCTCGAACATTATCCGACCATCACGACGCGCGTCTCCTTCTCCCGCTCTGCGGGAGAAGGTGGCCCCGCGAAGCGGGGTCGGATGAGGGCTCGCTGCGGCGACTGCAAGCGTCGGACAGCGACACGGACCCTCATCCGACCCTCGCTGACGCGAGGGCCACCTTCTCCCATAAATGGGAGAAGGAGACGCGCACGAAGATCACGAGAGGAGGCCACGCCCATGCTTAAGAACGACTGGCGAAGATTTCTGCCCTTTCCGGGGCATTGGGCGTCCTATCTCGTCTTCAAGCTCATCATCCTCGCGCTCGCCGCAGCGCTCGCCTGGCGTGTGCTCGCCGCCTTCGAGATCATCTAGCCATGGCGCGCGCCGCTTCCGTCCCCGGGCTTCGCCCCTTTCTGCCGGCCGACGCGCCTCGGCTCGCGCAATTGTTTCGCGCGAGCGTCGAGACGCTCGCGGCGGAAGATTACGACGAGGATCGGCGCGCCGCCTGGAGCGCCGCGGCGGATGACGAGGCGGCTTTCGAAAAGAAGCTCGCGGGCGCGCTCACCATCGTCGCTTCGCTCGACGGACAGATCGCGGGCTTCGCCAGCCTGAGCGAGAATAGATTTTTCGACATGCTCTATGTGCATCCGCGCGCGGCGCGGCGCGGCGTCGGATCGGCGCTCGCCGACGCCGTCGAAAAGCTCGCCGCCGCGCGTGGGACGCGCGAGATCAGCGTCGACGCGTCCGACGCGGCCCGCGATTTCTTCGCCGCGCGCGGCTATGTCGCCCATCAGCGCAACATGCGCGAGCTGCGCGGCGAATGGCTCGGCAACACCACGATGAAGAAGCAACTCGAGAGCAAGGCTGCAACGCGATGACACGGGAGAGGCTGACGCTCTTCGACACGACGCTGCGCGACGGCGCGCAGACGACCGGCGTCGATTTCTCGCTCGCCGACAAGCGCCAGATCGCCGCTCTGCTCGACGAGCTCGGCCTCGATTATATCGAGGGCGGCTATCCCGGCGCCAACCCGCTCGACACGGATTTCTTCGCCAAGCGCCCGCCCTTGAAGGCGCGTTTCGCCGCCTTCGGCATGACGCGCCGGCAAGGCCGCTCGGCGTCGAACGATCCCGGCGTCGCCGCGCTCCTCGACGCCGATTGCGACTGCGTGACCTTCGTCGCCAAGGCCTGGGACTATCAAGTGCGCGTCGCGCTGCGCTCGACGCTCGAGGACAATCTCGACGGCATCCGCCAATCCGTCGCCGCGGCTGTCGCGCGCGGTAAGGAAGTTCTCGTCGATTGCGAGCATTTCTTCGACGGCTATAAGGATAATCGCGATTATGCTCTTCTCTGCGCCAACGCCGCTCACGAGGCCGGCGCGAGGTGGATCGTGCTCTGCGACACCAATGGCGGCTCGCTGCCGCATGAGGTCGAGCGCATTGTTTCCGAGGTCGCGCGCGTCATTCCGGGCGAGAAGCTCGGCATTCACGCTCACGACGATACGGGGCAGGCGGTCGCCGTCTCGCTCGCCGCGGTGCGCGGCGGCGCGCGGCAGATTCAGGGCGCGCTGAACGGTCTCGGCGAGCGCTGCGGCAACGCCAATCTCACGACGATCATCGGCAATCTTCTGCTCAAGAGCGAATTTTCCGATCGCTTCGAGATCGGCGTGACGCGCGAGAGCCTGACGCATCTGACGCGCGCGAGCCATGCGCTCGACGAATTGCTCAATCGCGCGCCGAACCGCCATGCGCCCTATGTGGGCGCCAGCGCCTTCGCCACCAAGGCGGGCATTCACGCCTCCGCCGTGTTGACCGATCCGCGCACTTACGAGCATGTGCCGCCGGAGAGCGTCGGCAATCAGCGCCGCGTGCTGGTGTCGGATCAGGCGGGCAAGTCCAATATCGTCGCCGAGCTGGAGCGATTGGGAATCTCGCTCGCGAAGGACGATCCGCGCCTCACGCGCCTGCTCGAGGAGGTCAAGGAGAAGGAGGCGCAAGGCTACGCTTATGAGGGCGCCGACGCGTCATTTTTTCTGCTCGCCAAGCGCCTGCTCGGCGAGGTTCCGCATTATTTCGACATCGAGCGCTACAGCGTCGCCGTCGATCGCCGCTTCGGCGCTCTCGGCTCCGAGGACGCGGGCGCGGAGGCGATCGTCAAGCTGCGCATCGACGGACGATCGACGATCTCCGCCGCCGAAGGCAATGGGCCGATCAACGCGCTCGACGTCGCGCTGCGCAAGGACCTCGGCAAATATCAATCCTTCATCGAGGATGTGAAGCTCGTCGACTATCGCGTGCGCGTGTTCCAGGGCGGCACGGATGCGGTGACGCGCGTGCTCGTCGAATGCGCGGACGCCAAGGGCGATATCTGGTCGACCGTCGGCGTCTCGCCCAATGTCGTCGACGCCTCCTTCGAGGCGCTCGTCGACGCCATCGTCTATAAGCTCGTCAGATCGGGCGCGGTCTAGCCGTTCTCCCTTCTCCCGCTCGCGGGAGAAGGTGGCCCGACGAAGTCGGGTCGGATGAGGGCGGTTGCCGCGGCGACGATCTCGGTGATTGTCTCGCGAACCGCGGCAGCCCTCATCCGACCCCGCTTCGCGGGGCCACCTTCTCCCATTTCATGGGAGAAGGAGCGTTGCGCTGTTCAAAAATGCTGCTCTATGGCTTTCTCGTCGCCTTCATGCTCGACGGAGCGCGCCGCGCGCAGCATGGGGATCACATCCTCTATGCGCTCGGCGACCATGTAGCGCACCTCATAGCCCGGCCGGATGAAGCCGGCGTTGTGCATATGGGCGAAGAGCGAGAGCAGCGGCTTCCAGAAGCCGCCTATATCGGCGATGACCAGCGGCTTGCTGTGGCGGCCGAGCTGAATCCATGTCAATTGCTCGGTCAATTCCTCGAGCGTGCCGATGCCGCCCGGCAGCGCCACGAATGCGTCCGACTTCTCGAACATCAGACGTTTGCGCGTATGCATGTCCGGCACGATCTCCAGATCGGTGACGGAGGTGAGCGCGATCTCGCGCTCGTCGAGGAAGCTCGGAATGATGCCGGTGACCTTGCCGCCCTGCGCGAGCGTGGCGTTGGCGACCACGCCCATGAGGCCGCAGGAGCCGCCGCCGAAGACGAGCTCCACGCCCTCGCGCGCGAGCGCCGCGCCGAGCGATTGCGCGGCATGGGCATAGACGGGATCGTCGCCGGAGGAGGAGCCGCAATAGACGCAGACGCGTTCGATTTTTCGAATATCGTTCATTCCCGTTTGATGGCCCGCTCCTGTAGCCGCGTCAAGGCCGAGGGATTTCGCCGGCGTGAGCGGAGCGCTGGTGCGTTCGCACTTCAAACCACTTATATGAAATCCAGATGTCATTGTGGCGCCTCCTTGGGAAGGACTGGACGAGACCGATGCGACAGGTCGACGGGGACGAAGAGCAAGCTTCGGCGCAAGTTTCTGTACATGGCGCGGCGGAAGAATCGGAAAAGCCGCTCGGCCGGGAGTCCGTCGTCGCGACGATTCGCGGCCTCTGGCCCTATATATGGCCTCGAGGCCGGCGCGACCTCGAGCGACGCGTCGTCGTCGCGCTCGCTCTGCTGATCGTCGGAAAATTGGTGAATATGGCCGTTCCCTTCGCCTTCAAATGGGCCGCGGACGGTCTGGCGTCGGGCGCCGCGGTCCCGACGATGCTCGGCGGGGCGGTCGGCTTCACCATTCTCTATGGCGCGCTGCGGGCGGTCTATGCGCTGTTGACGCAGGCGCGCGACGCGCTGTTCGCGGCCGTCGCCATGCATGCGGTGCGGCGGCTCGCCAATCACGTCTTCGTGCATATGCACCAATTGTCGCTGCGGTTCCATATCGGCCGCAAGACCGGCGGCCTGACGCGCGTGCTGGAGCGCGGCCGCGACGGCATAGAGACGCTGACGCGGCTCGTGATGTCGACGGCGGTCCCGACCATCGTCGAATTCGCGCTCGTCGTCGGCGTGCTCGTCGTCCAATTCGACTGGGATTATGCGCTCGTCGCCATGCTGACGATCGCCGCCTTTCTCGTCTACACGCTGATCGCCACCAATTGGCGCATCGCCATTCGCCGCTCGATGAACGAGAGCGACGTCGACGCCAATGTGAAGGCGATCGACAGCCTCCTCAATTATGAGACGGTGAAATATTTCGTCGCCGAGCGGCGCGAGGCGGAGCGTTACGACAAATCCATGGCGGTCTACGAGAACGCCAGCATACGATCCTATATCTCGCTCGCTCTGCTGAACGCCGGACAGGCGGTGATCTACACGATCGGCCTCGCGGTCATCATGCTCATGTGCGTGGAGGGCGTGCGCAGCGGGCGCAACAGCGTCGGCGATTTCGTGCTGGTGAATGCGATGATGATCCAGCTCTATCAGCCGCTCAATTTCATGGGCACGCTCTATCGCGAGACGCGGCAGGCGGTCGTCGACATAGAGAAGATGTTCGCGATTTTGTCGCGGCAGCCGGAGATCGCGGATCGGCCGGGCGCGCCGGACCTCGAGGTTCGGGATGGGCGCATCGTCTTCGACGACGTCGTTTTCGCCTATGACCGCAAGCGGCCGATTCTGCAGGGCGTGAGCTTCACGGCCGAGCCCGGCGCGACGATCGCCATCGTCGGCCCTTCGGGCGCCGGAAAATCGACGATCTCACGCCTGCTGTTCCGCTTCTACGAGCCGCAGGCGGGGCGCATCGCCATAGACGGGCAGGATATTTCCGCGATCACGCAGCGCTCGCTGCGCGAGGCGATCGGCATGGTGCCGCAGGATACGGTGCTGTTCAACGACACCATCGCCTATAACATACGCTATGGCCGCTGGGACGCCGCCATGGAGGAGGTGCGCGAGGCGGCGCGCCTGGCGCAGATCGACAGCTTCATCCGATCCATTCCGGGCGGCTATGACGCGCAGGTCGGCGAGCGCGGGCTCAAGCTCTCGGGCGGCGAGAAGCAACGCGTCGCCATAGCGCGAACGATCCTGAAAGGCCCGCCGCTGCTCATTCTCGACGAGGCGACTTCGGCGCTGGACAGTTTCACCGAGCATGAGATTCAAGAGGCGCTGGCGCGCGTCTCGCGCGGCCGCACCACGATCGTCATCGCGCATCGGCTGTCGACCGTTGTCGACGCCGACGAAATACTCTTTCTGGACCATGGCCGCATCGTCGAGCGGGGCGCGCATTCGGACTTGTTGGCGCAGAATGGCGCCTATGCCGCCATGTGGCGCCGTCAGCGGCAGGCGGACGAGGCCGAGGAAGCGCTGCGGCGCGATCTCGGCGAGGAGCGGGAGGCGGAGGACGCGCCGGCTTGACGCGGCGATTCGAGGCCGATCGCGCCGCTCAAATGTCGATGGTTTTTTGCGGCGTGACGCCCGCGGCTCGCAGCTTGTGGAAATTTTCGGCGGCGCGGATCGCGATCGCCGTTCCACCGAGCTCGACGATCGTCAGCGATGCGAGCATGGGCCGAGCGTTCTGGAAATCGCGGTCGCGGTCGAAACCTTGCAGAACCTCGGTCAGAATCAGATCGCCGATCGCGATCGGCTTCGCTCCAGCAAAAGGTCCAGCCGATCCGTCTGCGGCGTCGCGAGTCCGCGGAAATAGTCGATCCAAACGCTGGAATCGACGAGAATCATACGTCCTTCCGCATTGCGTCGAGATCGCCGCGCCAATCCAGCTTGCCGCGCAGTTTCCTGATTTCCTTTTGTCTTTGCAGACGCAGCAGGGTTCGCAGAGCGAGTTCGACGGTTTCCTTCTTGGTCGCGAGGCCGGTCGCCCGCATCGCATCCTGCATCAGCCGGTCGTCGATCACGATATTGGTGCGCGTGTATAAAATCCTCATTCGATACACATGACATGCCACGGGCGCGCCGCCTACAAGCCCGCGCCGGCGCCGCTTCCATTTGACGCCGTCCGGGGCCATATTCGCGGCCATGGCCTCTCCTCCGAAAAAGCCCAAGAACCCGGCCCGTCCGACGCGCGCCAAGGCCGCCAAGCCCGAGGTGTCGCCGATCGCGCCGCATCTGCAGGCGCTGCTCAATCCTGGGCTCGCCGAGCGTCAGGCCGGTTTCGAGGAGGCGCCGCAGGCCGCCTATGATCCGGGGGCCGTGACCGGCGTCGACGAGGAGCTCGCGGAAAAGCTCGATCTGCGCGGGCCCGGCGGCGTCACCGCGACGATGGAGAGCCTCGAGCAGCTCTTGAAGCTCGGCGATCCCAATCTGCGCGAGAAGAAGCCCTGGACGCCGCACCGCCCGGAGCGGCCGCAGAAGAGCGAGGGCGGCGTCGAATTCGCTCTCGTCTCCGACTATCAGCCGCGCGGCGACCAGCCGCAGGCGATCGACGAGCTCGTCGCCGGCGTGGTCGCCAATGAGCGCGATCAGGTGCTGCTCGGCGTCACCGGCTCCGGCAAGACCTTCACCATGGCGCAGGTGATCGCGCGCACACAGCGGCCGGCGCTGGTGCTCGCGCCCAACAAGACGCTGGCCGCCCAGCTCTATGGCGAGTTCAAGAGCTTCTTTCCGAACAACGCCGTCGAATATTTCGTCTCCTATTACGATTATTATCAGCCCGAGGCCTATGTGCCGCGCACCGACACCTATATCGAGAAGGAATCGTCGGTGAACGAGCAGATCGACCGTATGCGCCACGCCGCGACGCGCGCGTTGCTGGAACGCGACGACGTCATCATCGTCGCCTCCGTCTCCTGCATCTACGGTATCGGCTCGGTCGAGACCTATACGGCGATGACCTTCGGCGTCAGCGTCGGCGAGAAATTGGAGCAGCGCCAGCTCGTCACCGATCTCGTCGCTCTGCAATATCGCCGCATCGGCTCCGATTTCACGCGCGGCACGTTCCGCGTGCGCGGCGACACCGTCGACATCTTCCCGGCCCATTATGAGGACCGCGGCTGGCGCATCTCCTTCTTCGGCGACGAGGTGGAGTCGATTTGCGAATTCGATCCGCTTACGGGAAAGAAGACGCAGGACCTCGAATTCGTGAAGGTCTACGCCAATTCGCATTATGTGACGCCGCGTCCGACGCTGTTGCAATCGATCAAGGCGATCAAGGACGAGCTGCGCGCGCGGCTCGACGAATTGAATCGCGCCGGACGCCTCGTCGAGGCGCAGCGGCTCGAGCAGCGCACGCGCTTCGATCTCGAAATGATGGAGGCCACCGGCTCCTGCGCCGGCATCGAGAATTATTCGCGCTATCTCACTGGGCGCAAGCCGGGAGAGCCGCCGCCGACCTTGTTCGAATATCTGCCCGACAACGCCATCGTCTTCGCCGACGAGAGCCATGTCAGCATTCCGCAGATCGGCGCCATGTACAAGGGCGACTTTCGCCGCAAGGCGACGCTCGCCGAATATGGCTTCCGCCTGCCGTCCTGCATGGACAATCGCCCGTTGCGCTTCGAGGAATGGGACGCGATGCGCCCGCAGTCGATCGCCGTCTCGGCGACGCCGGGCAATTGGGAGCTGGAGCGCACGGGCGGCGTCTTCGTCGAGCAGGTCATCCGCCCGACCGGCCTCATCGATCCTCCGGTGGAGATACGCCCCGCGCGCTCGCAGGTCGACGATCTCTTGGGGGAGGTGAAGGCGGTGAGCGATCTCGGCTATCGCTCGCTCGTCACCGTGCTGACCAAGCGCATGGCGGAGGATCTGACCGAATATCTGCACGAGAATGGCGTGCGCGTGCGCTATATGCATTCGGATATCGATACGATCGAGCGCATAGAGATCATTCGCGATCTGCGCCTCGGCGCCTTCGACGTGCTCGTCGGCATCAATCTGCTGCGCGAAGGTCTGGACATCCCCGAATGCGGCTTCGTCGGCATTCTCGACGCCGATAAGGAAGGCTTTTTGCGTTCCGAGACGTCTTTGGTCCAGACGATCGGCCGCGCCGCGCGCAATGTCGACGGGCGCGTGATCCTCTATGCGGATCATGTCACCGGCTCGATGAAGCGCGCCATGGACGAGACCGATCGCCGCCGCGCCAAGCAGCAGGCCTATAATGCCGAGCACGGCATCACGCCGGCGAGCATAAAGCGCGATATCGCCGATATTCTCGGCTCGCTCGCCGAGCAGGATCATGTCACCGTGGACGCCGGCCTTTCGGAGCTCGCGCCGGGGCACAATATGCAGGCGACGCTCGCCGATCTCGAGAAGCGCATGAAGGCGGCCGCCGCCGATCTCGCCTTCGAGGAGGCGGCGCGCTTGCGCGACGAGATTTCCCGCCTGCAGCGCGCCGAGCTGCTCGCCGAAGCCAATCCGCTGATGCGCCCGCGCGGAAGGGGAGGGGAGCCGGCTTCCATCCCCGGCACGCGCGCCCACAAGCCGACCGACGCCGATATGGGCCCGCATAATTTCGGCGGCGGCGAGGCGCGGCCGTTGTCGCGTCCATCGCCGCGATCCATGGCGGGCAAGGCGGGAACGAAGGTGGTGAAGGGGAAGCTGAACAAATAGCGTGCGAATCTCGACCCGCGAGTCCTTCTCCCACTCGTGGGAGAAGGTGGCCCCGCGAAGCGGGGTCGGATGAGGGCCGCCGCGGTTTCTTGCATCCATAAAGCTTCGAGAGCGATGGGGCGGATCGAACCCTCATCCGACCCTCGCTGGCGCCAGGGCCATCTTCTCCCGCAAGCGGGAGAAGGGCGCGCGCCCATTCGGCGCGAGGGATTGTTTCCGACACTTGCGGCCGCCCGTCGCTTTCGCCATCCTGGCTACCCGACAATTGATCCGAGTCTCGCATCCCATGCCCGTCTGGACCAATGAGCAGGAGCGCGCGCTCTTAGCCGTCGCCACATGGCTGAAGGACGGGCGGGCGCAGCTGTTTCGCCTGTTCGGCTACGCCGGCACGGGCAAATCGACGCTCGCGCGTCACATCGCCGAGAGCGTCGACGGCGACGTCGCCTTCGGCGCCTTCACCGGCAAGGCGGCGCTGGTCATGCGCTCCAAGGGCTGCGAGGGCGCGCGCACCATTCACAGCCTCATCTATCGCGCCACCGATACGGAGACGGAGGAGCCCGCCTTCGAGCTCAATGAGGACAGCGACGCGGCGAAAGCCAAGCTCATCATCATCGACGAATGCTCCATGGTCGATGAGGAATTGGGCCGCGATCTCCTGTCCTTCGGCAAGAAAGTGCTGGTGCTGGGCGATCCGGCGCAATTGCCGCCGGTGAAGGGCGGCGGCTATTTCACGGAAGCCGAGCCGGACGTCATGCTGACGGAAGTGCATCGCCAGGCGGCCGACAATCCGATCGTGCGCCTCTCCATGATCATTCGCGAGGGCGGGCGGCTCGATTATGGCGTCTATGGCGAGACGCAGGTCGTGCGACGCGACGCGCTCGATCCCGCGCTCATCACGGGCGCCGATCAGGTGCTCGTCGGCCTCAATCGCACGCGGCGCGCCTATAATAATCGCCTGCGGCAGTTGCGCGGGTTCACCGGCGCGCTGCCGCAATCGGGCGAGAAGCTCGTGTGCCTGCGCAATAATCGCAAGAAGGGCCTGCTCAATGGCGCGCTCTTTTCCGTGAAGAGCGCCGGCGCCGTACGGCGCGGCAAGGTGCGCCTGCTCGTCGAGCCGGAGGAGGCGGCCGGAAAATTCCAGCGCGTCGGCGTGCTGCCGCAATTCTTCGAAGGCGGCGACGCCGAAATTCCCTATGCGCAGCGCAAGGATTCGGACGAGTTCGACTTCGGCTATTGCCTCACCGTGCACAAGGCGCAGGGCTCGCAATGGGACGATGTCGCGCTGTTCGACGAATCCTTCGCTTTTCGCGAGCATCGCGCGCGCTGGCTCTACACGGGCGTCACCCGCGCCGCGCGCCGGCTCACCGTGGTCGCCTGACGTTTTCTCCGTCATTGCGAGCGAAGCGAAGCAATCCAGCGCCGTGAGGCGGCCCCTGGATCGCTTCGCTACGCTCGCGATGACGGCGGCTCGGATGATGGCGAATATTGACTCCGGCGCAATAGGGGCATATACATCTTTCGCATGAGAGAGCCCGATCCGGCCGAAGTGAGAGCCTGCGCCGAGAGCTGCGCGGTCGCCAATGTGCGCCGCGCGGCGCGCGCGGTGGGCAAGCTCTATGCGGAGAGTTTTTCCGGGCTCGATCTCGAGCCGACGCAATATTCGCTGCTCGTCGCCTGCTCGCTGGCGGAAGGGTGGACGGTCAGCAAACTGGCCGAGACCTTTGTGCTGGACCGCAGCGCGCTCGCGCGAAATCTCGCGGTGATGGAGAAACGCGGGCTCTTGCGCGTGAAGCCGGGCGACGATCGGCGCACGCGCGAGGTGACGCTGACGAAACAGGGACGCGCGGCCTTGGCCAAGGCCCTGCCGCTGTGGCGCGCGGCGCAGACGCGGGCGGAGCAGAAATTCGGCGCCGAGAGATTGGCGCATCTCGTCGGCGAATTGCGCGCGCTCGCCGAGGCGGTTCAGGAAGAGTGATAGGTTTCGGGGTGGAGCGAGAGCGAGCCTGAAGGCTCGCGGTCCAGTTTTCGTGAGACGCGCATCGGACCGCGAGCCTCAAAGGCTCGCATCGGCCGGTTCGCGCGCAAAAAGGGGCATATGCATATGTCTGTGGAGGCTCATGAAATCCAGTCGTCGGCCGCCCTCGCGCCGGTTTTCGAAGCGCGGCGGCTGCGCGAGATGGCGCTTTCCGCCGGCGCCGACGATGTCGGCTTCGTCTCCATCGACGATCCGGCTATTCGCTTCGAGCGCGAGGAGATCCTCGCGGCCTTTCCATTCGCGAAAAGCCTCGTCTCTTTCGTGATGCGGATGAATCGCGAGAACATCCGCAGCCCGGCGCGCTCCGCCGCCAATGTGGAGTTCCACCGCGTCGGCGACGAGACCGACGCGGTCGCGCATCGGCTCGCGCGAATGCTCGAGGATATGGGCGCGCGGGCGGCCTATCCGTCCATGGCCTTTCCGATGGAGGCGCAGCGCTGGCCGGCGAAAATGTGGGTCCTCTCGCACAAGCCCGTGGCCGTCGCGGCGGGGCTCGGGCGCATGGGGCTGCATCGCAATGTCATCCATCCGAAATTCGGCAATTTCATCCTGCTCGGAACGGTGGTCGTCGATCTCGCGCTCGATTCCTATTCGCGCCCAATCGACAATAATCCCTGCCTCACTTGCAAGCTCTGCGTCGCCGCCTGTCCGACCGGGGCCATAGGGCCGGACGGCGCCTTCGATTTCGCCGCCTGCTACACGCATAATTATCGCGAATTCATGGGCGGCTTCATGGATTGGGTCGAGACGATCGCCGACGCCAAGACCTCCCTCTCCTATCGCGAGAAGGTGAGCGACGCGGAGAGCGTCTCCATGTGGCAGAGCCTCGCCTATGGGCCCAATTACAAGGCGGCCTATTGCATCGCCGTCTGTCCGGCGGGCGAGGATGTGATCGGCGCCTATCGCGACGACCGCAAGGGATTTTTAGCGAGCGTCGTCGATCCGCTGCAGAAGAAGGAAGAGACGATCTATGTGACGCCGAACTCGGACGCCGAGGATTATGTGAAGCGTCGCTTCCCGCACAAGAGCGTGAAGCGCGTCGCCAATGGCATGCGGGCGAGCTCCATCGCGGCCTTTGCGCGCGGTCTCTCGCTGCGCTTTCAGAAGAAGCGCGCGGGCGATTTGCGCGCCGTCTATCACTTCGCTTTCCGCGGCGCGGAGCGCAAGGACCTCACCGTCGCGATCGAAAATGGCCGACTTCGCGTCGACGAGGGGTTGATCGGCGGCGCCGATTTGCGGATCTCGGCGGACGCCGAGGCCTGGCTGCGCTTCCTGCGCAAGGAGACGAGCCTGTTATGGGCGCTTCTCACCCTCGAGATCAGGCTGCGCGGCGACCCGCGGCTGCTCGTCGCCTTCGGCCGGTGTTTTCCATAGCGTTGGAGCCGCCTTGGAGGCCGTTCCCGAAGCCCCGGTCGCCGACTATATGGAATGAGAGCGCTCCGCTCGAGAGGGGGCGGATCAGGCGAGGGAACATGGATAATGCATCGAGGTCGCAACGGACCCGCAAGGCGGTTATCCAGGCCGCGCTGGCGATCATCGCGCGCGACGGGCCGGGCCGATTGACGCTCGACGCGATCGCCCGCGAGAGCGGCGTCGGCAAGGGCGCGCTGATGCATCAGTTCCGCACGAAAGAAGCCGTGCTCAAAGCTCTGCTCGAGCATCAGATCGACTATTTCGCCGATTTTTCACGCGCCTATATGGCCGAGCACGGCGCCGGCCAGTCCGAGCCTCGTCTCGCCGCGCAGATCGCGACGCTGCGCGAGACCCTCGTCGCGCCGCATTCGGTCGTCTTCGCGATCTTCGGCGCGGTCGGGCAAGACCCTGGCCTTCTCGCGATCACGCGCGAGAACGACGCGGAGGCGCTCGCCGCGATCAAGGCCGAGGCCAAGGATGTGGATCTGGCCTTGCTGCGATGGGAGGCGGCGCGGGGATTGGCGGTCAGCGCGCTGCTCGGTTTCTGCCCGCTCGGCGAGGAGGAGCGCGACCGTCTGTTCGAGCGCCTGCTCGACGAGAGCCGCTGGTCCGGATTCGCCGAAGGATCGGGAGGCTCCCCGGCCTCGCCGGCGAAGACCGAATAGGGCGGGACCCTGCTCGCCGAGCTGGTCGCGCCTCCGCGCCGCAGGGCTCCGAATCCAGGTTAACGAGCAGACATGTTTCCAGCGTCATGGCCGCGCTTGTCGCGGCCATCCACGCCACGACGCTCCGGAAAGCTGAGAACAAGAGCGGAACAATGCCGCCTCTTCTCCCCGCTTGCCGCAATGTCCCGGCGTGGACGCCCGCGACAAGCGCGGGCATGACGCGGCTGTATGGGCTCCGCCTTTGACCCGCCCCCCACTTTGCGCTAAACGGTTGGAGTAACGAGCCCCGGCGTTACGCGCCGGGGCTTTTTCATGTCACCCGAGAAAGCAGACTGAAACGCCATGGCGAATGTGGTCGTGGTCGGCGCCCAATGGGGCGACGAAGGCAAGGGCAAGATCGTCGACTGGCTCTCGCTCGAGGCCGATGTGGTGGTGCGCTTCCAGGGCGGCCACAACGCCGGCCATACGCTCGTCATCAATGGCGTCACCTATAAGCTCGCGCTGCTGCCCTCTGGGATAGTGCGGCCGGGCAAGCTCTCGGTCATCGGCAATGGCGTCGTCGTCGATCCGCATTTCCTCGTCGGCGAGATCGAGCGCCTGCGCGAGCAGGGCGTCGAGATCAGCCCAGAGAATTTCAAGATCGCCGAGAACGCGCCGCTCATCCTCTCGCTGCATCGCGAGCTCGACGCCTATCGCGAGGAGGCCGCCGGCAATGGCGTGAAGATCGGCACGACCAAGCGCGGCATCGGTCCCGCTTACGAGGACAAGGTCGGCCGCCGCTCCATCCGCCTCATGGATCTGGCCGAGCCCGACACGCTGGACGACAAGATCACGCGGCTGCTCGCCCATCACAATCCGCTGCGGCGCGGCCTCGGCCTCCCCGAGATCGAGCCCGCGGCCGTGCGCGACGAGCTGCTCGCCGTCGCGCCGCAGATACTGCCTTTCATGGATGCGGTGTGGTCGCTGCTCGAGGATTTGCGGCGCGCCGGCAAGCGCATTCTGTTCGAGGGCGCGCAGGGCGTGCTGCTCGACGTCGACCATGGCACCTATCCTTACGTGACCTCCTCCAACACGGTCTCGGCCTCGGCGGCGAGCGGCTCCGGCCTCGGACCGGGCGCGATCGGCTATGTGCTCGGCATCGCCAAGGCCTATACGACGCGTGTCGGCGGCGGGCCTTTCCCCACCGAGCTCCATGACGAGATCGGCGCGCTCATCGGCGACCGCGGCCATGAGTTCGGCACCAACACCGGACGGCGCAGGCGCTGCGGCTGGTTCGACGCCGTGCTGACCCGGCAGGCCGTGAAGACCTCCGGAATAGACGGCATCGCCTTGACCAAGCTCGATATTCTCGACGGCTTGGACAGAATCGAAGTGTGCACGCACTATCTGCTGGACGGCGTCCGCATCGATCGTCTGCCGGCCTCGCAAGCGGCGCAGGCGCGGGTCGTTCCCGTCTATGAGACGATCGAAGGGTGGAAGGAGACCACCGGCGGCGCCCGCTCCTGGGCCGATCTTCCGGCCCAGGCGATCAAATATGTGCGCCGCATCGAGGAGCTGATCGGCGCCCCGGTCGCTCTTCTCTCCACGAGTCCGGAACGCGACGACACGATTCTCGTGCGTAATCCTTTCGAGGATTGACGGGAATCGCTCGAGATGGTCTTAGAAGCCCCATGGCCGACTATTATTCGCTGCTCGCCCGCGCGGTCGCCGCTCTGCCGAACTCCGCGCCGGAGTCGCGGCAGGCGGTCTATGAGCGAGCCCGCAAGGCGCTGTTCAACCAGTTGCGCGGCATTCAGCCTCCGGTCGCCGAAGAGGACATAGACGCCGAGGGCCGCGCCCTGGACGAGGCCATCGCCCGCCTCGAGCTCGAAGTCGTTCGCGAGCAGGCCGGCAAGCCCGCGCTCCCGCCCAGAGCGGCCGCGGAGAAGCGGCCTGCGGAGCCCGATAAGAAGCCCGAAACGAAAAAACCCGCGAAAAGCGCCGAGCCGATCGTGCCTGAGCCGGTCCCCGCCGAGCCGCCGGTCGAACAGGCCGCCGCCGCCGAGCAGGCCGCCCCGGTCGACGAGGGGCCCGCGCCGCCGCAGCGCCCGCCGGCGCCGCTGCCGCCTCTGCCCGAGCCCGCCAGCGTCTCCCGTCGGATGATCGTGATCGGCGGCGTGCTCGCCGCGGTCGTCGCGCTCGTCGCCGTGCTCGCGCTGCAATTTCGCGAGCGTCCCGAAGATCTCGCCAGGCTGCAGCCGGAGCCCGCGACCGCAGACAGCGGCGAGGGCGGGAAGATCGCCGATCGCATCGGCGGCGACAGCGACGCGCCGCCTTCGCGCGTGACCGCCGAGCAGAAGCCCCAGTCGGTCGCCGTCGCCCAGAAAGCCGAGCTCTGGGTCGCCGCGCCGGACGAGGCGGCCAAGGTCAAGACCTATCCGGGAACCGTGGTGTGGCGGCTCGACAGCATGCCGGCGGGGCCGGGGCAGCCGGTCTCCCCGGCGATCCACGGCGAGATCGACTTTCCGACGGCGAAGCTGAGGACGACGCTCGTCATCCAGAAAAATCTCGATCCGACTCTTTCGGCCTCGCATACGGTGAATGTGTATTTCGACCTCGCGCCCGGGAACGAGCTCAAAGGGATAAAGGCGATCGGGCCGATACAGATGCGCCGGCCGGAGGCGCAGTCGGGCGAGCAGGTCGCCGGCGTGCCGGTGTCGATCACCGCGAACGCCTACCTCATCGGCCTGCTGCGCGGCAATCGCGAGGCGCGCAATGTCGTGCTGCTGCGCGCGCCCATGGTGCTCGATCTGCCGATGCAGCTCGAGGACGGCCGCGCGGCGACGATCTCGCTGGAGAAAGGTCCGGGCGGCGAGCGCGTCTTCGCCGACGCTCTGGACGCCTGGACGAAATAGAGCGTTTCCAGCCGAAGTGGACGCCGGTTCGGCGTCGGAAACGCGTCAAGACAAATGCCTGACGCAGCCCACTAGTGGCTTGCGTCAATGAAAGTGAAGACGCTCGAGCCCCCTCCCCAGCCCTCCCCCGCTGCGCGGGAGAGGGAGCAGATTCGGCGCTTCATCGAGAATACGCGAAACGTCGACGCCCCCTCTCCCGCGCAGCGGGTCGAATGACGCAGGCCACCAGCGTCTTTCCATGTTTCAACGAAACATGGCGAGACGCCAGTCTCGCGGCGCGGCTTCTTCACCCTGCGGCCCACATGGCCCTATAATCGCGCGCATGACGCATCCGTTCTTCTCGCTTCATACGCATGGCTTCGTTCGCGTCGCCGTGGCCGGCCCGCGCACGCGCGTCGCCGATCCGGCCTTCAATGTCGCGCGGACGATCGAGATGACCCGCGAGGCGGACGCCAAGGGCGCGTCGCTGGTCCTCTTTCCAGAGCTCGGACTGAGCTCTTACGCCATCGACGATCTGTTGCATCAGACGGCGCTGCTCGACGCCGTCGAGGCGGCGATCGGGCAATTGCTGGAGGCGAGCCGCGCGCTGCATCCGCTGATCGCGGTCGGCGCGCCGCTGCGCTGGCGCGGGCGTCTCTATAATTGCGCGCTGATCCTGCGACGCGGCGAAATCCTCGCCGTCACGCCGAAAATCTATCTGCCCAATTATCGGGAGTTCTACGAGAAGCGCCATTTCGCCTCCGGCGCCTTCATCGCCGGCGAGGAGATGGAGATCGCCGGGCAAGCCGCGCCCTTCGGCTCCGATGTGCTGCTCGAGGCGAGCGATTTTCCCGGCCTCGTCATTCACACGGAGATTTGCGAGGACGTCTGGGTTCCGATCCCGCCCTCGACGCGGGCGGCGCTCGCCGGCGCGACGGTGCTGCTCAATCTCTCGGCCAGCAACGCCATCGTCGGGAAATCCGATTATCGCGCGACGCTCTGCGCCGCCCATTCGGCGCGCTGCCTTTCCGCCTATCTCTATTCGGCGGCGGGGCAGGGCGAATCGACGACCGACCTCGCCTGGGACGGCGAGGCGATGATCCACGAGAATGGCGCGCTGCTCGCCAAGGCCGCGCGTTTCGCCGATGAGCCGCAGCTCATCCTCGCCGATGTCGACATAGGCCGGCTCACGGCCGAGCGCATGCGGCAGGTCACTTTCGGCGATTGCGCCGATAGTGAAGCCGGCGCGACGAGCTTTCGCCGCATCGCCTTCGAGCTTCATGCGCCGCGCGACAAGAATCTGGGCCTATTGCGCGAGACCGCGCGCTTTCCCTTCGTTCCTGACGACGAGGCGCGGCTCGCGGAGCTCTGCTTCGAGGCCTTCAACATTCAGTCGCATGGGCTGCGGCAGCGGCTGGAGGCGGCGAAATTCCAGCGTCTCGTCATCGGCGTCTCGGGCGGGCTCGATTCGACCCATGCGCTGCTCGTCGCCGTCACCGCCTTCGACGCGCTCGGCCTGCCGCGCGAGAATATCCTCGCCTATACGCTGCCGGCCTTCGCCACCACCGACCGCACCAAGGCCAACGCCTGGCGGCTGATGCGCGCGCTGGGCGTCTCCGCTCGGGAGATCGATGTGACGGCCGCCTGCCGGCAGATGCTCGAGGACATCGGCCATCCCGCCGCGCGCGGCGAGCCGGTCTATGACACGACGTATGAGAATGTGCAGGCGGGCGCGCGCACCTCGCTCTTGTTCCGCCTCGCCAATCGTCATGACGCGCTGGTGCTCGGCACCGGCGATCTCTCGGAATTGGCGCTCGGCTGGTGCACCTATGGCGTCGGCGATCAAATGTCGCATTACAATGTCAACGCCTCGGTGCCGAAGACGCTGATCCAGCATTTGATCCGCTGGTGCGCGCGCGACGCGCATTTCGGCGCGGAGACGGTCGCCGTGCTGAACGACATTCTCGACACGGAAATCTCGCCGGAGCTGGTGCCCGGCGCGAGCGTCCAGCGCACGGAGGATGTCGTCGGACCCTATGCGCTGCAGGATTTCAATCTCTTCTACACGACGCGCTTCGGCTTTGCGCCGTCGAAGACCGCCTTTCTCGCCTTTCACGCCTGGAGCGACGCCGCCGCCGGCCGCTGGCCCGCGGATATTGCAGCGGAAAAGCGCCGCGCCTACGACATTGAAGAGATCAAGCTTTGGCTCGGCGTCTTCGCCCGGCGCTTCTTCGCCTCGAGCCAGTTCAAGCGCTCGGCTTTGCCGAATGGACCGAAGGTCAGCTCCGGCGGCTCGCTGTCGCCGCGCGGCGATTGGCGCGCGCCGAGCGATTCGAGCCCGAACGCCTGGCTCGCCGACATAGACGAGATTCCTTGAGGTGATTCCGTGAGTAAGTGATTCATCGATCGGGCGCCCTCGCCGGCGCGGTCTCGCGTGCGTCGGCGAGGACATTTCGGGGCGGGGTCGCGAGGCAGGCTCCTGCGGCCCTCCTACAACGCTACGTCAGAGATTGGCGAAGGCCGTGATCGCCGCGGTGATGGCGGCGCAGGCCGCGACGATCGAAAGAATTGTCGTCAACGTGTTCATGAGCGCGTTCCCCATTTTTCGTCGTTATGGGGGACGAACAGCCGCACCCGGCGACGCTCGCCCTCGGTCGACGGCTCACAGTAACACGGCTTCGTCCGTTTTGCGACATTTTGTCGCGCCGCAGATTCAGCTTTTGTCAAAATCTCTCTGACCAGGGCCGAAGCTCGACCTCGAAGGACCAGGCGCTGCGCTTCTGGCGCAGCAGGTCGAAATAGGCGTCGGCGATGGCGTTCGGCTCGAGCGTGGCGTCGGAGGGATCGGCTCGGCCCGCCTCGCGGATCACCCCGTCGATGACGATATGCGCCACATGCACGCCCTTGGGGCCCAATTCGCGCGCCGCGCTCTGGGCGAGGGCCCGCAACGCGAATTTGCCCATGGCGAAGGGCGCCGAGATCGCATAGGCCTCGAGGCTCGAGGTCGCGCCGGTGAAGAACAGCGCGCCGCGTCCGAGCTTCTCGAAGCGCTTGGCCGCCTCTCGCGCGACGAGAAAGCCGCCGAAAGCGTTGACGTCGAAGGCCCTCCGCACCGCCTCCGGATTGAGCTCGGCGAGCGGCCCGCGAATGCGCGCGCCGGCGTTGTAGACGACGACGTCGATCTCCCCGAGCTTCGCCTCCGCCGCCTGAAACAGCCGCTCGACGGAAACGGGGTCGGTCGCATCGGCCGCGAAGCCTTCGGCGCCCGTCTCTGCCGCTATGGCGCCGAGCCGCTGCGCGTCGCGGGCGACGAGGCCGATTTTCAATCCGGCAGCGGAAAAGCGCCGCGCAAGCGCCGCGCCGACGCCAGGGCCGGCGCCGACGATGAGCGCGGCGCGATAGGGAATGTCGGTCATATTTCGTCCTCGAGGCTCGGCCGCGGCTCCGCCGCGACAGGGTCAATCGTCGAAAGCGACGAAGCAGCGCAGCTCCATGCTCTCGCGCGGGCGAGCGCCCTTCGGCGTCGCCGGATCATCGAAGGCCGTGTGAGGCGAAAAGCGCGCCACCTCAACGGGGCGTCAGATCGGCGTCGACGGTGACGAGATTGCGCCCGCGCGATTTGGAGACATAGAGCTTGGCGTCGGCGCGTTGGATGAGGCTTTCGGCGGTCTCGCGCGGCGCGAGCTGCGCGACGCCGAAGGAGGCGGTGATGCGCCCGATCGGCGCGCCGCCCTTGATCGCCCATTTCTTGTTCTCGAATTCGGCGCGGATTCGCTCCGCCGTCGATTTCGCTTCGGCGAAGGAGACGGAGGGCAGGATGATCGCGAATTCCTCGCCGCCGTAGCGCGCGACCGTGTCCTTCTCCTCGATGTGCTTGGACATCGTCTTGGCGAAGTTCTTCAAGACCTCGTCGCCGATGAGATGGCCATGGCCGTCGTTGATCTTCTTGAAGTGATCGATGTCGGCCATGATGAGGCTCAAGGCGCGCTCCGTCGCCGCCGCCTCTCGCGCCTCGCGGGCGAGCGTCTGATCGAAATAGCGGCGCGTGAACACTTGCGTGAGCGAGTCGCGGACATTGAGCTCCTGCGTCTCGGCGAGCTCGGCGCGCAATTGGCTGATCTGCTGCTGCGATTCCTCCAGTCGGCGCTGATGCTCCTCGGTCTCGCGAAGCATATTCCGATTTTCCGCGATCAGGAGAACGACAGCCGTGCGGATCTGATCCGGACTCGTCGTCGTCGCGAGCGCGCTGTGGCCTTTCGCCAGGGCGGCGGAATAGTTCTTGTTGCTCTCGAGATGCGAGCGAACCAGCGAGAGGATCGTGCCGAGCTCGCAGTCGATCGAGCGACGCGTCTGCGCGAGATCGTCCGGCGCGGCGCCCGCGGCGCGGTTCGAGCGCGTGACGATCTCGACGATGCGCGGCGCCCACGAGAGAACGCCGATGAAGGAAGCGCAGACGAGCGCGAGATTGCGCGCCAGAGCGAAAGGCTCATGCGTGACGCGGACGCGCTCTCCCGATGGGCCGACGCTCGTCGTCACCCAATCGTCGAGCGACCAGGACCAGAGCGAGGAGATATCGGGCGGCGAGAAAAAACCCGCTCGACCGAGAGCGAATGCGCCTGCCGCGGCGACTAGAGCGGCGCCTGCGAGGAGAGCCGCCTTTCTCGAATCGAGCTTCATTTTCCTTCGACTTTCCCCGTCTTCGGCGTCGAGGCAAATCCCCGCTGCATCCGCCTCGCCGAAATCGAGGGGACGCCGCCGAGACAGAAGCGAATCACATCTCGTATGGAACTATTTTCCTCTCTCCTCCGCCTGCGTCCAGAGAGTGTTTCCATGTTTCATCGAAACATGGAAACACTCTCTAGGCTTTTGTATCGACGGGTTTTCGCAGCCGAACCACTGCGGCTGGAAACGTTGGCGGCGTCGGCGCCGAGAACGAAAATTGCTCGATCTCAGAATTTCGGGAAGCGCGCGAGAGGCGAGAAACGGCGGGTCAGATTCCTCGGCCGCTCTCGTCCACGGCGATTCGACGGGCGTCGGAGAGCGCCTTGACCGCGAGGCCGCAAATCGCGAAAGCGGCCAGTATCATGATGGCGGCGTCGAGCCGCGAGACGCCGTCGTCGATCGTTTCGTCGACGCCCATGGCGTGGGCGGCGAAAGGCCAGATCGCCATGAGAATGCGAAACTCCGTCGCGCCGAGGCCGATATAGGCCATCTGCTGAACATGGCGGGCGATCGCCCGAATATAAGTATAGGCCGAGAAGAGCAGATAGCAGATCAAGACGACGAAGGCCGACGCGATCGACAGAAACGGCGAGAGGCCGAATGCGACGATGATCAATATTTGCGAGAACAGATCGTAAGTGTGCTCGACGAGGCCGAGGCGGGGATCGGAGGTGCGGCGATGCAGCGCCAGCGGGCCGTCCAGCGCCGCGCCGAACCAGTTGAGAAAGAGGCCGAGCGGAATGAGCGGCGTCCACAGCGCCGACCAGCGGCTGCCGACGAGCGCCACGGCGGCGACCACGGCGCCGAAGAGGCAGATGCGGGTGAGCTGCAGAGGCGAGACCGAATCCGGCAGCTCGGCGATGATCGCGCGCACGAGCCTTTGTTCGGCCGGAGCCAGAAAGCTCTGATGATGCCCCGATTTGGAATCGGCGATCTTCATGTGCGACGCACTCCGCGGTTGCCTCCGCTCGATCGGCTGCCCGTCCAATAATTCGGGCTTTTTATAATGCATCACATTCTCGCCGCCGCGCAAGGCCGCTCGATCCGTGGAAAGTGTAGCTAGGCCTTAAGCCAGGCGTTAACCTTTAGAAAGCATAGTCTTCGCGAAAATGGCGAGGAAATGACCGATGGCGAGAAGAGGCTCGGCGCATGGGCCGAAGGGTCCGCCCCGATCGCGTGACGCCGAGGCGGCGGCCGCGCGCTGCGCGGCGGCGCGGCGGCGGGTCATCTCCATGTCCTACAACGCCAATTCCGCCCATCTCGGCTCCTCGCTCGGCGTCGTCGAGATCCTCGACGCCGTATTGGCCGTCTCCGATCTTCGTCAGGCGACCGCCCGCGCGGCGGAGCGCGACCGCGTCATTCTCTCCAAGGGCCATGCGGCAATGGCCTATTATGCGGCGCTCGAGCAGTATGGGCTCGTCGATCCTGCTCTGCTCGACGTCTATCTGCAGAATGGCACGCCGCTCTGGGGACATGTCGGCCTCACCGAGGCGGCGCCGGCGATCGACGCGACCAGCGGCTCGCTCGGCCATGGCCTGTCGCTGGCGGCGGGCTTCGCGCTCGGCCATCGGCTGCGCGGGCGCGACGATCTTCGCTGCTTCTGCATCCTCTCCGACGGCGAATGCGACGAGGGGTCGACCTGGGAGGCGGCGCTCTTCGCCGGCGCGCGGAAATTGTCCGGGCTGACGGCGATCGTCGACTACAACCACATTCAATCGCTCGCGCCGACGAAAGAGGTGATGGACCTCGAGCCCTTCGCCGACAAGTGGCGCAGTTTCGGTTTCGAGGCGATCGAGCTCGACGGCCACGACTGGGCGGCGCTCGTCGCCGCGCTGTCGCGGCCCTCGCGCGGGCGCCCGCGCGCCATCCTCGCCCATACGGTGAAGGGCAAGGGCGTCGCCCGCATCGAGAACACCGTCGCCTCCCATTACAAGCCGGCGCTCGCCGCCGATCTGGAGCCGGCCTGATGCGCAAGCGGATCATCGAGCTCATAGAGGCGGACGCCAGCGTCGATCCTCGAATCGTCTTCCTGACCGGAGATCTCGGCTTCTCCTTCGTCGAGCCGCTCGAGCAGGCCCTCGGCGAGCGCTTCGTCAATATGGGCGTCGCCGAGGCCAATATGATCGGCGTCGCCGCTTCGCTCGCCGCGAGCGGCTTTCGGCCTTTCGCCTATTCCATCGCGCCCTTCGTGACGGCGCGCTGCTTCGAGCAGATTCGCAACGACATCTGCTATCAGCGCCGCGCCGTGCGGCTCATCGGCGTCGGCGCGGGTTTCTCCTATGGGACGCTCGGTCCGTCCCATCATGCGCTGGAGGACGCCTCGATCATGGCCTCGCTGCCCGATCTCGTCGTCGCCAATCCGGGCAATGTGGCCGAGCTCGACCGCTGCTACGCGGCGCTGCTCGACGATCCGCGGCCCGCCTATTTCCGCATCGCCCGCGAGAGCGGCGCCGATTATGGCGCGCCGATCTTCTCGCCGCAGACGGCCGCTTTCGAGGCGCGCCGCGGCGCCGACGTGACCTTGGCCGCGAGCGGCGGATCGGTGACGCAATGCCTCGCCGCCGCCGCGATTTTGGCGGGGGAGGGGATCGAAGCCTGCGTCGTCAGCGTGCCCGTCCTGCAGCCTTTCCCGGCAGACGCCTTCGCCGCGCTGCTGACAGGCGCGCCGGTCGTCGCCGTTTTCGAGGGCTATCGCGGCAATCCGCTGTCGGTCGGCGTCATGGAGACGCTGCTGGCGCGGGGGCGGGGCGAAGTCTTCGTCGATCTCGTGGCGCCGCAGAGCTTTCCGAACCTCGTCGGCGACACCGAGACCTTGCGCCGCCGCGCCGGGCTCGATCCTACGTCCATCGCCGCGACGGCGCGCGCGGTCGTCGAGACGCGGAGCGTCAGGACGCTCGGGGCGCGCGCATGAATGCGGCCCCCGACGGCGGGCTGTTGCTGGACCACCCGCTCTATCGCGAGGATATCGCGCAGATCGTCGAGACGGACCTTCCCTGGGACGCGCTCGCCGGCCGGACCGTTCTGGTCACGGGGGCGAACGGCTTCTTGCCCGCGATGATGGTCGACGCGCTGCTCGCTTTGGCGAAACGCCGCGCCGATGTCGGCCTCGGAGTGCTGGCGCTGGTTCGCTCGCGCGAGAGGGCGGAGCGCCGCTTCCGCGCCCATCTCCACGATCGCGCGCTGACGATTTTCGAAGGGGACGCCGCCGAGCCCTTCGATCCGCCCGGCGCCGTCGATGTCGTCATTCACGCGGCGAGCCAAGCCAGTCCGCGCTACTATGGCGTCGATCCGGTCGGCACGGCCGCGCCGAATGTGATCGGCACGATGCGGCTGCTCGATCTGGCGCGCCGCAAGAACGCGTCCCGCTTTCTCTATTTTTCGAGCTCGGAGGTCTATGGCGCGCTCGCGCCGCAGGAGCAGCCGGCGCAGGAGACGGTGTTCGGCCGCCTCGATCCCGCCACGCAGCGCGCCTGCTACGCCGAATCGAAGCGCATGGGGGAGACGCTCTGCGTCGCCCATCACGCGCAATATGGC
The DNA here is from genome assembly GCF_009811655.1 of Methylosinus sp. Ce-a6. GTDB lineage: Bacteria > Pseudomonadota > Alphaproteobacteria > Rhizobiales > Beijerinckiaceae > Methylosinus. The sequence goes on along the minus strand of NZ_BGJX01000025.1, from coordinate 826 downwards.
GCGCAGGCCGTCATCGTGCGGCCGTTCCACACCTATGGGCCCGGCATGCGCCTCGACGACGGCCGCGTCTTCGCCGATTTCGTGCGCGACGTCGTGACCGGCCGCGACATCGTGCTCAACAGCGACGGATCGGCCGAACGCGCCTTCTGCTATCTCGCCGACGCCGTTCGCGCCTTTTTCGCCGTCCTGCTGAAGGGCGAGGCCGGCCTCGCCTATAATGTCGGAAATCCGGAGGCGGTCGCCTCGGTCCGCGCGCTCGCAGAGACGCTGATCGGGCTCTATCCGCAGCGCGGCGTAAGCCTGCGGTCGAGCGTTCCCCCCTCGGGCTATATTCCGAGCCAGATCCAGCGATCGGCTCCCGATACGACGAGGCTCGAAGCGTTGGGCTGGCGTCCGACGGTCGGAATCGCCGAAGGCTTCAAGCGGACCATCGATATCTACAGCGATATTTTCGGCGCGGCGGCTTAGCGCACGTTCCCGAAAAGTGCGAAGCGGTTTTTCGGAAAAGAACATGCGAGTTCAAATCGCTCTCGAGCGCTTTCCGCTCGAACGGAATCGTTCGATCGACCAGAATTCGCTCCAAACGAAAAATTGCACCAGCTTCTGACCCAAAAGGATCGGAAGCTGGTCTAAACGCGCAGGCTCCCATGTCGGCGGGTCGGGATTTGATTAACCATGGGCTGTAGCGCTCGGGTCACAGGGGGCGGATAAAGGGCGGGTGTGGCGCGGAAGGCCTTGTCTTTGCCGTGGAGACGGGGTCATTTGGGCGCGCGGCGAAGCTTCGGGAGCGGCCCGGAGCATTGGTCGGGGGCGGCGTGGTTTTGAA
>NZ_BGJX01000024.1 GCF_009811655.1 Methylosinus sp. Ce-a6 | reverse complement strand
CCCAGCCTGGTTCGAATCATCACCGGCCAGCTTGGCACAATGATGCCGTCGGGGGCCGTCCACCCATCAGGATGAGGAAAGCATCAGTCCGATCGCCCTGGAGAGGGTCGCAGGAAGCGCGCGAGCATCACCCTCCCCTTCAGGGAGAGGGGCGGCCGGCGAAGCCGGACGGGGTGGGGTGAATGCCCGAGACTCGGGGCGTCATATCCGCTCGAAGAAGCGATGACCGCCCCGTCCGTCATTGCGAGCGAAGCGAAGCAATCCAGTGCCGTGGGGCGGCTCTGGATTGCTTCGTCGCTCCGCTCCTCGCAATGACGACCATGCGGAATGCGAAGCATTCACACGGAAACCGTATCACCCCCTCCCGCTCGCCTTCGGCGATCGACCTCCCCCTCGAGGGGGAGGTGGATTCGCAGCAAATTAACCTTTGTCCCCTTGCATCCTTGCGCCGCCCCTTTCGGCCGGACGAAAGGCGATCTCGAAGCGATGACGCGCAGCAGAACGAGACGATGCCTCGCCTTTATCATCGTCTTCGCCGCCGCCGCGGGCCTCCTCTGGCCGCATGTCGCCGGCGCCGGGGCGATGGCGCTCGCTTTTGTCGGCGTGCTGCATCTCGCCGTGCTCGCCTATGAGGAGATCGCCTGGCCGCAATATAGCGAGGCGATGAGCCCGGAAGACTATGAGCATTTCTGCGCCGCCCTGCTGCGCGAGGCGAGATGGAGCGCCCGCGTCACGCGGGCGAGCGGCGATCAGGGCGTCGATATCGTCGCGGAAAAGCGCGGCCGACGGATCGTCGTCCAGTGCAAGAAATATTCGAAGCCGGTCGGCAACAGGGCCGTGCAGGAGATCGTCGCGGCCATCGCCCATGAGGACGCCGAGCGGGGGATCGTCGTCGCGCCGAAAGGCTATACGCCGAGCGCCGTGCGGCTCGCCGCCTCCAATGAGGTGCTGCTGCTGCATCATTCGGAGCTGACGACACTCGACCGGCGCCTCAGGCGGCCTCTTCTATCGGCGTGACGCTGACGCTCACATCGAGCTTCTGTTTTCCGGCGGCGAAGATCACGCCGTCGATCGGCGAGACATCGGCATAGTCGCGCCCTCGCGCGATCACGACATGATCGTTCATAGCCAGAATGGCGTTGGTCGGATCGACGCCGAGCCAGCCGAACGCGCGCCCGCACCAGACGGAAATCCAGGCGTGGGAGGCGTCGGCGCCTTCGAGCTTGGCGGCGCCCGGCGGCGGAATGGTGCGGATATAGCCGCTGACATAGGCCGCCGGCAGGCCGAGGCCGCGCAGGGCGGCGATCATGATATGGGTGAAATCCTGGCAGACGCCGCTGCGCTTGTCGAAGGCGCGCGCCAGCGGCATGGCGACATGGGTGGCGTTGGGATCGTAGATGAAATCGCGGTGGATGCGCCGCATCAGCTCGGCCGCGCCGGCGAGCATGGGACGGCCCGGCGGAAAGCTCTCGCGCGCATAGGCCGTCACCGGCTCGTAGAGCGGCGCGAGGCGGCTCGGAAAGACGAAATGCGCCGGCGCGTCGGGGCCGAGCGAGGGCGTCTCCAGAGCTTGCGTCCGCACGATCTCCCAAGGCGGGGTCAGCGCCTCTTCGGGCGGGTTCGCGCGCTCGACGCGCACACGCGCGCGCATCGCTATGCCGAGCTTCACATGCGGCGCGTCGAGCTGCGCCTCGGCGACGCGATTGCCGTAGAAATCGACGCGCTCGCGCCAGTCGCGCGGGCCCGGCGTGACGTCGATGCGGCCGAAGACGACGCGCTGGCCGGCGTCGTCGCGCGGCAACAGGCGCAGAGCGCAGCGCGCCGCGGCGACGGGCGCCTCGTAGCTATAGGTCGTCACATGGGTGATGTCGTAGATCACGCTAACCGGATCGGCTCTTCGAAATGCGCCGCGTTCGAGCCCTGCAGGAAGTAGCGGGCGGCGAGCGCATCCGCAAGGCTCATGAGCCGCTGCTCTATGGCGAAGATTTTCGTCGCGTCGAGCTCGGCGGCGTCCGCCACCTCGATCTCGGCGCGCAATTTCACCGCGAGGCGTCGCGGCGCCTCCAGCAGGCCGTCGTGACGCAAAGTCGGCAGAGCGGAGAGATGCTCCTCGATCTTCGCCACTTGAAAGCCGACGGAGCGGGGATTGTAGGGATCGAGCGCCGCCATATCGAGGACCGGCGCCAGCGCCGCGCCGGCGAGATAGCGCGAGCGATAGGCGATCTGCGAATCGATGAGCTCGAGCAGAGTGTCGAGACTGTCGATCGTCGCGCCCTCGTCGGCGAATTGGCGGGCGAAGCGGCAGGCGTTGATCGCCCGCTCGACGCGCTTGCCGAGATCGAGGAGGCGCCAGCCGGCGACGCGGTTGAAATTCTCGTCGATGAGGCCGGAGAGCGCCGCCAAGACATGCAGCGACTGCTCGACCCCCTCGAGAATCTCGGGCTCCGAGGCTTGGCCGGAGGAGAAATCGTCGAGGCGCGCCTCCAGCAGGCGGACGAGATGCCATATGTCCTGCGACAGACGCTCGCGCACGATCGAGGCGGCGTGTTTCGCCGCGCGTGCGATGGAGAGGGCGGAGCCCGCCGTCTCGGTTCCGCCGGCGGCGGCGAGAGCGAGCTCGGCCGCCGAAAGGCGCGGGTCGCGCATCGGCGCGGCGCCCCAGGCGAGCAGCAGCCGCTCCAGCCGCTCGATCGGCTGGCGGCCGCTGTAATTGGGCGCGTCCGCCTCGGTGAGGCGATTGCAGAGCGAGCGCACGAGCCGCAATGTCGCCTCGGCGCGCTCGAAATAGCGGCCCATCCAGAAGAGATTGTCGGCGGCGCGGCTCGGCAGGTCGCCGACCATGCGGACGATCTCTATGTCGTCGCTCGTCGGCAGCAGCGTCGAATTGTCGGTCGGCCGATCGCCGAGGACCCAGACATCGGCCGATTGCGCGCCCGCGCCCATGGAGATGGCGCGCACGTCGAGCCGATCCGACACGCGGCAGAAGCCGCCCGGCATCACCCGCCATCCATCCGCCGTGGCGGCGGCGAAGACGCGCAGCGCAAAAGGGCGCGGGACCAGCGCGCCATCCTGCCAGACCGGCGTCGTCGAGAGCTGCACGACCTCCTGGCCGACATAATCCATGCCGCGCGCGCGCATCGCCTCGCCGAGCCGGGCGCGTTCGCCCGCGTCGAATTCGGCGCCCAGCGCCACGCGGCGGCCGGGAAAGCCCGCGAGCTGCTCGCCGAAGGCCGGGGCGACGGCGCGATCCTCGAGCGAGGCGAGCACGGCGTCGCGGGCCTCGTCCTGGCCGCACCACCAGGTGGCGATATTGGCGAGGCGCAGATCCTCGCCGAGCAGCCGCCGCGCGATGGCCGGCAGGAAGGAGAGCAGCGCGCGCGATTCGATGAGGCCCGCGCCGGGCAAATTGGCGATGGTGACATTGCCCTCGCGGATCGCGTCGAGCAGGCCGGGCACGCCGAGCTGGGAGGCGGCGTTCAATTCCAGCGGGTCGCACCAATCGGCGTCGACGCGCCGCCAGACGACGTCGACGCGCTTCAGCCCGGCGATGGTGCGCACATGCAGCTTACGTTCGCTGGTGACGAGATCGGCGCCCTCGACGAGCAGAAAGCCGAGATAGCGCGCGAGGCTGACCTGCTCGGAATAGGTTTCGCTGAAGGGGCCCGGCGTCAGCAGGCAGATGCGCGGATCCTTCTGCTGCGCCGCCTTGGCGAGGGCGGCGCGGAAATCACGGAAGAAGGGCGCGAGCCGCTCGACCTTCATGTCGCGATAGAGGCGCGGGAAGGTGCGGGCCATCACCAGCCGATTCTCGAGAGCGTAGCCGGCGCCCGAAGGCGCCTGGGCGCGGTCGCCCAGCACCCACCAGCGCCCGTCCGGGCCGCGGCCGATCTCGGCGGCGTAGAAGCGCAGCCAGCGACCGCCCGGCGGCGTCGCGCCGCTCATGGGACGGATATAGTCGGGCGAGCCGGCGATGACCGCCGCCGGCAGCGCGCCTTCCTTCACGAGACGCTGCTCGCCATAGGCGTCGCGCAGCACCATGTCGAGCAGCTCGGCGCGCTGGGCGACGCCTGCGGCGATCTCCCGCCACTCGGCCTGCGGCAGCAGCAATGGCAGCCGGCTCAGGGGCCAGGTGCGCTCCTTGTTCTCGCCGAGCACGCGATAGGAGACGCCCATGTCCCTGATACGACGGCCGGCGGCGGCGAAGCGATCGTCTATGTCCTCGCGGCTCAGACCCCCGAGCGTGTCGAGCAGCGTCGCCCAATGGGCGCGCATACGTCCGTCCGGCCCGACGAGCTCGTCCGGCACGCCTTGCGGCGGCGCATAGCGGGCGATCCAGGCGGCGACGCGGCGCCTCGCCTCTCCCGTGCTCGCGTCGATCATCCGCTCAGCCGGCACAGCTCCTCCGCAGGTCCAAAGTCAGCGGGAATTCTCCCGCCGGCTCCTCGCGCGGCGGCCTCACCCTGCCGGGCGTATGGCCGTGATCCTGGAACCGCGCCAGCCTGCGAGCCTCCGCCTCATGCGAGTTTACCGGAAAGGAATCGTAGTTGCGACCGCCCGGATGCGCCGTGTGATAGACGCAGCCCCCTAACGAACGCTCGCTCCAACTGTCTATGACGTCGAAGGTCAGCGGCGAGTGATCGGGGATGGTCGGGTGGAGGCCCGACGCAGGCCGCCAGGCCTTGAAGCGCACGCCCGCGACCGCCTCCCCCGAGGCGCCGGCGCTGGTCATGGGCGCGCGGCGGCCGTTGCAGGCGATGACATGCCGGCCGGGAACGAAACCCTTGGCCTTCACCTCCACCCGCTCCACGGACGAATCGACGAAACGCGCCGTGCCGCCGGCGAAACCTTCCTCGCCCAGCACATGCCAGGGCTCCAGCGCCTGACGGATTTCGAGCTCCACCCCGCCATGCTCGACGCGGCCGGCGAGCGGGCAGCGGAATTCCTTCTGCGCCTCGAACCATTCCGGCTCGAAGGCGTAGCCCGCGCCCCGAAGATCGGCGAGCACGTCGAGGAAATCGCGCCAGATGAAATGCGGCAGCATGAAGCGGTCGTGCAGCGCCGTCCCCCATCGCACCAGGCCGCCCCTCTGCGGCTCGCGCCAGAACCAGGCGACGAGCGCGCGCAGCAGCAATTGCTGCGCGAGGCTCATGCGCGCGTCGGGCGGCATCTCGAAGCTGCGGAATTCGACGAGGCCGAGGCGGCCGGTCGGCCCGTCCGGCGAATAGAGCTTGTCGATGCAGATTTCGGCGCGATGCGTGTTGCCGGTGACGTCGACGAGCAGATTGCGGAACAGCCGGTCGACGAGCCAGGGCGGAAAGCCGGTCTCGCCCGCCTCGGGCGTATTGGCGAGGGCGATCTCGAGCTCATAGAGCGCATCGTGGCGCGCCTCGTCGACGCGCGGCGCCTGGCTGGTCGGGCCGATGAAGAGGCCCGAGAAGAGATAGGAGAGCGCCGGATGGCGCTGCCAATAGAGCACGAGGCTCTTCAATAGATCGGGCCGGCGCAGGAAGGGCGAATCGAAAGGCGTCCTGCCGCCGAGCACGACATGATTGCCGCCGCCCGAGCCGGTCTGGCGGCCGTCGATCAGGAATTTGTCGGCGGTGAGCCGCGCCTGCCGCGCGTCCTCATAGAGGCCGGTGGTCGTGGCCACGGCGTCGCGCCATGTGTCGCCCGGATGGATGTTCACCTCGATGACGCCGGGGTCCGGCGTCACCTTGATGACGTCGAGGCGCGGATCGACCGGCGGCGGATAACCCTCGATATGAATGGGGAGCGCCATCTCCTTGGCCGTCGCCTCCACCGCGGTCAGCAGCTCGAGATAATCTTCGAGCGTTTCGACCGGCGGCATGAAGACGCAGAGCGCGTCGTCGCGCGGCTCGACGGCGAGCGCCGTGCGCACCGCGCCCTCGACGATGAATTGCCCGCTCAACTCCTGGCGGTCGTCGAGCGCGCGGCTCTCATAGATTTGCAGGAGATTGGCGGGGTCCGGCAGCGGGCCGCGCGGCTCGGTCGGGTCCTGCGGACAGGAATAGGGATAGGCGCTCGGCGGAATCCAGGGCAGCGAGCTGATCGGCAGGCGCAGGCCGATCGGCGAATCGCCCGGCGCGAGGAACAGCCGTCCGCGCCGCAGCGGCCAGCGCTCGGAGACCCAGCGCCGCTCGGCGCGGGCGTTCCAGCGCTGCACGGGCAGCACATAGCCTACGGGATTGGCGAGTCCGCGCTCGAAGGCGCGCAACATGCGGGCGCGCTCCTCGGCGTCGTCGATCTTCGAATCGAGCGGATCGACATTGACGGGGAGCGAGCCCTCCTTCAGCAGCCAGTGGGCGGGGTCCTCATAGGCCGGGACCACATAGCGCCGCCCGAGCCCCAGACGCTCGGAGAGATCGACGACGAATTCCTCGCTCTGCTGCGCCGTCGGGATTTTCGCCGCGCCGATGCGCGAGACGAGCTCGGGATCGCGCCAGACCGGCCTGCCGTCCTTGCGCCAATAGATCGCGAAAGCCCAGCGCGGCAGGCTCTCGCCCGGATACCATTTGCCCTGCCCGTAGTGCAAAAAGCCGCCTGTGGCGAAACGCTCGTGCAGACGCCGCACGAGATCGTCGGCGCGGGCGCGCTTGGTGGGGCCGACGGCGGCGGTGTTCCATTCCGGCGATTGGAAATCGTCGATGGAGACGAAGGTCGGCTCGCCGCCCATGGTGAGGCGCACGTCCTGCGCCTGCAAATCCGCGTCGACCGTCTCGCCGAGCGCGTCGAGCCGCGCCCAGGACTCGTCCGAAAAAGGCGCGGTGATGCGCGGCGCCTCGCGAATGCGCTCGACGCGCATCTCGAAGCCGAACTCCACCTCCGCCGGCTCGACGAGGCCGGAGAGCGGCGCCGCCGAGCGATAATGCGGCGCGCTGCACAAGGGCAGATGGCCCTCGCCGCAAAAGAGTCCCGACGTCGCGTCGAGCCCGATCCAGCCGGCGCCGGGGATGTAGACCTCGGCCCAGGCGTGCAGATCGGTGAAGTCGTGATCGGTTCCCTTCGGCCCCTCGATCGGATCGACGTCGGCCTTCAATTGGATGAGATAGCCGGAGACGAAACGCGCCGCGAGCCCGAGGCTGCGCAATATCTGCACGAGCAGCCAGGCCGAATCGCGGCAGGAGCCGGCGCCGGCGGCGAGCGTCCCGTCCGGCGTCTGCACGCCGGGCTCCATGCGGATCACATAGCGAATGTCGCGCTGCAGACGCGCGTTGAGCTCGACGAGGAAGGGGACGATTCCCACCTCCTCGCGCGGACGCGCGCTGCCGATGAAGGCTTTCGTCAGCGGCCCCAGCTCCTCCGCCTCGAGGCAGGAGGCGAGCTCTGTCCGCAGCTCCTCTGGATAGGCGAAGGGGAATTTCTCCGCATAGGGCTCGACGAAAAAATCGAATGGATTATAGACGGCGATCTCCGCATGGAGATCGACCTCGACGCGGAATTCCTTCGCCTTCTCCGGGAAGACGAGGCGCGCCAGCCAATTGCCGTGCGGGTCCTGCTGCCAATTGATGAAATGGTTCGGCGGCGCGATCTTGAGCGAATAGCTCGGCACGCGGGTGCGGCAATGGGCCGCCGGCCGCAACCTTATCACCTGCGGCCCGAGCGCCACCGGCCGATCGTATTTGTAATGCGTGAGATGGTGGAGCGCGACCTTGATCGACACGGAGCTCTTCGCCTCGCCGGAGCGACGCCCGCAAGGGGGCGACGGGCGATTAGCTTATGCGCTCGCAGGCCTGTCAATCACATGCGCCGGAAAGCGCGGCGCATTGCCGGAAATTGCCGCATGACGCATGCGGGCGCGGCGGTTGGCGCCGAGCCTTTCGGCGCCCCTTTTCCGCGCTCACATGTCATTCGCGCCGGAGGGCGGCGGCGGCTCGTCCGAGAAGGCGACGCCCATGAACGCCGCCGACATCGTCGAGTGGCGTCCAGTTTCGGCGGACTGACGCGGCGCCGTCTTGATTTCTCCGAAGACGACGCATATAGATATCTTTATATCTAATCTGCGAAGCCCATGACCGACGCGAAATGACCGACGTGCGACACCCCCTTCCCCTCGAACCCGCTCTCGCCGCTCTCAATGCGGCGGGGGAGGAGACGCGGCTGCGCCTGCTCGGCCTGCTCGCCGAGACCGAGCTCACCGTGAGCGAGGCGGTCGCCATTCTCGGCCAGTCGCAACCGCGCGTCTCCCGCCATTTGAAGCTGCTCGTCGAGGCCGGCCTCGTCGAGCGGCGCCGCGAGGGCGCCTGGGCCTTCTTCCGCCTCGCCTCGGCCGATGTGCAGGGCGAGATCGCCCGCAGCGTCGTCTCCTGGCTCGACCCGCTCGACGCGCGCGTCGCCGGGGATCGCGCCCGTCTCGCCGAGGTGCGGCAGGCGCGCGCCGAGAACGCCGCCCGCTATTTCTCCGAACATGCGCGCGAATGGGACGCGATCCGCTCGCTCCATGTGCCCGAGGCGCAGGTCGAGGCCGCCATTCGCGAGGCGGTGGGCGAGGCGCCGCTACGCCGCCTGCTCGATCTCGGCGCCGGCACGGGCCGGATGCTGGAGCTCTTCGCGCCGCAGGCGGAACAGGCCGTGGGCGTCGATCTCTCCTCCGCCATGCTCGCCGTCGCGCGCGGCCGGCTGGAGAAAGCCGGCGCGCGCAATGTGCAGCTGCGCCAGGGCGACATGTATGCGCTCCCCATAGAGCGCAACAGCTGCGATCTCGTCATCGTGCATCAGGTTCTGCATTATCTCGACGATCCCGGCCGCGCGCTGCGCGAGGCGGCGCGCACGCTCGCCCCTGGCGGCCGATTGCTCGTCGTCGATTTCGCGCCGCATCGCGAGGAGACGCTGCGCGACGAACATGCGCATCGACGCCTCGGCTTTTCGGAGCAGGAGATCGTCTCTCTGCTCGAGCAGGCGGGCCTAGAGGCCTTGCAGCATCGCGACCTCGCGCCCGGCGCAGACGACGCCGCGAAACTCACCGTATCCCTGTGGTTGGCGCGCGATCCGCGCGTCATCGCCGATCCCCTTCCCCGAGCGAGCTACGAGACCGCCTGATGTCCGACAATCGCAGCCTGTGGCCGCCGGGCCATTTCGATATCTCCTACGAGTTCTTCCCGCCGAAGACGCCGGAGATGGAGGTCCAGCTCTGGGATTCGATCGCGCGCCTCGCGCCCTTGAAGCCCAAATTCGTCTCCGTCACCTATGGCGCGGGCGGCTCAACGCGCGAGCGCACGCATAATATCGTCGCGCGTCTCGCCGCCGAGACCGACATTCTCCCCGCCGCGCATCTGACCTGCGTCTCCGCCTCGCGCGAAGAGATCGACGAGATCGTGCGCGGCTATCGGGACGCCGGCGTGCGCCACATCGTCGCGCTGCGCGGCGATCCGCCGACCGGCGTCGGCACGAGATTCGAGCCGCATCCTCGAGGCTATCGCAGCTCCACCGAGCTCGTGCGCGGCATTCGCGCGATCGGCGATTTCGAGATATCCGTCTCCACCTATCCGGAAGGCCATCCCGAGAGCCGCACGATCGACGACGATCTCGACGCGCTGCAATCGAAGATCGACGCCGGCGCGACGCGCGCGATCACGCAGTTCTTCTTCGAGAACGACGTCTATTTCCGCTTTCTCGACAAAGCGCGCGCGCGGGGCATTACGATTCCGATCGTGCCCGGCATCATGCCGGTGCAGAATTTCAAGCAGACGGCGAACTTCGCGCGCAAGGCGGGCGCGAGCGTGCCCGACTGGCTCGCCCATCGCTTCGAAGGATTGGACGACGATCCGGTCACGCGCCGTCTCATCGCCGCCGCCGTCGCGGCGGAGCAGGTGCTCGGTCTCGCCGAGAATGGCGTGAAGGAATTCCACTTCTACACCAATAATCGCGCCGACCTCGTCTTCGCGATCTGCCATCTTCTGGGCGTGCGCCCCGTCACCGAGAAAGCCGCAGCATGAGCTTCGACAAGAACCACGGACCGAAGATTCTCGCAGCGCTGGAAAAAGCGGCGAGCGAGCGCATTCTCGTCCTCGACGGCGCCATGGGCACGATGATCCAACGCCACAAATTCACGGAAGAAGATTTCCGCGGCGCGCGCTTCGAGGATCATCCGAAAGATCTGCGCGGCGACAATGATCTGCTGACGCTGACGCAGCCGGACGCGATCAAGGCCATCCATCGCGCCTATCTCGAGGCCGGCGCCGACATCATCGAGACCAACACTTTTTCTTGCACCTCCATCGCCCAGGCCGATTACGGCCTCGAGCATATCGTCTATGAGCTCAATCTGGAGGGCGCGCGCCTCGCGCGCGCGGCATCGGACGAAGTCGCGCGCGAGACGGGCGTTCCGCGTTTCGTCGCCGGCTCCATAGGCCCGACCAATCGCACCGCGTCGATCTCGCCGGACGTCTCCAATCCAGGCTTTCGCGCCGTCACTTTCGACGATTTGCGCGCCGCCTATCACGAGGCCGCGCTCGGCCTATTGGAGGGCGGCGCCGATATTCTGCTCATCGAGACGATCTTCGACACGCTGAACGCCAAAGCCGCGATCTATGCGGTGGAGGACGCTTTCGAGAAGCTCGGCACACGCTTCCCCGTCATGATCTCGGGAACGATCACCGATCTTTCCGGCCGCACGCTCTCCGGCCAGACGGCGGCCGCCTTCTGGAACTCGATCGCGCACGCAAAACCCTTCTCGATCGGCTTCAATTGCGCGCTCGGCGCGCGCGAGATGCGCCAGCATATCGCCGAGGTCGCGCGCATCGCCGACACGCGCGTCTGCGCCTTCCCCAATGCGGGCCTCCCCAATGAATTCGGCCTCTATGACGAGAGCCCCGAATATATGGCCGAGCTCGTCGGCGAATTCGCCAAGGCCGGCCTCGTCAATGTGGTCGGCGGCTGCTGCGGCACGACGCCGCCGCATATCGCCGCCATCGCCGGCGCCATGAAGGGCGTCGCGCCGCGCGTCATTCCGCAGGTTCCCCCGCTGCTGCGCCTCTCCGGCCTCGAGCCTTTCACGCTGACCAAGGATATTCCCTTCGTCAATGTCGGCGAGCGCACCAATGTCACGGGCTCGGCCAAGTTCCGCAAGCTCATCACCGCCGGCGATTACGCCGCGGCGCTGGATGTGGCGCGCGACCAGGTCGCCAATGGCGCGCAGGTCATCGACATCAATATGGACGAGGGCCTGCTCGATTCGAAAAAGGCGATGGTCGAATTCTTGAATCTGCTCGCCGCCGAGCCCGACATCGCCCGCGTGCCGGTGATGGTCGATTCGTCGAAATTCGAGGTGATCGAGGCGGGGCTACAATGTCTGCAGGGCAAGGGCGTCGTCAACTCCATCTCGCTGAAGGAAGGCGAGGAGAAATTCATCGAGGCGGCGACCAAGGTGAGGCGCTATGGCGCCGCCGTCGTCGTGATGGCCTTCGACGAGGCGGGACAGGCCGACACTTTCGCGCGCAAGGTGGAAATCTCCGGCCGCGCCTATGAGATTCTCGTCGAGGAAGTCGGCTTCCCGCCGCAGGACATCATCTTCGACCCCAACATTTTCGCCGTGGCGACCGGCATAGAAGAGCACGCCAATTATGGCGTCGACTTCATCGACGCGGCGCGCGCGATCAAGACGACGCTGCCGCACGCGCATGTGTCGGGCGGCGTGTCCAACCTCTCCTTTTCCTTCCGCGGCAATGAGCCGGTGCGCGAGGCGATGCATTCCGTCTTCCTCTATCACGCCATTGCGGCGGGGATGGATATGGGCATCGTCAACGCCGGCCAGCTCGCTGTCTATGAGAAGATCGATCCCGAGCTGCGCGAAGCCTGCGAAGATGTGGTGCTGAACCGCCGGCCGGACGCGACCGAGCGCCTCGTCGAGATCGCCGAGCGCTTCAAAGGCGCGGGCGCGAAAGCGGCGGAGAAGGACGCCGCCTGGCGCGAGGCGAGCGTCGAGAAGCGGCTCGAATATGCGCTCGTCAATGGCGTCGCCGATTATGTGGAGCAGGATGTCGAGGAGGCCCGGCTCGCGAGCGCGCGGCCGCTCGACGTCATCGAAGGCCCGCTGATGGCCGGCATGAATGTCGTCGGCGATCTCTTCGGCCAAGGAAAAATGTTTCTGCCGCAGGTGGTCAAATCCGCGCGCGTGATGAAGCAGGCGGTCGCGCATCTTCTGCCGTATATGGAGGCGAACAAGGAGAGCCGCTCCACCGCCGGCAAGATATTGCTGGCGACGGTGAAGGGCGACGTTCACGACATCGGCAAGAATATCGTCGGCGTGGTGCTCGGCTGCAATAATTTCGAGATCATCGATCTCGGCGTGATGGTTCCGACCGCCAAGATTCTGGAGACCGCGAAGGCCGAGAATGTCGACATCATCGGCCTCTCGGGCCTCATCACGCCCTCGCTCGACGAAATGTGCTTCGTCGCATCAGAGCTCGAGCGCGAAGGTTTTTCGGCGCCGCTGCTCATCGGCGGCGCGACGACGAGCCGCGTGCATACGGCGGTGAAGATCAGCCCGAATTACAGCAAGGGCCAAGCGGTGTATGTGACCGACGCCTCGCGCGCCGTGGGCGTCGCGCAGGCGCTGATGTCGCAGTCTTCTCGCGCCGATTATGTCGCCAAGACGCGCGAGGAATATGTGAAGGTCGCCGAGGCCCATGCGCGCGCGCAGGCCGACAAGCAGCGCGTCTCGCTCGCCGCCGCGCGCGCCAATGCGCCGAAGATCGACTGGGGCGCCTATGAGCCGGCAAAGCCCGGCTTCCTCGGCGCGCGCGTCTTCGCGTCCTATGATGTGGCGGAGCTCGTTCCCTATATCGATTGGACGCCCTTCTTCCAGACCTGGGAGTTCAAGGGCCGCTATCCGGCGCTGCTCGTCGATCCCGAGCGCGGCGCGGCGGCGCGGCAATTGCTCGACGATGCGCAGGCGATGCTCGCGCGCATCGTGGAGGAGCGTTGGTTCAATCCCAAGGCCGTCATCGGCTTCTGGCCGGCGAACGCCGTCGGCGACGATATCGCGCTCTATACGGGCGAGGGCCGCGTCGAAAGGCTCGCGACGCTGCACACGCTGCGTCAGCAGCTGACGCGCCGAGACGGCAAGCCCAATGTCGCGCTCTCCGATTTCGTGGCTCCGGAGGGCTCGGGCAAGGCGGATTACATCGGCGCCTTCGTCGTCACCGCCGGCGCGCAGGAGGCGAAGATCGCCGAGCGCTTCGCCCGCGCCAATGACGATTATGGGGCGATCATGGTGAAGGCGCTGGCCGATCGTGTGGCGGAGGCCTTCGCCGAGCGCATGCATGAGCGCGTGCGCCGCGAATTCTGGGGCTATGCTGCGGATGAGACGCTCACGCCGGAGCAGATCATCGCCGAGGAATACCGCGGCATTCGCCCGGCGCCGGGCTATCCGGCGCAGCCCGACCATACGGAGAAGGAAACGATCTTCGGCCTGCTGGAGGCGACGAAGCGCACCGGCGTCGCGCTGACGGAGAGCTACGCCATGACGCCGGCCTCATCGGTCAGCGGGCTCTATTTCGCGCATCCATCGGCGCATTATTTCGGCGTCGCCAAAGTGGAGCGCGATCAGGTCGAGGATTACGCCGCCCGCAAGGGCGTCTCCGTCGCCGAGATCGAGCGCTGGCTCGCGCCCGTGCTCAATTACGAGACGCGCGTCGCCGAGCCGGCGGAGTGAGGCGAGGCTGAAGCTTCGATCAGAAATCGAAGCCCCCGCCTTTGTCCGAGTTCTCGCGGGCGCTGGGCGCGCTCGTCATGAGCCAGACATCGACGCGGCGATCGGAAGGAGCCCCGAGTCGCCGCGTCGCTTGCGCGACGTCCCCGAGCGGCGGCGTGACACGGGGACCGGAGACCAGTGGAATAACATTGCTTTGATCGGGAGCCTTTTCGCCCTTCTTCCAACAATCGCCGTCGAGACGCGATTTCACGGCCTCCACACGCGCCCGCGCGAGGCCCGTATTGGCTTCGTAACGCGCTTTCGTCTCCCCCGACAGAGGAAGTCGGTCGGTCGCGCCGACAATCAAAACGATCCCCGCCCCATCCTGCGGCGTGGCGTTTCGCCATCGCTCACAGATGCTCGCCAGCTCGCGTTCGGCGGCGCGTAACGCGTCCTCGTCGAAGCCTTCGAAATCGAGTGACGCGCGACCTTTTTTGAAATTCGCGACCGCGCCGAGCCGAATGGAGACGAAGCGATCTCCCGCCTTCGCCTCGACGGCGCCGCGCGATTCGAATTGCGCTTTGATGAGGTTTTCGAAGTTCGCCTTCAGAAAACTATCGACCTTCAAATTTTTCACGACCGCCGCCTGAATGCCGCCCGCCATCACGAATAGCGCAAAGCCGGCGGTCGTCGGCGCGACGCCTCTGCGCAATCCGATGAGGATGCTTCCCGACAAAATCGATACGAGCGTCAGCGCGAAGGATGCGTCGAAATCATAAGGGTCGCCGGAGAGCGGCGAGGTCCGCTGAATGCATTCGACAGAGGGGCGTCGAAGATTTTCGATCGGGGGGTTGTTGCCCGAAGGCGGTCTCACAGGCGCGACGGCGACGAGCACGAGAAGAACGACGAGGCCGACGAGAAGCGGAACCGCGGCCTGAAAATCGAGCGCCGGCCAGAAATCTTCGAGTTGTACCGAGCCCAGTGAATCATAGAGTTTCCACTCATGCGATTCTGGATCCTCGCGCGCCGTCGCCGCCAAGCTCGCCTCTATGGCCGCCACCCGCTTGGCGGCCTTCACAACCACCGCCCTGTGGTAGAGCAGCCAAATCATAAAGGCGGCATAGACTATAATCGCGAGCACGACGAATTCGACTCGGTCGACGGTCACGAATCGAGAGTAGATTGCGGCGGCGGAACCTGCAACGACCGCTCCGAAAAATCCCTTTACACGAAACGCCAGATTCTCATGCCTCGCGATGATGCTTTGAAGAATCCTTATTTCTTCGATTGCTGCGCTCTTGCGATCCATGCGCGTCGCTCGCTCATCAATTTACGATAAATCACAATATGTCGATTGTGAACTAAATACCGAATTTGAATATAATGAAAGATATTTGTTGCAAAAACAGCGCCCGCCTCTCCCCGAAAAAAGAGAAAATGGCGGCGCTGTTGAAGAGTTATCGGAACGCCGCTCGGGCGCCGGGCGCGAGGCTCGAACGGCGCGTCAGCCGCCGAGCGCCGCCTTGACGGCCGCGCTCGCCTTGCCGAAGTCGATGCGGCCCGTATATTTCGCCTTGAGCGCGGCGACGACCTTGCCCATATCCTTGATCGAGGCGGCGCCGGTCTCGGCGATGGCCGCCTTTATCGCCTCGGCGACCTCGGCCTCGGAAAGCTGCTGGGGCAGGTAGTCCGAGATCACGGCGATCTCGGCGCGCTCCTTCTCGGCGAGCTCGGGACGGCCGCCCTTCTCGTAGATTTCCGCCGATTCCTGGCGGCTCTTCACCATTTTCTGCAGCAGAGCGAGAATATCGTCGTCGGTCAGCGTCTTGCCGGTGGCGCGCGCCTCTATGTCGCGATCCTTGAGCCCCGCGGTGATCATGCGGATCGTCTCGACCTTCTGCTTCTCGCCGCTCTTCATCGCCGCCTTGAGGTCGGCCGTGAAACGTTCGCGCATTGTATTTCCACTTCGCAGTGAAATGTTCTAGACGTGCTTGCGATCCGAAGGGATCGCGGCGGTCTAGATTTTTCGAGGGATGGCGGGCGCCCGATGGCGGCGCGCCGGCGGATGAGGGTGAGGCATAGAGCGCGGATGAGCCCGGATCAAGACGAAGCGACGGGTTGGACGGTTCCGGTCCACACGGGGGTTCTGGTTCTTGCGAGCGGCGAGGCGATTTCCGGCTTCGGCTTCGGCGCGACGGGCGCGGCCGTCGGCGAGGTCTGCTTCAACACGGCCATGACCGGCTATCAGGAGATTCTCACCGATCCCTCCTATGCCGGGCAGATCGTCACCTTCACTTTTCCGCATATCGGCAATGTCGGCGTCAATGACGAGGATGTCGAGACCGTCGATCTCGAGAGCCGCTCGGGTGTGCGCGGCGTCATCGTGGCCGCGCCCTCTGGCGATCCGTCCAATTATCGCGCGCTGCGCCCGCTCGGCGAATGGCTCGCCGCGCGCGGGATCATCGGGCTCAGCGGCATAGACACGCGCGCGCTGACGACGCTGATCCGCGAGAAGGGAATGCAGAACGCCGTCATCGCCCACGCGCCGGACGGCGTCTTCGATCTCGCGGCGCTGCGCGCCGAGGCCGCCGCCTGGCCGGGCATAGACGGCATGGACCTCGTGCCCTCCGTCACCGCGCCGGCGCGCTATGAGTGGGATGAGACCGTCTGGCGGCAGGCCGCGGGCTATGGCAAGCGCGACGGGGCCAAATTCCGCGTCGTCGCCGTGGATTATGGCGTCAAGCGCAATATTCTGCGGCTGCTGGCGGAGGCCGGCTGCGAGGTGATCGTCGTGCCGGCGACGACGAGCGCGAAGGACATTCTCGCCCTTTCGCCGGATGGCGTGTTCCTCTCCAATGGTCCCGGCGATCCGGCCGAGACCGGCAAATACGCCGTGCCGACGATCCGCGAGCTCTTGGAGCGCAAGGTCCCCACTTTCGGCATCTGTCTCGGCCATCAGATGATGGCGCTCGCCGTCGGCGCGAGGACGACGAAAATGCCGCAGGGCCATCACGGCGCCAATCATCCGGTGAAGGATTTCACTACCGGAAAGGTGGAGATCGTCTCGATGAACCATGGCTTCGCCGTGGATCGCGACAGCCTGCCGGCCAATGTCACGGAGACGCATCGCTCACTGTTCGACGGCTCCAATTGCGGCATTGCCCTGGCCGACCGCCCGGCCTTCTCGGTGCAGCACCACCCGGAGGCATCGCCCGGCCCGCAGGACAGCCATTATCTCTTCGCGCGCTTCGTCGACATGATGGAGAAGGCGCGGGCGTGAGCCGCGCGCCTCATTTCTCCTTGCGCGACATCGCCTCGTAATAGGCGCGCAGCACCGCATTCATGCGGGTCAGATGACCGGCTCCCTGCGCCTTGAACCAGTCGAGCACGTCGGCGTCGATGCGCAAATGCACCGACGCCTTGCGCTCCCGAGGCCGCACGCGCGTCGCGCGCGCCCAGAACTCCTCGCCGAGCTCGCCGGCCTCGGGCGCGTCGGCTCTCGTTTTCGACAAGCCTTTCGCCCGCGCGGCCTCAATCTCGGCGAGAGAGAATCTCTTGATAGAAGCGTTCCCTGTCACGGCGGCTAGCTTTCTGCGCGCTGATGATGCGGATCACATCGACACGCATCGTGTAGACCACTCGATAGACGGCGCCGTCGGCATGTCCGATCGCGATCCAGCGTTCCTCGCCATAGTCCTCGCTATCGTCCATGATTTCGAACGTGTCATTCGCGAAAATCGCGGCGACGTCCAGAAAATCCACGCCATGCTTGCGAATGTTCGACTGACGTTTGGACTCGTCCCACTCGAATTCCATTTCGATGATGCTCAATTGTGTACACGAAACGTGTTAACATGCAAGCATTCGATCTTATCGCCGTCAAGCTCGCGGTCACCCGCCTCACCCCAGCGCGATCGCCGACACCAGCCGCCCGTAATCTTGCTCCCTGCGATGCACGCTGCGGCGATAGCTGAAGCAGCGCGTCTCATCCACATAAGTGTCGATGCGCAAATTCTCGAAAGAGGCGACATTTGCCGCTTCGACGCGCCGCGCGATGAAGCCCGGCAGATCGAACATGGAATGACCCTCGCGCGTCGAGGGCGCGAAGAAAGGCGCGAAACCGGCGTCCTCCGTGAGGAATCGCTCGACGAACTCTCCGCCTACCTCGTAGCTCTCACGCCCGATCGCCGGCCCCAGCGCGACATGAATATCCGCGCGCCGCGCGCCGCGCGCCTCCATGACCTCAACCGTCGCCTCGACCATGCCAAAGAGCGCGCCCTTCCATCCCGCGTGGCAGGCGCCGACAACCCCGGCGCTTGCGTCGGCAAAGAGCAGCATGCCGCAATCGGCGCCGGTGACGCCGAGCGCGAGCCCTTCGACATCGGTGACGAGCCCGTCGCAGCGCGGCCGCTCGGCCTCGCCCCAAGGCGCGGCGACATAGAGCGCGTCGCGCGAATGGATCTGATAGGGAACGAGCAGCCGATGCATCTCCGCGCCGAGGCTCCGCGCCATGCGGGCGCGATTCTCGGCGACGCGCGCGGACTCGTCGCTGGAGCCGACGCCGCCATTGAGCGAGGCGTAGACGCCCTCCGACACACCGCCAGCGCGCGTGAAGAATGCGTGACGCACGCCGGGCAGAGCGAGATTGCCGGCGGCGAGCGCGACGAGCGCGTCGGTCATTGGAAAAAACCCGGAAGCGGCGGCATGTCGGGATGAGTCACGGCGATGACCTTGAACAATTCGCCCATATTGCGCTTTGGATCGCCGGCGCCGGTCAAGCGCTCGAGCGCGACGTCGATCTCGCCGCGCTGCTCCGGCGTCGCGCGTTTCTTCAAAGCATCGGCGCGCTCGATAACGCCGAGCTGCTTCAAGAAATCGCCTTGCGTCGTTGGCCCCAACACTTTCGCGCCGGCCGCCGTCGCCGCGCGCGCGAGCGCGGCGAAATCGACATGGGAGGTAAGATCGGCTTCTCCCGGCGCCTCCAGCGGATCGACATAGGCGTGATGCGCGACGGCCTGCAATGTCTCGCCCAGCGCCGTCTGCGTGTAGCCGTAATCGACGACGAGCATCGCCCCGCCCTGCGCGACGAGACGCGCGGCGATGTCGCGCATGATCCGCGCGCCGATCGCGCCGATCTCGATGATCGAGCCTTCCGGCGCCGCCACGGTGAGATCGGCCTCTATGCGCTCGCCGACGCCGAAGGCGAGAGCGCCGCTCTCGTCCAGGCCGACGAGCCGCTCGCTCCAGCCGCGCTCTGTCTGCACGAAATGCCGCACTGGCAGCGCGTCGAAAAATTCATTGGCGATGACGATCGCCGGCCCGTCCGGAACCTGTGAGACATTCGCGCTCCAGGAGACGGGCGCCTCGGCCGCGGCGAGCGTTTGTCGCTGCCGCGCCTCGAGCAGCGGACTCGTCTCCACGAGATGCACGTCCAAGGCGCTGAGAAAATCCGGCGCGATGCGCGCGACGCGCAGAGCGTCGGACATCAGCGTGCCGCGCCCCGGCCCGAGCTCGACGAGGCGCAGCGGCGCCGGCGAGCCGGCCGCGCGCCAGGCCTCCTGCGCCCACAGGCCGACGAGCTCGCCGAACATCTGGCTGATCTCCGGCGCGGTGATGAAATCGCCGCTTGCGCCGAAGGGATCGCGCGTCATGTAATAGCCCTTGGTCGGATGCGACAGGGCGAGCGTCATGTAACGCTCGAGCGTGATCGGCCCCTCCTGCGCGACGAGCTCGGCGATATCTTCGCGCAATGCGCTCATGCTTCGACTCTCTGCGGACGCAGCGCGTAGAGGATCAGCGCCGCGCCGACGAGGACCATGGGCGCCGACAGCGCCATGCCCATTGTGAGGCCATTGTCCAGCGCCTCCGAATGATCGGGCTCGCGGAAGAATTCGCTGACGATGCGCGCGACGCCATAGCCCGCGCCGAAGAGGCCGGTGGCGAGGCCCGGACGCTTCAGCGCGCCGCGCTGCACGGCGATGGCCAGCAGAATATAGAGCGCGAGACCCTCGAGGCCCGCCTCATAGAGCTGGCTCGGATGGCGCGGCGCGTCGCCGGCGCCGGGAAACACCATGGCCCAGGGGACGTCGCTCTCGCGGCCCCACATCTCCGGCTTGATGAAATTGGCGAGGCGGCCGAAGAAAATGCCGATCGGCGCGACACTCGCGCAAATGTCGCTGATGGTGAGCGCGAGGATTTTCTCACGCCAGGCGAAGAAGGTCATGCCGACAATGGCGCCGATGAGCCCGCCGTGAAAGGCCATGCCGCCCTTCCAGGTCTTCACGATCTCTTCCGGATGGGCGAAATAGAAGGCGCGCTCATAAAAGAGCACATGGCCGAGCCTGCCGCCGATGATGACGCCGAGCGCGACATAGACGAGCAGATCGTCGAGACTCTCTCGCGAGGGATGCGGAGTCTTTCCCCACAAATAGTCGCGGGACGCCAGACGACGCGCATAGAGCCAGCCGAGCGCGAGCCCGGCGATATAGGCGAGCGCATACCAGCGGATGGGCAGCGGCCCGATCTCGACGAGAACCGGGTCGATCACCGGAAAGGGAAGCGCGAGAATAGGCATGGCGACTCACGGTTGCAGCGAGAGGCCGCGAGCTTAGCGCGCGATGGCGCGTCTGTCATGACCGCATCATTTCGCCTCGAACGGCGCGCGAGCCCCAGCTCTACCGCGGCGAATGGCGGCGACGCAGGCGAAGGCGCGATCACGGTCAGCGATCGTAGGGGGCGAAACCAAATCGCTCGGCGACGCCGACGCCGCTCGCCGCGCCGCGCGGAAAGAAAGAACGTCGAGGGCCGGGCGGCCCCTCGCCCTTCGAGACGGCGGCTGCGCCGCCTGCTCGGGACGAGGGGACTTGAAGGCTGCGCGCGTCTCGAAGCGCGAGCGAAATCACGCCGCCTTCGCCTGCGCGCCATATCTGCCGTAGAAGCTCTCGCCCTTCTTCGCCATCTCGCGCAATTGCGCCGGCGCGGCGAAGCGCTCGCCATATTTCTGCGCGAGCGCGTCGCAAATCGCGACAAAGGCCGCGGTTCCGATCCCGTCGATATAGGAGAGCGTGCCGCCGGTGAAGGGCGCGAAGCCGAAGCCGAGAATGGAGCCGACATCCGCCTCGCGCGGATCGGTGACGACGCCCTCGAACAAAGTGCGCGCCGCCTCCGCCGCCTGCACGACGAGGAAGCGCTGCTTCAGCTCCTCGACGTCGATCTCGTCCGGATCGAGCGTCTTGTCGGCGAGAGCGGAGAGCCCCGGCCACAAGCTCTTCTTGCCGGTCGCCGGATAATCATAGAAGCCCTTGCCGTTCTTGCGGCCGAGCCGCCCTTCCTGCTCCACCATGAAATGCAGCACGCGCTCCTGCGTCGGATCGACGGCGGCTTCGCCGAGATCCTTCTTCGTCGCGAGATGGATCTTCCAGGCGAGATCGAGCGCGATCTCGTCATTGAGAGAGAGCGGGCCGACCGGCATTCCGGCCATGCGCGCGGCCGTCTCGATCATCGCCGGCGGCACGCCTTCGGTCAGCATGATATGCCCCTCGCGCACGAAATTGAGCACGCAGCGATTGGCGTAGAAGCCGCGCGTGTCGTTGACGACGATCGGCGTTTTCTTCAACACGCGCACGAAATCCAGCGCCGTCGCCACGGCGCGGTCGCTCGTCTTCTTGCCGCGGATCACTTCGACCAGCAGCATTTTCTCCACCGGCGAGAAGAAATGAATGCCGACGAAATTTTCGGGCTTCAGCGAGGTCTCGGCGAGCGAGGTGATGGGCAGCGTCGAGGTGTTGGACGCGAAGATCACATCGGGCCCGACGACTTCTTGCGCTTTCTTCGTCACCTCCGCCTTCACGCCGCGCTCCTCGAACACGGCTTCGACGATGAGATCGGCGCCGGCGAGCTTGTCGTAATCGGCGGTCGCGGTGACGCGCGCGAGCAGCGCCTCCTTATCGGCGGCGGTGGCGCGACCGCGCGACACTTGGCCGGAGACGAGCTTGTCGATGACGGCCTTGCCTTTGTCGGCGCTCTCCTGATCGCGATCGATGAGCACCACCTCGATCCCGGCGAGCGCGCTCACATAAGCGACGCCCGCGCCCATGAAGCCGGCGCCGAGCACGCCGATCTTGGCGAATTTCGCCGGCGGAATCTCCTTGGGCCGATGCGCGCCCTTCTCCAGCTCGTTCTTGGAGAGGAACAGCGAGCGGATCATCGCCGCCGCCTGGCGGGAGCGCAGAATATGCGCGAACCAGCGCGCCTCGACGCGCAGGCCGAGATCGAAGGGCAATTGCAGCCCCTCGAACACGCTGTGCAATATGGCCTTGGCGGCGGGATAATTGTCGAAGGTCTCGCGGCGATAAATGGCGTTGGCGGCCGGCCACACCATCATGCCGCCCGGCGAATAGACGCGGCCCGACGGCGGCTTGAAGCCTTCGACATCCCAAGGCGCCTTGCCCTTGCCGCCATTGACGATGAACGCGCGCGCGCGATCGACGATCTCATTCTCCGGCGCGAGCTCGTGCACGAGGCCGGCGGACTTCGCTTTCGCGGGCTTCAGCTGCTCGCCCTTGAACAGCAATTGCAGCGCCTCGCCCGTCTGCATCAGCCGCGCGACGCGCTGCGTGCCGCCGGCGCCGGGGAAGAGCCCCACTTTGATCTCCGGCAGACCGACCTTCGTCTTCTCCGTATCGGCGAGCACGCGATAATGGCAGGCGAGCGCGAGCTCGAAAGCGCCGCCGAGACAAGTTCCGCGAATGGCGATGGCGAAGGGCTTGCCGTTGGTCTCGAGCTTGCGATAGAGCAGCGACAGCTTGCGCGCGCCTTCGAAGAACTGCTTCATCGCAGCCTCCTCGCCCTGCTCGCGCACGGCTTTGGCATATTCCACCGCGCTCTTCTGCAGCATGGAGAGATCGGCGCCGCCCGAGAAAGCGGCCTTGCCCGATGCGATCACGCAGCCCTTGATCTCGGGATTGCGCGCGACCTCGTCGATGACTTTCTCCAGCTCGTCCATCACCTCGAAGGTGATGACATTCATCGAGCGGTCGGGCATGTCCCAGGTGAGCAGAGCGACGCCGTCGGCGCCGGTCTCGAAACGGAAATTGACGAGGTTCATGGGTGGCTCCCTGAAATCTAGGGTCTTTCCGCGTTTCATTGAAACACGGAAAGACCCTAGGCTTTTGTTTTGACGCGTTTCCGGACGCCGAACCGGCGTCCACTTCGGCTGGAAACGCTCTAGACGAGCCCCGTCATTGCGAGGAGCGAAGCGACGAAGCAATCCAGAGCAGCGGGGCGGCTCCTGGATTGCTTCGCTTCGCTCGCAATGACGGCGCGGCTTTGCATGATCACACGCGCTCGATGATCGTCGCGGTTCCCATTCCGGCGCCGATGCAGAGCGTCACCAGCGCGGTCGCCTTCCCGCTGCGCTCCAATTCGTCGATCGCCGTTCCGATCAGCATCGCGCCGGTCGCGCCGAGCGGATGGCCGAGCGCAATGGCGCCGCCATTCACATTCACGCGTCCATCGTCGATGCCGAAAGCCTGCATGAAGCGCAGCACCACGGCGGCGAAGGCTTCGTTCACCTCGATGAGATCGATGTCCGAGAGGCTCATGCCGGCTTTCGTCAGCAGCTTCTTCGTCACATCGACCGGCCCGGTCAGCATCAGCGCCGGCTCGGAGCCGATATTGGCGAAAGCCCGCACGCGGGCGCGCGGCTTCAGGCCGTGGCGCTCGCCCACTTCCCTCGAGCCGAGCAGCACGGCGGCGGCGCCGTCGACGATGCCCGACGAATTGCCGGCGTGATGCACATGGCTCAATTTCTCGACATCCGGATGCGCCTGTATCGCGACCGCGTCGAAACCCGCCTGCTCCGCGAGAAAGGCGAAGGAGGGCTTGAGCGCGGCGAGCGACTGCATGTCGGTCGAAGGCCGCATATGCTCGTCGCGATCGAGAATAGTGAGGCCGTTGACGTCCTTCACCGGCACGATGGATTTTGCAAAGCGCTTCTCCTCCCAGGCGCGGGCGGCGCGCTGCTGCGACTGCACGGCATAGGCGTCGACATCGTCGCGCGAGAAGCCGTATTTCGTCGCGATGAGATCGGCGGAGACGCCCTGCGGCATGAAATAGGAGGGAATGGCGATGGCCGGATCGACCGGCCAGGCGCCCCCCGAGGCGCCGATGCCGACGCGGCTCATGCTCTCGACGCCGCCGCCGATGGTGAGCTCATGCTGGCCGGACATGATCTGCGCGGCGGCGAAATTCACCGAGTCGAGGCCGGAGGCGCAGAAGCGATTGATCTGCACGCCGGGCACCTCGTAGCCGTAGCCGGCGGAGATCGCCGCGGCGCGGGCGATGTCGCCGCCCGCCTCGCCGACGGGATCGACGCAGCCGAGGATCACATCGTCGACTCCGGCGCCGTCGAGCCCGTTCCTCTCCTTCAGCGCGGCGAGAGCGGTGACGGCGAGGCCGAGGCTCGACACCTCATGCAGCGAGCCGTCCGGCTTGCCGCGGCCGCGCGGCGTGCGCACGGCGTCGTAGATATAGGCTTCGGGCATTGGTCGCTCCGCTCGTGGTGAGTGAGTGGTGAGTGGTGAGTGGTGAGCGCGCTACTCACCACTCACTACCTCACGCTTTTTCAAAACATCTCCGCCGGCAGGCCCATCATCGTATCGGCGCCCGCCGCGATCCGCGCGAGACGAAAGCCCGTCTCGGGCAGCATCTTCTCCATATAGAACTTCCCCGTCGTCAGCTTGGCGTCGAGCCAGGCGCCGTCGCCGGAAAGCTCCCTCTTCTTGTCGAGCGCCGCGCGGGCGATGCGCGCCCACATATAGCCGAGCGCGACGCGGCCGAAGAGATGCATATAGTCGTAAGAGACTCCGGCGCCGTTGTCGGGCTTGGCGAGCGCATTCTGCATCAGCCAGACCGTCGCCTTTTGCAGATCGCCGAGCGCGGCTTTCAGCGGCTCCACATAGGGCTTCATCTCCTCGGCGCTCTCGCGGCTCGCAAATTCATTCACCTCGGCGAAATAGGCCATGGCGGCGCGGCCATTGTCCTTGGGCAGCTTGCGGCCGACGAGATCGAGCGCCTGAATGCCGTTCGCGCCCTCATAGATCATGGTGATGCGCGCGTCGCGCACGAATTGCTCGGCGCCATTCTCGTCGATATAGCCGTGGCCGCCCCAGATTTGCTGCGCCTTCACCGCATTCTCGAAGCCGAGATCGGTGAGCGCGCCCTTCAGCACCGGCGTCAGCAGGCCGAGGCGATCCTCGGCGGCCTGGCGCGCCTTCGCGTCCTCCGAGCGATGGGCGATGTCGCTGTCGAGCGCCGTGGCGAGGGCGAGGCCGCGCGCCGCTTCGTTGAATGCCTTCATCTCCATCAGCGCCCGCCGCACGTCGGGATGAACGATGATCGGATCGGCCGCGCCGCGCGCATTCACGGCGCCGGAGAGCGCGCGGCCCTGCAGCCGCTCCTTGGCGTAGGAAAGCGCGTTCTGATAGGCGACCTCGGATTGCGCGAGGCCCTGCACGGCGACGCCGAGCCGCGCCTCGTTCATCATCACGAACATCGCATTGAGGCCCCGGTTGGGCTCGCCGACCAGAAAGCCCCTGGCGCCGTCGAAATTCATCACGCATGTGGCGTTGCCGTGAATGCCCATCTTATGCTCGAGCGCGCCGCAGCGCACCCCATTGCGCGCGCCGAGCGAGCCGTCCGGCTCCACCTCGAATTTCGGCACGATGAAAAGCGATATGCCCTTCACCCCCGCCGGCGCGCCCTCTATGCGCGCGAGCACGAGATGAATGATGTTCTCGGCGAGATCGTGCTCGCCGGCGGAAATGAAAATCTTCTGTCCGGTAATAGCGTACGAGCCGTCCTCGCGCGGGACGGCCTTCGTGGTGAGAAGACCGAGGTCGGTGCCGCATTGCGGCTCTGTGAGATTCATCGTGCCGGTCCAGCGGCCAGCGGCCATGGGCGGGGCGAAGAGGCGCTTCTGCTCCTCGCTCCCGTGGCGCAGCAGCGCGGCCAGCGCGCCCTGCGTCAGCCCCGGATACATGGCGAAAGCCATATTGGCCGCCGAGGCGAACTCATTCATCACCACGGCGAGCGTATAGGGCAGGCCCTGCCCGTCATATTCCGGCGGGACCGCCAGCCCGACCCAGCCGCCGGCGACGAATTCGTCATAGGCCGCCTTGAAGCCCGCGGGAGTCGCGACATCGCCCGCCTCGTCGCGGCGGCACCCTTCCTCGTCGCCCTTGCGGTTCAGCGGCTGCAGCCGCTCCTCGCAGATTTTCCCCGCCTCGCCGACGATCTGCGCCAGCACGTCCGGCGCGACCTCGGCGAAGCCGGGCAGATTGCCATAACGTTCCAGATGCAAAACGTCGTTCAACAGAAACAATGTGTCGTCCACAGGGGCTTTGTAGATCGGCATGAGCGGCTCTCCCTGCGCGGATCGTCTGTGTCTGCGTGAGTCTTTCCATGTTTCATCGAAACATGGAAAGACTCACGGCTTTTGTTTTGATGCGCTCCCAGCCGAACCGGCGTCCACTTCGGTTGGAAACGCTCTTAAAGGGCTGCGTCACCTGAACTGAAAAGCCGTTGTCATTCCCGGCAGGCCAATCGGGAACCAGACCAACGACACGACACCTTTGCCTGCTGCTCTGGATTTCCTATCGCTCGGCTCACGCGAGCGTCGGGAATGACACTCCTTCTAAATGAGCCGACGCAGCCATCTAGGTATTCTTTCGATATAGGCGTTTTCCCCTTCGACGGCCGACGGGACGAGGACTATGCGCTTTCGTGGTTACGAAATCGCAACCCGGCCGAATTCCGGCGTCATGGGCAAATCCTTCATTCGACGTATGAATCACAGTTCGGAGAACGCGCTCTGCGCAGCAATAGGTAGAGAGCCGGCCGCTCTCGCGCAATAGCCCCCGCGCCGGTCGGCTCCACGCAAGGATTTACCCGTTATTAACTTCGTTCGACGGAAAGTGCCCGGCGGCGGCCCCCTCGCCATCCAAGCGTTCCGGCGCGATTCGCGCGCCTTTGCGTCGTCGCTCGTCCAGTTTCCTCACGCCCGCAGGGGCGAGCCCGCCGGATATCCGATGACAGAGGCATTTCCATTTAGTTTCAAAGGTATACATCACGAGACCCGCGATGTCGCGCGCGCCGCGGCGAGACGGTCGGGCAAGAGCCTTTCCGCTTGGCTCGACGATGTGATCCAAGAAAAAGCCAATACCGACCGCCGCCCCGCCGATGACGAGGAGGAGCCTGCCGCCTCGGCGCGTCGGCGCGCCATGCGCTCGCGTCTCTATGGGCGCGCCGACCGCGGCCGTCTGCGCCGCGACGCCTCGCCGAGGCGCGACTTTCGCGACGAGGAGGCGGATGACGATTACCGCCTCGCGACCACGCGCGGCCGCGTCGACGGCGACGCCAAATCCATCGTCGACGACGCCGTCGCCCTCTTCGAGAGGCGCGCCGCCGCGAGCGAGCGCAAGACCGCGAGTGCGCTCTCCGGCCTCGCCGAGCTGATCGATCGCAATCATTCGAGCCGGGCCCGCCTCGGCGACGGTCTCGGCGCCGTCATGGAGCGGCTCGGCCGGATCGAGGAGCGAATCGCGCGCCGCCCCGAGGAGAGCGCGCGGCCGATCCGCAATGCGCTGGCGCGGCTCGAGGCGCGCATCGACGGCCTGTCGAGCGACGATCGCCCCTATGAGTTCGAGACTGCGCTCGGCGCGCTCGACCAGCGGCTCGCCGATCTCGCGGCGCGGCTGGACGAAGAGGCCGAAGAGCGTCGCGCCGCAGGGTCGCGGGGGCGACAGGAACGCGAAGCACAGCCGGAGCGAGAGCGCCGGACCGTGGCGCGGCGGCCGCTCGCCGACGCGGTGGCGGAGATCACCGAGCGCCAGCGCGCGCTGGAGGAGCAGGCCAGCGGCCGCGACGGCGAATTCGGCGCCGCCAAGACGTTCGAAGCGAGACCGGCGTTCGAGGCGAGACCGGCGACCTTCGACGGACTGGCGGAATCGATCGAATCGCTCTCGCGACAGATCGCGGAGTCCCGCGCCGAGCAGAACATCCACGGCGAGCGGCAGGCGGCGGTCGTCGCCCACATCGACCGCTTGCGCTGCGACCTCGAAGCGCTCTCCCGCGCGCTCGCCGATCTCGCCCCGCGCGCCTCGGTCGCCGCCGTCGAGACGGCGCTGCGCGAGCTTTCCGAGCGCGTCGAGACGCAGCGTCTCTATGGCGTCGAGGACAGGGTGCTGGCGCCGGTCGAGCGGCTCGCCGCCGATCTGCGCTCGATCCTGCGCGATCTCGATCCGAGCCGCATCGTCGCCACACTCTATGATGAGGTGCGCGCGCTCGGCGACAAGCTCTCGCAGCATCACGGCGAAGGCGGCGCGGATCGCGCCGCGCTCGACGAGATCGCCGGCGAGACGCGCGAGATTCACGAGCTGTTGAAGGCGGTCGCCCGGCGTCCGCTGCCGATCGAGAAGCTCGAGGCCGGCCTCGCCGCTCTGACGACGCAAGTCGACGAGCTGAGCGCCGCCGGCGCGAATGTCGCCACGGCGAAAGACGTGAGCGAGCTCGTCCATAGCGTCCGCTCGATCGTCTCGTCCGAGATCGGCGGCTCTTTCGCCGCGCTCGAGCGCCGGCTGGAGGAATTCGCCGCCAAGCTCGACTCCGTCTCGACCAAATCCGGCGGCGCCAAGCGTTTCGACGAGATTCACGAGCGCATCGAGCAGGTCCATAAATCGCTCGCCGCACGCATCGACCGCAGCGGCGCGGGCGTCGACGTCGATCAGGTGAAGCAGCTCTTCGCCTCCCTCGCCAAGAAGATCGACGCCGCCGCGCAATCCAAGATCGTCGATCCCGTCGGCGAGCTCGGACGCAAGATCGAAAAGCTCGAGCAGCGGCTCCAGCCCGCCGCCAATGCGCTGAAATCCGCCGATTCCGAGCAGCTGCGCGAGATCGCCGAGAGCATGGACGCGCTGCGTTCGGAGTTCGCGGGCAAGGAGCGCGGCGGCGCCGGCGCCGACTCGAACCAGTTCGAGGGGCTCTTCGCCTCGCTCGCCAGGAAGATCGACGCGGCGACGGACGCGAAAACCGTCCATCCCGGCTTCGACGAGCTCGGCCGCAAGATCGAGAAGCTGGAGCAGCGGCTCCAGCCGGTCGCGGCGAGCGCGCAGAAATCGGCGGGCTCGGAACAATTGCGCGATCTCGCCCAGCGCATCGACCATGTCCACGCCGAGCTCGCCTCGCGCATAGAGGCGAGCGCGCGCCGGCGCTCCGACGACGCCAATCTGCAATTGGCGGAACTCGTCGGACAGCTCGCGCGGAAGATGGACGCCGCGCTCGATCCGGAAGCCGATCGCGCGGCCTTCGCCGCGCTCGAGCAGCAGATCGGCCGGCTCGCCGAGCGGCTCGACCGCTCCGACATGAACGCCGATTCCTTCACCGCCATAGAACGCGCTCTGGGCGCGCTGGCGACGAAGGTCGAGGAGACCCGCAGCTCGACGGTCCGCGTCGCGGAAATCGCCGCCCGCGAGGCGGCGCAGGAGGCGGTGCGCGACGCGGCGGCGCATGACGGCCTGCAGGACGCGCTGGAGAAGGAGCTCGCCGAGCTTCGCAGCTTCCAGGACGCGGCGGGCCATCGCACCAATCAGACGCTCGCCGCCGTCCATGAGACGCTGCAGCGCGTCGTCGAGCGCCTGTCCATGTTCGAGGACGAGCTCACCGATCTGCGCAAGGCCAAGCCGGCCGCCGCAAAGCCGATCGCCGAGCCGCAACATGTGAATGGCGCCGAGCCGCGCCGCGCCGCGCGCGTCAAACCGGCGACGCCGGTCGGCGACGTCGAGGATATTCTGCTCGAGCCGGGCGACCGCCGCCCGCGCCGCGAGCCGACGATCTCCCGCGAGGACGATCGCGCGGGCTCGGTGCAGGCGGATTTCATCGCCGCCGCCCGCCGCGCCGCCCAGCAGGCCGCGGTCGACGCCGAGACCGCCGCAGCGCAGGGCAAGGCGGCGAAAAGGACCGCCGAACGGGCGAAAAAGCCGGAGCCGGAACGCGCCGTCGCGACCGGCGGCGGCGTCGCCGCCGTCGGAGCGGCTCTGCAATCGCGTCGCCGGCCGCTGCTGCTCGGCGTCGGCGTGCTGGTCCTGCTCTATGGCGCCTATCAGATCGCCCGCGTCACGCTCGACTCTCCGGCGCCGCAGGCCTCCGCAGTCCAGACCGAGCCGAGCGAGGCTTCCGCCTCCGCGGACAAGCCGGCGACGGATACTTCCGCCAACGCCGCCGGGCCGGCCGCCAAGGACGCGGCCCCCGCCGACCAGAGCGCGGCCGCGCCCGCCCCCGCCGCGGAGCCCGCGGCCGGAGCCCCTGTCCCGGCCGCCGCGCCGAAACCGCTCGGCGCTCCGACGCTGGCCCCCGGCGCCTCCGGCGTCGGCGCTTTCTTTCCCAATGCGCAGCCGCCGGCCCCTGGACGTTTCGGCGTCCAATCGGTCGATCCCATGCCCGTCGGCGCGATCGGAACGCCCGCGGCGAACGCTCCCGCCGCGGCGCGGCAGGACGTTCTCGCGACGATCAAGGAGATCGCCGCCGCCGGCGACGTCAACGCGCAATATGAGCTCGGCTCGCGCTACGCCGAAGGCCGCGGCGGCGCGCCGCGCGACCCGAAGACCGCTTTCCAATGGTTCGAGAAGGCGGCCAACAAAGGCTCTGCTCCGGCCCAATATCGGCTCGGCTCCATCTATGAGAAAGGGATGGGCGTCGAGCGCGACTATGGGCAGGCGCACTCCTGGTACAGGCGCGCCGCGGATGCGGGCAACGCCCGCGCCATGCATAATCTCGCCGTGCTCTACGCCGGCGGCGGCGACGGCAAGCCGGACTATGAGCAGGCGGCGCAATGGTTCCGCAAGGCGGCGGAATATGGCGTGCGCGACAGCCAGTTCAATCTGGCCATTCTCTACGCGCGCGGGCTCGGCGTTCCGCAGAATATGACGCAGTCCTATCTGTGGTTCTCGGCCGCCGCCGCGCAGGGCGACGAGGACGCCAGCAAAAAACGCGAGGAAGTGCGCGCCCGCCTCGACTCGAAGGACCTCGCCGCCGCAAAAGCGCTCGTCGACGCCTTTCATCCCAAGCAGCCGGACAGCGCCGCCAATGACGCGCCGCCGCCGCCCGGCGGCTGGGAGAACGCCAAAATCCCCGCCAAGCCGGAGACGAAGCCGGCCGGCAAGGCGAAGGTCTCCGCGCTCTGATATGACACGGTTTCCATGTGAATGCCTCGCATTCCGCATGGTCGTCATTGCGAGGAGCGAAAGCGACGAAGCAATCCAGAGCCGTGGGGCGGCTCTGGATTGCTTCGCTTCGCTCGCAATGACGGACGGGGCGGCCATCGCTTCTTCGAGCGAAGCGATCACACGGAAACGCTAGAGCGTTTCCAGCCGAAGCGGACGCCGGCTCGGCGATAAAAACGCGTCAAAACAAAAGCTTAGAGTCTTTCCGTGGTTCAATAAACACGGAAAGACTCTAAAAGAGCGCGGGTCCGCGACGACAGCCACGCGAAATTCGGCGCCTCGCGCCGCAAGCGCGAGGCGCTTTCGTCTGCGAGAGCGCCGTTTCTGCTATAAGCGCTCCGCCCTTCCCGCTCGGCCGAGGAGCCCCAGATGTCGGACAAGAATCATGAGGCTCTGCTCGAGCGCATCGCCGCCGCGCTCGAGCGGCTCGCCCCGCCGCCGCCGCGCGCGCCGGACTTCGCCGGCGCCGAGGCCTTCGTCTGGCGCGCGCGCGGCGAATTCTCGCCCGTCGTCGACGTCAATCGCGTCGATCTCGCTCTGCTCGAGGGGATCGGCCGGCAGCGCGATCAGCTGCTCGCCAACACGCGCCGCTTCGCGCGCGGCCTGCCGGCCAATAATGCGCTGCTGTGGGGCGCGCGCGGCATGGGCAAATCCGCGCTCGTCAAGGCCGTCCATGCGGCGGTCGCGCGCGAGGCGCAGAACGAGCGGCCGCTGAAGCTCGTCGAAATCCATCGCGAGGACATTGAGAGCCTGCCGGGCCTGCTCTCGACGCTGCGCGACAAGGCTTTCGGCTTTCTGCTCTTTTGCGACGACCTCTCCTTCGACGCCGCGGAGACGAGCTACAAGTCCTTGAAGTCCGTGCTCGAGGGCGGCGTCGAGGGACGGCCGCGCAATGTGCTCTTCTACGCCACCTCCAACCGCCGCCATCTGCTGCCGCGCGACATGATGGAGAACGAGCGCTCCTCCGCCATAAATCCCGGCGAGGCGGTGGAGGAGAAGGTCTCGCTGTCCGACCGCTTCGGCCTCTGGCTCGGCTTCCACAATTGCGCGCAGGACGACTATCTCGCCATGGTGTTCGGCTATGCGCGCCATCACGGGCTCGACGCGCCGAAGGAGACGATCGAGCGCGAGGCGCTCGAATGGTCCATCACGCGCGGCGCGCGGTCGGGGCGAGTGGCCTGGCAATATGTCCAGGACCTCGCGGGCAGGCTCGGCAAGCGGCTCGACGGCTGACAGGATTCGCGCCCGGAAACGACGTCGGCCACGGCCGTCATCGCGAGCGGAGCGAAGCGATCCAGAGCCGTAGGGCGGCCCCTGGATCGCGTCGTCGCTTCGCTCCTCGCGATGACGACGCTCACGGAAACCGTATGAGAGATTTCCGAACCGCTACGCGCCCGCTTCGCGGATCGGCAGCACGATGAAGAAGGTCGCGCCGACGCCGGGCTGCGCTTCGACAGTGAGGCGCCAGCCATGGCGATCGGCGATCGCCTTGCAGATGGCGAGGCCGACGCCCGAGCCCGGATAATCGACCTTGCTGTGCAATTGCTTCAGCGGCTCGAATATCTTCTGCGCATATTGCGCTTCGAAGCCTATGCCCTCATCGGCGATGGCGAGGCAGAGCGACGTCTCGTCGCGAAAGCCCTTTATGTCGATCATCGCCGGCCGGTCAGGCTTTCTGTATTTGATGGCGTTGGCGAGAATATTCTGCAAGAGCCGCTGGAACTGCGTGGCGTCGGCCTCGATCGCGACCACCGGCAGATCGATCTTCACCTGCGTGCGCGTCTCGGCGATGGTCGACGAGAGGGCGGCCAGCGAGAGCTCTATGGCTTCACGCAAATCGAGCGCCGCGAGCTCGAGCTCGTCATTGACGATGCGCGAAAAGGACAGAAGATCATTCACCAAGGCGCGGGCGCGCAGCGCGGACGAGCGCATGACCGTGTTCGCGAGAACGATCTCGGCGTCGTTTCCGCGCGAGATCGCCTCCTCCATCAGATCGCCGAAGAGGGCGATCTTGCGCAGCGGCTCCTGAAGATCCTGCGAAGCGACGAAAGCAAACCGCGCGAGGCGCTCGTTGACGCGCTCGAGCTCGTCCGCGCGAGCAAAGAGCTCGGCCTCGTCGGGGCGCATTTCGGAAAGGTCGAGGATCGTGGCCAGAGTGATCGACTCGCCGTCTCGCTCGATAGAGGTGAAGCGCGCCTCGACGCGGAATTGCGCGCCGTCGCGCCGCACCGCTCTGAGGCCGAAGGCGGCGGCGGCTCCCAGAGGCGGCGAGACCTCGGGCAAGAGACGGGAAAGGGGCTGGCCGACGATCTCCGCCTCGACGAAGCCGAACATGCCGCGCGCGCGGGCGTTGGCGCCGAGGATCTGGCCGAGCCGGTCGATGAGCAGCAGTCCCGCGACTGTTTCATCGAACACGAGTCGACGCCAATCGTCGGCCGTCGCGGCCTCCGACATTCTCCCTCCTCGAATGGCGTCCGGCCGCAGCGCGGTTGCTCCGCGCGCATTGCCGAGCTTTCGTCTCGCCGGACACAGTCTCCCCCCGCGATACTGACCCGAGCCCCCGCCGAGGTAAAGAAGAATCTCGGAGCGCCCGCTCGATTTCCAGCCAAACTTCGGCCGGCCAACCAATATCTGGGAGCTATATATGACATTTAGATTCAAATTTATCCGAATTTTGCTCTCCCTGTACTATTCTTGTCGACGCCAGGCGACTCCAGAGCGATCGGCCGTCGGAGATTCGAAAACGGCTTCTGCGGATCAGCCGGAACGGCGGCGGGAACGCCGCGATCCGAGCAATGATATTCTGTCATCGTCATTCGATAGTCTCGGCGACATTCGTTCGTCGAATGGAGAGCACGAAATGAATTATGCAGCTTTTGCCGCCTCGACTTTGTTTTCCCTCATCGCCGCCTCCAGCGCGCTGGCGCAGACGCCGGCGAGCGGAACCTTTCTCGCGCGAGAGGCCTGCGCGGCCACGAGATCGATCCACGGCGGGCCGAGCGCCGATGACGCCGCAGTCGCGCCGGGCAAATCCTATACGCTGGTCGGCAAGAACAAGCCGGAGGCGACTCATTATCTGATCGAGGTCGAGGGGGCGGACCCGCTGCGTCGCTGGATCGCCGCCGATTGCGGCTCGATCGACGGAGCGGGGACGACGGACGGCAAAAGCCGGTCCTCGCTGCGCGACGCGTTCAATCTGCTGGCGGTGAGCTGGCAGCCGGCCTTCTGCGAGGAACATCAGAGCAAGACGGAATGCGCGTCGCAGACGCCGAACCGCTTCGACGCCACGAATCTCACCTTGCATGGGCTCTGGCCGCAGCCGCGGCGCGTGGAATATTGCAATGTGGCGTCCTCCTACATCGAGCTCGACAAGAACGGCGAATGGGATCGGCTGCCGCCGGTCGCCCTCTCCGCGGCGACGCTCGCCTCTCTCTCCCGCGTGATGCCCGGAACCATGTCCCATCTCGAGCGCCATGAATGGGTCAGGCATGGAAGCTGTTTCCGGGGCGCGCAGACGCAGGAGGCCTATTTTGCGCGTGCGGTCGCGCTGGTCTCGCAATTGAACGCGTCGCGCGTGCGCGATCTGTTCGCGGAAAATATCGGCGGCACGATCACCGCCGAACAGATCAAGCAGGCCTTCGACGAGAGCTTCGGCGTCGGCGCCGGAGATCGTGTGCAAGTGTCGTGTCGGGGCTCGCGCCGCGCGATCGTGGAGATGACGATCGGCCTCGTCGGCGAGATCGGCGACACGCCCTCTCTCGCCGAGCTGATCGCCGCCGCCCCGACGACCCGCATCGGCTGCCCCTCCGGATCGGTCGATCGCGTCGCGACGCGCTGAGCCGCGAGATTGAAATCCGATCCGACTGGACCGGACTCCGGTCTCGCTTTTTTGCTTGGAGCGAATTCTGATCGCTCGAACGATTCCGTTCGATCGGAAAGCGCTTTAGAGCATGTTCCCGAAAAGTGCGAAGCGGTTTTCGGAAAAGAACATGCGAATCCAAATAACTCTAGAGCGCATTCGGACATGATTTGTTCGAATGCGCTCTAGGCCGCGCCGGGCCAGCGCGCCAGCGCGTGAAGAACAAAGGCGTAGGCGATCCAGAGAAAGCCGACGGACGTCGCGACGAAAGTGAGGGCCGTGTAGATTTTCCAGATCGCCTTCTCCCAGAAGGTCGGATCGAAAGCGGCGACGGTGAAGACGGTCGGATTGGTGAAGCCGCCGATCGCCACGCACCAGCAGGCGCCGATCGGCAGCTCGACTCCGGAGCCGTAGAAGGCGACGGCGAGGGCGGCCATCAGCGCATAGTCGATATGCGCGCGAATGAGCGTCTTGTAGTCGATGACGAATGCGTCGACGGCGCCGATCGGAAACCATTTCGCGAGCGTCATGAGCCATGCGCTGGCGATGAGAGCGACGATGCAGGCCGCAGCGCCGATGAGAAGAATTTCCACCCTTCGTCTCCTTATTGTCATGGCGGCGGAGACGCTAGAGTCTTTCCCTGTTTCATTGAAACATGGAAAGACTCTCGGCTTTTGTTTTGACGCGTTTCCAACGCCGAATTGAAGTCCGCTTCCGCTGGAAACGCTCTAATTCCAAGGCGCGCGAAACAGCTTCGGCGATTCTCCTCGGCGCGGCCGGGAGCTTTGCCCGACAATGAAGGCAACAAATAAAAACGGCCGCGCGAGGCGCGGCCGTTCGAAACCCCCTCGTCCGAGACGAGGGATCAGCGGATCACATAGGGCAGAAGGCCGAGGAAGCGGGCGCGCTTGATGGCCTGGGCCAGCTCGCGCTGCTTCTTGGCCGAGACGGCCGTGATGCGCGAAGGCACGATCTTGCCGCGCTCGGAGATGTAGCGCGAGAGCAGGCGCGTGTCCTTATAGTCGATCTTCGGAGCGTTGGCTCCGGAGAAGGGGCAGGACTTGCGGCGGCGGAAAAAGGGGCGGCGGGCTGCGGCGCTCATTTAGAAAGTCTCTCCTTCGGCGCGGGCTTCGTCACGGCGCGGGCGGCGGTCGCCCCTGTCGCCTCTATCGCCACGGTCGGGGCGCGGGCCGCCGGGGCCGCGGCGGTCGCCGCGATCATCGTCGTCGCGCTTGCGAAGCTGCGCGGAGGGGCCCTCCTCCAGCGCGTCGACGCGCAGGGTGAGGAAGCGCAGAATATCCTCGCTCAGGCCTTCCTGACGCTCGACCTCGGCGATGGCCGCCGGCGGGGCGTCGATGTTGAGCAGGGTGAAATGCGCCTTGCGGTTCTTCTTGATCCGATAGGCGAGGGACTTGACGCCCCAATATTCGGTCTTGGACACCTTGCCGCCGAGCGAGGTGATGATGCCCTTGAACTGCGTCGTCAGCGCTTCCACCTGCTGGGGCGAGACGTCCTGACGCGCAAGATAGATATGCTCGTAGAGAGCCATTCTCTTGCCTTTCCTGTTCACGCGAGCCGCTCTCGGCGCAGAGCCCTCCGAGCCTCTTGGGAAAGGCTCGAACAGGGAGTTCGAAGGCGGAGACACGGGAAGACGGGCGAGCCCTCGCCTCTGTGAGGAGGCCTTCCGTTCAGCCCCCGGCCGGAAGCGTCGCGAAGCGCGCTTTATAGCGGCGTGGGCGCAGGATGCAAGTCGGGCTCACACCGTTCCGGCCGGCTGCGGGAGCCGGTCGTAGATATAGATCGCGCGAAGGTCGAGCACTTGGCGGGGCGTCATGCTGGCGCCGAGCGGCGAGGCGATGGGATCGTCGATGCGGTGGCCCTCGAGCGAGGCGGGCGCCGTCTGGTCCGGAACATAGGCGCGGCCGTAATGGGCGAGCCAAGCCTCCCAGAGGCGATCCACATTGCAATGGTTGAGGTAGAAGACCGGATCATTGGGCGAGGTGGAGGGCGACATGTCGCCGCCGACCCAGACATGAACGCGATTGTGGAGCCAGGGCGATCGCGCGCCGGCGTCGGCCGACCAGCCCTCGAGCCGGTTGCGGAAGCCCGCTGACGACGGGTCCCAGCTCGGCGCGTCGAAAGTCGGGAGCGCGAGGGCGTTGGCGACCTGGACGCTCGTCGGCAGCAGCGGCGCGTCGGAGCTCGCAAAGCGGCGCCTCAAACCGCGACTCACCGCGGTCAGCGCGCCGGACACATTGGCGACGACACGGACGCGAAAGGATTTGGGGTCGCTGGCCTTATAGGCGAAAGGGCCCGTCGCCACCGGACTCCCCTGCCCGCC
The DNA here is from genome assembly GCF_009811655.1 of Methylosinus sp. Ce-a6. Taxonomy (GTDB): domain Bacteria; phylum Pseudomonadota; class Alphaproteobacteria; order Rhizobiales; family Beijerinckiaceae; genus Methylosinus. The sequence continues at coordinate 14,986 of NZ_BGJX01000024.1, read as the reverse complement.
GAGACAATCCGCCTTCCAAACATCCGCCGCGATCTGACGCGCGGCAGGAAGGTCGCCGTCCTTGCCCCAGTCCCAATAGGGAAGGCCGAATGTCGCGTCGCCGAGCACGCGCTGGAAATTCTGCTCGAGCAAGAGGAGCATGACGCGATGCCACGGGCAGAAGATCGGCCCCCTATGCGCGGCGTTGCGGCCCGCGGCGTTGCCCGCGGGCGTCAATCGCATCATCGCGGTGTGGTGCCAGACGACAAACAGATCGTAAGTGTTGACCGATTGCGCGCGCCCGGGAATGCCGAAATCGGCGGTCGTGCGTCCGGAAGGCTCCTGTTTCAGCGCCAGAACGCCCTGGATGAATTTGTCGCGGACAGCGTGATCGGTCAGAATATTCTTTCGCGTGACGGCCATCGGGCTCTCCCGCGTCGATGAAAATCAGTGATGATGCTTGGGCGTGGACGATTTCTTCGACGTTGCGGCCGGTTTTTTCGCGGCGCCGGATTTGGTCCGCGGCGCCCGTTTGGGAAAATCATCGGGGAAATTGTCGATGAGCGCCTTCACCATATCGACCGCCGAGAGCGTCTGATAATTCGGCAGCGAATGGCAATGGACCTGGCCTTGGTCGTCGACGCCGATCGGCGCGGCCAGCGGCTTGCCGTCCACCTCGATCTCATAGCGCGTGCGGATCACGATTTTGTGCCCATCATGGACCTGCTCGCGGACGGTCTCCACGCCATGGTCGCCGGCGCCATGCACATGATGGGGCGTCTTCGCCGCCTCGCGCGCGAGATATTCGCCGAGCGCGGCGGGAGCGGCGGAGGCCGCGATCTTCTTCACATCCATGGCGCGCCTCGCATTCTGGGCGTTGTCGCCTCATTATCGATTTCGTCTCGGATCAGCGCCCTTGCAAACAATCTTCGAGGGGCGCTTCGAAGCGGCCTCCTCGCAACTCTCGTCCTTCGCGCCCGCGAAGACGGTAGTCGAATGTAAAATTAAACCACGACTCCCGCGAATTCGTCGAGTCTCGATTTATCGCGCCCGTGAGATTCGTCGGCCGAGCGTCCGCGACCCGTTACGGCGGACGGCGCGCCTTCCCATTTCGGCCGCATTTCCTCCCGACAAACGACTCGGACGTAAACGGCAGGGAGGCCGAAAGGAATGGTTCGGACCAAGGCGTATTCGGCTCTAGCTCTCTTTTTCGGCCTCGTCCTCGCGGGAGGGGCGCAGGCGGCCAATTTCCTGGATCGCGGCCCGGTCGCGGATTTCGTCAACAATTTCCGCCTTCAGTCCATCCAGAGCCAGACCGTCGCCTGGCGCCATCCCGAATATAAGAAGGGCACGATCGTCGTCTCGACGAAAGAGCGGCGGCTCTATTATGTGCTGGGGCCTACCCGAGCGATCGAATATGGCGTCGGCGTCGGCCGCGAGGGCTTCACCTGGTCGGGCGTGAAGACCATCACCGCGAAGAAGGAATGGCCGGACTGGCGCCCGCCGGCGGCCATGCTCAAGCGCCGGCCGGACCTGCCCCGCCATATGGAGGGCGGCCAGGACAATCCCCTGGGCGCCCGCGCGCTCTATCTCGGCTCCAGCGATTATCGCATCCATGGCTCCAATGAGGGCGACACGATCGGCGAGGCCGTCTCCTCCGGCTGCATCCGCATGACCAATCGCGACGTCGTCGACCTCTACGACAGGGTCAAGGTCGGGACCCGCGTGGTGGTGCTGAAATGACAGCGCGGCTCTTCTCGAGCTATTAACTCCGTGTCCTTATCGTTGTTCGTCAGAGTTTCGAGGAAGACGGTCATGCGCAAATTCGGGATTCTGGCGGGCCTCGTCTTCGCCTATGCGCTGCTCGCCGGCTGCGACAAATGCAGCCATGACATCCAGGACATCCGCCTTCCCCTGCCGCACGCCTGCTCGCGCTGAGCGGCTGTTTGGGGTATAGGCGGACCGTCTTCGTGTTCTTCGTGTCCTTGTGGTTCTTTTCACCACAAGGACACGAAGAACACGAAGAGAGACCTGGGTGAGCCAATGTCGTCGCGTGCGGCCGAATTTTCGAACATGAAAAAGCGCGGCGAGAAATTCGTCGTGCTGACCGCCTATGACGCGCCGACCGCGCGGCTCGAGGTCGAGGCCGGCGTCGATATCGTCATGGTCGGCGACAGCGTCGGCACCAATGTGCTGGGCTACGCCAGCGAGCGCGAGGTGACGCTGGACGATATGGCGCATCACATCGCCGCCGTGCGCCGCGGCGCGGCGAGCGTCTATATCATCGGCGATCTTCCCTATGCGACCTATGAGACCGAAGCGCAAGCGCTGGAAAGCGCCGCGCGGCTCGCGCGCGCCGGCGCCGATTGCGTGAAATTCGAGGGTGCGCGGCCGCAGATCGTCGCCGCGCTGAAGCGCGAAGGCTATGACGTGTGCTGCCACATCGGCCTCGAATCGCAGCATCAGCAAGGCAAGCGCCGCCAGGGCCGGACGGCCGAAGCGGCGGCGGCGCTCCTCGCCGACGCGCTGGCGCTGGACGCCGCAGGAATGGATTTCATCGTTCTCGAGCTCATCCCGCGCGAGCTCGCCGCCGAGATCACCAAGCGCCTGCGCGCGCCGACGATCGGCATAGGCGCGGGCGCCGCCTGCGACGCGCAAGTGCTCGTCGTGCATGATCTCGCCGCATTGGGAACGCGCGACTTCAAGCACAATCGCCGCTATGTGGAGCTCGGCGCGGCGCTGCGCGACGCGGTGGCGGCTTATGCGCGCGATGTGCGTGAGGGGCGCTTCCCGGCCGAGGAGAATGGCTTCTCCATGGAGTCGGCGGAGCTCGCGGCCTTCGAGAAAACCATCGCATGAGCGCTTCGCCCATCGGCTTTCTGCTCGTCAATCTGGGCACGCCGAGCGGCGCCGATTATCGGTCGGTGCGGCGTTATCTGCGCGAGTTTCTGTCGGATCGCCGCGTCGTCGATCTTCCGCCGCTGCTGTGGCGTCCCATTCTCGAGAGCTTCGTGCTCACCTTTCGCCCGCGCCGCTCGGCCCGCGCCTACCGCTCGGTGTGGAATGTCGAGCGCGACGAAGGCCCGCTGAAGACGATCACGCGCGCGCAGGCGGAGCGGCTCGCGCCGCGCTTTTCCGCCGACGGCGTCATCGTCGATTTCGCCATGCGCTACGCCGGGCCTTCGATCGGCGAGAAGATCGACGCGCTCGGCGCGAAGGGCTGCGAGCGCATTCTGCTGTTTCCGCTCTATCCGCAATATGCCGCATCGACCACCGCCTCCGTCGTCGACGAGGCCGCGCGCGCCCTCGCGCGGCTGCGCGTGCAGCCGACATTGCGCTTCGTCCCGCCTTTTTATGACGATCCCGCCTATATAGACGCGCTCGCCGCTTCGACGCGCGCGCAGCTCGCGGCGCTGGATTTCGAGCCAGAGGTTTTGATCGCCTCCTTTCATGGACTGCCGCAAGCGCAGATCGATCGCGGCGATCCCTATCGCCGCCATTGCGAGGCGACGCTCGACCTTTTGCGCGTGGCGCTCGACATGCCGGCGGAGCGTTTGCGCCTCGCCTTTCAATCGCGCTTCGGCCGCACGCAATGGACCGGCCCCTATACGGCGACTGTGCTGCGAGAGCTGGCGCAGAGCGGCGCAAAGCGCGTCGCCGTGCTGACGCCGGGCTTCGTCGCCGATTGCCTCGAGACATTGGAGGAGATCGGCGTCGAGCTGCGCCATTCCTTTCTCACGAGCGGCGGCGAGAAATTCGCGCGGCTCGATTGTCTCAATGACAGCGAGGACGGGCTGCGCGCGCTCGAGACGATCGCGCGGCGGGAATTGTCGGGATGGGCAGTCGGCGGTAGGCAGTAGGCAATGCGCTAGTGCCTAATGCCCACTGCCGACTGCCCATTCCCTAATGCCCTACCGCCCCGTCACCCGCCGCCACAGCCCCTCGAACGGCCGATAGACGAAGCGCACCTCATGCCTGCCCTGCGGCGCGGCGACGGCGCGGAACATCACATTGGCGGGCAGAATTTCCGCCCGCTCGCCGTCCACCTCCGCCGTCCAGGACGGATGGAAGACGTCGTTCAGCACCACATAGCCGCCGCCCCGCGGAACATCGGCGTCGATCACCACTTCCGTATTCGTATAGGAGCGGATGCGCGCGCCGCTCGCTGCGTCCGGCTCGGGATGCGAATGGCGGCAGACGGGCGGCTCCTCCAGCAGCACGCTGGCGCGATAGTCGAGATCCGGCCAGACGCCGTCCTCGATCATCTGCGCGAAATCGACGCGCGAGGCGCAGGTGGCGAGCAGCACGCGCGGCAGCGCCCGCTTGTTCTCATAGACATAAGCGTCCTTGGTGCGCGCGATGAATTCCACGTCGCCGGGCTTCAAATTCTTGTCGATCTCCTCGATCGGAACGCCTGTCGCGATGAAGCGCAGCCCTAAGAGATCGGCGAGAGTGGAGCGATAGGAGGGATAGAGCTTGGAGAAGACGCGCTGCTCGGGCAGAGCGAGATGATCGCCGGCGCCCGTCGCTTCTTCCAGCAGGCGCAGCCGCACCGGATTATAGCCGAACTCCTGATCGAAGCCGTGGATGAGCGAAGCGTTCGGCCAATGGAAATCTATGCCGGCGAGCTCGACGCGGTCGCGCCGATCCGGCGCCGCGGTCGCGGCGAGCCGCGCCCGCAGCAGAGCGATCGTGTCGTTTTGCGTGTCGGCGCGCAGCACGTCGAATTGCTCCGGCGGCAGCGCGGTCGATTCGTTCGGGCCATTGTTGAAGGCGAGATCGAGCGTCATCGTCGCGCCGACGGCGGCGATGAGCGCATAGCGGCGCGCCGCGAGCCGAGGCGCAAAGGCGAAGAGGAGAAAGGCCAGCGCCGCGAAACCGGCGCTCTCTGCGAGCGGCAAGAGCGCGGCGGTGAGATGATCCTTGCTCCAGGCGACGAGCGCGGCGAGCGCGAAGAGCGCGAAGAGCGCCGCGGCGAGAAAACGCAGCGGCGGCCTCGTCGGCGCATGGGCGGCGATATGAAGGCCGAAGCCTGCGAGAATGGAGAGGATCGCGCCGAGCGGGAAAGTGGCGTCGGCCGGTCGGCGGAAGAGATCGACGCCCGGAACATGGAACATCAGCGCGAAGGCCGGGGTGAAACGGCCGAGCGCATAAAGCAGCAGAACCGCCGCCGCCGCCGAGAAGAAGGCGATCTCCCGCGTCGACGGCAGACCATGCCGCGCCAGAGCGATGAGCGAGACGAGCGGCAGCGCGCCCATATAGATGTCGCACATGTTGCGGGCGAGGAAGAGATCAGGCGAGCCGAAGCTCGCCGCGGGCGGTCCCCAGAAATCCTTCAGCGGCCCATCCGTCCCGAAGAGATTGGCGGAAACCAGAGTGAGCAGCGAGGCCGGATGCAGCGAGCCGCGCAATGCGCCTTCGAGATCGATGGCCGGCCGGTTGGATTGCGCCGCGAGCTCCATCGTCAAAGCCAGCGGCGCGGCGACGATGGCCAGCCCGCAGACCGCGCCCGCTAGCAGCGGCGCGACCGCGGTCGAAATTTTGGCGTCGTCGGAAAAAACGCGGAAGATCGCATAGGCCGAGAGCACGAAGACTTCGAGAAAGGCGACCTGATCGCGCCCGAGCACGAGAAAGGCGGCCGAAACGCCCGCATAGGCGCCCCAGAGGGCCGAACGGCGATCGAGCGCGCGGGCGAGCAGGAAGAGCGTCACGGGAAACCAGGCGAGGCTCATCACCTGGCCCGTATGCTGGATGCGCCAAGCGGCCGAGCCGCCGAAGGCGAAAGCGAGCGCGCAAAGGAGCGCGCCTTCCGCCGAGAATTTGCGGTCGCGGAAATAGGCGATGAAGGCGAGGCCGCCCATCGCCAGCATGGCGAAGACGATTCCGTCCTCGAGCGCGAAGGAGGGCTCGGGAAAAAGCCAGGCGGCGAGAAGGAAGAAGGGCGAGAAGATCAGCGATTGCGGATCGGCCAGCTGCGGCGAGCCGGCGAAGACATTGGGAGTCCAGAAGGGCGACTGGCCGGAATGCAGCGCATGGGCGAGGAAAGCGAATTGCGGCTGGAAATGCGCCTTGGCGTCCCAGGGGACGGTGACCCGGCCCGACGCCCAAGGAAAAGCGAGGATGACGGAAGCAGCCAAGAAGACGAGCGCCGCCGCGCCATAGGACTGGGATAATTGCCGTCGCTCGCTCACTTGCGTCTCACTCCGACGAATCTCGATCGCGCCGCATTGCGCATGATTTCGCAATCTGCGCAAATGACGTCGGGTTCAGGCGCCGACGGCGCGCTGCGGCCGGGGCCCGGCGGCCTGCTTTTCGGCCTCGGCGTCGAAGCGGCGTCGTGACTCCTCTATCGTCTCGACATTCTCGAGCGCCCAGTCGCCGAGCCGATGCAGAGGCTCGCGCAGCGAGCGGCCGAGCGGCGTGAGCTCATAATCGACGCGAGGCGGAATGGTCGGATAGACGGTGCGCGTGACGAAGCCGTCGCGCTCCGCCGCGCGTAGCGTCAGCGTCAGCATACGTTGCGAGATTCCGCCGATGCGCCGCCGCAGCTCGTTGAATCGCAAGGGCCCGGAGCCGAGAGATTCGACGACGAGGACGGTCCATTTGTCGCCGATCCGCGACAGTATCGCCGCAATGCGCCCGCATTGGGCGGGAACATGCATGTGACCCCGTTCCAAAAATGTGCCTCCTTGCGCGCGCCGATGGCAGGGAGCATCCTAGCCTAGGTTACCACTTTATACCAGGAGCGAGCCGCATGACCCGCCTATTGCAAGTCGATTCGAGCATTCTCGGCGACAAATCGCTGAGCCGGCGCCTCACCGCCGAGCTCGTCGAAAAGCTGCAGGCCGACATTCCCGGCCTCGAGGTCGCCTATCGCGACGTGGCCGCAGAGGCGCCGCCGATCCTCTCCGGCCCCTTGTTCTTCGCCCGCGCCGGCGGCGCCGAGCCCGAAGACTCGGCCCTCAGCGCCGATCTCGCCCGCGGCCGCGAGCTGCTCGACGAATTTCTGGCGGCCGATATCATCGTCATCGGCGCGCCCATGTATAATTTCTCGGTTCCCACGCAATTGCGCGGCTGGATCGACCATCTGGTGGTTCCCGGCAAGACCTTCGCCTACACGCCGGCGGGCGTTCAGGGGCTCGTTTCCGGCAAGCGCGTCATCGTCGTCTCGACGCGCGGCAATTTCTACGCCGGGGACGCCGCGCGATCGGCGCAGGACCATCAGGAGGCCTATCTGCGCACGACCTTCGGCAATCTCGGCGTCACCGATTTCGCCTTCGTCCGCGCCGAGGGCGTCGGCCTCGGCGAGGCGCAGAAAAACGAGGCGCTGGCCGCGGCGCGGCGCGAGATCGCCGAGCTGGCGGCAGCCTGAAAAAAAGCGGCCCCGCAAAGCGGGGCCGCGACGGGACAGGTCAATCACTACGCCCTATAAATTCCGCTCCGCCGCCGAGAAGCGGCGACTCGCAACGCCACACGCCACCCACGCGTTCAATCGAAAACGGAGCCCAGCGCCGCTCCGATCAAACCGAAAACCACCGCGCTCGCGATGATGGCCGGGCCGCCCATGAGGCCATAGCCCACCACGGCGCCGATGACCGCCGCGACGCCGCCGGCGATCAGCTTGCCCGTGTCCTTGTCTTTCTTGCCGGCCTCGCCGGTCTTCTCCGCGATATTGTCGGCCATTTGCGCTTCTCCTCGAAAAGGAATCGCCCTCGACACCGCATCACGCCCGCTCCTCTAGCAGGGACGTGTAATGCTCTCGTGAGAGTCTCTTGACGGGGGAGTGACAGCCCGCGCGCGGCCCTTTCGCCCGGCGTGGCTTTCGCCGGGGACGAAAGCTTAGTAAAGTCCCGCCCGCATTCCGGCCGGCGCGCGGAGCCGGGCCAAAGTCGAGGACGAAAGACGTGACAGGGACATCGGATACGAGCGGGCGCGCCACGGCGAGCGTCAATGCGCTGGCGGGCGAGATCGTCGACAGGCTCGTCGCGGGGGCGGAGCGCTATCGTCTCGCCGTTTCGCGGGGAAGCCTGGGCGAGCTGTTGATCGACTCGGGCGCAAAGGTCGCAGGCGGCATAGACGCCGGCCTGCTTCTCACCGAGATCTGCCTCGGGGGCCTCGGCAAGGTCACGCTCTCGCCGGCGTCGGGCCAGAAGAACTGGCCGTTCTGGCTCACCGTCTCCAGCAACGACCCGGTCGTCGCCTGTCTCGCCAGCCAATATGCCGGCTGGAGCCTCTCCCATGAGAAATTCTTCGCGCTCGGCTCCGGCCCCGGCCGCTCGCTGGCGCGCAAGGAAGCCCTGTTCACGGAGCTTCCCTATAAGGACTCGGCCGATCGCGCGACCATCGTGCTGGAGGCCGGCGCGCCGCCGCCGGAGGCGGTCGTCGCCAAGGTCGCCAATGACTGCGGCGTGTCGCCGGAGAAGCTCGCCTTCATTTATGCGCCGACGCAGAGTCTGGCCGGCAGCGTGCAGGTCGTCGGCCGCGTGCTCGAGGTGGCGCTGCACAAGGCGCATGAGCTGAAATTCCCGCTCGAGCACATTGTCGACGGCATCGCCACCGCGCCGCTGTCGCCGCCGCATCCCGATTTCGTCACGGCCATGGGCCGCACCAATGACGCGATCATCTACTCGGGCCGCGCCCATCTCTTCGTGCGCGGGCCGGCTTCGGCGGCCAAGGAGCTCGCCGAGAAACTGCCGAGCTCGACCTCGCGCGACTACGGACGGCCTTTCGCGGAAATTTTCAAAGCGTATAAGGGCGACTTCTACAAGATCGACCCGAGCCTGTTTTCGCCCGCCGAGGCGATCGTGACGGCGGTCGAGACCGGCGAGACATTCCGTGGCGGAGCCATCGACGAAAAACTGCTCGACGCCTCTTTCGGCTGAGCCCGCGCGCCCCCGCGAGGGGGCGCCGCGCATTGCGATCTTCACCGACGAGCTCGACTGGCATGTCGAGCGGCTCATCAAAGGCTTCGCGCGTCACGGCGCGCGGGCCGTCCCCGTGCGCCTGTCGGCCTGCAAGATCGACACGACGCGACCGCAGGCGCTCGCCATTCCGGGCTTTCACGGCGCGCTGCCGGACGCCTGCGTCGTGCGCGCGATCGGCGACGGCTCGCTGGAGACGATCACGCTGCGGCTCGGCGTGCTGCATGCGCTCGGCGCGCTCGGCGTGCCGCTCGTCAACAGCGCGCGCGCGATCGAGCGCTGCACCGACAAATCCGCGGCGAGCTTCCTGCTCGCGGCCGCGCGCATTCCGACGCCCGCGACTTTCGTGACCGGCTCGCGCGCCGAGGCGCTGCGCATCATCCGCAGCGAATGCGGATCGGGGCCGCTGGTGCTGAAGCCGCTGTTCGGCGCGCAGGGCTGGGGGTTGAAGCTCATCCGCCGCGAGGAAGACCTGCCGACGGAGGAGGAGGCGCGCGGCGTCTTCTATCTGCAACGCTTCGTCGCGCCCAAGGGCCCGGAATACGAGGATATGCGCTTGCTCGTCTCGCATGGCGAGATCGTCGGCGCGATGCGGCGGCGCTCGCGGCGCTGGATCACCAATGTGCGCCAGGGGGCGCGGCCGACGCCCTGCGAGCCGACCGCGCGCGAGCGCGAATTGGCCTTGCGCGCGACCGCCGCCCTCGGCGCCGATTTCGCCGGCGTCGATGTCATCAGCGGCGCCGACGGCCTGCCCATGGTGCTCGAGGTCAACAGCATGGCCGGCTGGAGCGGGCTGCAGAGCGTCACCCCTTTCCAGATCGCCGAGCGCGTCGCCGGCGACATTTTGGCGGCGATCGGCGCCGCGCGCCGCGCCCATGGCTGATTCCCTCGCCGAAAAAATCGCTCGCGCCTTCGTCGCCGCCTGCGAGGACGAGCTCGCCGCCCCCAAGCCGGGCAATGTCCATATATATGCGCCGGGCCATGGCATGGAGGCGGCGGATTTCGTCGCCAGCGCCAATGCCGCCGCGCCTTTTCTCGCGGCGCCGGGCGCGCGCGTCGGCGAGCGCATTCTGGGCGCGGTGGAGGCGACCTGGACGCGCGTCGGCTGCAACACCAATCTCGGCATCGTGCTGCTCTGCGCGCCGCTCGCTCATGCGGCGATGCAGGAGGGGCCCGGCGGACTCGCCGAAAAGCTCGCGACGACGCTGGGCGCGCTCGATTCGACCGACGCCGATCTCGCCTTTCGCGCGATTCTGCGGGCCTCGCCCGCCGGCCTCGGCGCCGCGCCGCAGCACGACGTGGCCGAGCCCGCGCGAATCTCTCTGCTCGAAGCCATGGCGCTCGCCGCCGATCGCGATCTCGTCGCGAGGCAATATGCGAATGGTTTTGCGGACGTTTTCGGCGCCGGCCGCGCGGCGATGCTGCGTTCGAGCGCGCGCGGCCACGACAGGGAGATGACGACGCTCCAGCTCTTCATGAGTTATGCGCGACAATTTCCCGATACGCATATCCAGCGGAAATTCGGCGAAAAAGTCGCTCTCGACGCCTTGACGGATTTTCGAGAAGCGGCTTCACTTCTCGACGCCGTCGACGAGAGAGACTCCATGTTCCGGATCGCCCTGGAACTGGATCGCTCTCTGAAGAAAAGCGGCTATAATCCGGGGGCCTGCGCGGACCTGACGGTCGCCGCGCTTTTTGTCGATTATCTGCTCGCCATCTTGCCGAACGTCCACAAAAATGGTTGAGTTCGCGCCGCGCGAGATGGTCTCGCGACCGGCTCGACCGGCTCGGCCGCATTTCGGCCTGACGCCGGAGAGACAGAGGGAGGCGCCCGCGCTGGCAGCCGCGTGGGCGACAAGTCGAGTTTATCGAAAGGAAGAAACATGGCCCTGATCAACAAGCTCCTGGTCGGCGAGTCGCTCGTCGGCGAAGGCAATGAAGTCGCTCACATCGACCTCCTGATCGGACCGCGCGGCAGCGCGGCCGAGACCGCCTTCGCCAATGCGCTCGTCAACAACAAGGACGGCTTCACCACGCTGCTCGCCGTCGTTGCGCCGAATCTGCTGGCCAAGCCGAACACGATCCTCTTCAACAAGGTCACCATCAAGAACGCCAAGCAGGCCGTTCAGATGTTCGGACCGGCCCAGGCCGGCGTCGCCAAGGCCGTCGCCGATTCGGTCGCCGAAGGCGTGATCCCGCTCGCCGAGGCCGATGACCTCTTCATCTCGGTCGGCGTGTTCATCCACTGGGAAGCCAACGACGACAAGAAGATCCAGGAGTACAACTATCAGGCCACGAAGGAAGCCATCGCGCGCGCCGTCAAGGGCGAGCCGAAGGCCGCCGAGGTCGTCGCCAAGCGCAACGACGTCAAGCATCCTTTCGGCGCCAACTGAGCTCATCGGTCGGCCGGCGAGCGACGGCGCGCATCTCGCGCGCCGCCGCTTCGCTGCGATGCGGCGCCCGCCGCCGCGATTTTCGAGGAGCCGCCCGCGGCTCCTCTTCGTCGACTCGAATTGAAGCGAATCGATCCGCGGTCGGCGCGTCACCAGTCGGCTTCCTGACGGAAGTTGCAGCGAGATTGGGGGGGCCTCGCGCAGGCCGAGAACAACGCCGCCAAGGCGTGACGAACAGACCGAAAGGAAATCGAACATGGCTTCGATAATCGATAAGATCTTGGGCGCTCTCTTTCCGAAGGCCGGCGTCGGCGGCTCGACGCCGAAGCTGCTGGTCGGCGAGTCGCTCGTCGGCGAGGGCAATGAGGTCGCGCATATCGACCTGCTGATGGGCCCGCGCGGCAGCTCCGCCGAGACGGCTTTCGCCAATGCGCTCGTCAACAACAAGGACGGCTTCACCACCCTGCTCGCCGTCGTCGCGCCGAATCTCCTGGTGAAGCCCTACACGATCCTGTTCAACAAGGTGACGATCAAGAACGCCAAGCAGGCCGTGCAGATGTTCGGCCCGGCGCAATATGGCGTCGCCAAGGCGGTCGCCGACAGCGTCGCCGAAGGGATCATCCCGATCGAGCAGGCCGACGACCTCTTCATCTCGGTCGGCGTGTTCATTCATTGGGAAGCCAATGACGATCAGAAGATCCAGGACTTCAACTATCGCGCCACGAAGGAAGCGATCGCCCGCGCGCTGAAGGGCGATCCGAGCGCCTCCCGCGTGCTCTCCGAGCGCGTGACCGCCAAGCACCCCTTCGCCGCCGCCGAGTAAGGCGCGGATCGTTTCCCGGCTGCAAAGAGGAGCCGCCGCCGCGGCTCCTCTTTCTTTTTTGGCGGCGCTCATTTCCGCACGGCGCCTTCATACGGTTCCCGTTGTTCGGCTCGGCGCGCTCCCCCTCTCCCCGCGAGCGGCTATCGGCTTCACATGGCGCGAAACCCTGCGGCCGTCATGGCCGGGCTTGTCCCGGCCATCCACGCCAAGCAGCTGAGAAACCAAAGGAAAGCGCCCGCCATCGACGGACTCTATCCCATGTCGGACGCCGCCGGAGCTTCGGCGTCACGCCAAACTTCTACGACGCCTCGGCGCGCGCTGGCGTGGATGGCCGGGACAAGCCCGGCCAGGACGCCGTGGGGAGACGAGGATGTGGCATTCGAATAGCCGCGAGCGGGGAGAGGGAAGCCGCGACGCCGCGCGAGCGATCGGACGAAAACACCTTACATGGCGCGACGCAGCTCCTGCGCCGACAGCCGCCCGTCATGCAGCGCCGAGGCGACGAGCACGCCGGCGACGCCGATGCGCGCTAGCGCCTCGAGATCGCGCGCGTCGCGCAATCCGCCGGCGGCGTAGATCTCCCTGCCCTGCGCGCGGCGCGCCAGCGACGACAAAAGCGCGAGGTCCGGTCCGGCGAAGGCGCCGACGCGCGCCAGAGTCATGACGATGACGCGCGGCGGCCAGAATTGCGGATTGTCGAGGAGCGCGCGCGGCCCGAGAAAGCCGTCGCCGCGAAAATCGAGCGAGAGAATGGCGCGCGCCTCCCGCGAGAGATCCGGGGCGCGATCCTGCGCGAGACTCTCGCTGCCGATGACGGGATAAAGATTGGCGAGCCCGAAGGCTCGCGGTCCACGGGCCGCATCGGATCGCGAGCCTTCAGGCTCGCTTTCGGCGCCATTATCGACCCAGAAACAGATTTGCGGAAAGCGCCGCGCCAGCGCCTCGATCGCCGCGCCATGATCGCCGCATCGCTCTATGGCGTCGAGATCGGCAATATAGATCGTGTCGAAAGCAAAGAGCCGCAGAAAGCCGGCGACGATCGCCTCCGGCGCGCTGCCGGCGGCGAGCGGCGTGACGATCGGCGCATAGGCGGCGCGCTCGCCGCGAAAGGCGCGCACGACATGGCCGCCTTTGAGGTCGATGACGGGGATGATCCGCATGGGGGCGAATTATAGGGGACAATGCGCGCCCGCGCGACGGCGGCGCTGCGATTTAGAAATTTGAGAGGCGCCAGAAGGGGGTATTCGCGCGCGCGGTTCCCTAGTGGCGGGTTATGCGACTGCAAGATCACTTTCCTTCTCGACGGTTTCGCAGATGCAGCGAAAACGTCGTCTCACGTCATAGTTTTCTTGCCGGCCACATCTTGAAGGTGGAGCTTGGCCTCCCACATATCGCGGCAATGCCGCCTCTTGCGTTCCATTAGTAGTGGCGACCCTCTTCGTGGAGATGGATATGGTCGACAAAAATCAGCTTTTCGTTGAGCGGAGACCCGAGGGCGATTACGCGGTGCGTAAGCCGAACTCACAGCGCGCGAGCGCGGTTGAACCGACGCAGGCGAAAGCGATTCAGCGGGCCAAAGAATTGAACCCGAAGGCGACGCCGCTGGTCGAGCGCGTGCGCGAGACGAAGAACGGCAGCCCCGATAAGTGGCGCAAGCGGTGAGCGGCGCTAAAGCCGTCTGAATTGGCCGGCTCATCGAGCGGCAGTTTTCATATTGGCGAAGTCAGATGAAAGGAGATCACTTGGCTAGATGCACAGCACCAGTAGAGGGCCATCGCTCAGCAAGTGCTGCAGCGAACTGCCCTGCATGCCGTGGCGGCTTTGGCCGCTACAGCGGCTACGGGTCGTCGTACTCGCTCCCGTCATACTCCTCGTCGGCGAGCATCGGAGGCGGCCGGAGCAGCGGCGGCGGGTCTGGCAGCAGCGTAAGGCCGAGATGGTCCCGAGCTGGTTCGTCCGTGGCATACACGCCTGCCGAGGTGCGGGCGCTTACACCGATCCGCGAAAGCGTCGAAAAGCGAGCGTCCCTGCCTGACCTTCGGGACGTCTTTCTCTGCCACGCGTGGGACGACCGAGGAGGTGCCGCCAAGGAGCTGCACGATCTACTTGAGTCGCGCGGTGTCTCGGTTTGGTTCAGCGAGAAGGACGTTCTCCTCGGCGCGCCATTGCTCCGCGAAATCGACAAGGGACTGGCGAAGTCGCGGGTCGGGATCGTGCTGGTAACTCCTGCGCTATTGCGCCGCGTACAAGGAGAGGGCATCGCCGACAAAGAGCTTTCGGCACTCCTAGCGCGCGACCTGCTCGTTCCCATCGTGCACAACACGACGTATGAGGCTCTCCGTGACGTCAGCCCGCTGCTCGGCTCGCGAAGCGGCTTGAGCACTGAAGAAGAGTCGATGGCAAACGTCGCGGCCAAGCTTGCCGAGCTGGTTGCTCTTCCGAGTCTTGCCAATGAAGCGCGCGTTTGAGCGACTGCTTTAGCAATCCGCGTTCCTGACGCGGATTTCCGCTATGGCTCGAAGCTGCTCTTCGCCTGTCGTAGAAATCAAGACTTTTGCACGGTCGCCGCACACCCAAATTTTCAACGGGTTGGGTCGTGCAAAAGATACGTGCGAAAGAACACAGCTTCGGTCCAAAGTCGCCCAGCTTCCGCGAACGTCCCCTTTGGGTCAGAAGGCGAATCTCCCCACCGTCGGCCCCTTGACACATCCTGAAAATATTCCTATCTCTCCCTCGCTCCCGCCGATGCAAGGGCGCGTTCCTCGGGTCGTGGAACGCGGGCGGGGGCCGGCTCCATCCGGGACGGCGACCCCCGTCCCTGGACAGGCGGCGCGTCGCCGGACCGGCGTTTCTCTCCCGTCCATAGGGAG
>NZ_BGJX01000023.1 GCF_009811655.1 Methylosinus sp. Ce-a6 | reverse complement strand
TTCCTCTTCGCCCGCCGACCCATCGCGCTCCTCGACGAGCCGCCGCCCAAATACCTCGTCCCGAGCCGATGGAAATCCCCAGACCAGCTGGAACTCCACTATGCCTGATTTTCCCCGGACAGCCGTGCGCTGCGCGGGAAAGGCGGCGTCGACGTTTCGCGTATTCTCGATGAAGCGCCGAATCTGCTCCCTCTCCCGCGCAGCGGGAGAGGGCTGGGGAGGGGGCTAGAGCATCTTCACTTTCATTGACGCAAGCCACTAGCGCGCTTGCGTCGCCTGAGCGAAAAGGGCGTCGTCATTCCTGGCAGGCCGAAGGCCCTGACCGGGAATCCAGAACAACGACACGAAAACTCCGCCTGTTGCTCTGGATTCCCGATCGCTCGGCTCGCGCGAACGTCGGGAATGACAGTTGCCGTCGCGTCGTCGTTTCATTGGCGACGACGGGCGGGTCTCGTCCCGCGCTCCGCGCGGAGCCTCACTCGCTCCCCGGCGGCCGATAGGTCAGAATATCATCGGCCTTCAGCCAGCCTTGCGTGCCTTCCTTGAACTGCGCCTGGGCGCGCGTCGCTTGTGTGCGCGCCTCCACATATTTGCCGGCGACGAGCAGCCCTTCCGCCGCCGCGAGCTGCGCCTTGGCGTTCTCGCCCTTGCGAAAATAGGCCATCGACAGGAACTCCCAGGCGTCCGGACTGTCCTCGTCGCGCTGCGTGGCGTTGGCGAGCACGCTCACCGCCTCATCGAGCAGCTTGGGATCGTCGGCGGAGACGAGCGCATGGCCGAGCAGCACGCGGATCGGCGTGGCCCCCGGCCCGGCGATGGCGGCCGCCTTGCGCAGCGGCGCGATCGCCTGATTGGCGCGGCCGGCCTCCAGCAGAATTTGGCCCTTCAGCTCCCAAAAATAAGGATTCTTCGGATCGGCGGCCACGAGCGCGTCGGCGCCGCGCAGCGCCTCGTCCAGCCGGCCGAAACGATTGTCGGCGATGACGCGCGCATAGCGCGCCGGCAGAGAGAGATCGGAAACGGAATAGCGCCGCGCCACTTCGCTCGAGCTCCCCATGAAGCCGACGAGCTTGGCGCGCATCAGATCGTGGCGCGCCTGCAAGGCGGGCGAATCCGCAACGTCGAAATAGGGCGATTGCTTGGCCGCCTGATCGAGATTGGAGATGCGCTCATTGGGCAGCGGATGCGATTGCAGATAGGGGTCGATCGCCGTCGTCTTGAACAGCGACTCGCTGGCGAAGCGGTTGAACACCTCGAGCATTCCCTTGGCGGATTGGCGCGTCGTCGTGAGGAAGCGCACCGCCATGCGGTCGGCGGCCTGCTCCTCGCCGCGCTGATAGGCGAGCAGCGAGCGCTTCACCGCCTCCTGCGGCCCGAGCAATATGCCCGCCGCGCCGGCCGAATCCATGCCGACCTGCCCGTCGCGGCGGTTGAAGGCGCCGCGCGCGGCCACCATGGCGCCGGCGCTCGCCAGCATTCCGGCGACGGAGAGGATCGTCGCCTTGGCGAGCTCCTGCCGCCCGCGCGCGAGATGACCGCCGGCGATATGGCCGGTCTCATGCGCCAGAACGCCGATGATCTCATTGGGCGTCTTCGCCTCCATCAGCGCGCCCGTATTGACGAAGATCTTCTGCCCGTCGGCGACGAAAGCGTTGAAGGAACGATCATTGACCAGAATGATCTTGGCGGCGCCGGTGTGGAGTCCTGCCGCCTTGAAGACAGGCGCGGTGTAGTCGCGCAGCAATTGCTCGATCTCCGCGTCCCGGATGATCGATACGCGCGGCCCGTCATCCTCCCCGCGCGCCGGCGCGCAGAGAGCGAAGGTCAAGAGGGCGGCGAGAAGCGGCCGCCGCTTGTCGCATTTGCGATCCATGGCGTGGGAGAGTGGCGGAACCGGGAGCGGAAAGCAAACTTTCGCCGCAAGGGGTTCGACGCCCCGGCTCGGTCGGCGGCGCGCCGAAGGGTTTTCTCGGCTTTTGTTTCGACGCGCTTCCGACGCCGAACCGGCGTCCACCTCGGCTGCAAAGGCGGAAGCGCTCGCTTCCGCCTCCAAAAAACGGCGAGGCCGCTCAGAAGCGGTAGGACACGCCGCCGTTGAGCGCCGCGCCGCTCAGCTTCTCGCCGGTGCGATAATCGCCGCGCAGGAAGCCGACCCAGCCCGTATCGATGATCTGCGCCGAAACGCCGAGGCCGAATTGCGCGAAAGCGCCGGAGCGCGACACGGTGATCGGCACATAGGTGACGTTCTGCTGGAAGCTCTCCTTCAGATTGGTCTCGAATTCGTTCCAGCCGCTGACCGAGGCGAAGGGTTGGAAGGCGAATTTATTCTCGACGACGAAGGACGTGCCCGCCCGCAGGCCGATGCGGCCGAGCGTCGACCGCACCGTTTCGAGGACGAGATAGGCCGGGGTCGTCCCGGCCGCGACCTGCAGCCGGTCGAAATCGACGCTGGTGACATTGATCGCGGCGGAAGGCTCGATGAACCAGTCATTGGGCAGATCCCAATGATAGCCGAGCGAGGCGGAGCCCGCCCAGCCGCGGCCCTGGAGCGGGCTTTCGTTGAGGCCCGCGCGATAATTGGTGATGTCGGCGTTCCAGAAATCATGACGGAACTGGACGTCGGCGAAGAAGCCGAAGCCGGTCGCGACCGCATAGACGCCGACGAAGGGCACGTCGAATCGGGTCTTCGTGCCGGAGCCGAGCAGCTCGAAGGAGTTGGAGAGATATTGGCCCGCCATGACGCCGCCATGGACGTTGATCTGCGTGTTCTCGATGTTGGAGAGCGAGGCGTCGAGGCCGGCTTGGTAGCCGCTGTAGAGCGTGCGGGTCTTCTCATTGCTGACCGACGGGGCGCCCGACGGCGACGGCGCGCTGGAGGAGCTCGCGAGATCGGAGCGGCCGACGGCGGCGCGCGACCAAAGACCGAAGTCGACGGCGTTCGGCTTGCTGTCCGGCCGCGACTGCACGAAGGCCGAGGCGCTCTGGAAGAAGCCGGTGGTGGCGGAGGCGATCGCCGAAGCGATGCTGCCGCCGACCGCGGACAATGATCCGGTGTCGAGATTGGGCACCAGATACCATTGGCCGGCGTTGAGCTCCTGCAGGCTGAAGCTGACAAGGCCGGTGTTGAGCGCCTGCGCGGAGCCGACCGACGTGTTGGCGTTGCCGAGCACGAAGGTCGATGTCGAACCCGGATCGGTCCTGGCGATGAGGATCGGGCTGCCGAAGAAGCCGGTCGCATTCTGGAACGGATTGACGATCACCGTCGTCGCATTGCCGCCGCCGGCGCCGTTCACCAGCAGCTCGCCCGCCCGCTGTCCGCCGAGATCGGCGAAGCGCGCCGCCACATTCAGCACGCCGCCGCCCGTGTAACTGCCGTTGACGGTGAGCGAATTGGCGAGAGCGGCCGCGGTCGCGCCATTCGCCACGACCTGATTGGCCGCGGCGAGATCGAGCGTTCCATTATTGGTGAGATTGCCGGCGATGGTCGCATTGACCGTCGAGCTCGTCGTCCGATCGCCGAGCGCGATCGTCGCATTATTCACGACGCTCGTCGCGCCGAGCGTGCGGCCATGAGCGAGCGAGACGCCTATGCCCTGGAACTGCGCGCCGGCGGTGGGATCGCCCAGCGAGCTGTTCGTCAGCACGCCGATATTGGCGTAATTGCCGGCGTCGACGAGGAGGGCGCCATTGCCGTTATTGGCGAAATTGCCGCCGCCATTGTCGAGCGCGCCGGTCACCGTGAATGTCCCGGTGTTCGTCACCCCGCCGCCTATGGCGCCGGCGCCGTTCACCCTTCCCTGATTCACCAGGCCATTCGTCGTCTGCAGCGCGCCGCCGGAAATGGTGAGCGTCGAGCCGGCATTGTTCGTCGCGCTCGTCGCCGAGAGCGTCCGTCCGGAGGCGATCGACACGCCGACCGCCGCGGTCGAGCTATTGGTCAGAGCGCCGATAGTCGCATAATCGCCGCCGGAGACGATCAGCGTTCCCGCGCCATTATTGGCGAAATCGGCGCCGCCATTGGTCAGCGCGCCGGTCACGGTGAATGCGCCGGTGTTGGCCACGCCGCCGGCGATGGAGCCCGCCGCATTGGCCACGCCGCTGTTATTGAGACCGCCGGTGAGCGCGCCCGTCGTGATCAGCGTTCCGGCGTTCTGAACGGCGCCGCCGGTCGAGGCGAGCGTCCCGCTGTTGACGATGATCGCGCCGGCGTTGTTGGTCACGCCCGCCGCGCTGAGCGTCCGGCCCGCGGAGATGGCGACGCCGGTCGCCGCCGTGGAGCTGTTGGTCAGCGCGCCGATATTGGCGTAGTCGCCGCCGGCGACGACAAGCGTTCCCGCGCCATTATTGGCGAAATTGCCGCCATTGTTGACCAGCGCTCCGGTGACGGTGAAGGAGCCGGTGTTGGTCACGCCGCCGGCGAGCGAGCCTCTCACATTGGCCGTTCCGCTATTCGCCAAGCCCCCGGTCAGCGAGCCGCCGGTGAGCTGAGTGAAGGCGCCGAGATTATTGAGGCTGCCCGCGACCGCGCCGGAATTGTTGAAAGTTCCAAGGTTCTGAATGGCGTTGGCCGAGACCAAGGCGCCGAAATTGGCGATGGTCGCGCCGGCGACGTTCGTCACATTGGTCGCCGAGAGCGTGCGTCCCGCGGAGACGGACACGCCGGTCGCCGCCGTCGAGCTGTTCGTCAGAGTCCCGACGTTCGTGTAGTCGCCGCCCTGAACGACGAGCGTGCCGACGCCGTTATTGGCGAAATTGCCGCCGCCATTGGCGAGCGCGCCGGTCACGGTGAAGGAGCCGGCGTTGGTCACGCCGCCGGCGATCGAGCCGGCGGCTGTCACCACGCCCGCCGCGGCGTTGGTCAGCCCGCCGTTGACGGCGCCGGTCGTCGCGAAGGAGCCGCTATTGAGCACCCCTCCATTGATGGTCCCGCCATTGGTCGCCGTCGCGCTATTGATCAGGCCGTTATTGAGGATCGCGCCGGCGTTATTGTTGAAGGTCCCCTTATTATCGAGGCCGCCGTTCAGCGTTCCGCCATTGTTGTTGTTGACGAGGCCGACGTTCTGGATCGTCGTGGCCGATGTGATCGTCGCATTATTGCCGACCGTGCCGCCGGCGCCGATGGCGAGCGCATTCGTCGTCACCAGACCGCCGGCGTTGTTCGTCAGAACGCCGCCATTGACCGCGAAGGACGTCGCGTTGACGACCCCGCTGTTGGTGATGAGGCCGCCGGTCTCGTTGATCGCATTGGCCGTGATCGTGCCGCCGATGTTCTGGATCGAGCCGGCGGCCTGAGTGAGCGTTCCATTCACGGCGAGCGCGCCGCCGGCGATGGCGATCGCGCCATTATTGTTGAGCGCGCCTATATTGGTGAAATTGAACGCGTTGACGGCGAGCGTCGCGCCGGCGTTGTTGTTGACCGTCGACCCGTTGTTCGTGAGCGCGCCGTTCAGCGTGAATTGGCCGCTATTGTCGATCTGTCCATTGATCGCGCCCGAGGCGAAGACCGTTCCGGCGACTCCATTGACCAAGCCGCCATTGACGGTTCCGGTCGTCGTCAGCGTTCCGGCGTTGACGGTCGCGCCATTGTTGATCGTTCCGCTCGAATTCAGCGTTCCGCCGAGCACGAGCGCGCCGCCGTTCAGCGTGCCGGCGTTGGTCGCCGTTCCCGACGTCATCAGCAGGCCGGAGAGCGTGGAGGCGGCGGTCGAGTTCGCGAATGTTCCGCCGGCGCCATTGTTCACCGCGCCGGTCCAGCTCGCCTGATTGTCGATCCTCCCGCTCGCATTGGAGGCGTCGCCGACCCAGGAGCCCTGATTGACGACCTGCGCGCCGGTCGTGTTCGACAGCACATTGCCGGTCCACACGCCCGTCGATTTGTTGGTCACGACCGCCGCGGCGCCGGAATTGATGAGATCGCCATTATAGACGCCGAAATTGTTCACCACGCCCGTATTGGTGAGCGCGTCATTGACCGTGCCGCCCAGCTCGACGGTGATCGCGCCAGAATTGGTCACGCCGCCGAGCGCGGTGAGCGTCGCGCCATTGCGCACGAAGAGATTGCCGGCGTTGGTGACGGACAATACGCCGGCGGCGCCGGTCGTCGTGCCCGCGGTGACATCGACGGTCGCGCCCGCGGAGTTCTGCACCGCATCCGTCCTCAGATTGCCGGTGACGGTGAAAGAGCCGGCGAGATTCTGCACGACGCCGTTGATCGTGCCCTGCGCATTGGTCGTTCCGGAATTGACGAGCCCGCCATTGACCACGCCGAGAGTGGTGAACGCGCCGCCGCTGACGATATTGACGCCGCCGCTGATCGTCGCGCCTTGGGCGTTGGTCGCCGTTCCGGAGGTTTTCAGCCCGCCGGTGACATTGCCGCCGGCGTTATTGTTGAAAATCGCCGAATTGTCGACCGCGCCGGAGATCGTCGCATTATTGTCGAGCCGGCCGCCGGTGACGGCGACGGCTCCGACGATCTGATTATTATTGGTCAGCAGACCGCCAGTGACCGTCGCGCCGCCGATGAGGCTGCCGGCGTTGGTCGTCGTTCCGGCCGCCTGGGTGACGAGACCCGAGACGACGCCGCCCGCGAGATTGCCGAACGTCCCGGAATTGGTCACCGTTCCGGTGATCGTTCCGCTGTTGCCGAGCAAGCCGAGATTATTGCCGATATTGCCGGTCCAGACGCCGCGATTGTCGATCGTTCCCGTATTCGCGCCGGCGTTGACATTGCCGATCCAATTGGCGCCCGCCTCATTGACGATCGTGCCGCTGTTCACGACGACATTGCCCTGCCAGATGCCGGTCGGGCCCTGATTGGTGACGACGCCCGGCGCATTGTTCTGGAGATTGGCTGTCACGAAGCCGGCGTTATTGACCACGCCATTATTGATGAGATCGTCGGTGAGACGGCCGCCCGCCTCTATGGTGAGGACGCCCTGATTGGTGAGATTATTGGCGCCCGTATCGACGGAGCCGCCGTTCTCGATGGTCAGCGCTCCATCGACATTGATCGCGCCCGCGGGATTGACGGCGTTGCCGATCGCGCCGCCCGCCGCGACGGTGAGGCCGGAATTGGCGTCGATCTGCGTCGTGCCGGAATAGATGTTCTGCCCCGTGACCGTCAGCGTATTTCCGCCGGAGACCTCGACGGACAATTGGTTGGCGGGGAGTGAGCCATCGCGCATCACGCCGGCGAAGGTCGAGTCCGTCAGCAGGCTGAAGGTCAGCGTCGATGCGCCGCCATTGGTGGTGACGGTTCCCGTCCCGCCTATGCCGGCGACAACGGCATTGCGGCCATTGAGATCGAAAGTTCCCCCGGCGTTGACCGTCAGCGCGCTCAGGCCGCTGAGGCCGGTGTCGCTGATCAATTGCAACGTCCCGCCATTGACTATCGTGGCGCCCGAATAAGAATTGAATCCGTCGAGCTTGGTCGTGCCGGTTGTCGTCGTCAACCCGGTGTAGCCGGAGATGCTCTCGACGACGCCGCCCGTGGACGCAATTCCATTGGCGCTGGTCAGACGGCCATTGCGAATGCGGCCGCCGGCGAGATCGACCGTGTCGATATTCTGCGGTCTGCCGCCGAGATCGAGCGTTCCGCCGACCGTCGTCGCGCTGCCCCGGCTGAAGGCGTTGTCGGCGCCGGCCCGCAAGGTATTGCCGGTTCCGACAGTGGTCGCGCCGGTATAAGTGTTCGCACCGGCGAGCGTCAGCACGCCGCCCGCGCTCTGGACGTCGAGCGCGACCTTGCCGGCGCCGTCCTTGATCGCGCCGGAATAAGTGGTGCCGGCGGTGTTGCGGGCCGTGACGGTCACGGGGCCGGCGCCGTTATTGGTGATGACGCCGCCTGCCGAGCCGCTCAGATTATTGGCCGTGAAACCGAAGCCATTGGCGTCGAGCGTGGCGGTTGTCGCGTCCTTGCCGACGGTGAGCCCGCCCTGAATCGCGGTGACCACGCCGGCGCCAGCCGCATTGCCGAGGCGCAGCGTCCCTCCGTCCACCGAGGCCGCGCCCGGATTGGAGCCGACGGGGGAGGAACTCGGCGCCAGAACCACGGTTCCCGTGGCGACCGCGGACCCGAAATGAAGCGTCGTTCCCGCCCCGCCATTGAAGTTCAGCGACTTGCCGGCTCCGGGCGCGAGCGTCAGGGTCGAGCCGGCGCCGGCGCCGATCGTTCCCGAGACGCCGGCGGCAATGGTGAAATTCTGAGTGAGAGTTTGCGCGCCGGCGCCCGCCGCGAGCTGGAAAACGGGTTGCGTCGCGCCGCCTGCGGCGAGCGTGACGTCGCCGCCGCCGAGAGCGCCCGCATTGGTGATGGAGAGCGCGCCGCTCCTCACCTGGGTCTGGAACTGATTATTGGCGGCGTTGCTCAGCGTCACCGCATTCGCGCCGGCGTCGACGACGACATTGAGACTGCCGCCCGTGTCGACGATCCTGTTCGCATAAGTCGCCCCGGCGCCGGCGGTCGTCTGGTCGAGCGTCAGCGTTCCGCCATTGGCGCGAATGTCGCCGCTGAGGCTTCCGGCTCCGAGCGTCGTCAATCGATTGGCGCCCGAGAGATCGAGCGCGGGGCCGGCCGAGCCGCCCGCTCCGCCCGCGGCGCCGCCGATGATCGAGCCGGAATTGACGATCGTCAGGCCGGAGCCGAAGACGGCGGCTCCGCCATTGCCCGCGGCCGCGCCGCTGCCTCCGGCGCCGCCCGCGCCGCCGGTTATCGTCGTGGAATTGACGATCGTTCCGCCGGCGTTCGCCGAGACGCCGACCCCGCCGGCTCCGCCAGCGCCGCCGACGCCGGTCGCGGTGGTCCCGCCGACGCCGCCCGCGCCGCCCGTGATCGCGCCGGCGTTGGTCAAGGTCCCCAGCGCGCCTACGGCGAAAATAGCCGCGCCGCCCGCGCCGCCCGCGCCGCCATTGCCGAAGAGAGAGCCGCTGTTTCCGCCGGCGCCGCCCGCGCCGCCGACGGCCGCGCCATTGATGTTCACATCGGCTCCAGAGCCAGTGAACAGGAAGACCGAGCCGCCGCCGCCGCCCGCGCCGCCATTGCCGGAGGTTCCGGTCGCCGAGCCGCCCGCTCCGCCGGCCCCGCCCGTCGCTGTCACGCCAGCGTTGACGCCGCTGGGGAAGGCCGCGCCGGTCACATTGACGATATTGCCGCCCGCGCCGCCGCCGCCGCCCGAGCCCGTTCCCGAACCACCGGCGCCGCCGGCGCCCCCGGCGGCGCCGGTCGTGTTCGCAATCACGGTCGCATTGGAGAGAGTGAAGAGCGGCGCCGCGCCCGCGCCGCCGCCGCCGCCCTGATTGGCCGCGCCATTGGTTCCGGCGCCGCCCGGAGCCGTTCCGCCCGCCGCGCCGCCGCCGCCCGCGCCGCCGGCCGCATTGACGCCGCCGCCGCCGCCGCCGACGGCGTTGGTCGCATCGCCGCCCGCCGAGCCGACGCCGGCGCTATTGGTCGTTCCCGCCGCGCCGCCGCCCGGATTGCCGCCTGCGCCGCCGGCCTGCTGCGCGATAGCAGGTCCCGAAAGACCGAAGGAAAGGGCGATGCTGATCGCTGAAGCGCCGAGCAGAAGGCCTCGCCGATGCGCGGAGTCCGCCGAACGAGGAGAGGAGACGGTATGAGGGGCCCAATTATTCGGGCGGCCGGACGGACGGATCATTCATAGTCTCCAGAACACAGCAATCAACGACAAAATCCCGCCGGAAGCCGGCCGACTGGAGCCGACTCGCGTATTTCTGCACGGCTTTCGGTTGTATTTTCGATCGGGAATGCCGGCAAGGCCACAGCTGTGGCGAGCGCGGACGCAGGCATGGCGACAGCAAAGCGGAAAATCCCGCTAAGTGAACCGCTTAAGTATTTCGCTACGCTTCCGCCCGATGTCTGGCGCGCGGCAAATTTCTATTTGTGTGTCAATATTGCCACATTTCGTCAACGCTCGCGCGCGAGAGCGTCCAGCGCCTGCGCGAGGCCGTGAAAAGACACCGGCAGCGCCGCGTCCTGTCCGGAGGCGGCCTTGAAGGCGATGCTGCCCATGCCGTCATAGGCGCGCCAGCGAGCGAGCGTCTGATCGGCGAGAGCGGCGCTCGCGAAACATCCGGCCGGCGCGCAACGCCGCCAGGCGAGCTCGAACGGCTGGCGATCCGCGTCGCTCGTCGTCACGCGCGGAACCGCGTGAAAAGCGACATTGACCGGCACAACGATCGTCATGGATAGGGAATCGGTCGCGTCGGGCTTGCCGAAGGCGATCTCGGCGATCGTCGCGCTCTTGTCCTTCGCGAGGACGGATTGCAGGATCTCGCAGCTGCGATGCGCCGGCTGCTGCTCGCTCGCGGCGACGCAGCGCAATTGCCAGTCGCCGAACACGCGGGGCGCCGGCGCCGTCGTCGAGCCGGCCGCGGGCTTGGCGGCGCCGGGTTTGGCGACCGCCGCCCCATGGGCCGCGGGCCGCTCCACCGCGTGGGCGACCGAAAATTGCGGCAAAAGCGGCAAAAGGAGAAAAACGGCGAGTGCGGTAAGGCGAGCCATGAGGAGCCTCGGCGAGCGGCGACGATCGAATGCCCGTTACGGCTCCTTACGTAGCCCAGCCGTCGCGGCGCCTCAAGCGCGGCGAAGGACCCAGTCCTTTCAGAAGGCGTCGCCGCCGGCGGCGTCCACCGGGACGAGGGAGGTCAGCACGGCGAGCGCGACCACGACGAGGACGAACAGAGTCGCGGCCAGCGGCAGGCGAGACGAGGCGATTTCGTCCTTCGGATGGACGGCCGCGGCGCTCTTGCGCCCGGTGACCATCGCGCGAAGAAGATCCTCACGCTTCACCGTGACATAGGCGATCACCGCGACGATATGGACGAAGACGGCGGCCGCCAGCACATAGAAGCCCCTCTTGTGCAGCGAGGTGAGCAGGAGGCTCGCCTCCTTGCTCACCGCGCCGGCGAAAGGACCGGCGTTGAAAATCTCGTCATTGGCGAAGAGTCCCATGATCGCCTGCGACGAGAGGCCGAGGAGCAGAGCGACGACCATGATCGCGCCGAGCGGATTGTGCCCGGCGTAGCGCGGAGCCTCTCCGCGCAGGAGACGCCGCGCATAGAGCCACGCCTCGCGCGGATGTCGCAGAAAGCTCGAGAACCGCGCATGCTCGGCGCCGAAGACGCCCCACAGAATGCGGAAGAGGACGAGGGCGAGCACGGCGTAACCGAATCGGACGTGCCAGTCGAACCAGGCGACGCCGAGCCTGTTGGTCACATAGGCGCCGACGAAGGAGACGACGAGCGACCAATGGAACAGCCGCACCGGCAAGTCCCAGACCAGACGCTTTTCTTTCGATTGCGTGGTCGCCGCCTCGGTTACGGGCGGCCTGTCGATCACCGTCATCATTCGTCTCGCGCTATTTCGCCTCGCCCCTATTTACTTCGCCTTGTAGGAGTCGTGGCAGCCCTTGCAATCCTGGCCGAGATTCGCGACGGCGGTCTTGAAGCCCTCCGTCGCGCCCTTCTCCTTGGCGATAGTGTCGGCGAAGACGCGGGCGTCCTCCTTGAATTTGGCGAGCTTCTTGTCGAATTCCGCCTTCTCTTTCCAGATTTCCGGCTTCGCTTTGCTGTCCGGCTCGCCGACATTGGAGATATCCGGGAAGGATTCGTCGAGCAGATCGGCGAGGAAA
Source organism: Methylosinus sp. Ce-a6 (assembly GCF_009811655.1). Classification (GTDB taxonomy): domain Bacteria; phylum Pseudomonadota; class Alphaproteobacteria; order Rhizobiales; family Beijerinckiaceae; genus Methylosinus. The sequence goes on along the minus strand of NZ_BGJX01000023.1, from coordinate 41,030 downwards.
GCGATGCGCGCCGCGCGCTTCTTCGCCTCGGCCTCGTCATAAGGCGCATTGCCTCTGGCGACGCCGCCGAACCAACGGAAGAAATTGCCGATGAGCGTGAATTCCGCCCGCCGGCTCTCGACCGCGATTTTCGCCGGCGAGGGACCGGGCGCCTGCGCCGAGGCGGAGGTCAGAGCAACGCAACTTGCCACGAGCGCGCCGCTCAGAAGCGCGCGCGCGCGCATCGAATACAGACTCATGATCGTTCCTTCATGTCGAGTTTTGAAATCTCAGCGCTTGCGGCTTTCACGCCATTGCCGCACGAAACGAAGCGTTTCTGCGACATGCTGGATCGGATCGGCGCTCACATAGGTCAAGCCGATCTTTCCGTCCGGCGTCACGACATAGGAGATGCGATCCGACACGGTGTCGCCATCTCGAGTCGGACGGTCGCGCTTGGCGTCATAGGCGTCGATGACGGAGAGATCGGGGTCCGCCGCGACGGGGAATTTGTCGCGGCATTCCTTGGTCGAGAATTCGCGCTGCGTCGCGATCGTGTCGGCGGAGACGCCGATCAGCGAAGCGCCGGCCGCCGAGAAATTGTCGAAGTTCTCGGCGAATTCATGCGCCTCTATGGTGCAGCCGCGCGTGAAGGATTTGGGGTAGAAATAGAGGACGACAGGTCCTTTCTTCAGCGCCTCGGCCAGCGAGAAGACGAAGTCCTTCCCGCCGATGGCGGCCGGAGCGGTGAAATCCGGCGCGTCGGAGCCCGTCTTCAACGCCGCGAAGGCTGGGCCGGCTACGAGAGTGGCCGCGAGAGCGGAGAGGATCGCAACTTTACGCATCGTCGCCTCACTTCGCGCCATTTGTCGTCGCCGCCGACGTAGCGGCGGCCGGAGCGCCAGACGCGGGAGCGCCGGCCGCAGCGGCGGGCGCCGGCGGCGCGATCTTCGTCAGAGTCCCGCCCTCGTCCTGATAATCGAGCACGCCGATCGCGCCGACGACGCGATAGCCGAGCCCGGCGAGAATATCGCCGACCGCGCCGGCGCGATGCGCGCGATTGGAGACGGTGACGATGAGCCGGTCGCGCGGGATATAGGAGAGATGTTTCTGAACGTCTTTCGTCTGAATGCTCAGATAGGCGGGGAAGCCGCCATTCTTGATCAGCTCGTCGGGCCGGCGAATGTCGAGGACGAGCAGATCTTCGGGCTTGGCGAGCAGAGCGTCGAAGGCGGCGCGGTTGAGCCGCAGCGTCTTGTAGGTGTAGGCCGGATCATTCTGCGGCGTGACGGGCGCCGGCGCCGCCGGGGCGGCGGGAGCCGGCGCCTGCTGGGCGGCGCCATCGGCGGCGAAAAGCGCCGACGAAAGCGCGCCGAGCGCGAGGCCGAAAAGGAGCGTCGTGGCTCTCATGGCTTTTCCTCATCCGTTCTCAGGCGCGCAGACGCGCATTGAAGAAATCGACGGTGCGCTTCCAGGCGAGCTCGGCCGCCGCGGCGTCGAAACGCGGCGTCGTGTCATTGTTGAAGCCGTGCTGCACGCCCGGATAGACGAAGGCCTGATAATCGACATGCGCGGCTTTCAGCGCGGTCTCATAGGCGGGCCAGCCGGCGTTGATGCGATCGTCGACGCCGGCGTATTGAATGAGCAGCGACGCTTTGATCTTCACGACCTCCTCGGCCGGCGGCTGCGCGCCATAGAAGGGCACGCCGGCGGCGAGATCGGGCAGCTTGGTGGCGAGGAAATTCACCACGCCGCCGCCGTAGCAGAAGCCGACCGCGCCGACCTTGCCATTGCCGATCGGGCAGCTCTTCAGCGCGCCAAAGGCGGCGATGAAATCGTTGCGCGTCTTCGCCTGATCGAGCTTGGGGAAAAGCTCGCGCGCCTTGTCCTCGTCGCCGGGATAGCCGCCGAGCGGCGCCAGCGCGTCCGGCGCGAAGACGACGAAATCGGCGAGCGCGAGGCGGCGGGCGATGTCCTCTATGTGCGGATTGAGGCCGCGATTCTCGTGGATGACGAGGACGGTCGGCAATTTGCCTTGCGTCTTGGCGGGCTGCACGAAATAGCCCTTCACCGTTCCATTGCCCTCGGGCGAGGGAACCTCGAGCGTCTTGCCGATGATGCGCGGATCGTCCTTCTTGACGACCTCGGCCTCGGCGAAGCGCGGCAGCAGCTCCTCGAGGAAGGCCGTCGCCGCGGCGGCGCCGATGGCGAATTTCTTGGCGCCATCGACGAAGCCGCGCCGGTCGATATCGCCATGCACGAAGAGATCGAAGAGCTTCAATATTCCGGGCGGGAACTCGTTTGCGGTCTTACGCGTCATGGGGGCGTTTCCTCGAGGGGTTGTCAGCGCGCGAGGCGGGGTTTGTAGATTTCATGGCAGGATTTGCAGACTTGCGTCGCCTCGCGCGCCGAGGCGGCGGCGGCGTCGAAATCGCCTTTTTCGACATTTTGAACGACATCGGCGACGAGCCGCGATCCGTCGCGGGAGATCGCCACGGCGTCGTCCTTGCCTTTCTTGGCGAAATAATCCTCGGTGTAGCGGAATCCGTCGAGCAGAACTTCGGCGTCCTCCTTGGCGGCCTGCGCATTTCTCGCGGTGATGTCCGGCTCGAAATATTTGATCGTCTTTTCGAGATCGCGCATCAGATCGTCGTCGTAGTCGCGCAGGTCCAGCGCGGCCAGCGCCGGAGTGGCGACGAGGACGGCGCATAGGGCGGAACGCGAGACGAAATTTCGATATGTAGGCGTGCGGCTCATGACGCTTTTTTGCAATCCTGCCTCGAGGTTTCGAATAGGGACCGGCGGGCGCGGCCGGTCGTTCTCGCGGCGCGTTCGTCCGCGCCGCGAGCCGAATTTCTGGCAAGCGCCGGAGCCATGCGGCTCCGGCGTCACTCGTCAGGCGAGAATGTCGTTCACGACCTTGCCGTAGACCACCGTCGGACGCTCGGCGCGGCCGGCGCGCAGATAGATCGTCTTGAGGTGATCCAGTCCGAGGAGCTGGAGCACCGTCGCATGAAGGTCATAGGTGTCGACCGGATTCTCGATTGTCTTGAGGCCGAGATCGTCGGTGCGGCCATAGGTGACGCCATGCTTCAGGCCGCCGCCGGCCAGCCATTGCGTATAGCCCCAGGGATTATGGTCGCGACCGTCGCCGCTCTGGCCGTAGGGCGTGCGGCCGAACTCCGACGTCCACACGATCAGCGTGTCGTCGAGGAGGCCGCGCGACTGGAGATCGGCGAGCAGGCCGGCGACCGGCTTGTCGATCGCGCGCGCATGGGCGCTGTGATTGCGCTCGAGCTGGCGATGCGCGTCCCAGCTAGCGTCGTCGGCCTGGCCGAGTCCCGAGATCGGGCCGGACACCACATGCACGAAGCGCACATTGCGCTCGACGAGGCGGCGGGCGCGCAACAGCACCGTGCCCATGTCGCGCGTCGCCTCGTCGTCGAGGCCGTAGAGCGCCTTGGTGGCCTCGGTTTCTTTCGAGAGATCGACCGCCTCGGGCGCCGTCGCCTCCATGCGATAGGCGAGATCGTAGGAATTGGTGCGCGCGGCGAGCTCGCTGTCGTCGGGCCGCGTGGCGGAGCGGATCTCGTTGAGCTGATGCAGCAGATCGAGGCTCTCGCGCTGCTGCTTCAGGCCGATCAGCTCCGGCGGCGCCTGATGCAGGATCGGCTGCGGACCGGGGCGGAAGGCCGTGCCCTGATAGACCGCCGGCAGGAAGCCGGAGCTCCAATTCACCGAGCCCGCGCGCGGCTCGCGCTGGCCGCCATAGAGCACGACATAGGGCGGCAGATCGGGATTGGCCGAGCCGAGCGCATAGGCGACCCAGGCGCCGAGCGACGGGCGGCCGGGGCTGAGATCGCCGGTGTTGAGCTTCAGGATCGAGATATCATGCGTCGCGCCGACGGTGACGCTGGACTTGACGAAGGTCAGTCTGTCGGCCTGCTGCGCGAGATTGGGCAGCAGGTCGGAGAACCAAGCGCCGCTCTGGCCATATTGCTTCCATGTGCGCTTCGTCGCGAAAAGCTTGCCGACGCCGCCCTGCGTCGAGGTCTTGACGCCCTCGAGGAAAGAGGCCGGAATATCCTGCCCGGCCAGACGCTCGAGCTCGGGCTTGTAGTCGTAGAGATCGAGCGTGCTCGGCGCGCCGTCCAAATGCAGCCAGATGACCGATTTCACCTTTGCCGGGAAATGCGGCTGCTTGGGCGCCAGCGGATCGACGAAAGCCGCCGCATTGGCGTCCGGCGCGCCGAACCAGCCGCCGCCCGGCATCATTCCACTCACGGCGAAACCGCCGACTCCATAGGCCGCGCTGCGCAGCCACTCACGACGCGATGTCTTGATGAGCATATGCCTGCTCCCCTCGGTTCGGATTGTCCGTTGTCTCTTTTTAGAAGCGATAGACGAAGTCGTTGCTGTTCACGACGGTGTGCACGAGATCGACGAAGGCCGATGCGCGCAGCGGATCGGTGAAATGCGCTTTGGTCGTCACCGGCACGGCGATCGAGAACTTGCCGTTCTCCGCCTTGGCGACGATCGTCTTCTGATGCTGCTCGAGGAAGGCGTGCAGGGCGCTGACCTCGGGTTCGGTCGGCTTGCGGCCGAACAGCACGAGATAGAGCCTCTCGAGCTGCGCCGCCTCATTCTCGCCCGCCTCCTCGATCACGCGGCCCGCGAGCGCCTGCGACCATTGGAAGACGAGATCGCTGTTGTAGAGCGTGAGCGCCTGCAACGGCGTCGTCGTCACATCGCGCTTGCTGTGAATCTGCTGCGGATTGGCCATGTCGAAGGTCTCCAGCAGCGGATAGGGCAGGCTGCGCCGCGTGAAGATGTAGAGGCTGCGCCGCGTATGATCCTGCGGGTCCTTCGAGGTGATCCACGCCGGATCCTGATTGAAATTGCCGCCGCCGGTGAGATTGGCCGGGATGGGCGGGAACACGCTCGGGCCGCCGACACGCTCGTTCAGCCTGCCGGAGGCGACGAGGATCGAGTCGCGAATCTCCTCGGCCTCGAGGCGCTTGCGCGGGAAGACGGCGAGCAGCTTGTTCTCGGGATCGGCCTTGGCGACGGCCTCACGATAGTCGGAGGACTGGCGATAGGTCGCCGAGAGCAGAATGGAGCGATGCAGCTTCTTCACGCTCCATCCGTCCTTCACGAAAGTGAAAGCGAGATGGTCGAGCAGCTCCTGATTGGTCGGCTTGTCGCCCGCTTTGCCGAAGTCGCTGACGGTGCCGACGATTCCCTTGCCGAAATATTGGTTCCACGCCCGGTTCACGAAAACGCGGGCGGTGAGCGGATTCTTCTCGCCGACCAGCCAGTCGGCGAGCGCGGTGCGACGTCCGGAGGAGGTCGCCGTCGGCTTGATGTCGGGCAGCTCGCTCGTAATTCCCTCCGGGAAGGCCGGCTGCACCTCGTCGAGCGGCTTCTCGTGATTGCCGACGAAGAGAATATGCGTGGGCGGCGAATCGCTGTGGCCGAGCTCGGTGGCGGCGGTGAAGTTCAATGAGCCCTTGGTCGGACGCAGATTGACGAACTTGCGCAGCTCCTGCGTCAGCTTTTGATATTCCTCGGCCTTTTTGACGATTTCCGCGCTGTGCTCCGGCGCGCTCTTGTCGTCGGCGGCGTAGCGCAGGAAGCCGGCGAGCGCATTATCGTCGGTCACCGCCACGAGACGATGATTGACCCAGCGGTCGAGCGCGTTCCACTGCTCCTTCGGTTTGAAGATCGCTTCGCGGCTGTCGGTCAGATAGCGCTCTTTGTGATATTTCAGCGCAGCCTCGCGAACGGAGTCGATGATCTCCTTCTGGCGCGCGCGAATGGCTTTGGTCGCCTCGTTGTAGACGGCCTGGTCCTTCTGGAAATCGGCCTCCGCCTCGCCCTTCTTGGCCGGAGCCTTCTCGTCGAAAGCGGTGTTGGCGAAGAATGCCTGCAGCGAATAATAATCCTTCTGCGTGAACTTGTCGGTCTTGTGATTGTGGCAGCGCGCGCAGCCGACCGTCGCGCCGAGGATCGCCTGGCCGACCGTGTCGACGATGTCCGTCGTGATCTGATATTTGCGCTGCACCAGATCGCGCGAGTTGCTGTTGTCCGGATAGCCGGCGAGGAAACCAGTCGCGACCAGCACCTCCTGATCGCCGGGCGCGATCTCGTCGCCGGCGATCTGCTCGCGGATGAATTGCGAATAGGGCTTGTCGTCGTTGAACGATTTGATCACATAGTCGCGGTAGCGAAACATGTTCGGCCGCGCATTGTCGTTCTGGAAGCCGGCGCTGTCCGCGTAGCGCGCGAGATCGAGCCAGAAGCGGGCCTGACGCTCGCCATAGCGCGGCGAAGCGAGCAGACGGTCGACGAGCTTCTCATAAGCGTCCGGGCTCACGTCGCTCTCGAAGGCCGCGACCTCCTCCGGCGTCGGGATCAGGCCCCAGGCGTCGAGCGTCGCACGGCGGATGAAGGTCGCGCGATCGGACTCCGGCGCGGGGGCGAGGCCGCGCGCCTCGATCTTCGACAGCACGAAGGGGTCGAAGGAGGAATGCGCCCAATTCTTGTTCTGCACATTGGGAGCGAAGGGCTGATAGACCGGCTGCCAGGCCCAATGCGGCTTGCTGGCCCGCGGCGATTCGGGAGCGGCCGCCGGCGCCTTCTGTTCTTCGGCGATCGCGAGGGCCGCCGCGGAGGCGCTCAACATCATCGCGATCACGGATCGTTTCAAGGTCTTCGTCATGTGCCCGCAACCTCGTTGTTTTTTTGTATGCCCATCGGCGTCATATGCTTATGAGAAGCGATCGCCTCGGGAGATGCGCAAAAAGCGCTACATCCGGGCGGCTGGAGGTGAACTTTAAGCGACTATATCGATTAAGTCTACAAAGAAGATCGATTTATGATCGAAAAATGTCGCCTTGTCGTGGAGGCGATGCGCGTTCTCGCTGGCGATTGTGCGGCTGCGCGTCGCTGCGCTTCACGCAAAACTCCGCGGCGCGAAACGCGTCAAATTTCGTAGCAGAGCGGGACTTTCTCCGCGAGGTCGCGCACATGGGCGAGCGAGCGATTGTCGAGCACGCCCGACAGCGCGCGTTGCGCGTCCTGCATCACGAGGCGCACGGCGCAACGCTCCACATCCACGCAATCGTCGCAGGGCTGGTAACGCGTCTTGCTCGCGCAAGGGAGCGGCGCGAGCGGTCCGTCGAGCGCGCGGATGATATTGCCGACGGTGATCGTCTCCGCCGGCCGGGCCAGCATGTAGCCGCCGCCCTTGCCCATTTTCGAGCTGACATAGCCGAGATTGCGCAATTCGCCGAGAATAGCGTCGAGAAACTTCTTCGGGATGCGCTGCGTGGTGGCGATTTCTTGAACCGGGACGGTGCGGCCCGGCTCGAAACGGGCGAGATACGTCATCGCCTTGATGCCGTATTTGCCCTTTTTCGTCAGCACCGCGCCACTCCGTCTATAAAAACGATAGACTATTTTCGGCGAAGCGGGAAGTCAACAAAGGCAGTGGAGTTTGTGCAGCTTTCTCCTATTCGCCCGTATCGAAGCGCTCGACGAGCAGCCGGTCGAATAGGCCGAGACGGCGCGGTCAGGGGAAGCCGACGCGCCCGCTCTGCAGGCGCAGAAGCGCGGCGACCAGCGCGTCGACGTCGGCGCAGGTGTTGTAGAAGGCGAGCGACGGACGCACCGTGGCCTCGAGGCCGAACCGGCGCAGGATCGGCTGCGCGCAATGATGGCCGGCGCGCACGGCTATGCCCTCCCGGTCCAGCGCCTTGCCGACATCCTCGGCGCGGTGGCCGTCGAGCACAAAGGAGAGCACGCTCGCCTTCTCCGCCGCCGTGCCGATGAATGTCAGCCCGGGCACCATGCGCATCTTCTCGGTGGCGTAGAGGAGAAGATCGTGCTCGTAGCGGGCGATGACCTCCATGCCGATCGATTCGACATAGTCGAGCGCGGCGCCGAGGCCGACGGCGTCGGCGATATTGCCCGTGCCCGCCTCGAAGCGCTCCGGCGGGCCCTGATAGATCGTCTTCTCGAAGGTGACGTCGGCGATCATATTGCCGCCGCCCTGCCAGGGCGCCATGTCGGCGAGGACCTCGTCCTTGCCATAGACGACGCCAATGCCGGTCGGGCCGAAGACCTTATGGCCCGAGAAGACGAAGAAGTCGCAGTCGAGCGACCGCACGTCGACCGGCATATGGGAGACCGATTGCGCGCCGTCGACGAGCACGCGCGCGCCATGGCGATGCGCCATGGCCGTGATCTCGCGCGCCGGCGTCACCGTGCCGAGCGCATTGGAGACCTGCGTCACCGAGACGATGCGCGTCCTCGGGTTCAGCAGCTTCTCATATTCCTCGAGGATGATCTGGCCGCGATCGTCCACCGGCGCGACGCGCAGCCGCGCGCCCTTTTCGGCGCAGAGCTGCTGCCAGGGCACGATATTGGCGTGATGCTCGAGAAAGGAGACGACGATCTCGTCCCCTGCCCGCACATTGCGGCGGCCCCAGGCCTGAGCGACGAGATTGATCGCCTCCGTCGCGCCGCGCACGAAGATGATGTCCTCGACCGAAGGCGCTTTCAGAAAGCGCCGAACCTTCTCGCGCGCCGCCTCATAGGCGTCGGTCGAGCGCGCCGCCAGCGCATGGGCGGCGCGATGGATGTTGGAGTTCTCATATTCGTAGAAATGCGCGAGTCGGTCGATGACCGACTGCGGCTTCTGCGTCGTCGCCGCATTGTCGAGCCAAACGAGCGGCTTGCCATGCACCTGCTGCTGCAGGATCGGGAAATCGCGCTTCACCGCGTGAGGATCGAAGGCGGCGCGGCTCGCCGGCGCGCTCGCGGCGAGCTCCGGCGCATAGCCTCGAGGTTCTTGCGCGGCCGCCGTCGGGGCGGCGGGGACGGCGTTGGCGCGGTCGAGGAAATAGAGCGAATCGGTCGCCGCCGGGCCGGCGGCGCCAGGCGCGAAGCTACGTTCCTGGCCGGAGATCTCGGGCAAAGCGACATTGGGGGTCCCGAGCGAGAAAGCGTCGGAGAGACGATGCGGATCGGCCTGCGAAGGGCCGGAATAGGCGAATCCCTCCGACGCTGCTCGGGGCGCGGCGACGGCGGGCGCCGACGCGACGTCGTCATAACGTTCGACGCGCGAGAGCGGCGCATCCGCCGAAACGGATTCCGGCGCGACCGCGCGCTCACGGAGGAAATAGAGATTATTGGCCGGCGCGGCCTTCACGCCGCCGGGGGCGGAGTCGGGATCATAGGAGCCATAAGGCGCCGGCGCCTGGACGGGAGAGGCGCCGCCATATTGCGCGAGCGAATTCGAAATGGCGGAATAATCGATCGCCGCCGCGGCCGGATTCCCCGGCTCGAAAGCGCCGGCCGAAGCACCCGGCTGCGGAACGTCGGAAAGCCCAAAGGGCGGAACCGCCGGCTGCAAGCCGACCGGGGCCGAGGGAGCGGAGAGATTGGGCGTCGGCGCGATAGAGGGAATGGTCGTCGGTGGGACGTCCGGCGGCCCCATGGGCGGGCGCGCGGGCGCGAGCGGCGCGACGGAGGTGGCGACGGAAGGCGCCGGCGCCTCGGGCAAGGCCGGCGGCGCCTCGGGCAAGGCCGGCGGCGCCTCGGGCAAGGCCGGCGGCGCGACGGGCGCGTCGGGAGAGAGCGTCGCCGGCGATCGATTGGGCGATGCCTGGAAAAATGCGTTGGCGAGGCGGGCGATCATGGCCGGATCGGGAAAAGCCGGCGCTCCATGACGCGTCAGCGTCTCCTCGGAAGGCGCGCCGAAGACGGCGGAATTGGAGGGCGCAGAAGACATGATCGATCTCTCTCGGACATTTCGGAAAATGCGCGCCGGCGGCGGAGCTCCGCCGGCGCGAGCGGTTCTCAGGCCGAAAGATCAGACATATTTGTCGCCGTAGTCGTGATATTTGCCGACCTCGACGCCCTCGAGCACGCCGAGCGCGTCATGCGTCAGCACGGCGGCCGAGCAATAGAGCGAAATGAGGTAGGAGGCGATCGCCTTGCGGTTGATGCCCATGAAGCGAACCGAGAGGCTCGGCGCCACCTCGCCCGGAATGCCCGGCTGAAACAGGCCGATCACGCCCTGTTTCTTCTCGCCTGTGCGCAGCAGTAGAATATTGGTCTTGCCCGCCTCGTCGATGAACAGCTTGTCGCTCGGCACCAGCGGCAGGCCGCGCCAGGTGATGAAAGGCGAGCCGAACAGGGTGACGGTCGGCGGCGGCACGCCCCGACGCGTGCATTCGCGGCCGAAGGACGCGATCGCGCGCGGATGGGCGAGGAAGAAGGCCGGCTCCTTCCAGACCTTGGCGATGAGCTCGTCGAGATCGTCCGGCGTGGGCGCGCCCGTGCGCGTCCTGATCTTCATCGAGGGATGAGCGTTGGCGAGAAAACCGTATTCCGGATTATTGATGAGCTCGCTCTCCTGCTTCTCCTTGACCTTCTCCGTGAGCAGGCGGACCTGCTCCTGAATCTGATCGTAAGGATGGCTGTAGAGATCGGAGACGCGGGTCTGCACGTCGAGCACGGTGGTGACCGCATTCATCGAATATTCGCGCGGATGATCCTCGTAATCGACGAAGGTCTCCGGCAGGTCCGCGTCGCGGTCGCGGGCCGGGCTGCAGGTCACGTCGGCGTCGGTCAAGGCCTTGTCTTCCTTGACGCGGTTCAGCCGATAGATGCCGGCTTCGACGGGGGTCCAGGGCAGAAAAGACACGAGCCAGCGCGGCGTGACGCCCGACCACTGCGCTCTCGTCTTGGTCGCATTGGCGAGCTGGCGGGCCGCAGATTCGCTCAGCGTCCGCCGGACTTCGGGTTCGGTGGTCATGGGGTCATTCCTCGGGCGGTTGAACGATGCGCCCGGCGCCTGCGTGGCTTGCGCCATGCGACGCCGAAGAACGTCGGCCGTCATCGAAAAAAACGCGGCGGACGAATCCGAGCCGCGATCGAGAACTACAGTCGAAACACGCGCAAATCAATAGTATTGAAAGTAGAAAATTTTACTACTTTCAAATATTTGGGTATCTTTATTCATTTAATATACGTCTATAAGAAAGATATACGTCTATAAGAACGGTACATTATGTGCGTCGAGGCCCCTGGCTCAGCCGTCCGCGCTTGCCTCGGCGCTGGCGTAGGACATGACGAGAAAGAAGCTCGCCGGCGTGTCGCCGAGATTGCGATAGCTGTGCGGCACATCAGCGAGGAAATCGACGGCGTCGCCCGCCTCGAGCCGGACGGCCGGCTCGCGGCTCACGACGATCTCGACCTCTCCCTTTGCGACGACGAGCGTCTCCTTCGCGCCCGGCGCATGAGCTTCGGCGCGCTCCAGATGCAGCGGCGCTATCGTGACCTCGTAGAATTCGACGGGCCGCGCGCTGTCATAGGGGAACAAGGGACGCGACAGAAAATTCCCGTCCCGCGAGCCGATCACTCGCGGGCTGGTCTTGCGCATGACGAGCACGCCGCTGCGCTCCCGCGCGGCGACGAGACTGCCGAAGGGAACGCCAATCGCATTGGCGACGCGCCACAAATGCGCGATCGTCGGCGCTTTCGATCCCTCGGCGATCGCACGCAATTCATCCATCTCGACGCCGCTGAGCTCGGCGACGCGCTCCAGCGTGCGGCCCTTGCGGGTGATCAATCGCTCGAGCCGTCGCGCCACCGTCTCGGCGAGGCGCTCGGAATTGTCGGCGTCGTTGCGGGGCGGCGCCGCGCCGGGGGATCGTGGGGTCCTATTCATCGATTATTCCTATTTTCTAAATATTTTGTAATCCGCGACATCGGCCAGGGTCAAGAATTCCGACATCCTCGCAGCGCTTCTCTCGCAGAGCGCGACCTATTCGCCACACTCGATATTTTTCATTTATTTGGCTGGCGTATCGGAGAAGGATCGATGCGCTCCGTCGCGTCCCGGCGACGAAGTTCATCCGCCCTTCACACTCGAGCGCGCTGCTTGACTTCTTATTAAATCTATAACAATGATAGATTTATCATCCCGTCCGGGATGTTTCGAGAGAATTGCGTCTTCCTTGGAGAGACTATGCCGTCGAAAATCCTCGCTTCCTTCGCCGCCGTCGGCGCGCTCGCCGCGACGCTCGCTCCCGCCCGCGCCGAGCTCGCCACGCAGAAGGTCTTGTCCACGCCGATCGCGCTCGCCATCGCGCAGACCGCCTATGACGTCTGCCATCAGCAGGGCTATCGCATTTCGGTGACCGTCGTCGGCGAGGAGGGTCAGGTCCTCGTCGCGATCCGCGGCGAAGGCTCCTCGCCGCATACTTTCGAGAACAGCCACCGCAAGGCCTACACCTCGCGCACATTCCGCACGCCGTCGGGCGAATTCGCACAGCGGGTGAAGGACAATCCGACGCTGAGCGCGGTGCATCTCGCCAATGTGATCGCGGCGCAGGGCGCTCTGCCGATCAAGGTCGGCGATGCGGTCGTCGGCGGGGTCGGCGTCTCCGGCGCGCCGGGCGGCGAGAAGGACGAAGCCTGCGCCAAGGCGGCGATCGAGAAAGTCGCCGACCAGCTCAAATGAGAAAACGAGAGCCGCCCGCGCGAGCGGCTCTGCTCAATCGACCGGCAGACGCAGCCGGATCTCGTCGACGAAAGCCGCGAGACAGCGTTTCACCGTATCGAATTGCGCGCTCGTCGGAATGATCGCGAGACCATGCACGCCGAATTCCTCGTTCAAGCGATTCACATGATCGGCGACCTCATTATAGCCGCCGACGAGCGACATGGACAAAAGCGCCTGCGGATCGAGCGCTTCGCCGCCGGCTCGGCGCGCATTGACATGCGCGCAATAGTCTTCGAGATAGGGCGTCGCGATCGACACGGCCTCGTCGCGTCCCTGCGTCGCAAAGCCGAAACGCGCGAGCACCAGACGCGGATCGCCCTCCGGCGCCTCGTCCTTGTAGACGCCGAGAATGCGATGCAGCTCCTCATTCGTGCAGGTGGCGGAGGCCATGAGCCCATAGCCTTTGCGCGCGGCGAGGCGGATCGCGCTCTCCTGCGTCGTCGCGATCCAGGTCGGCACTTTTTGTTCCGGCCGCGGCGAGAGGCTCAGCTTCTCGACGTTGAAATATTTGCCCTGATGCGTGACCTCGCTCTCCTCGAGCAGGCGCTCGACGAGCGCCAGAGCCTCGAGCCCGCGCTCGGCAGCCTCTTCCGGAGCGACGCCGAATTTGACTGTCTGCAGCGGATATTCGGCGCCGCTGGCGACGCCGAAATTGAAGCGGCCCTTGGTCAGAAGATCGATGCTGGCGACATCTTCCGCGAGCTGCGCCGGATCGCGCAGCCCCGGCAGAAAGGACGCCGAGCCGATGCGCGCGCGCATGGTGACGCCGGCGGCGTAACCGAGCATCACCGAGCAGGCCCCGCTCGGAAAATGATCGTCGAAATGATGCTCGGCGAACCAAATGTCGTCGAAGCGCATGCGTTCGGCTTCACGCACCAATATGAGCTGGCGCGTCAGGGCGCGGCCCGATTCCAAGGTCGGATTGTCGAACAGGCACAGGTAACCAAACCGCGGATTCATCGCGCCGCTCCAGCTGGCCCGGCGAGGCGCCGGGCGAGATCGAAGCAAGACCTGCAACAACCGAGCCGAACGGCGGCGACGCCCGATTTTCCCGCGCCGCGCCGCGGGATTCCGCGATTTGCGCTTTTTTGACCGGCGCGCGCGCGAGATCGCGCGACGTCGGAAATGCGACAATGCCCACGGCGGCTCGGCGCGCCGCGCGACTTGCCCTCGCGTCATCGCTCCGGTCGAGGCTGCGCCTCTTGTATCCTCTTCACAGCGCAACCATAATCGCTCCCCGGTCACGGGCCGCGCGCATTCGCGCACACGCCGATTGCCGAAAAGGGGTCTCCTCGTGGTGCAAGACACGACGACCGGCGCAACCGCGCCGACGCGCAATTTTTTCGCCCGCAAGAGCGTCGATGAAATTCTGAAGGAGAATCATCTCGACGAGGGAGGGTGTTTCGCGCGCGCGCTCGGGCCCGTCTCGCTCACCGCGCTCGGCATAGGCGGCATCATCGGCGCCGGCATTTTCGTGCTCACCGGCACCGTGGCGGCGAAATTCGCAGGGCCCGGCGTCGTCATCTCCTTCGCGCTCGCCGGCCTCGCCTGCGCCTTCGTCGCGCTCTGCTATTCGGAGCTCGCCGCGCTCATCCCCGTCTCCGGCAGCGCCTATACATACACCTACGCCACATTGGGCGAGATTTTCGCCTGGATCATCGGCTGGGATCTCGTGCTGGAATATGGCCTCGGCGCCGCCACTGTGGCGGTCGGATGGGCGGGCTATTTCAACCGCGTTCTGCACGGAATAGGAATAGATCTGCCGCCGCAATGGACGACGGCCTATTTCTCCGAAGCCGGCCATGTGGGCGCGGCGGCCGGCCACGGCGTCTTCAATCTGCCGGCGGCGCTGGTGGTGCTGGCGCTCTCATTGCTGCTCGCGCGCGGCACGCGCGAATCCTCGCGCTTCAATAATTTCATCGTCTTCGTGAAGCTCGCGGTCGTGCTCATCGTGATCGTCTTCGGCGTCTCCTATATCGACACGGCGCATTGGACGCCTTTCGTGCCGGAGAACACCGGGGAATTCGGCCATTACGGCTGGAGCGGCGTGCTGCGCGGCGCCTCCGTCGTCTTCTTCTCCTATATCGGCTTCGACGCGGTCTCGACGGCCGCGCAGGAGGCCAAGCTCCCGCAGCGCGATGTGCCGATCGGCATCATCGGCTCGCTCGCCATCTGCACCGTGCTGTTCATCGGCGTCGCCGGCGTCGCGACGGGCGTCGTCTCCTATACGGCGCTCAACGTGCCGGATCCGATCGCCGTTGCGATGGACGCGACCGGCGCGAGCTGGATGGCCTGGATCGTCAAGATCGGCGCGCTCGCCGGCCTCACCACGGTCATTCTGGCGCTGCTCTTCGGCCAGACGCGCGTCTTCTACTCGATGGCCCATGACGGAATGCTGCCGCCGGTTTTCGCCAGGCTGCATCCCATCTGGAAGACTCCGGCGATCAGCCAGATGGTCGTCGGCGTGCTGGTGGCGATCGCCGCTGGGCTGTTTCCGATCGAAATCCTCGACGAGATGGTGTCGATCGGCACTCTGTCGGCCTTTGCGCTGGTCTGCGGCGCGGTGATCTATCTGCGCCGCCATCGTCCCGAGCTGCACAGGCCGTTCCGCGCGCCGGGCATTCCCTGGGTGCCGATCCTCGGCATTTTCTCCTGTCTCGCCTTGATGGCGGCGCTGCCGATCGAGACCTGGATCCGCCTCTTCGTCTGGATGGCGGCCGGGCTCGCGCTCTATTACTTCTACGGCAGCCTCCGAACCCGCCGCAGGTGACACGATGAGCGCGCCGGCCATTCTCTGGTTTCGGCGCGATCTGAGGCTTGCCGATCATCCCGCCCTGAGCGCCGCCGTCGCCTCCGGCGCGCCCCTCGTCCCAGCCTTCATTCTAGACGAGGCCGAGGGCGGCGATTGGCGGCTGGGCGCCGCCGCGCGCTGGTGGCTGCACGAGAGCCTCGCCGCGCTCTCGCGCGATCTCGCGAAGCTCGGCGCGCCGCTGACGCTGCGGCGCGGCGACGCCGAGGCCGAGCTCCTGCGCCTCGTCGAAGAAACCGGCGCCGCCTCCGTCTATTGGAGCCGCCTCTACGAGCCCTGGGCGAGCGCGCGCGACGCTCGGATCGAGGCGCGACTGAGCGAGCGCGGCGTGGCGACGAAGAGCTTCGCCGGCGCGCTGCTCGCCGAGCCTGGGTCGATCCGCAACGCCGAGGGGCGGCCCTTCCGCGTGTTCACGCCGTTCTGGCGCAAGCTCGCCGAGACGCCGCAGCCCGCTTCGCCTCTGGCCGCGCCAAAGCGCATTCGCGCCGCGCCTGCTCCGGCCAGCGAGCGGCTCGAAGCTTGGCGGCTCCGGCCAAAAAAGCCCGATTGGGCCGCGGGCCTGCGCGAGGCTTGGCGGCCGGGCGAGGCGACGGCGCGGAGGCGGCTCGCGCATTTCCTACGCAATGGCGCGGGCGCCTACGCCCGGCTGCGCGATTTCCCGGCCGAGGACGGCGCCTCGCGCCTGTCGCCGCATCTCCATTGGGGCGAGATCTCGCCGCTGCAAATCTGGAGCGCGGCGCATTCGGCGGCGGTCGGCGCCGAAGGGCGCGCGGCCTTTCTGCGCGAGCTCGGCTGGCGGGAGTTCTGCCATCATCTCATCGCCGCCCATCCCGAAATGCCCGACGCGCCGCTCGACAAGGCCTTCGCGCGCTTCCCCTGGGCGAGCGACGCGCGGGCGCTCGAAGCCTGGAAAAAGGGCGAGACCGGCTATCCGCTCGTCGACGCCGCCATGCGCCAGCTCTGGCGGACGGGATACATGCATAATCGACTGCGCATGGTCGCCGCCTCCTTTCTGGTGAAGCATCTGCTGCTTCCCTGGCGGGAGGGCGAACTCTGGTTCTGGGACACGCTGGTCGACGCCGATCTCGCGAATAATTCCGCCAACTGGCAGTGGGTCGCCGGCTGCGGCGCCGACGCCGCGCCTTACTTCCGCATCTTCAATCCCGTGCTGCAGGGCCAGAAATTCGATCCCGAAGGCGCCTTCGTGCGCCGCTTCGTCCCCGAGCTCGCGCGCCTGGACGCCAAATACATCCACAAGCCCTGGGCCGCGCCGGAGCGCGCGCTGCGCGAGGCCGGCGTTCGGCTGGGCGAGACCTATCCACGCCCGATCGTCGATCACGCCGCCGCGCGGCAAAGGGCGCTCGCGGCTTTCGCGACGATCCGCGCCCAGCTCCCTCATTAGAGCGTTTCCAGCCGAAGTGGATACCGGTTCGGCGTCGGAAACGCGTGAAAAACAAAAGCCTGATGTCTTTTCATGTTTCAATCAAACATGAAAAGACATCAGAGCGTTTCCAGCCGAAGTGGACGCCGGTTCGGCGTCGGAAACACGTCAAAACGGATGGCGGGAAATTCTATCTCCCTTCCCTCTTTGTCGGATTCCCTCTAAACAGCCGGGCGATGATCTGGCTCGTTTTCGCTCTTCTGACCGGCGCCGCAGTCATGAGCGTGCTGTGGCCGCTCGCTCGCAAGAGCGACGCCGTCGACGCTTGCGCCGCCGACATCGCCTTTTTCGAGGAGCAGATCGCCGAGATCGAGCGCGAGAGCGCGGAAGGCCGCCTCGCATCCGCGGACGCCGAGGCGGCGCGCACGGAAGCCGCCCGCCGCCTGCTGCGCGCCCGCGGGACAAGCGCGAGCGACGCCTCCTTCTCCCGCCGTAACGCCATTATCGCCGCCGCCGGCGCGATCCTTCTGATCCCCGCTTTCGCTTTGCTGCTCTACGGGAAGCTCGGCCGTCCGGAGCTGCCGGACGCCTCGCTGGAGGCGAGGCTCGAGGCAAAGCCCGGCCATACCGACATTGCGAGCGCCGTCGCCCGCATCGAGGCGCATCTCGCCGAGCATCCGGAGGATGGACGCGGCTATGAGGTGGTCGCCCCATTCTATCTGCGCAACGGCCGCCCGGCCGAGGCGGTCGCCGCTTTCGAAAAGGCGCTGCGCCTTTTGGGGCCGACGGCGCATCGCCACAATGCGCTGGGCGAAGCCCGCGTCATGGCCTCCGAAGGCCGCGTGACGGCGGAGGCGAAGCAGGACTTCGAGGCCGCGCTGGCGCTCGACGCGCAATCGTCCATGGCGCGCTTCTATGTCGGCCTCGAGGCGGCGCAGAACGGCGATCACGAAAAAGCCGGCGATCTCTGGTCCAAGCTGCTGGCCGATGGGCCGGCGGACGCCCCCTGGCGCGCGCGCGTCGAGGCGCTGCTGGCGCAATTGCGGGGCGCCTCGCCGACCGAGCCCGCGCCGTCGAGCGACGAAGGCGCGAAGATCGCCGCAATGCCCGAGGGACAGAGGATGGACGCCGTCCGCTCCATGGTCGAGCGGCTGCGCGGCAAGCTCGAGCAGAATGGCGCGGATGTCGAAGGCTGGCTCAGGCTCATCCGCGCCTATAGCGTGCTGGCCGAGGCCGAAAAGGCGAAGACCGCGCTCGACGGCGCCCGCAAGGCGCTGGCGCAGGATCAGGACGGGCTCGCCCGCGTCGACGCTTTGGCGCGCGAATTGGGCGTTGGAGGTTGACATGACTCGCAAGGGCAAGAGGCTCGCGCTCATCTCCGCCGCGCTCGCGGTTCTCGCGATGGCGGTCGGCCTCGTGCTGTTCGCGCTGCGCGACAATATCGTTTTCTTCTATTCGCCCGCCGAGCTCGCGCAAAAGCATGTCGCGCCGGGAACGAGGCTGCGCATCGGCGGGCTGGTGAAGGAAGGCACGGTCGTTCGCGGCGAGGATCGCAATGTCTCCTTCACCGTCACCGACAGGACCGCCGATCTCGACGTGACCTATAAGGGCCTGCTGCCGGACCTCTTCCGCGAGGGTCAGGGCGTCGTCGTCGACGGCGCGCTCGCGGCGAACGGCGCCTTTCGCGCCGACAGCGTGCTCGCCAAGCACGACGAACGCTATATGCCGCGCGACGTCGCCGACGCGCTGAAGAAGCAGGGCGTCTGGCAGGGAGAGAAGCAGTGAGCTTGCGCGACGAAGCGATTCACAGAACGCCCTGCGGCTCTGGATTGCTTCGCTACGCTCGCAATGACGAAGCCGTCATTGCGAGGAGAGGGGTGAAGACATGATCGTCGAGACCGGCCATTTCGCGCTCGTCCTGGCGCTGGCCCTGGCGCTCGCGCAGGCGATCCTTCCCTTCGCCGGCGCGCGTCTGCGCGACGTCGCCCTGATGCGTGTCGCGCAGCCTGTCGCCGTCGCGCAATTTCTCCTCGTCGCCCTGGCCTATGGCGCGCTCACTCATGCGCATGTCGTCTCGGATTTCTCGCTCGTAAACGTGATCGAGAACTCCCATTCCTTGAAGCCGATGATCTATAAGATCTCCGGCGTGTGGGGCAATCACGAAGGCTCCATGCTTCTCTGGGTGCTGGTGCTCTCGGCCTGTGGCGCGGCCATCGCCTTGCTCTCGCGCGCCATGCCCGATCTGTTGCGCGCCGACACGCTCGCCGTGCAGGGATTGATCGGCGCGGCCTTTCTCGCCTTCATTCTGCTGACGTCGAATCCTTTCGCGCGCGTCGCCGATCCGCCCTGGCAGGGCCGCGACCTCAATCCGATCCTGCAGGACCCCGGTCTCGCCATTCATCCGCCGCTGCTCTATCTCGGCTATGTCGGCTTCTCGACCGTGTTCTCCTTCGCCGCCGCGGCGCTGATCGGCGGTCGCATCGACGCCGCCTGGGCGCGCTTCGTGCGGCCCTGGACGCTCGCCGCCTGGATCTTCCTCACGCTCGGCATCGCAATGGGCTCGTATTGGGCCTATTACACGCTCGGCTGGGGCGGCTTCTGGTTCTGGGACCCGGTCGAGAACGCCTCGCTCATGCCCTGGCTCGCCGGCACGGCGCTCTTGCATTGCGCCGCGGTGATGGAGAAGCGCGAGGCGCTCAAAGTCTGGACGATCTTCCTCTCGATCCTCGCCTTCTCTTTGTCGCTGCTCGGCACATTCCTCGTGCGCTCCGGCGTGCTCACCTCCGTGCACGCCTTCGCCAGCGATCCCGAGCGCGGCGTGTTCATCCTCGCCATTCTCGTCGTCTTCATCGGCGGCGCGCTGGCGCTCTTCGCCTTGCGCGCCGGCGCTCTGCCGACGGGCAGCCTGTTCGCGCCGATCTCGCGCGAGGGCGCGCTCGTCGTCAATAATCTGCTGCTGACCACCGCCTGCGCGACCGTTGTCATCGGCACGCTCTATCCGCTCGCGCTCGAGGCGCTGACCGGCGACAAAATCTCCGTCGGCGCGCCCTTCTTCAATACGGTGCTGATCCCGATCGCGCTGCCGCTCGTCCTGCTGATGCCGATCGGCCAGATGCTCGCCTGGAAGCGCGGCGAACTCATCGGCGCCTTGCAGCGGCTGCGCACGGCTTTCGCGGCGGGCGTCGTCGCGCTGGCGGCTTTCGGCGCGCTCTATGGCGCGCCCGTGCTCTCCATCGTCTCCGCCGGCCTCGCCATTTATCTCGTCGTCGGCGCGTTTTCGGACATCGCCCAGCGCGCCGCGCTCGGCAATGTGCTCGCGCGTTTGAGAGGCCTGCCGCTCTCGGCCTGGGGAACCTCCGTCGCGCACGCCGGAATGGGGCTCTCTCTGCTCGGCCTCGCCGCGGCAGGCTGGGGAGTCGAGCAGATCGTCGCGATGAAGCCGGGCGTCGCCCAAGACGTCGGGCCTTACCAGATCGCGATCGAGGACGTCGCCTCCCGCGCCGGCCCCAATTATGCGGAGACCTACGCCGTGATGGCGGTGCGCGAGGGCGGCGAGACGATCGCCCGCATCGAGCCGGCGAAGCGCTTCTATCAGGCGCGGCGCATGGCGCGCACGGAAGCGGGCATCGTCACGCTCGGCCTCGGCCAGGTCTATGCGGCGCTCGGCGAGCAGCACGCGGACGGAACGCTGGACGCGCGGCTCTATTACAAGCCGCTGGTGCTGCTGATCTGGCTCGGCGCGATGGTGATGGCGCTCGGCGGCGGCCTGTCGCTCGCCGATCGGCGCCTGCGCATCGGCGTCGCCGCCCGCGCCCGCGCCGCGCAGCCACAGCCGGCGGAGTAATGCGGATGTCGCGGAATCTCGGGGAGCGCTCCTTCTCCCACTCGTGGGAGAAGGTGTCGCGCGAATGCGCGACGGATGAGGGTCCCGCAGGCCCTCACCCGACCCTGCTTCGCAGGGCCACCCTCTCCCGCAGGCGGGAGAGGGGAGCGCCCTTCCTTTTTTCAATCGCGCTCGGCTTCGCGCTTCTGTCTCCGGCGCTCGCTGTCGAGCCTTCCGAAATGCTCGCCGACCCGAAGCTCGAAGCGCGCGCGCGCGCCATCGCCAGCGAATTGCGCTGCCTCGTCTGCCAGAATCAATCGATCGACGATTCCGACGCGCCGCTCGCCAAGGATCTGCGCGTCGTCGTGCGCGAAAAGCTGAAAGAAGGCGCGAGCGACGGGCAAGTGCGCGACTATGTCGTCGCGCGCTACGGCGATTTCGTGCTGCTGCGCCCGCCGCTGAAGCCGCAGACGCTGCTGCTCTGGGCCGCGCCGGCGATCGCGCTCCTCGGCGGCGCCTGGGCCATCTTCGCCGCCGTGCGGCGCGGACGCCGCCGAACAGACGCCGCCGGTCTGACGGCGGAAGAACGCGCGCGATTGCAGGCGCTCGGGGTCGAGCCCCCTCCCTCACCCTCCCCCGCTGGCGCGGGAGAGGGAAGCGACCAGCGCAACGCGAACCCTCGATGAAGCGCGGAGTATGCTCCCTCTCCCGCGGAGCGGGGGAGGGCCGGGGAGGGGGCATGTCGCAGCCCCTCGAATCGCGGTAAACTCGCGGCATGGACAGACCGAGCTACTACGAGTTCTTCGCTGGCGGCGGCATGGCCCGCGCCGGGCTCGGGGCCGGCTGGCGATGCCTCTTCGCCAATGATTTCGACTTGAAGAAATGCGAGACCTATCGCGCCAATTGGGGCGGCGCGGAGCTCTTCCCCGGCGATGTGCGCAAGGTGACGACCGCCGATCTGCCCGGCCGCGCCGATCTCGTCTGGGCCTCCTTCCCCTGTCAGGACCTCTCCCTCGCCGGCGCCGGCGCGGGGTTGAAAGGCGAGCGCTCCGGAACCTTCTGGCCTTTTTTCGAGATCGTCAGAGCGCTGCACAAGGAGGGGCGCCATCCGCCGCTATTGGTTCTCGAAAACGTCTGCGGCGCGCTGACCTCGCATGGCGGCAAGGATTTCGAGGCCTTATGCGGCGCGCTCGCCGGCGAAGGCTACAGATTCGGCGCGCTGGTCATAGACGCCGCGCTCTTCGTGCCGCAATCGCGTCCGCGCTTGTTCATCGTCGCGCTGCATGGCGAAGCCCCGCCGCCCGCCGAATTGGCGACGTCGGAGCCCTCGCCGCTCTGGCATACGCGCGCGCTGCTCACCGCGCATGATCGACTTGCGCCTGCGGCGCGGGAGCAATGGATATGGTGGCGCCTCGCGGCGCCCGCCGCGCGCAACACGCGCCTCGCGGATGTCATCGAGGATGCGCCGCATAGCGTCGCCTGGCACAATCTCGAGGAAACGCAATCGCTGCTCGACAAGATGAGCGAGATCAATCGCGCCAAAGTGGAGTCGGCGAAAGCCGCCGGGCGGCGCATGGTCGGCACGCTCTATCGGCGCACCCGCTACGGCGCCGATGGCGAAAAAATCCAGCGCGCCGAAGCGCGTTTCGACGATCTCGCCGGCTGCTTGCGCACGCCGGCCGGCGGCTCCAGCCGGCAATTCGTGCTGATCGTCGAAAAGGGACGCGTGCGCTCGCGGCTCATCTCGGCGCGGGAGACGGCGCGGCTGATGGGTCTGCCCGAGGATTACATTCTGCCGCGCAACTACAATGAGGCCTATCATCTGACAGGCGACGGCGTCGTCGCGCCCGTGGCGCGTCATCTCGCGGCGCAGATTCTCGAGCCGCTGCTCGCCGCGTCGCGCGATCTCGCCCGAGCCGCCGCCTGACGGCGATGGCGGAAGACCCCGCCAGACGCTCCGCCGTCATGCGCGCGGTGAAGTCGCGCGACACGTCGCCCGAAATAGCCGTGCGTCAAATACTGCGCGGCTTCGCGCCGCATTATCGGCTGCATCGCGCGGATGTGCCCGGCAATCCCGACATCGCCTATGTGGGGAGGAAGCGCGCCATATTCGTGCATGGCTGTTTCTGGCACGGGCATGATTGCGCGCGCGGCGCGCGAATGCCGAAAACCAACGCCGATTATTGGCGCGCCAAAATCGCCCGCAATCGCGCGCGCGACATCGCGCATCAGGAGAGGCTCGCGAGCCTCGGCTGGCGCGCGCTCGTCGTTTGGGAATGCGAATTGAAGGATCGCGCGACGCTGGAAGCGAAGCTGCGGGCGTTTTTGAGTGAATAGTGAGTAGTGAGTAGAACCACTCACCACTCACTCTCGACATCAATCCTTGGCGCGCTCGACGTAAGAACCGTCTTCCGTCTGGATGACGACGCGCGTGCCGGTCTGAATATGCGGCGGCACCATCACGCGGGCGCCATTGGAGGCGATGGCGGGCTTATAGGAAGAGGAAGCCGTCTGGCCCTTCATCGCCGGCTCGGTCTCGGTGATCTCGAGCGTCACGCGGGCCGGGAGCTGGATCGCCACCGCGGTTCCGTTGAACAGCGACAGAATGCAGACCATGCCCTCCTGCAACCATTGCGCCTGGTCGCCGATCACATCCTTGGGCACGATGACCTGGTCATAGGTCGCGGTGTTCATGAAGGTGAAGCCGTCGTCGTCGCCGAAGAGATAGCTGAAATCCTGATCCTCGACGAAGGCGCGCTCGACCTGCTCGGTCGTCTTGTAGCGGTCGGCGACCTTCACCCCGTCGGAGAGGCGGCGCATATCGATCTGCGTCGTCGGCGTGCCCTTGCCGGGGAAGAAGCTCTCCGCCTTCAGAACGACGTAGAGATGGCCGTCCTCCTTCTCGATGATATTGCCCTTTCGGATCGAACTGGCGATGACTTTCACGATTTTTCATCCTCGATTGCTGGCCGCGCGCGGCGGGTCTATGAAACGCCTTATCGGCTCGATCCGCGCGTCTCGCGCGGGACCCGGCCGCCGCCCTCGAACCTTTGAACGGCTCGACGAATGACGCGAGTGTCGCCCTGGTGGGCACGGGATGTTTACGCCGATCGCAAGCCATTTCTCAAGGCTCGCGCGAAAATCGCCGCCGCCCTGCGGCAGTTTTTCTCTCGCCAAGGCTTTGTCGAGGTCGAGACGGCGGCGCTCCAGCTCTCGCCCGGCAATGAGACGCATCTTTGCGCCTTCGGCGTCGATCTGATCTCGGGCGCGGGGGAGTCGAGCCGCCTCTATCTCCATACCTCGCCGGAGTTTTCCTGCAAAAAGCTGCTGGCGGCGGGCGAGGAGCGCATCTTCACCTTCGCCCGCGTGTTCCGCAATCGCGAGCGCAGCGCCCTCCACCATCCGGAATTCACCATGCTGGAATGGTATCGGGCGAATGAGCCGCCCGAGCGGCTGATGGAGGATTGCGCCGGCATTCTCGCCGCCGCGGCCGAGGCGCTGGGCGTCGAGCGATTCGCCTTTCGCGGCGCGAGCGTCGATCCTTATGAGGAGCCGGAGGCGATCTCCTGCCGCGAGGCCTTCGACCGCTATGCCGGCATGGACCTCGCCGCGCTGCTCGGCGATCGCGACGGCCTCGCCCGCGCCGCCGCGCGGGATGGGATAAGGGTCGCGGCGGACGATGATTGGTCCGACCTCTTCAGCAAGATTCTGTCCGAGAAAGTGGAGCCGGAGCTCGGCCGCGCGCGCGCGGCCTTGCTGTGCGACTATCCGGCGAGCGAGGCCGCGCTGGCGCGGCCCAAAGCGGACGACCCGCGCTTCGCCGAGCGTTTCGAGCTCTTCGCCTGCGGCGTCGAGCTCGCCAATGGCTTCGGCGAGCTGACCGATCCCACTGAGCAGCGCCGGCGCTTTACGGAGCAGATGGAGAAGCGCCAGCGCATCTATGGCGACCGCTATCCGGTAGACGAGGATTTTCTCGCCGCGCTCGCCCATATGCCGCCGGCGAGCGGGATCGCGCTCGGCTTCGATCGGCTCGTCATGCTGGCGAGCGGCGCGGAACGCATCGAGCAGGTGCTGTGGACGCCCGTGGCGGAAAAGGGGACGTAAGCCCTCTCGCCGCTCCCTCCGAGCAGCAACGGAACGAGGCGTCGGCGCATCAGACCGCGGTCGATGGCGTGGAGCGAGAGCAGAGCCGTAGCCAGCGCGACCGCGAGCAGCGCCTCCGGCGATTCGAGCCCGATCAGCGCATAGCCCATGATCATCGCCGGAAAATGAAAAACATAGAGCGGATAGGAAAATTCCCCGAGATAGGTCGCGACGCCGCTCAGCCGACGCGGAAAGGCGATTCGATCGCCGAAAAGCAGCGCGGCCAATGTGGCGAGAAAAGTGACGATGGCGAAAGGCTCCGGCGTATAGGGCCCGAAGCGCACCGCCGCCGCGCCGAGCAGGGCAAAAATGATCGTCGACAGCGAGCGCTCCCGCCACAGACGGAAGCCGAGCAGCCAGCACCAGAGATAATCCAGTGCATTGGATTTGATGACGGCGCCATAGAAGAGAACCCAATCGGCGTGCCTCGGCAGCAAATAGCATAGAAGAGACAAGGACATGAGCGCGAGCAGGCGCCCGGGTTCCGCCCTCCGGAAGAAGGGCGCGAGAAGATAGTAGAAGACCTCGATCGCCAGCGACCAGAGCGGCCCGTCGAATTGTAGCGGCTTCACAAAAAAGGCCTGAAGGAAAAAGAGATTTCCGAGCGCCGCGGAAGATTTCTCGCCATCGACGGAGAATGCGCCGATCTGGACGTGCCCGTGGGTGGCGGCCTCGACCAGCAGGGACAGGAGCACGGCGCTGAAATAGAGCGGATAGATACGTAAGAAACGCCGGATATAAAATCCCTTTTCCGCACGCTCCAGCGAGGCGGACATGGAAAATCCGGAAATCAGCAGAAAGCCGATGACCGCGGCTTTTCCGCCGAAATCGTCGAATGTCTCGACCCAGCCGCCGGAGGCGTCCGGATACCAGGTCAAATGGCCGGACAGGACCACAAAGGCCAGGAAGAATCGCAGCAGCGCAAGAATCTCCCAAGGCGTGCGGTCGGTGGATAGGGGCATTCTTCCGGTCCATGGCGGCGAGCCGCGGCGAAATCCATTGCCGCATGCGGTTATGCCACTATAAGCGGCCCAATGACCGAGGACAGCGCCCGTCATCGCGAGGAGCGGAGCGAGGAAGCGACCCAGGGGCCGCCCCATGGCCCCGGATTGCTTCGCTCCGCTCGCAATGACGCAACCTCGACCTCCGTCGCCGAGCTCGCCGCCGTCGGGCTGCTGGACGCCTCGCGAGCCGAAACACTGCGCGCCGTCGAGGCGCGCTATAGCGTCGCCGTCACGCCCGAGATCGCCGCGCTGATCGACAGGGCCGATCCCGCGGACCCGATCGCGCGGCAATTTCTGCCGGACCTGCGCGAGCTGGAGACGCGCCCGGAAGAGCTCGCCGATCCGATCGGCGACGACGCCTTCAGCCCGACTGAAGGGCTCGTGCATCGCTATCCCGATCGCGTGCTGTTGAAGCTCCTCTCCGTCTGCCCGGTGTACTGCCGCTTCTGCTTTCGCCGCGAGACCGTGGGGCTCGGCAAGGGCGCCTCGCTCTCCGAGACGGCGCTCGACGAGGCGTTCGCCTATATCGCGGAGCGGCCGCAGATTTTCGAGGTCATTCTCACCGGCGGCGATCCGCTGGCGCTCTCGGCGCGGCGGCTGCGCGCCGTCGCCGAGCGGCTCGCCGCGATCCCACATGTCGCCGTGCTGCGCCTCCATACGCGCGCGCCGACCGCAGCGCCCCGCCTCGTCACGGCGGACCGGCTGGAGGCGCTGACGGCGAGCGGCAAGGCTCTCTATATGGTCCTGCACGTCAATCACGCGCGCGAGCTCTCCGCTCCGGCGCGGCAGGCCGTCGCCCGCATCCAGCGGGCCGGGATTTCGACGCTGGCGCAGACCGTGCTGCTCGCCGGCGTCAATGACGATGCGGCGACGCTCGAGCAGCTGATGCGCGCGCTTCTGGCGGCGCAGATCAAGCCCTATTATCTGCACCATCCAGACCTCGCGCCCGGCACCGGCCATTTCCGCCTCTCGCTCGAGCGCGGGCGGGAGCTTCACGCCGAGCTGTCGCGGCGGATCTCGGGCGTCGGGCTTCCGTCTTACGTTCTCGACATTCCGGGCGGCTTCGGCAAGGTTCCGCTCCAGCCATCCCATCTCGAGCGCGACGAGGACGGCGGCTGGCGCGTCCGCGACCGCGCCGGGCGATGGCGCGCCTATCCGGCGAAAGACCGCGACGACTAGAGTCGCAATTCCCGGCGGGCCGCTGGCCAGACCGAAACGCCTCTCGGACCGGCTGACGTCGTCACCCGGCGTCGGCGTCGCCGCAAGATTGGCAAATTGTTCGTCTCATTGCGTATATGGCTCGACTCAGCAACGAAAGCTTCGCCTTGCGCCGATTTCTCGCTCTCTGCCTCGTCCTTCTGTTCGTCGGCGCGTTCTTCGCGAGCGCGGCTTGCGCCGCCGAGCCCGGCTCCTCGCTCGAGCAGCTCAACGCCCGGCTCGACGCCGCGCGGGCGACGCTCGAAGATGTGGAGAAGGCGCTCGCCGATCCCTCGCTCAATGACGCGACGCTCAAGAGCCTGCGCGAGCGGGTCGACGCGCTGCCGGCCGAGTTGCAGGACGTGATCGATCGGCTGACGCCCCGCCTCGCGGCGCTGCAGGCCCGGCTCGACGAGCTCTCCGGCCCCGCCAAGCCCGCCGGCGAGACGAAAGAAGCTCCAGCGGCGCCGGCCCTCGCCCCGGCTCCGGCCGAAGCGCCGCCAAAGAAGGAGGACGCCGTCCCCGGCAAAGGCGCGCGCGCGCCGACGAACGGAAGGGCGCTGATCGCCAAGGCTTCGGCCGAGACGCGTCCCCCGCCCATCCCCGCGCCGGCTCCGGCGATCGACAGCGGCTCGCTGGCGACGGCGAGCGTCAACGCCGAATGGGCGGAGCAGAAGAAGCTCTATGACGAGGTGGACGCCACGCTGAAACGGGCGCGGGCGCTGTCGATCGAGGCGAAGCAGACGGGCCTCGTCATCCGGGCGCGGCAGCGGGCGCTCTTCGCCAAGACTTTGTTCCTGCGCACCAGCGGGCTGTTCTCTCCCTCGCTGTGGATCGGCGCCCTGCAAGAGCTGCCCTATGACGCCAAGGTCTTCGGCCTGCTGCTCGAGCAGCGCGGCGCGGCGGTCTCGGCGCGGCTGCGCGACGGACAGTTCGAGACCTTCCTCGCGACCCTCTTCGCGCTGCTGCTGCTCGCCGCGCCGGCGACGCTGCTCGCCCGCCGCTTCTCGCGGCGCGGGGCCGCGATCGAGGCGCCCGACCGGTTCCGCAAGGCGACGGCGGCGGTGACGACCACAATGGTGACGGCGGCGCTGCCGATCGCGATCGTCGCGGCTCTCGCCCTCGCCCTCGACGCTTTCCAGCTCGATGACGCGATCCTCGCGCCGCTCGGCCGGCGCCTCTCGGAGGCGGTGACCTTCGTCGCCGTTTCATATGGTTTGGCGCGCGGGCTGCTGGCGCCGGGCCTGCCGCAATGGCGGCTCGTCGGCCTCGGCGACCGCCTCTCGCGGCGGCTGCTCCATCTCGCGGTTCTCGTCGGCTTCGTCGCAGCGGCGACGCGCGTGCTGGAGCAGATCGCCGAATTCGTGCAGGCGGGCCTGCCGGTCGTCGTGCTGACGCGTGGCGTCGGAGCCTTGTTCATCGCCATCGTCTTTCTCGTCGCCGTGGTCGCCACGCGGCGTGAGACGCGCGAGGACGACGCCGGCGCCGATCGCGAGGGGCGCGATTGGCTCTATGCGCTGCGCCTGCTCGCCTGGGCGGAGATCGCCGTCATCACCGGCGCGCTGGCGGCGGGCTATGTGGCCTTCGCCAATTTCGTGGTGTTGCAGATCGCCTGGCTCGCGGCCGTCGGCGCGGCGCTCTATCTGCTGCTCGCTTTCGTCGAGACCGGCTTTGCGCGCGCCTTCGAGCCGCAGACGCCGCTCGGGCGGGCGCTCGTCTCGGGATTCGGCGCGCAGCGCGATTCGCTCGGCCAATTCGCCGTGCTGCTGAGCGGCGTCGCGACTCTCGCCCTCTACGCCTTCGCGCTCTTCGTCGCGCTCGTCCCCTATGGATTCCAATCCGGCGACTTCTTCGGCAATCTCCAGACCGCCTACGCCGGATTCAAGATCGGCGAGGTCTCCATCTCGCCCGCCGGCATGGCGACGGCGGCGGCGCTCTTCGCGCTCACCTATGGGGCGACCAAGGCGCTGAGGCGCTGGCTCGATCAGCGCCTGCTGCCGCTGACGCGCCTCGACATGGGGCTGCGCCATTCGATCGGCGCGAGCCTCGGCTACGCCGGATTCATCCTCGCCGTCTCCGTGGCCCTGGCCGAGCTCGGCCTCGGCCTCGAGCGGCTCGCCATCGTCGCCGGCGCGCTCTCGGTCGGCATCGGCTTCGGCCTGCAATCCATCGTCAATAATTTCGTCTCCGGCCTCATCCTGCTGTGGGAGCGGGCGATCCGCGTCGGCGATTGGGTCGTCGTCGGCGACGAGCAGGGCTATGTGAAGCGCATCAATGTGCGCTCCACCGAGATCGAGACCTTCGACCGCGCGACGATGATCGTGCCCAACTCCAATCTCGTCTCCGGCGTGGTGAAGAATTGGTTGCGCAACGACCGCGTCGGCCGCATCAAGATCGCCATAGCGCCACATGCCGGCGTCGATCCGGAGCAGATCCGCGAGCTTCTGCTCGCCGCCGCCAAGGCGCAGGACGCCCTGCTGCGCATTCCGGCGCCGCAGGTGATATTCCTCGCCATGGAGCAGACGGCCTTTCGTTTCGAGCTGTGGTGCTTCGTCGAGGATGTCGAGCAGGCGACGCGGGTGAAGAGCGATCTGCTCTTCGACATCCACCGTCGCTTCGCCGAGGCGGGCGTGAAGATTTCGCCGCCGGCGCCGGCGCCGGCGGTGGTGCAGGTGATGGGGCTCGAGCCGTTCGCCCCGCGCGCCGTCGAAGCGGCGCGCGAGCGGGACTATGCGGTCGCCGGCGAATGAGTGTAGAAGGCGCGCCGATATTGTTTCTTCCTGCTCATCGGCGACGACGGCGCATGTATCCTTTCCTTCGCATCTTCGCGCCGGCGGCGGCGCTCCTCTCGCTCGTTTCCTGCTCCGACGGGAGCCGGCTGCCGAAGGAGCCCGAGCAGCCGAGCTTCTATCGCTCGCTCGCCGCGCCGGGCGCGCGCGTCGACGCCGAGGCCGCGCGCGAGATGATCTCGCTCTATCGCAGCAACAACGGGCTATCGGCGCTCGCGGTGGACGCTTCGCTGCAGGAGGCCGCGCAGGCGCAAGCCGATGTCATGGCGAGCGCCAATTCGCTGAGCCACGAGGTGCGCGGGACGCTGGACATGCGCTTGACCGCGCGCGGAATGCGCAGCGTCAGCGCGGCAGAGAATGTGTCGGCCGGCTATCACACGCTCGCCGAGGCGTTTTCGGGCTGGCGGCAGTCGCCGCCGCACAACAAAAATCTGCTGATGAAAAAAGCGACGCGCATGGGCATAGCGACGGCCTATGCGCCGAATGCGAAATACAAGGTCTATTGGGCGCTGATTCTCGCCGATTGATACGGCTTCCGGATGACCGGTTCGCCGTCATCGCGAGCGGAGCGAAGCGATCCTTCAGCCGTGGGGCGGCCCCTAGATTGCTTCGTCGCTTCGCTCCCGCGATGACGGCCATGCGGAATGCGAAGCATTCACGCGGAAACGACGAATCACGCCCGGCGCTTGCGCTTGCGGCCGCCGCTCGTCGCCGCCCCGCCCGTTCCGCTCGGAGCGTTCGTCGCGGTCCCGTCCAGCCTCACATAGCGCACGCCCAGAAAGAAAAGTATCTGCGCCTCGCCGACGATGGGCGGCGCTGCGGCCGCCGGCCTCGCCTTAAAGGAGAAGGCTATGATCTCGCCCATCTCATCGCCCCCGCAATGAAGCGCGCAAATCGCGCGACAGGTCGATGCGGCGATTAGGGTCCGCCGAGGGTTAATGTTGCGTCAATGTCCGCGCGCTAAAGTCGCCGATCGAGCATTAATGTTGCGATTGGTGCGTAAATGCCACGAGGCGAAAGCGACAAGCGAAATGCCGAGGCGGCCCTGTTCCGCGAGATCGTCGATCAGTTCGTCGCGCGTCCGCTGCATCCGGCGGCCGACATAGAGCAATTCGAGACGCTCGCGGGCGGCTTCATCGACGTGCTCGACACCGATGTGGTGGCCGAGCGGGCGGTCGAATTGTGCCGCCATCCGGATACGCCGCGGGGCGTCATCGCCCGGCTCCTGGACAAGGGCGGGCGCGTCTCGCGAATCGCCATCGAATATGCGCCGGCGATCCACGCGGGCCTCGCCCGCGCGCTGGCCGAGCATGGCTCGGCCGAGCTCGCCGTCGCCATCGCCCGCCGCTCCTCGCTCGAGCGCAAGATCGTCGCCTGCCTCGCCTCGCGCGGCGAGAGCGAGGTGCTCTGCGCGCTCGCCGCCAATCGCCGCCTCCATCTCGATCAGGCGTCGCGACGCGCTTTGTTGCAGGCCGCGCGCGACGATCCGCGGCTCGCCCGCATATTGCTGGATCGCTCCGATCTGGGGCTGGACCCGGAGGCGCTCTTCCTCGCCGCCGATCCCGGCGAGCGCTCGCGCATTCTGCTCGAGGCGACGACGCGGGCGCTCATCGCCAATGGGCCGGAGCATGTCGCGCGGCCCTCTCCCGCGCTCGCGGAGGAGATCGACGCCTGCGCGATCGCCCGCGACCTCGAAGGGCTGGCCGAGGCGCTCGCCGAAGCGCTCGACTGCCGCAAATCGCGCGCCCGCGCCATTCTCATGGATCGCGGCGGCGAGGCGCTGGCGCTGGCGCTGGTCGCCCTCTGCGTGTCCGAGGATACGGCGATCCGCATTTTCCTCGGCGCGGATCGCGACGCGCCGGATGTGGAGCGCATACGCTCGCTCGTCGCCTTGACGCGCTCGACGCCGCCGCGCGCCGCGCAACGGCTCGTCGCCGCCATGACCGGCTCTCTGCGCCAGGAGAAGGAGCGCGCCGCCGCCGCCTCGGCGCGTCCGGGCGCAGTGGAGACGAAACGCAGGCGCAAGCCGAAGAGCCAGGCCGCCAAGGCCAAGGCTTGAACAGTCGGCGGCGAATGCGAGCCTGAAGGCTCGCGGTCCAAACCGCTCCCTGGACCGCGAGCCTTCAGGCTCGCTCTCGTTCGGCGGCCCCCTGAGGCCGCATCATGCCGCAGCGGCAATTCGTCCGTTCTTGACGCCGATCAAAGACGCGCCTTGCCGCGACCTTTACGCGATTCTCGTTCGATCGCGGCGGCGCGCGCCTCTCGCTTTCTCCCGCGCGTCCTCGCCTCGGACCAATATCATTCGATGGAGGAAAGGCATGTCGCTCATCACCTGGACGCCGGAGCAATTCGCCACCAATGTCTCCAAGCATGACATAGAGCATCAGGAAATTTTCAGACTGCTGAATGTTCTGGGCGATTCGGTCGCGAGCGGCGACCGCGACGCCGTCGGCCGCGATCTCGACGCGCTCATCGCCTATGTGGCCGAGCATTTCGCGTCGGAAGAAGCGAATTTCGAAGCCTATGGCTATCCGGCCTTTCCCGGCCACAAGGCGGAGCACGACAAGCTCGTCGCCGCCGCGCTCGATCTGCAGAAGAAGTTCCACGCCGGCGAGGCGGAAGTGACGGCCGATACGGCGGCCTTTCTCGTCGGCTGGCTGACGGACCATATTCCCAAGGTCGACAAGCTCTACGGCTCCTTCCTCAACGAGAAGGGCGTGGCGTAAGCCGGCTCCTTCCGTCTCGCTTTTCATGCTATCGTCGCCTCCCCTCGTGGGAGGCGATGAGATGTCCTATCGCGCCAAGCTCTGGGCTCTGACGGCGGCGATTTTCGTCTGCTTCTTGCTCGCCCTCGTGAATATCCTGTCCAAGATCGAGGTTCTCTGGTCTCTCGAGGCGCAATAAGGCTCGCCTCCCGGGGGGCTTCGAGAATTGCTCCGCCCATGCCATAAGACTCGCGCAATTCACCGATAAGCGCGCGGACATGATACGCCTCGAGACCATCAGCAAGCAGAACGGCCAGCAGCTCCTCTTCATCGAAGCCTCCGCGGCGCTCCTTTCCGGCGAGAAGGTCGGCCTCGTCGGCCCCAATGGCGCCGGCAAGACGACGCTGTTCCGCATGATCGCGGGCCAGGAGCGGCCCGACGAGGGGCAGGTGTCGATCGATCGCGGCGTCACCATCGGCTATTTCAACCAGGATGTCGGCGAGATGGCCGGCCGCAGCGCCGTCGCCGAGGTGATGGACGGCGCCGGTCCCGTGAGCGCCGTCGCCGCCGAGCTCGCCGAGCTCGAGGCGGCGATGGCCGATCCCGATCAGGCGGAGAATTTCGACGACATCCTCGAGCGCTATGGCGAGGCGCAGGCGCGTTTCGAGGAGCTCGATGGCTATGCGCTGGATGGCCGCGCGCGCGAGGTGCTCGCCGGCCTCGGCTTCTCCCAGGATATGATGGACGGCGACGTGGGCGCGCTCTCCGGCGGCTGGAAGATGCGCGTCGCGCTGGCGCGCATTCTTCTGATGCGCCCGGACGCCATGCTGCTCGACGAGCCGAGCAACCATCTCGACATCGAAAGCCTCATCTGGCTCGAGGAGTTCTTGAAGGGCTATCCCGGCGCGCTGCTGATGACCTCGCATGATCGCGAATTCATGAATCGCATCGTCGGCAAGATCATCGAGATCGACGGCGGCGCGCTCAATTCCTATTCCGGCGATTATGAATTCTACGAGCGCCAGCGCGCGCAGAACGAATTGCAGCAGCAGGCGCAATTCGAGCGCCAGCAGGCGATGCTCGCCAAGGAGATCAAATTCATCGAGCGCTTCAAGGCGCGCGCCTCCCACGCCGCGCAGGTGCAGAGCCGCGTGAAGAAGCTCGACAAGATCGAGCGCGTCGAGCCGCCGCGCCGGCGCCAATCGGTCGCTTTCGAATTCGCGCCGGCGCCGCGCTCCGGCGAGGAGGTGGCGACGCTGTCGCGCGTCTCCAAGCGCTATGGCTCGCGCAGCATCTATGAGGGGCTGGATTTTCAGGTGCGGCGCAAGGAGCGCTGGTGCGTGATGGGCGTCAATGGCGCCGGCAAATCGACGCTGTTGAAGCTCATCGCCGGCGCCGCGCAGCCGGACGAAGGCGCGGCGGCGCTCGGCGCCAATGTGAAGATGGGCTATTTCGCGCAGCACGCAATGGAGCTGCTGAACGGCGAGCACAGCGTCTTCGAAGCTCTGGAGGACGCTTTTCCGCAGGCCGGGCAGGGCTCGCTGCGCACGCTCGCCGGCTGCTTCGGCTTTTCCGGCGACGATGTGGAGAAAAAATGCCGCGTGCTCTCCGGCGGCGAGAAGGCGCGGCTGGTGATGGCGAAAATGCTCTACGACCCGCCGAACTTTTTGGTGCTGGACGAGCCGACCAACCATCTCGATCTCGGCACCAAGGAGATGCTGGTCGAAGCGCTCGCGTCCTACGAGGGCGCGATGCTGTTCGTCTCCCACGACCGGCGTTTTCTGGCGGCGCTCTCCAATCGCGTGCTGGAGGTGACGCCGGAGGGCGTGCATCAGTTCGGCGGGGGGTATACGGAATATGTCGCGCGCACTGGGCGGGAGGCGCCGGGGGTGCATGGGTGAGAAGGGAGTTGGAGCGACGCACCGCGTGCCGATCACCTTCGGCGTGGTAAGGTGCCTGCATTTGCTTGAGTATCCAGAAATCGGGCCGGGCAAGAGCAGGATTCATGAGCTACGAGACGACGAACTATTTGTCAAAGGGCGTTAGCAAGCGCCACGCAGCGGAATTTGCCAAATTGCTCGGGTATAAGCGCGCAGGCAACTACGCCCATCTTGGCATCTCCGAAGTTCTCTCAATGATCTATTTCGACGAGAAAGACTATAGATCGTGGAGGACTATCGAACTGTCTATAGGCACAAGCGAAGAGAAGGGCGTCGTCTACGTCCACACACGGACGCAGATCGGTCGTAGCTATTATGATTTCGAGATGCAAAACCGCACAGTTCGCGAGTTTAGGCGCCGTTTTGGGGGTGCCGCCGTGAGAGACGGCGGCAATGGCGAGGGATATGCCCCAGGACCACCTATTCCCCCGGCGGCCTCGGGCTGTCACCTAGCCATGGAGCGGCTTGACTGGAATCTCACACGGGTAAATTGCTACCTTCACTCAGACTTAGTCCCGCGAGACAGCAATCCTCTCGGCTCGGTAGAGAAGATTTGGCCTCAATTGCGCGAACTCAATCCCGACGTATTCGTCAGCAACGTCCTGATGACCTACCTCATCAGCGCGATGGAGGATTACTTTAAAAGCAGCTACGTCGCACTTCTTACCTATGCCGAGCACAAGCAAAAAATTTTAAAAGGCGTTCGTTTATCCGGCGAACAACTCGTCCAAATCTCAACCGGCACGCTGACTGTCGAGCAGGCGGCAGCGGAGCTTCTTTCTTTCCAGCGGCTGGCCGCGGTCGGCCGCCATTTTGCCGAGATTGATCAGAAACTCGACGTCCTGGCACCGCTCAAGAGGCCATATCGCCGACGCAAGGTTAATCTGCTCGATCGGCTGGAAGACCTTGTCACTCGCCGGCACGAGCTCATTCACGGGATGCATGTAGACAGCGGTCTCGATCGCAAAAAGCTTGAAGACCACATTCACGATCTGACGGTCGGAATCAGTTATGTCTATAAGGAAATCACTCGTCATTATGGTTGGCCCTTCAAACTGCCGCTATCGAGCAACTTCTTTCTCACCCGGCGCCGACGAGCGCAACGAGAGAGACCGGAGGCCATTCCTGTTAAAGAAGGAAATGTCGCTCGATGACGGAGATGATCACCCCTCCCTCACCTTCCCATCCAACAGACAGCTCACCGTCACATCGCCCATCACATTGATCGCCGTGCGGCAGCGGTCCAAGAGCCAGTCGATCGTCAGCAGCAGCGCGATGTAATCGGTCGGCAGCGCGACGGCGCGGAACACCATGGTCATGGTCACGAGGCCGGCCTCCGGAATGCCGGCCGCGCCGACCGAGGCGACGACCGAGGTCAGCGTCACCAGGAATTGCTGCCCCAGTGTCAATTGCAGCCCCAGCAATTGCGCGACGAACAATGCCGCCATCGCCTCATAGAGCGCCGTGCCGTCATTGTTGAAATTGGAGCCGACCAGCGCGCCCATGCTCGCCGATTGCTCGCGCAGCCGAACCTTGTCGCGCAGAAGCTCATAGGTCAAAGGCATGGTCGCCGTGGAGCTGCCGGTCGAAAAGGCCATGAGCAGCGCGTCGCGCACGCCGCCGACCACATGCAGCGGACGCGCCCATGAGCCGAGCCTTATGCGCAGCGCGTAATAGAGAAATTGCAGCGCCAGCGCCGTCAGCACGGCGACGAAGAAACCGCCGAGCGCCAGAAAATCGTGAAAGCCCTTCACGCCGACGATGCTGGCGATGAGGCCGAAGACGGCGAAGGGCACGACGTCGATGATCCAATGCAGAATGGTGATGAGGCTCGTCAGCGCCACATGCACGAGATCCTCCACCGTGCGCACCTCATGCGTCCGAAGCCCGCGCAGCGCGACGCCGAAGGCGACCGCGATGAAGATGACGCCCATCACCGCGCCATTGTCGCCGAAAGGCCCGAGAATGCTCTTCGGCACGCTGTCGAGGAATTGCGTCAACGGATCGGCGCCGCCCACGGGCTTCGCCGCCGGGGCGCCGGGCGCGGCCGTCGTCCAGGCGCCGGGTTGCAGCAGATTGGCGACGGCGAGGCCGATGACGATCGCGACGAGCGTATTGGTGATGAGCAGAGTGAAGAGACGCAACGCCTGCCCGCCGCCGAGATGCGCGCGCATGAGCGCCTGCACGATGGCGAGCAGGATCAGCGGCGGCGCCAGCGCGCCGAGCAGACGCAGGACGAGCTTGGCCGGCGTCTCCAGGATATGCGCCGCATCGCCCAGCGCGAGGCCGGCGCCGACGCCCAAAGCCACGGCGACGGCGATGCGCATATAGAGCGGCGCCGCGCGCCAGGCGCCGAGGAGGCCGGAGGGCTTGTCGATCTCATTCGTCGAATGCAATGGACTTGTCCTTCCTGACATCTTCGATTGCGCAGTGCGCGCGCGGTCCAGAGTCTCCGCGCGCGGCGCGCAAAGACGCCCCCTCACGCCGCCTTTTTCTTCTCCGCGATCGACGCCAGCGTGCGCAATATTCGCCGCGCGCCGTCGAGGCGGCTCTTCATATCGGCGAAATCGCGAATGAAGACGATTCGCATGTCCGGCCGCACCTTGGCCTGCGAGCCCTGCTCCATGACGAAGCGCGCGAGCCCGGCCGGATCGGCGAAACTGCCGTCGCGGAAGGCGACGATGACGCCCTTGGGCCCCGCCTCCACCTTTTCCACATGCGCCTTGCGGCAGAGCGCCTTGATCGCCACGATCTTCAAGAGCAGCTCCACCTCCGGCGGCGTCGGGCCGAAGCGGTCGATCAATTCCGCCGCGAAGGATTCGATGTCCTGATCCGTCTCCAGCGTCGAGAGGCGGCGATAGAGCTGCAAGCGCAGCGTGAGATCCTGCACATAGTCTTCCGGTATCGTCACCGGCGCGCCAATGGCGATGGTCGGCGACCAGGCCTCCTCCTCCGGCTCCTCTATGCCGGCCTTCAGCAGAGTGATCGCATCGCCCAGCATCTGCTGATAGAGCTCGTAGCCGACCTCCTTGATATGGCCGGACTGCTCCTCGCCCAAGAGATTGCCGGCGCCGCGAATGTCGAGATCGTGACTCGCGAGCTGGAATCCGGCGCCGAGCGTGTCGAGGCTCTGCAGCACTTCGAGGCGCTTTTGCGCCTGCGGCGTGATGGTCTTATTGGCCGGCGTGGTGAAGAGCGCATAGGCGCGCGTCTTGGAGCGGCCGACGCGCCCGCGCAGCTGATAGAGCTGCGCGAGGCCGAACATGTCGGCGCGCCAGACGATGAGCGTGTTGGCCGTCGGAATGTCGAGGCCGGATTCGACGATCGTCGTCGAGAGCAGAATGTCGAATTTCCCCTCGTAGAAAGCGGTCATGCGCTCTTCGAGATCGCCGGCGGCCATCTGCCCATGCGCCATGACGAATTTCGCCTCCGGCACGGCCTCGCGCAGAAAGGCGGCGGCGTCCTCGAGGTCTTCTATGCGCGGGCAGACGAAGAAGGCCTGGCCGCCGCGATAGCGCTCGCGCAGCAGCGCCTCGCGCACGATGAGCGGATCGAAGGGAGAAACGAAGCTGCGCACGGCGAGGCGATCGACCGGCGCGGTGGCGATGAGCGACAATTCGCGCACGCCGGTCATGGCGAGCTGCAAGGTGCGCGGAATGGGCGTCGCCGAGAGCGTCAGCACATGCACTTCGGCGCGCAGCTCCTTCAAGCGCTCCTTATGGCCGACGCCGAAATGCTGCTCCTCGTCGATGATGACGAGGCCGAGATCCTTGAAGGAGATCGCCTTGCCGAGCACGGCGTGCGTGCCGACGGCGATGTCGACCGTTCCGTCCGCAATGCCGGCCTTGGCGAGGCGCATGTCGGACGCGTGAGTCATGCGCGACAATTGCGCGATGCGAATCGGCAGGCCGGCGAAGCGCGTGGAAAAAGTCTTGTAGTGCTGGCGCGCGAGCAGGGTCGTCGGCACGACGACGGCCACTTGGCGGCCGTTGATGGCCGTGCAAAAGGCGGCGCGCAGCGCCACTTCCGTCTTGCCGAAGCCGACATCGCCGCAGACGAGCCGATCCATCGGACGCCCCGAGGCGAGATCGTCGAGCACGGCCTCGATCGCCACGGCCTGATCCTCCGTCTCGTCGTAAGGAAAACGCGCGCAGAATTCGTCGTAGAGCCCTTCCGGCGGGACGAGCTTGGTCGCCTGACGAAGGCTGCGCTGCGCCGCGATCGCGATGAGGCCCTTGGCCATTTCGCGAATGCGGTTCTTCATCCGCGCCTTGCGCGCCTGCCAGCCGACGCCGCCGAGCTTGTCGAGAACCGCCTCCGTATCCTCGGAGCCGTAGCGGGTCAGAAGCTCGATATTCTCGACCGGCAGATAGAGCTTGTCGCCGCCGGCATAGTGAATCTCGAGGCAGTCGTGCGGCGCGCCGGCGGCGGTGATCGTCTCGAGGCCGATGAAGCGGCCGATGCCGTGATCGACATGCACGACGAGATCGCCGGCCGAAAGCGCCGCCACCTCGCCGAGCAGATTTTCCGTATGCTTGGTTTTACGCCGGCGACGCACCATGCGGTCGCCGAGAATGTCCTGCTCGCCGATGATGGCGAGCCCGTCCGTCTCGAAGCCATGCTCCACGCCGAGCACGGCGAGCGCCGCCGCGCCTTTGCCGAGCGCCAGCGCGGCCGGCAGAGAGGGGACCGTCTTCAAATCGCGCAGGCCGTGCTCGGCGAGCACGCTGCCGAGACGCTCGCAGGAGCCGTCCGACCAGCCGGCGACGACGACATTTCTGCCGGCGGCGCGCAGCGCCTTCACATGGGCGACGGCGGCCTCGAAGACATTGGCCTCTTCATTGTTGCGCTCGGGCGCGAAATCGCGGCCGGCGCGGGCGGCGCAATCGATCGTCTCCTTGCCGGCGTTCTCCGGCGCGGCGAAGGGCGAGAAGGTCGCCAGGCTGCGCGCCGCGAGCTTGCCGCGCCATTCGTCGAGCGTGAGATAGAGCTCTTCGGGCGGCAGCGGCTTGTAGTTGGATTCGGCCGGGTTCGCGTCATAGGCGAATTTGCGCGCGTCGTAATAATCGGCGATCTGCGCCAGCCGCTCGCCGGCGGCCTCTTCCACCAGCGGATCGAGCAGCAGCGGCGCCTCGCCGACATAATCGAAGACGCTGCCCATGCGGAGGTAGAAGAGCGGCAGCCAATGTTCCGCGCCCTGATGGCGGCGGCCCTCGCTGATCGCCTCATAGAGCGCGTCGCCGCGCGTCTGCCCGCCGAAGCGTGTGGTGTAGGCCTGGCGGAAGCGCCGCATCGTGTCGCTGGTGAGGCGCAGCTCGCTCATCGGCACGAGATCGAGCGAGCGCAGCTGTCCGGTGGTGCGCTGGCTCTCCGGATCGAAGCTGCGGATCGATTCGAGCGTGTCGCCGAAGAAGTCGAGGCGGATCGGCCCCGGCATTCCCGGCGCATAGAGATCGACGATGCCGCCGCGCTGGGCGTATTCGCCGGTCTCGCGCACGGTGGAGGAGCGCAGAAAGCCGTTCGTCTCCAGCCAGAGGGCGAGCTCGTCGAGATGCACGACATTGCCCGGCGCGGCGGAAAAAGTGTCGGCGGCGACGCTCTCCAGCGGCGGAACGCGCTGCAGCAGGCAATCCACCGTGGCGACGACGACGCGCGGCCGCTCGGCCGAGGATTTGGAGCGGGCGAGCCGCGCCAGCGCCGTCATGCGGCGGGCGGAAATGGCGGCGTTGGGCGAGACGCGATCATAGGGCTGGCAGTCCCAGCCGGGGAAATCCAGCGCCTCCACTTCCGGAGCGGCGAATCGCAGCGCCTCGCGAAAGGCGGCCGAGCGCTGGGCGTCCCGCGCCACATGGACGAAGACCGCCGGCCGCCCTTCCGCGGCGCGCGCCAGCGCGCGCGTGAGATCGGCGGCGACGAAGGCGTCGAAACCGTCCGGGACGTTGACGAAGCGGAGCTTGTCGCCCTTTTCGAGGCGGGCGACGGCGGATCGAAGATCGGTCATGATCCTGTCGGGCTGTTTAGAGCGCATTCGGACGAATCATGTCCGAATGCGCTCGATAGCTATTTGAACTCGCATGTTCTTTTTTCGAAAACCGCTTCGCGCTCCTCGAAGAACATGCTCTTTAAAGATCGAGCGGCTTCTCATGCGTGTGGAAAGCCGCGATCCGGCGGAAAAGGGGCGTGTCATAGGCTTCGGGGACCGGCTCGGCGCGCGACAGCCAGCGAAAGACCTCGTCGTCCGGGGCGTCCAACAGCGTTTCGAGATCGTCGAGCTCGGCCTCGGGCAAAGCGTCGATCTCGGCGTCGACGAATCGGCCCATCAGAATGTCCATCTCACGCATGCCGCGGCGCCAGGCGCGAATTTTGATGCGCCGGCGGCGGATATCGGGATCATCGGGGGTCGTGACGCTCAAGGGCGGAAATCCGCGGGCCGGCGGAGCCGGAGTACATGAATTCGCGCGCCGGGCCGCCTATTCGTGACGCCGTCGCACATGGGCCGAGGGATTAGCGCAGCCGGCGGCGAAAAGATAGATCGTCCACGCCCTGTGCCAGGGCGATCGGGTGAAGAAATAGGTGACAAGACGCGTCTGAGCTGAATCTCTCGGCATCCTCTGATTCGATCTTTGGGGGATTGCGATGGACGCGAGCGGACGCGACTTCGAGGCTCTGGCCGAGACGACGGC